>CAZYMH010000001.1:0-237227 GCA_964648105.1 uncultured Candidatus Saccharibacteria bacterium
AGGCACATGGTTTTGGTCCATGCATTCGGGGGTTCGAATCCCTCATCCCCAGCCAATTAATCTGATAACGAGACAGAAAATTAAAAAAAATTACCACTTAATAATCCTATGATTTCAACTTAATATATGTGGTTTTTAAAACTGATTTCTTTTATTTTTGGGACAAACAACGCTATTCGCAATCTTTCATACGGACCTCAAGACGATATGGTCTACGATGAATACAAAGGTGTAAAAAATAAGCCAGTAATAATTTTTTGGTATGGTGGCTCATGGCAAACAGGCAGTAAAGACAATTACAAATTTGTCGGAAAATTTTTCCAAAAAAAGGGATTAAACGTTATAGTCGCTGACTATCCCAAATATCCTAACCAAACTTTCCCAGGGTTTATAGACGATGCCAAACTCTTGATAAGTAAAATCAATCAAAGCTACCCTAACAATAAAATATTCTTAGTAGGACATTCGTCTGGAGCCCACACAGCATTAATTACTGCCATGACTTCGAATAATACGCCTGTTGATGGTGTAATTGCCCTATCTTCACCTCATTGTTTTTACAAAAAATCATGGCCTTTGTGGAAAAAGATTTTTGACAATACTTATCAGAGTAAACTCCAAGAAACTTTCACCTACATCGCTAAAACTCCCAAAGATACCAAATTCTTGATTACTCACGGATTGAGTGACAAAATCACCTTGCCTATATATTCACAGAAATTTAGTAAATTATTAGCTAATAAATCTCAATATATTGGCTTAGCCCGCACTGGACACATAATTATTTTAGCGATTTTTTTACCTATTTTTTATAAAACAACCAAGCAAAGAATTTTTGAATTTATCGGTGTTTAAATGTAGGAGCGAAATTACTTATTTAAAATAGGAGTAATCAGTACTGCAATAAATAAAACCAGACCAACTCCAGCCATAATTTTGAACGCTAAATCCCACCGTTTGGATGAACTAATATTACTGTAAATCATGCCTTTATAGCTCGCAAAAGCAACTATAACGAAAGATATAATACTAAGAATAATCAAACCCTTAAATGACACTCCATCGTTACGCGGATTTTCTGACAAAAACTTCCCAACCTCATAGAAGAATGCAAGAAGTAGAAAAATCAAATTCAATCCAATAACCACCGAGGTGATAACGACTGAAATGTTTTGGCCAGAGACTCTAGGTGAAACAAAAAGGCTACGCGATGGATTAAACGCACTTGGTTCGGTCTGCATATAGCTGGGCATACTTGTAGTTACTTGAGGTACAACAACATTAGGCTCCTGCGTGGGATACATTGTCGTGCTTGGCGACTGAACAGGTGCGTTCGAAGGCGGAAAAGAAGCAGTTGGCACCGATGATAGCGACGGATGAATAATTGTTTCTGGAGGAGGTAGCACTTCTGCTGGAGGAATAGGGCTTTGTGGCATAGGTGCTACAGGCAGATTATGCGCTACACCTTTGATGTCAGGGTCTTGGTTCATAATTATTATTATAATTGTTTTTAACGTAAGCGTAAATTAATTCATTATTTTTGCTAAATCTAAATGTTTATGGTTTCAATATTGACTTTTTGATAGTTTAGTGTATAATACAAACAAGCTTAAAGTGATTTAAGTCAGTGATGATATTTGCCCCGTAATTTGGTCGCTTAAGGCAAGTTGAACTAATAGCGAACCCACGATTTAAACATAATATAATACTAAAAGGAGTAAACAATGGAAACCAGGCCAATCTCTTATTTCAATCCAGAAAATAACCCTGAAGATAATCAGCTTTTACCTGATTTACATTCACCTCATAACATCTTAGAACGTTATAAAAACCACATTAATAATTTCGATGAACAAATAGAGGAAGCTTCGATAATCTACCGAAAGATTGTGGATTATATGGATCAATACCCCGAAACTGCCGAAGGATACTTCAGAGCTAAATCTGACTTTTATGAAGCCAAAAGTGAAGTTGATGATATAAAGATAAAAAAGTTAGAATACTTGGCAAATCACGATGAAAAAACTGGTGCTTTAAATGAAATTGGTTTTAAAAAATCGCTTTTTGAACATTTAGAATCGGCCCAAAGGATCGGTCAAACAGTGTTGGTAATGGTTGGTGATGGCAATAAATTCAAAGGACTAAATGACACTTACGGACATGCCGCTGGCGATAAAATGCTAGAGCAATTTGCTGAAGTTGGTATGCATGCTATAGAAGAAGCGGCTCGAACTCACTCGATAGATGATAGTGGTCAAAGACCAAATAGCAGACGAGGTGGAATCGCCGACGAAATCGCTCGTTTGCACGGAGATGAATTTGCAGTTGTGATGACTTTGCCAGAAAAAGCAGCTAAAAATGTAGCTAACCGAATACGGAGAATCCTAAAGAAAGTTACAATTGAATACGAAGGTCAAACTGTTGTTAGTGGGATGACTCTCGGTGCAGTTGCAGTAAATTTTGGTGACAAACAAACTAAAATAACTGAGGAAATGCTTGATAATATAATCAAAGATGCCGACGAAGACTTATACAATAATAAACCAAAAGATTCAAGCCCTCGATAGCTTGCTTAGAATTTTATCCTAAATCTTCTCCAGATCAAGCCATCTAGTAATAGATGGCTAAAGTAGCCCGTTAGAGCAGCTCCGTAAAATAGCAGAGCTGGCACTAAATGATTTTGATTATAAATGTACGGAATAATCAAGATTGGCAGCGGTATAACTATCATGGCAAGTTTGCGGTGCGTCCAACCTCGGTGTTTGCCGACAATCGGTGTCATAGCCATCAAGCCTAAATATGCAGCCGCTTCAATCCGACCTACCAAAATCAACATTAAATCAAATATAAACGCCAACCCAAAAAATATATCTTGACCTTTGGAATTTGTATCGATATCTGGCCACAGGCCGAAAAGTATTGAAACAACAAATAGCCCGATCACCATTTGCCAATTACTGAGTACATAGCCAGTTTTAGTGGCCCACTCGACTGGCAACAAAGTAGCACCCAGTGCATAAACTGTACATAACGAAATTGCACCAACAACGTGTCCTTTATAATTTGCCATAAATGGTATTATAACTTTTATGGATATAACTGACGAGCAATTCGACGAAATGATTTCGAGAAGTCTTGATGAACTACCCAAAGCCCAAATTAAGGGACTTAAGAATGTGGCGATTGTTTATGCCGACGAACCAACTAGCGAACAAATACAAAAGCTAGATCTGAGATGTAACCAAACTTTACTAGGCTTATTTGAAGGTTTGCCGCTAACCAAACGGCCCGCTGCCGATAGTATTTTCGGTGGGGCAATCGGAGCAATGCCCAATAAAATAACTTTATTCAAAAATCCCTTGATTAACAATTCCAAAGATTTAGAAGATCTTAAATGGCAAATCAAACACACTCTATGGCATGAAATTGCTCATTATTATGGCCTCGATCATGACCAAATCCACAAATTAGAGCAGTCGTAAATCTTGGAGTTCATCTGGCAAAAAGCTATCACTATAGTTAGTAGTGTTAGCTTTTTTTGTTTTGTCATAGTCCGATTTTTTCAACTGATTACGAGTGGCTTTGCTACGCAAATGAAACGGCACCGCCAAATTTGGATGTTGTTTAGCAATTATTTTGGCTTCCGTCATAACTTGGGTAACTAGACGTGATTTATCAGCTTTTGATAGTACAATCGCACAGTGATACAAATTATATTCACATTCTGGCATACCGACTCGTTCTACCGCCATAAAGGTACTTACTGCTAGATTCAAGGCCGCTGAGGCAGCTAAACCAATGTCTTCGCTAGCAAAGACAATCATTCGCCTAGCAATAAACTTCGGATCTTCACCAGACTGCAACATTCTTGCTAAATAATATACGGCGGCATTAGCATCCGAGCCACGCATTGACTTGATAAATGCACTAATTACGTTGTAATGTTGCTCACTGTTTTTATCATAATGGGGTGAGGTAGATTGAGTAGCAGTGATTATCGTTTGCTCAGTAATTTTGCCACTTTCGATTTGTAATGCTAGCTCTAAGTTGCCTAAAGCAACTCGAGCGTCACCATTAGCTAATTTTGCTAAAAATTGTTGGCTTTTGAGCGGCAAACGATCTGATTTGAGTTTCAGGAATTTTATCGATCTTTTGATGATTTTCAAAATATCTTCATCTTTAAGCGGTTCAAGGACTACAACTCGCGAACGTGAGATTAGTGGGCCAATTACTTCAAAACTAGGATTTTCGGTTGTGGCACCGATTAAATTTATTGTCCCATCTTCGACATAAGGCAAAAAGGCATCTTGCTGAGATTTTGAAAATCGATGGATTTCATCGACAAACAATATAGTTAGCTGTCCTAAACGAGCGTTAATTTGGGCATCTTGAATAATTCTAGTTATATCGGCTTTTCCAGCTGAGACTGCCGATAACTCTTTGAATTGCTGCTCTGTTTCATTGGCAATTATTCTCGCTAAACTAGTTTTGCCAGAACCTGCTGGCCCCCAAAAAATTAGATTTATCGGCAACTTTTTTGCGACAATTTCGCTTAATATTTTGCCATTACCAATCAAATGCTCTTGGCCTACAACTTCGCTCAAATTTTTTGGCCGCATTTGTTCGGCTAAAGGCAAAGACATTAGTCAACCAATCTGCGAATCGCTAACTCAAATGCTGCTTGCTTAAGCGATAGCTTATTTTTAAGTGAATATTCAATCATATTCTTAGTTGCCTCGGTCAATGTTTTTTCTAGCTCGTTTTTTACTTTTTCAAGCGACCAATTTTGGCCCTCAATATTTTGAAGCCACTCATAATAGCTAACTATTACGCCGCCTGCATTGGCAACGATATCAGGAATTATTACAGTGTTGTTTTTTTCGAGATAATTATATGCACCAAAACTAATTGGCCCATTGGCCAACTCTAAAATATAGCGAGCATTAACATCCCGAGAATTGTCGTCATCAATTGCATTTTCTAATGCTGCACAGACCAAAACGTCGACTTCTTCACTTATAATATCAGTAGGATTACCAGACGAGTCAGATTGATTTTCGAGTTCGTCTATCACATTTCGCGAAAACTCTATTTTACTAAAATCAAATCCTTCTAATGAATAAAGCGTCTTTTTAGAATTAGATACAGCTACGATGTTAACCCCAAGTTCTTCACTGGCAATTTTAGCAAAATAAAATCCCACGTTACCCATACCTTGAACCGCCACTGCAGTTTGACTAGGCGTTTCTTTGAATTGTTTTAGAATTTCCCCGAGAACTATCACTCCACCGCGGCCGGTAGCTTCTTCGCGGCCTGCACTACCACCTTTATCAAGTGACTTTCCAGTGAAGCTAGCCCGAGTTTTATCACCTGTTTGCTTAGAATACTCGTCTACCATCCAGTCGATAATTTTAGAATCAGTATTTACATCTGGAGCAGGTATGTCAATTTTGGGTCCAATATTTTGATGCATTGATTTTACATAACCTCTAGCGACTTTTTCGAGATACTGATTGTCGTGTTTTTTTGGATCGATTACTACACCACCCTTGCCACCACCCATTGGGATATTAACCACCGCAGTTTTAAAAGTCATCAGCGTAGCGAGAGCCATAACTTCATCAAAATCGACATTTGGATGAAAACGAATCCCGCCTTTATATGGGCCAAGTTTATTTTTGTGCTGAACTCGGTACGCTAAGTGTTTTTTACCATCGATATTTATCTGAGATTCATGTACTTGGTCATGAGACAACAAACTTTCGATTTGTTGTGGATTTAAGCCAATATTTTTGGCCGAAATGGTGATTAATTTTTTCGCGGTATCTAACATAGTTAAATATTATAGCAATTTGTTATAATGTAAATATACATGTCAGACCAAATACTCCTTTTGATAATCCCGTTATTTATAGTTTTATCAGCAATCTGCTCAGGGCTAAATATCGCCTTGATGTCACTAGACCTTCAAGATCTCAATCGTAAACGAAAATTAGGCGACAAAAAAGCCAAAACAATCTATCCACTTCGCAAGAAAGCACATTTAACCCTAGCCAGCGTGCTGTTAGGCAACGTCGGGTTTAGTGCAGGAGCCGCCGTAGTTATGGGCGATCATTTTAATGGTTTGGTTGCCGCAGTAAGTATCACCTTATTATTGGTGATTTTTAGCGAACTTTTGCCTCAAGCTATTTTTACCAGAAATTCACTACATTTTATGTATTTATTCGCAGGGTTTTTGAAGTTCTTAATAATCGTTACCTACCCGATTTCTAAGCCATTACAACTGTTGCTTGACAAATGGTTTGGTCCAGAGAGCAAAAAACTCCACTCCCGCGACGAACTTGGCATGATAATTAATGATCACTCTTTAGGTAGTGGTAGTGAATTAGATGAAGACGAAGTTGAGATTATTCGCGGTGCTTTGCAGCTTAGCGAAAAACAAGTGATTGATATTATGACACCGATCGACAGTGTTTTTTGGCTCAAACAAACCGATTATATCGATTCAAAATCAATCAACGATATAAAAAATGCAGGTTTTAGTCGAATACCGATTTTTAACAAAGCACGTAATAAATGTTTCGGCGTTCTACTGGTGAAAGATCTAGTCGATATTGATTTTGATGATCAAACACTAAATATCGATGACCTTAAACTGCACGGCACAATTATGATTGGCAGCAAAACTGCTCTTGATACCATGTTCCGACATTTTATTTCGGCTCGAACTCATCTCATGCCAGTTGTCTCCAAAAATAAAATTATCGGTATTGTCACCATCGAAGATTTGGTAGAAGAAATAATCGGCCACGAAATTACCGATGAACACGACAAAAGTAGTCGATAGATATTACTTTAAATTGTCGCTAGCAAATTGCCAATCAACGACATTCCACCAATTTTCGATGTAGTCTGGACGCTTGTTTTGGTATTTTAGGTAATAAGCGTGTTCCCATACATCTAAAGCTAGGATTAGATTAAGCTTTTTGTCTCGCATTAATGGATTGTTTTGGTTTAGAGTGCTGGTTATTTTTAAATCATCGCCGTCTTGGACTAACCACACCCAACCGCTACCAAATCTACCAACAGCTGCATTACTAAATTCTTGTTTGAATTTATCAAAATTGCCAAATTGGTTGTTTATTTTCTCAAGCAAGTTTCCTGTTAGATTACTACCGCCAGGTTTCATGCACTTCCAAAAAAAGCTATGATTGTAATGACCGCCTCCGTTATTTCGAATAATTGTTCTTTTCGATTCATCAATTTTATCTAAATTTGTTATGACTTCGAATATATCTTTGTCGGCCAGTTTACTGCCTTCAAGTGCATCATTTAGTTTATCGATATAAGTTTGATGGTGCTTAGAGTGATGCAACTCCATTGTTTGAGCATCAATATACGGCTCGAGACCATCATAGTTGTAGTTTAATTTTGGTAGTGTAAACATTATTATTGCTCCTTTACTTTAGAATTGGATGTTCGCCATTTTTCGATTTCTGCATGGTTACCACTTAACAGCACTTCTGGAACTTGCATACCTCTGAAATTCTCTGGGCGGGTATAATGTGGATGCTCTAAATAATCAGGTTCGGCAAAACTCTCTTTCTCGGCACTAGTCTCACCGCCCAATACACCGGGGATCAAGCGAACGACGCTATCTACAAGGACCATAGCCGCCAGTTCGCCCCCCGTAAGTACATAATCACCTATTGAAATTACTCTGTCTGTGAGCTGCATCACTCTTTCGTCAATTCCTTCATATCGGCCACAGATAATAATCATCCCTTTATTATCTTGAGCAATTTCCCTAGAAATAGTTTGTTTTAAGGTCTCTCCTTTCGGCCCCATGAAGTAAACTAGTGCGTCGGGGTCATTTTGCTTGGCAAACTCGATAGCTTCATATAACGGCTCAGGTTTAAGCAGCATACCGTCACCGCCTCCGTATGGCACATCATCGACCTGCTTACGAGGACCTATGCCGTAATCTCTTAGATTTATGTAACTATAGTCAACCACTCCAATTTCTTTGGCTTTCCATAACATACTTGTCCCAAAAATAGGCTCAAACATATCTGGGAAAATAGTAATTATCTGAATTTTCATATCTATATTATCGCACAAATAAATAAACCCCTGTAAAAAATAGGGGTTTATTTAACACATAAAGCTCTCAAACAATTTTTGTTTGACTCGCAGTGAGCTTGAATAGTTTTTTGTTTTTAGTTCTGTTTTACAGACTAGACATAATAATAACAAAATCTTGTTTTTTTAGCAACACTTTTTGCGATTTATACGTCGAGGTCGTCGAGGTCGGCCAGTTCACGGCGAGTACGAGCTACGGCATCGTTCGAATTATCGGTGTCTTCACTTGCTTTATCTTCGTCGCTAGCTTGTCTGTCTGAGCTTGAAGCTGAGTCAGAATCAGAGTCAGAACCCCAAGCACCTTCGTCCCTAGAACTACGATTGTCACGGCCACCAGAATTTCCGCCACCTACACCGTTATCGACAATTTTCAGGTTATAACGGGCGTCATTTTTGGTACCTAATGCTCTTAATAGAGTACGAATACTCTGAGCAGTAGCTCCTCGCTTACCAATTACGCGACCTAAATCTTCTGGGTCGACTGTTAATTCGATCAAGACACCCTTTTCGTCGATCCGTCGATCAACTTTTACTTCGTCTGGTTTAGTTACTAATGACTTTACTACATATTCTACAAATTGCTCGTCTATACTGTTACTCATGATTATCTCCTTTATGAACAGAAAAAGTTAATGTTTTGTATGTTTATTATACCAAAAAACTTTAGCGATTAACTAAAGTTTTTATAGATTACTGTTTTTAAATCGTTAGTTTTTGGCAGTATCTTCGCTAGTTTCGCTAGCGGAATCATCGGACTTGACTTCTTCGGCTGTAGGTTCTTCTGGTGGTTCAGCTTCTAGCTTAGGCTCGGCAACTACTTCTTCTTTTGGTTGATTTTTGCGAAGTTTTTCGGGGTTACGTACTGAACGTTGTTGTTTTGAACTGTCAGTCTTTACCCATTTCGGTAATTTGACTGATTCGCTAGATAATATTTTTACAACTCGATCTGAAGGTCTTGCGCCATGTTCAAGATAAAATTCGGCTTTTTCTTTGTTGAGAGTTACTGATTTGGAGTGAGGGTCATAACTTCCTAACAAAGCAACATATTTACCGCTTTTGGGGGTTTGCCTGGAATCTTGAACAACCATTCGGTAAGTTGGACGGCCTTTTCTACCTAGTCTTTGCATGCGAATTGCTAACATTTAACTTCTTATACTCACTTTCATCTTAAAATTAGTTGCCATGTTTAGTTGGCATTAATATATAAAGTTTAAATACTATTTTACAGATATTATCTCGAGTTGTCAATCTGTTTGCAAAGATTTGTAGTAAATTAATGCTTCTGAAGCAGCTTGTTGCTGAGCTGTTTGCTTACTTGGGCCTTGCCCTTGCCCACGAAGAACATTATTTACATATACGCCTACTGTAAAAATTTTGTCGTGATCTGGTCCATCTTCGTCCATAACTTTATAGACAGGCGTGTGGCCTTCAGCACTTTGTGAGATTTCTTGTAAACGGCTTTTTGGGTCCATCCAAGAACCAGTCTTGAGGATATCGACTAGAGTAACCAACAAAGTTTTCTCGATAATTACTTTAGCTTCTTGATAACCTAAATCTAGGTATACGGCACCAATTACTGCTTCGTAGCTATTTGCCAAAATTTGTAGTCGGGCTCTCTCTGTACCGCGTTTTTCACCTCGGCTAAGACGTAATAACTCCTCAAATCCTGCCTCGCTAGCCGCAGCTCCAATACTTTCAGTACGTACTAAGGCACTTCGCCAGTTAGTTAAAATGCCTTCAGGTTCTTCATAATTGAGGTATAGATGTTCAGTTACAACTAGCTCTAGCACAGCATCGCCTAAAAATTCTAGTCGTTCGTTATGAATTTTTGCTGATTTTTTATGCTCATTTACGTATGAGCGATGGGTAAAGGCTGTGATTAACAGTTCTAAATCATTAAATTCAACGCCCAAAACTTGTTTTGCAAAATCTTTATACTTAGATGTATCCATATTTATAGATTCGACTGCCTTATCTTTTTAAGTCCAAGTAGGAATATTTTACTAATATCTTCGTATTCAATTTTATCAAGAGCATCGGCTGCTCTGAACCACTTAATGCCGTTCATCCACTCTTCTGGCTTGAGGTCGTCGGTGTCGCCGATGGCTTTTACCAAAAAAATTTCGGTCGTCATCAGGACTAAACTTGATAATCTACGGTATCGAAAATTGATTTTTCCTAACCAATTAAGAACTTGCATTTCCTTTAGACCAGTTTCTTCGCGGATCTCTCGTTCGGCTGTTTCTTTTGGTGCTTCGCCTTCTTCGATATGGCCCTTGGGAATTGTCCAACGATTTTTGGCATCTTGAATCAACAAAATTTCAATTTCGCCAGTTTTTTTGTTACGTCTAAAAACCATTCCACCACTAGTTGGCTCTCTGACAACTTCATTAATTGACGGTTTACGACGAGGAATAAACTTCTTTATATCCGGTATTCGTCTTGGTTTTTTCATTGGTTAAATTATTTTTCCTTATCTTCTTTTAGAATTTTTTCATTTTCGGAATCGTTAGTTTTTTTTCTTGACTTCACTGGGGTGAGTGTCTTTGAGTAAACTACCCAGCACACCATTTACAAATTTTGACGAATTATCGCCCCCATAAGATTTGGCTAGCTCAACAGCTTCATTGATGACTACTTTTGGTGGTACATCTTTATGATTAATTAGCTCGTAAGCACCGATTCTAAGTACTAAATGATCAATCCTAGCGATTTGTTCGAGTGGCCATTCTGGTGCCAAAACCTGTAATCGCTTATCAAGCTCATCGGCCTCCTTTAGTACACCGTTAATTAATTCTTCGATAAAATCATCATCTTTAGAAGAAGATTTATAACGAGATTTATTGCGTTCAATTATTTCATCTTGATCGATACTAACGTCACTACAAGCCTGACGAAAAATTATTTCGTATAAGCTCTGGAGTACAATAATTCGACCGAGGTGTCTATTTGATGCCACTTTTGATTCCTAAATTGTTAAAATTATTAAATTACGCTTGGTTAAATTATTTAATTTACGCGTTTTTGCCAGATTCACGACGAGTCGTGTAGGCTTTAATTGGACTTTTTGCATTTACTGCTCGAGCCAGTTTGACTACTAAATGACTCCTACGTAGACCAGTCTTACGATGGCTAGTTCGTTTTTTGGGTTTTCCCATAACTAAACGCTCCTTTCTGCTTAAATCGATATTTATCTTTTAAATCAATAAATATTTATTTTATTCTTGAGTGCTATTATACCTAAAACCAATACCAAAATCAACCTTGGTTCTATTGACAAACCACTACCTTTTTGCTATAATATAAATATTATGGGTGACATATTTGATTTTAGTACGGGCCGACGAATTTCTAGTGAACAAGCTATTTCTAAAGGAGATATTCGAGAAATATACGATGACGAGCAACCAGAACGTCACTTAAAATTAGTCGGTAGTGTAATTGACTATCAAAATCCCGAGTTAAGTTTCAAAAAACCTAATCATAATCTTCGAAAAATAGTCGGGGGTTTAGCGGTAGTTGGATCAATGTACGGGATAGTTATTGGGGTAAATACTGTTTTCGGCCAACACAATAACTCAAATCCTACTAATGGAGTAGAATGTGATGTCTCGCAGACACCTGTGGTGGTAGATGATCGGTTCGATACTGTCGAATCAATAAATACACAAGCTTTTCCGTCACTTCCACTTAACTTTAGCGTTCACGAGGCTAGTCAATATTCACAAGTTTATCGGTCCGCGAAAGCTTTGAGTACTTTGCCATTAATTAGTGATGTGTCTCAGTATGCTCAACGAGTAAGTGATATCAGCCAAATACAAATTGGTGATCTTGTTTACCCAGTTTCATCATGTGTAACTAAAGTTGAATAGAAATAATAGGATATAAAGGATAGAAATAATGAATAATTTTAACTCTCGATATGGATCACCAGAAGCTCAACAACAGATGTCAGAAACAAATCTACACTGGAAGTCAATTGTTTGTTTGGGTTTAGGCGTGGCTGGATTGTTAGGTATTAGGGATTACGTTCAAAACACCAATCAACCTCGAATAGCTTGTTATGGGCAAGAAGCTAACCCTCCGATCACCAACGAATCGACTACTATGGCGGCTGTTGCCGAAAGAATAAGAGTTGGTAACCCAAATTTTGACCCTAACGTGACTAACCGAACAGTGGTTGGCAACTCGGTTGTTAGGCCAAATGGCCAAGAAGGCGTTACGCCTGCTAGCTTTAGATATGATCTTCACCCGGGTGATGTGGTGATTACACCTAAAGTTTGCCGAGTTGTAGACCAAAAATAAAATTAAACAACAAAGTTAATTAGACGATTTTTTACATAAATAACTTTTTTTATTGGTTGAGTTTGCAAAGCTTGACCAATTTTTGGGTCATTTTTGGCCTTTTCAACTACCTCATTTTCAGGAGAGTCTATTGGTACAGCGATTTGGCCTTTTAATTTTCCATTGATCTGAATCACCACTGTAACTTCAGTGGTTTTCAAATACTCGTCGTTATGAACTGGCCAAGAATCTTTGTGAACAGATGTTTCATGACCTAAATCGTGCCATAATTCTTCGCTGATATGAGGTGCAAATGGCCCTACACAAGCTACCACTGCCTCAAGAGCAGCCTGCCATTCACCGCATTTACATAAATTATTTTTTTTGAGTAAATAAAGATCATTTATGCATTTCATAAGGGTCGAAATCGCCGTATTGTAATGATTAGCCTCTATATCTTCACTAACTTTTTTGATCGTACTGTGGGTGATAAATTGTAATTTTTTAGTTACTTCGCTAGGTAACTGGCCATTTTCAGCCTCTAAATATTCTTGAGTTAATGTATAAAGTCGATTCAAAAATCGGTATGTTGCAGGTACACCAGTTGGGTCCCAATTAACGTTAAATTCTAGTGGAGCTGCGAACATTAAGTAAGTTCTGAGAGCGTCGGCTCCGTAGCCTTGCGAAATAATTTCTAGTGGGTCTACACCGTTGCCTTTGCTCTTGGAAAACACCGAGCCGTCACTAGCCCTGACTTTACCATTGAACAAAAATTGCTTAAATGGCTCAGGATTATTAACTAAACCAATTTTGTGGAAAAAACGTGTTACAAATCGAGCATATAGCATGTGTGCCGTAGCATGATCGCCACCGTTATAAAAATCGACTGGCATCCAGTGGTTTGCTCGCTCACTACTAAATGCTTGCTGGTCATTACAAGGGTCGGTATAACGAAGCATATACCAGCTCGAGCATATATATGTATCTAGGGTATCAGTTTCTCGCTGAGCTGGGCCATCACACTTCGGGCAATTAACATTTAACCAATCACTAGCTCTTGCTAAAGCTGATCGGCCATCGCCAGATGGTTTAAAATCATCTAATTCTGGCAATACCACTGGCAAATTTTCATCCAATACTACACCGTCTTTCGGACAATAAATTATCGGGATTGGAGCTCCCCAATACCTTTGACGGCTAACACTCCAATCACGCATTTTGTAATTAGTTTTTGCTACTGCCAAATTTTTTAGTGTTAAGTCTGCGACAATTTTTTCGCGGGCATCGGCTGAATCAAGCCCATTGTATTGACCAGAGTTTATTAGTTTACCTTCTTCGTTAGTAAACTCATCTTTTGAGTCAGGATTATCAATTACTTTTGTGATTTTAAGATTATATTTTATGGCAAATTCATAATCACGTTCATCATGAGCTGGGACTGCCATAATCGCTCCCGTACCATAGCCCATTAGTACATAATCGGCAATCCAGATTGGAATTGGTTGATTATTTGCTGGATTTATGGCAAATGAACCTGTGAATACCCCTGTTTTTTCTTTGGTAGAAAGTCTATCAAGTTCCGTTCTCAGTTTGGATTGGTTTATATAGTCCTCAACTTTTTGTTTTTCGTCGGGTGAAGTAATTTGCTCAACTATTGGGTGCTCGGGAGCTAACACCAAGAATGTTGCCCCAAAAATAGTATCGGGTCTCGTTGTAAAAACATTTATCGGTTGACTATTCGATTGTGATAAAAATGAAATTTCGGCTCCTTGGCTACGACCAATCCAATTTTTTTGGGCTAATTTTACGCTTTCTGTCCAATCCAAATCATCTATCGCATCCAAAAGTTCATCGGCGTAATCAGTAATTTTAAAAAACCATTGATTAACTTGCTTTTGCTTTACAGGTGGGTCGTCTTGACCATCGTGTCGCCAACATTTTCCATCAATAATCTGCTCGTTAGCTAAGACGGTCTGACACTTTTCACACCACCATTGCAAACGTGAGTCTTGATAGGCGAGACCATGCTTATACATTTGCCCAAAAATCCATTGTGTCCACTTGTAGTACTCAGGCAAATGAGTAGCGATTTCTTTGGTCCAATCATTACTCCAGCCCATAGCCTTATACTGTTTGTGATAATCAGGGATAATTTTGGCCATCGACACTTGCGGCGAAACACCAGCTTTTATAGCATAATTCTCGGCGGGCAATCCAAAGGCATCCCAACCAATCGGGTGGTAGCTTTCGTAACCAGATTGACGTTTGTACCTAGCCTTAACATCAGAGATCGTATAGTTCATAGCATGCCCAATATGAATTCCCGCCCCACTAGGGTAATTAAACATACTCATGGCAAAATATTTTGGCTTTTTGCTATCTAAATCAGCTCGATAAGTTTGATTTTCGTCCCAGAATTTTTGCCATTTCGACTCCAGAACTGTCGGTTCGTACCTCTTCATAATATTATTTTAACAGATTAATTTATTTACTAGCTAGCTCAATTAGATAGTCGACGAATTCTGGCCAAGTTTTGCCAGAATTTAAAACAGGGCGAGGCAGTAAACTTTCGCTTGTCATACCTGGCATAGTATTAATTTCTATTTCATAAAGTTGGTTATTTTCATTGCTCAAAATAAAGTCGACTCGAGCGATATCCTTGCAACCAGTTACCTCAAATACACGCTCGGCAATTTGCTGAGCTTCAGCTTTTTTGTCGGAAGTAATAAAATCAGGATCGCAAATTTCCTCCGACGCACCATTGTATTTGTTCTCATAGTCAAAAAATTTGCCTTCTGGAGGAATAATGGCAATTACTGCTAAATTAGGCATACCCTCTATGATCGGCACAGTCAATTCTTGGCCATCGATCAATTCTTCTAAAATCATCTCCTCATTACGCTTAAATACTTCTTGTGCTTGCTGGTTGTCTAACCTGCCTTCTCGCAGTAAGAATGTATCAACACTTGAACCGCCGTCTGCTGGCTTGAGGACGTGCTTATTATTGGCTAAATCGCTTGTAAAATACTGCTCATAATTCACTACTTCCTGAGCTGGCACTAAAATCCCGTTTTGAGCCAGCAAACTTTGAGTTTTGGGCTTGGACATACATAACTCACTAGCAGATACTCCCGAACCAAGATATTTTGCTCCATTTTTATCTAAAATAGCTTGGATTTGGCCATCTTCTCCGCCTTTGCCGTGTAAAATCGGCAGAACAACATCAAATCTTGATAAGTTTTGGTTTAGCCAAGCTTCGTGGCCATCCCAATCATAAAATTCTTTGTGATGTTTTGATTCATCGATGCCGTCAAAGACATTTTTCGATGAATTGAGTGATACTTCTCTTTCTGGCGAAATACCACCACCAATTACTAATATTCTCATGCAATGTTTCCTCTAGAATAATTGCCAAACTGACTTTGCTTGATCTTCATCCAATAATTACTTTGCCGCACTAACTTTGACTCATCCTCTGGGTCGGCAAGTAGTGGCTTGAGAGCTTCTTCGGCAAAGACACGGTTTTGTGAACCTTTCGCAAAGACCACTGCATCATCTTTTAGCTGTGTTAATACATAATTACCTGCATCATAAGGACTATCGAAGGTTTTTACCTGACAGCCAGCAGCTTCGGCTCTAGGAGCGAGATATTTATTGGCATCAGAACCAATTGTGACTACCAAATCAAGTTTATCGGCTCGACAATAATCACCAACTTGCTCGTGGAGTGCTTGGCTAGTTTGCCCTAGTTCATTCATATTACCCAAAATGGCTATCCGTTGAGGAGCATCGATGTCATAAACTACATCAAGACCAGCTTTGATAGCAAGCGGACTAGCGTTATAAGTGTCATCTATTAATAAACTATTTTTTAGACCATGCAAGGTATTCATTCGCCCCGCATAAGGGGTAATTCGCTCGATTGCTGCCGATATTTCTGGTAGTTTTATTTGCAGTACATCGGCAACGGCAACAGCTGCTAAAATTACTTTACCACCTTGAACACCAGCTAAATTTATCTCTGTATTTAATAAATCTTTTTGATTTTTGTAGATACTGATCCGCTGGTTAAGACCATTGGCGGTAGGTGTAAGTTGAGCCGAATATGTCGGTTGGTTGTTTAGCCCATAACTTAAATATCCGTTGATATTTTTGAGAAATTTTGGGTCAATGTCATCTGTACCTAATATATTTTTTGAGCAAAAATTAATTATCGATAATTCTTCTTTGGCAACTGCGTATAAATTTCCAAAAAATTCCATATGCTCAGGTGCCACCGAGCAAACTACGCCAATTTCAGGGTTTAGATAGGCAAATTCTTGCAACTGACCTGGGCCATCTGTGCCTAGCTCGACCACAACGATATCAGCATTTAGGCCATTTTTAATTTGTCGTTTATTGGCAAAAATTATTTTTAACCATTTGCTTAACGCCATTACACCAGGGTTTTCATGGCCAAAAATTACCAAAGGAACGGTTAATCGATCATTGTAATTTCCTTCTTGCCAGCGAACTTTTCGACTGGCTGACAAAGTTTTGGCAATTGCCAGTTTAGTTGAGGTTTTGCCGACACTACCAGCCACCGCAACGATAATAAATTGGTGTTTTTTGCGTAATTTAATTACTTGTTTTTCCAAAATATTACACAGTAAACTTCTGCCAAACTTTTTTAGATTCATATTTATGATTATAGCAATTTTTAGCGAGATAATTACTAGCTTTTTGGACTAATTCGAGATTGTAACTCGTCGATAGTGATTGTTTTGGTAGGCAATTCTACATTTTGGAAAGAGTTGTAATCGAGATAATCTTCGATTCGACCATTGTCGTACTCAACTTGCTTTAGCTCACGCGACAAAGCATCAATTTTGAAAGTAACGATTATTTGTTTCGAATCACTGTAATTTGAGGCTTGTAAAGCTTCGTTGTCGCCAAGGCCGCTATATTTAGCGTATGTATTCAAAACTTCGATGTAACTCTTTGGTTTAACGCTCATTTGGACAGTATAAACTGGTCGCATATTTTCATAGCTAAGTTTAGAATTTTTAACATCGTAAACTTTCTTCGACTTAAGTGCGTTCGACAACTCTAAAGAGCGGTCACTCGAGAAATTACCAAATGGCACAAAAGTAAATAATGCTTGGTTAAATACTTCGGGTTTTTGATCTTTCTCTGAGTCGGCTTTGCGGACTGCCCACGTATCGAGCAACTTATTGTAATCAGTTTTATCACTTTCGGTTTTAGTAATCTGAATATTTGTATAGCGTAAGTAATCGGCATCTTTAGTGCCGACCGATTCGCTGGTTACAGATGATTTATTGCGAGATTTATCAATTTGTTCAACCACAGTCAAGGTTTTCACAAGCGGTGTAGGCGAAAATTGTAAATAAATTCGCTCATCTTGTGTGCTTGTGCCATCGGTTTGGACAACTTTTTTAGTTACACTTTTGGCCTGCAAGCTATTATCGACCATTCCCCAAAAAATATTATCGTGTTTGAGAAAAATATTTTGATACCAATAGTAGCTCGAAAATCCAAATAAGCCTAAACCAATAATTATCATAGAAGTTATCATTAGTTTGAATGATTTAAAGTTTGGCTTTTTTTTGAATCGGTTAGTTAGTTTGTTACTTGAAATTTTCATTTACCCTCTTTTTCCTACTTTTCAAATTGGTTTAAAACAACCAGCAAAGATTATTTTGGTGGAGCTACAGGGACTCAAACCCTGGACCTCATCGCTGCCAGCGATGCACTCTAATCAACTGAGCTATAGCCCCGAACTAAAATTTATAAGTAAAATATTTACTCCTCTAATTTACAGATTTATTTTAACACAAATTATATTGTTCTGGCTAAAGCAAGAAATTTAATGAATTACAGCTGCAGGTTTTTTAGATGATTTTTTCGATGTTTTAACTTCTTTGATAAATACCAATACAATCACAACACCAATCAAGGTCAATAATGCTCCTACCATAAATGCTTCTTCGAAGCCTTTTACTTGTGCTTGAGCTAAGTTGGCTGAGTTGGCCCCATTTTCGCGGATATATTGAATCGCCGCCGAACTCGCAACCCCCGATAAAACCGCTAAGCCCAATGAGCCGCCGATTTGCTGAGAAGTATTAAGTAAACCAGATGCCAGTCCCGAATCTTTCTCGCTAACACCGTTAGTAGCTGCCGTGGTCGTCGAAACAAATATCAAGCCCATGCCAACTGCCAATATCGACAGGCCTGGTAACACATCATGTAGATAGGTCCCGTTGACTCTAACGTGACTAAGCAAGAACAGCCCAATCGCCATCAAAATTGGCCCGATAATTAGGGGTACTTTAAAACCAATTTTATCAAGTCGTCTGGCTATCATAGTTGATACAAAACCAATAATAAATGTGATTGGCAAAAAGCTTAGCCCAGAACGAATTGGCGAATAATGAAGAATATTTTGTATATAAAGTGTCAAAAAGAAAAACATCGAAAACATACCAGCCGTTATCGGCAACATCGTTAAGTTAGCTCCCGACAAATTCCGCATCTTAAATATACTTAGCGGCATCAGCGGGTGCTTCGACCTAGATTCATTTATCACAAACAGAACCAGCAATAAAATACTTGGCAGGATATACCACATTGCTTGATGACTCAACCAGCCATGTTTAGGAGCTTCGGTTAGACCATACACTAACATCATTAGTCCAGATGTAACTAGCACCGCCCCTGGTATGTCTAAATGATTATGATCAAGATCGGCTGTACTTTCTTTGACGTATTTGATTGTCATGGCAATAACCAATATTCCAACTGGCACATTTACAAAAAAGTTCCAACGCCATCCTAAATATTCGGTCAAAACGCCACCAATTAATACTCCTGCAGCGGCTCCACCAGCGGCAATTGCTCCCCATACGCCGAGAGCTTTGTGACGCTCTTTACCTTCGGAAAAGGTAGTTAACAAAATCGATAAAGCAGCTGGCGACATAAAAGCTGCGGCAAAGCCTTGCAGTGCACGTGCGATGTCAAGAGTGACGGTATTATTGGCTATTCCACAAACAAACGAAATAAAGGTAAATAACACTAGGCCAGACAAAAAAACTTTTTTGCGGCCAAACAAGTCTGCGGCTCTACCACCCAATAATAAAAACCCTCCAAACACTAATGTGTAAGCTGTAACCACCCATTGTAGACTCTCTGGACTATTATAATTAAGAGCTTTAGCAATCGATGGCAAAGCTACGTTAACAATCGCTGTGTCCAACACAACCATAAATTGAGCTAAGCCTATGATCAAAAGTACTAGGTTTTTATGCTCCATATTTTTAATAATTTTTTTAACCATTTTTTCTCCAATCAATTACTAAGTATATGTTTATTTTGGCTTAAACACAATAAAAAAGAGCTGATGCGTACCCACCAGGCTCGGTTGTTTTAATGTTTTTGTTTTAACAGCTCAAGCCTATACGCACCAGCCCTCAACCTGCTTATGATTACATACCTTCTTAGTAAAATCAACTGGGTTATAGTAGAGTATGCTTATACTTAAAATAATAAGATGCAACCGAATACAAAAATAATCAATTTTAGGTCTATCGACAGGCACAGTTTTATGGGCTGGGGAATATTAACTTTGCTTTGCTTAGTTACGGTTATTCTGTGGATGATGGGTACAGATTCGACCCAAATTTTCACTATATCTGTCCGCCAAAATACTTTAAATATTGGCCGTATTACAGGACTAAGTGGTTCCCCACCGATGGTGCAATCAATCAAAAAACAACTAATTCAAAAAGGCGTTAACAAAACAAACATTCATTCTGAAGAATTTTCAATGAGCTAAAACATGTGGTTAAAAAAATTAGTCGCAATTACACTAATTAATCATAACTAGTTTTAGCTTATTTGGCGTCACGTTAGCTGGCGTCGGCTTTACTCAAAACGACAAAGTTACGTTAGTAAATCCCGATGGCTCAACCACCACAATCAGCAAAGCCGAAGCCGCGAAAAATCCCAATATTGTAGCAATGACTAATACTGGCTCATCGACTAATCCAGTCGCAAATCCCAGTGCGAGCAATACTTCAGCGTCTTCTAATAACTCGTCATCGAACTCTACACAATCTTCTAGCACTTCTAGCAGTGGCCCAAGTGGTTCTACAAACTCATCACCAGCTCCAAGCACTAGTCCATCAACTGGTGGCGGCGGGTCAACCACTACCGCAAAACCAACTGTAACAATATCGATTTCGCCTGGTAATATCGATGTATATAATTATCATTTAACCACTGTTCAATTTTCGCCTGGGCTTAATATATTATTGACAACTGACCAAGGCAATACTTACCGACCAACTATGAAATTTCGCCCACAAGATCAAGTACTTGGTGGGCCAATTATGGCTAATAACAGATATCATTTTGTGGCAGATTTCGAAATACCAAACAATGCCAAACTAAAAAATATTGTTTACACAAATTAGTTATTTGGATCAATAATTTTTAATAATTCAGCTTCATGAATAATTTTTGTGCCATAGCTTTCGGCTTTTTTAAGCTTAGCTGCCCCAACTTTCGATCCAACAATTAAATAAGTTGTGTCTTTGCCGACACTCGAATGAAAGTTACCGCCAAGTTCTCTTACTTTTTCGGCAACTAGATCTCGGCCCATGCTCTCCAGCGTACCTGTAATTACGAAGCTTTGACCGCTTAGTTTACCACCGACTTTTTGGACCGTTTCTGGCCAAACACCAATTTTTCTAAATTTAGCGAGTAATGCTTGGTTATATTCTTCGTCGAACCATAGCAAAACACTCTCGGCGACAATTTCGCCGACTCCATCAACTTCTTTTAATTGCTCATAGCTGGCGGTCCCGATGTTGTCTAAGCTGCGAAAACGATTAGCCAAATCAATCGCCGTTTGCATACCGACATGTCTAATACCAAGCCCAAATAAAAATTTAGCCAAGCTCGGATTTTTCTTGACATTAATTGCATCGATCATTTTTTGAGCTGAAATTTCGGCAAATCGATCGAGCTCTAATAATTGTTCTTTAGTGATCAAATAAATATCAGCCATATCACTAACCAATTTACTATCTACCAACGCTTCGACATTTTTTTCACCTAGCGTGTCGATATCTAACGCACCTTTAGAGGCATAATGGGTAATCGCCTTCTTTAAAATAATTGGACCAGTTAGACCTTTGGCTCGATAAACTGCTTCACCCGCGGGGCGATAAAACTCCATATCAGGGAACTGTTTTTTCAGTTCTGCTTCATAGTTGAATCTATTGGCATTTGATGGCCTGAGTTCAGTTATTACTGATTCGACTTGAGGGATAATATCACCAGCTTTATAAATCACCACTGTATCGCCGATTCGAATATCTTTACGAGCAATTTCATCAGCATTATGTAAGCTAGCATGCTGAACTGTTGTGCCAGCGACAACAGTTGGATCGAAGACCGCTACAGGTGTTGCAGCTCCAGTTCGACCAATACTAATTAAAATATCTTTGACCACAGTAGTAGCTTGTTCGGCTGGATACTTATAGGCAACTGCACCACGAGGGTTTTTGCCGACCACTCCTAGCTCATTGAACATCTTTTTGTTATTTACTTTTACAACTAAACCATCGGTGTTATAGCGTAGTTCATGCCGATTCGACTCCCAATTATCAACAAAAGTCATGATCTGATCAACGCTACTAAAAAGCTTGGCCTCTTGATTACATTGAATTCCCAAGTCTGTCATAGCTTGGTAAGCGTCAGATTGAGTGATTATATCGGGATGTAAAACATCGTAGCCGATAAAATTTAGAGGTCGTGAGGCAACTAATTTGGGGTCTAGTTGCCTTATCGTACCAGCAGCTAAATTACGAGGATTAGCATAAAGCTTCTGGCCTGTTTCTTCTCGCTGTTGATTAAGACGTCCAAAATCATCCTTATAAATAACTATCTCGCCGCGAATTTCTAAGCTTCCTTTTACAAGATCTGGAAAATTATGGCTAGCTTTAAGCACAAGTGGGATATTTTTGATAGTCCGAATATTTTGAGTTACATCCTCGCCTATTTGCCCGTCTCCACGAGTTACAGCTCTGACCAAAATTCCATTTTCATAGTGTAGTGCCGCCGCCAATCCATCCATTTTAATATCACAAAAAAACTCATGTGTTTTACCAGGTAATAACTTTTCCATTCGCTCGATCCATTTTTCGACTTCTTGGCGATTAAAAACATCGTTTAAGCTTATCATTGGCACCTGGTGAGCAACTTTTACAAATTTATCCAAAGCTTGACCACCAACTCTTTGAGTCGGACTATAAGCTGAGATTATTTTTGGATTATTACTTTCGATTTGTTTGATTTCATTTACTAAGCCGTCATAAATAGCATCGTCGACCGAAGGCGAATTTTGAACATAATACTCATAAGAATATTGATTAAGTAATTCGATTAATTTTTTGTATCTTTTTTCTTCGCTCATAGTAATTCTCGATAAAAATTATAAAGATATACGACATAATAAATTAGCCAAAAACTGCTGAAAATTAAGAAAAGCGGCTCGACAAGTATCGGCACATAAGCAATTAAAGGCACAAAAATCACAAGTGACAGCAATAACAATATAATTGGTAAAATTAACAAACGAACAATGATGCCTAGTCTTCTATGCAAAACTAGTTTTTTTGATGAACGAAGAGCCTGCAACGGTGTAACGTCGGGCAAAGTCACGATATTTAGAGCGACTACCGATGACACCACCATATAAAGAGAAATTAAAGCCAGAACAATAAATAAAATAACCCATAAAATTACTTCTGGCGTGGTACTAGCCAAACTATTGTTAATCACTGTTGATAAAACAAAATTACCAAGTGCTAATGGCACTAGCTGAATAAGAATTATTAGTAGTAACAAAATGAACGGAACTAAAGGAAACATTCCTTTATAAAACGAATCTTTGACCGAAGCTTCCTCATTGGCCATCAACCGACGCGTTAACCAAATTGTTGCTAGGAATACAACTATTCCAATCAATAATTTATAAACTCCAGTTACCTCACTACTAGGTGAGCTAAAATTACCGACCAAATAAGAGAATAAAGCGAGTGAGCTAGTAAAGTCATGTGAATTAGTGCTGAGTGTTTGGGTGAGATTATTTTTTGTCTCGACCAAACTAAAATTTTGCCCAATACCATTTACTAGTACAAAAGTTAATCCCGCATAAATTAAACACATTAATAAATATGCTTTTTTATGAGCAAATATAAGCCTGAGTGGTTGAAATATTGTTTGTTTTAGTCTCGGCAAAGGTTTAGCAGCCTTTAGTTTAACTTTAGTTAACTTAAAACTCCTATGCTCACTAACTTGCCTTACCCTAGTGTTATCCGATTTTTTGTAAAAGTGTTTCTTGGTAGTTTTTTTTGGCAATTTTTGGGTTATTTTTTTTAGGTTTTTTGACTGAGTAGCCATTAAACTTTACCTATTGAGTCGCGTAAAATCTCAATCCGTTTCTCGATTGGAGGATGGGTGCTAAATAAATTAGCCAATGCCCCAGCTTTAAGTGGGTTAGCAAAAAACAAATGAGCAGTTGATGAGTTAGGCTTTTGCAAGCTACTGCCATACTCTGATATTTTCTCGAGGGCCGATGCTAAACCTTCAGGGTAACGAGTAGTCATTGCCCCAGTAGCATCTGCCAGATATTCGCGTTGGCGAGATATTGAGGCTTGGATTGCTGTAGCGACAATCGGTGCCAAAACTATCGCCGCAAGTCCAATAATCATGACATACGGACTTTTGTTGTCATTGTCCGAAAACCATGTAATCTGCATTATAAAATCAGCAATAATCGATACAACCGCCACTAACGCAAAGGCATACATACTTACTCTAATATCATAATTTTTGACATGACCTAATTCGTGGGCCATCACTCCTTGCAACTCTGTACTGTCCATAATTTCGAGTAGCCCAGTAGTGGCACAGACTGCCGCGTGGTTTGGATCGCGACCAGTTGCAAAGGCATTCGGGGCGGGGTCATCCATAATATAAACCTTCGGCATCGGCATGCCGTTTGTGATGGCCAGATTTTCAACTGTACGGTACAGTCTAGGCTCATCTCTCTTTGACACTTCTTTGGCTCCATTAACCGCCAAAGCCATTTTGCTGCCCGAAAAATACATAATCATCGCATAAATAGCAGCGGCGACCAACACAAATGGTGTCAGCAGCGGCCGACCTAAATAAATTGACACTAAATAGCCAAGTAAACCCACAAAAACAATAAACCCAACAAATATATATACTGTTTTACGTTTATTGGCAGCAATATTGGAATACATAAACTAAATCAACCTACCTAATTATTATTAATTTATAATTTATTCGTCAAATTTGGCGTCAACTGGCTTATTGATAGCACTTGACTCAGCTTCTTCAACTTCGAAGAATTCGCGTTCTTTAAAACCTAATGGTCCCGCAAATAAAATGTTTGGAAATGTCTTGATTTTGATATTCAAATCTCGAGCAGCACCGTTGTAAAAACGACGTGAAGCCTGAATTTTATCTTCTGTATCAACTAACTCATTTTGCAAAGACTGAAAGTTTTGATTAGCCTTAAGATCTGGGTAAGCTTCACTGACGGCAAACAGACTTTTCAAAGTATCAGAAAAGGCATTTTCAGCTTTGGCTTGGTCATGAGGACCTTGAGCATTCATAGCATTAGCTCGAGCGGCTGTGACGCGATCAAAAACTTCTCTTTCATGCTTAGCATACGCCTTAACAGTATTAATCAAATTAGGAATTAAGTCATAACGTCGCTTCAACTGAACCGTAATATCGCTCCATGCTTCGTCAACTCTAACTTTACTTTTTACAAGTCCGTTATAAATTGCCACTGCCACAATTACCAGCAATGCCAAAACCCCTAATATTACCCAAAGTACCATCTTAATTCCTTTCGTTACTTACACAATCTATTTTAACATAAACTTCTTGATAAAACCGACTTGGTGCGCAGGGCGGGACTCGAACCCGCAAGCCTTGTAGGGCAAGAGATTTTAAGTCTCTCGTGTATACCAATTCCACCACCTGCGCTTACCTAAACTTTATCATTTATTTAGCTAATTTCAATGTTCATTTTATGGAGGCACCTGCGGGTAACGCTCCCGCCTACACGGTTTTGCAGACCGTTGCCTAACTTCTCGGCCAAGGCGCCAGCTCCATTGAATATATTATAGAGTTATTTTGGTATTAAAAAAAGAGGCTACGTTAATTTCGAGTAGCCTCTTTAATTAATTATTTTGGTTATCTATTTGATACTACGCTAGATACACATTGACCTTGGTTTTTGTATGGATTTCCGTTTTCGTCATACAAAGTTCTCCAGCCATTGTTTTTGCACTGATTTTTGTCAGTTGGGCGTGGCAAATCTTGTTCAAAGTCATAAACTGTTCCATTGAAGTTTACAGCGTCGACCCGAATGTCCCAGTTAGGGTTGCTACTACCGACATTTACAGCTTGACCAACTACTACAGCATTTGGATAAAGAGTTTTTAGCTCGTTCAATGTATAAGTTTCGTAACCAGACATAACTGTGCCGTTACCAATATCGTGAGTTGACCAAAAATGTCCACTATCGACATCCCAAGTTTGCCATACACCTGGTACTACAGCTGCATTACCTTCTGATACATATGGTTCATAAACTAGGTTAGTCCCAACTTGACCTGTGCCAGTCGACGATGGATTACAGCCAGTAGTGCTAACACCGTAAAAACACGTAGATAATTGGTAACTAGCAGTACCAGCTACAAATGTCGAGCTTACTTGCTTAGTCGAATAGCTCAATACACTTATATCGCTCAAAGGTTGATTCTCTACCCTAGAATAATTTGCTTTGTCTTGCGATGGACTTGGAGTCGAGTTACCAGTTAATAATTGTAATGTTCCGTTGCCAAGTGGTGCAGTTGTGTCTGCAACAAAATTTACTTGACCATTAGTTCTAGATTCGGACGTGTTCCAACCTTTAGTGTCACTCGGCCGAACTACAACTGTAGTTGCAGCACTAACAACTGATGGCAGAACCAAAACCGCACATGCAGCAACTGCCAAGCTTAAATTTAATAATTTCTTCCTCATTATTTACCCTCCTTTAACGTCCATTACTATTTGTTTAGGGCCTTTGTATTCTAACATTCAATTTTATAAAATATCGCTAACACCAAGGAAATTTGGTGGGTTGACAAAAAATTTATCAAGTAAAATTTTATTTGAAGTTGCGTAAGTAGATTGTTATAATCTCCATATCATATGCGGGTGTAGCTCAGTTGATAGAGCGCTTCCTTGCCAAGGAAGAGGCCAGGGGTTTGAGTCCCCTCACCCGCACCATAATATTTGAATTTTACTCTTATTTTAATTTAGGGTCTGAGGGCAGTAAATATCATTGACAAATAAAAAGATTACTTTTATTGACTTATTTGCTGGTATTGGTGGATTTCATTTTGCGTTACATAATCAAGGTGCGAAGTGTGTTTTTGCTTCAGAGTTTGAAGAAAATTGTCGATTGTCGTATGAAGATAATTTCAAAAGCATTTCACCAGAGTTATTTAAACTAAAGCCATGTAATACTAATAGTGGAAGTCTTTTTACTAGTGATTTTGCAGGTGACATAACAAAAGTTAATCCACATAGAATTCCTGACCATGACATTCTATGTGCAGGCTTTCCTTGTCAACCATTTTCTATATCTGGTCGCAAGAAAGGTTTTAATGATACTAGAGGAACCCTTTTTTTTAACATCATGGAGATTGTGAAAGCAAAACATCCTAAAGTTATTTTTTTAGAAAACGTTAAGCACTTAGTACACCATGATAAAGGAAATACACTCCGCGTAATTTTAAAAGAACTTGAAGATACTGGATATAAAACTTCTTGGAAGATTTTAAATGCAAATAATTTTGGTTTAGCACAAATGGCGGCGGGCTAGCTTCTTGGTCGCCGCTGATTATTCTGGGTTCGATCAGAAAATATTATTGGCTTATCGATAATTTTCGCATCAACAGGTGATTGCGACTCAAGTATATCTTTAACGACTCTTATTTGCTCATCAGCTAGCGGTTCAGGAAATTCAAATTCGCGGATATTTAATGATTTTAAGTATCCAACTATATAAATTCGCTCTCTGGCTTGCGGTAATCCATAATCGCTTGACCTTAACACTTGATAAAAAACTTCATAACCTAGCTCGTCGAGTGTTTTTAGGATAATCTTTAGTGTTCTGCCACTATCATGTCTTGCAAAATTCTTTACGTTTTCAAGCAAAAACATTTTAGGCTTTTTGGCATTCAAAATTCTGGCTATGTCGAAAAATAACGTTCCCCTAGTATCGTCGAAGCCATATTGCTTACCAGATATACTAAATGCCTGACAAGGAAAGCCCGCCAACAAAATATCATGATTCGGTATAGTTAACTCATCAATTTTTGTAATATCGCCAGCTGGAAATTCACCAAAATTTCGCTGGTAAGTTTTGGTCGAGTTTTTGTCCCACTCTGAACTAAAAACGCATTGACCACCAAGCTGTTCAGCCGCAATTCTAAAACCACCAATTCCTGCAAAAAGGTCAATAAATGTAAAGCTCTTCTTACGACTTTGCCAGCTTTTTTTAGTTGTTTTTGCAGACATTTATTTACTTAGTAGTTGCTATAGATCGCTCATTTTAAGCAACTGACACCTCTTATTCACGTTTATTTAAGTTATCTTTATTATAACAAGATTTTTAGGTTACAGCGTAATAATTTATTTGCTGTTACAAACCATAAGCATATAATTAGTTATAGAATCGAAAGGATTTATTAATTATTATGTTTAAAAAATTAAGTTTATTCATCGGCGTGGCTTTTTTTGCGACCGCTTTAGTGACACCAGCAATATCATATGCAGTAGATGATAATGAGCAAAAACCAGAGCAAACACAGTCTGAAGATAGATCAGGCAGAGATAATACAAAGGCAGAGCGAGAACGCACCGAAAAATCTGAAAAAGTAAGCGAAAAAGAAAATGAAGTCGAAAAAGCTACCCAAAAAGAGAAAAAGGTAGCCGAAAATAAGCTCAAAGCTTGCGAAAATCGCCGTGAATCAGCCAAAAAAATCATGGAGCGTATCAGCAACAGAGGCGAAAAACAAATTGAGGTGTTTACCAAAATATCAGATCGAACTCAAGAATTTTACAAACAAAAAGGCTACAATGTCGCAAATTATGATAGTTTAGTAAGCGATGTAAATGCCAAAAAACAAGCGGCTCTAGTTGCTACAGAAAATACCAAAAAGTCCGCTGAAAAATTTGTATGCTCAAGCGATAATTCTGTAGGCAATTCTGCGGTATTTAAAAATAATCTAAAACTTCAAATTCAAGCAATCAAAGATTACAAAACGTCCGTAAAAAATCTTATTGTTGCAGTCAAATCAGCTAACCCAAATAAGTCAACTGGCAGTCAGGAAAGTAATTAGCATGAGAATTAATCATAAAGGTTTTTCGATAGTTGAGATAGTTATTATTGTAGTAGTAGTTTTTATTATCGGATTTGCGATTTATGGAGTCGCCAAAAACCTTAACGGATCAACAAGATCGATTACTCAAAGTAACAATTCTACCGCTGAAAGCTCAGTAGCTACTGACGTCCCCTCGGCCCCACAGATAAAGACTTCCGAGGACTTAACTACCGCCGAAAAAACTCTGGATGCGACCGATCCTTCTTCTTCCCAAGATAAAGATTTAAAGCAATTAGACTCGACTCTCGTTTTTTAATAAAACCTATATTATAAGTTAATTAACAGGTATTAATTTGTAGTTTGATTATAAATAAATATCAGGCGAATTATTTTTATTAATATAATCCCTCTCAAAAGAGTTTAAATTGTTGTTTGTTGATTCAGTTTTCATTGTTACCTCTACTTTGCTTAGTTAATGTAAAAGTATTTATATGATAAATTGGATAAGTTTAAAATTCTGTACTCTAGACAACAATTAATAATTACCTTTTATTTCGCAGTACTCGCCAAGCAATTTGACCTTGCAACCTGATTTTTTGATCTCGTCTAACATCTCATCATGGTCATTAGGTAACTCGTAATCTATATAAAATTTATAATGGCGTTTATCACCAGCAATCGGATGACTATCAAGTTTGGTAAGATTAGAGCGATGGCTATTAAAAATACTTAACACGTTAAGTAATGAGCCTGCATTATGAGAAGTTTGGACTATAACTGAGCCATGAGTAGGTTTAGTTTCTAAGTCATTTTTGCCTTTTTGGAATAAGACAAATCTTGTGTAATTGCTTGGGTCATCTTGAATTGCCTCGGCAATCACAGCCCCGCCGTTCATCTGACACGCAAAATCACCAGCAACGGCCAGTAAGTTGGTTTGTTGAGATTTTACTACTAAGTTCACTGCACTGGCGGTATCATCATATTCTTCACGTTTAGCGT
Source organism: uncultured Candidatus Saccharibacteria bacterium (assembly GCA_964648105.1). Classification (GTDB taxonomy): domain Bacteria; phylum Patescibacteriota; class Saccharimonadia; order Saccharimonadales; family 2-12-FULL-41-12; genus JALHOM01. The sequence goes on from CAZYMH010000001.1 coordinate 29,910, forward strand.
TGGGCAGATTTTCAGTTAACCAGCCATCGACTTGAGCTAGGGCAACTGGATGCGAAGTCACTACTAGGTCGTTTTTAGCTCTTAATTCCTCTAAAGACATCTGTTGGCAGCCGACTAAATTTTGTTTGATATGCAAAGTTATCGTTTTTGTTATCCATAAATCGTCGCTTTTATCTAATAGGCCATAGATTTCGTTGATTGAGCCATGAATGCTGTTTTCGATGGCGACTAAGCCAAGGCTAACTTCGCCGTTATTTATAGCCGAAAAAACATCTTTAAATCTCTTTTCGGGTACTACTTGGGCGTTTTTGTCTATAAGATGGGCAGCTTGATCATGAAAAGACCCTGCCACACCTTGAATTGCAATTTCCATATCTAACTATTCTAACAAAATGTCTATAGTATTGCTAAAAACTCACTTTTCTTTTAGTAAAGAGTAAGTTTTTGTTATAATTAGAAAACTAAGATTATAAATTTTAACTCAGTTAGTAAATGATTAACTGTTTCAAATTTTTTAGTTTAGTAATTGCTAGTCTAGTCCTTTTGCTCAGTTGCCATGGGCAGAGGCCTGAAGAGTGTAGCCTTGAGCTTTGTAATATTGGTCCCCTAAGGGACACAAGGCTCGAAATCTGTACTTCATATTTAAGTTAAGTGTGGCTCTTTAGCTCAGTTGGTAGAGCAGAGGCCTGAAGAGCCTTGTGTCCCCAGTTCGAGTCTGGGAGGAGCCACCAAAGTACATTTCAAAATCTAGCTAATTTTATTAACGAAGCTTGATAGACACTAGGCTCTTCAGGCCTTAGCCTTCAGAGGATAAATATTTTAGCTAAAGGCTTCTGTCCCCAGTTCATATCTAGGATGGAGCCACCAGAGTACATTTTAAGAATTTTAATTTTATGTTAAAATATGTAAATGTTTGGGTGATTAGCTCAGTTGGCTAGAGCATCTCGTTTACACCGAGGGGGTCGGGGGTTCGAGTCCCTCATCACCCACCAATTAAAAAAGACTATTTTTTTATGAATAGTCTTTTTTAATTATCAAATGTTTTGAATCACACTCCTGAGAATGGTCCATCGGTTTCTGGATTATAAGGACGAGTAACTGCGACATAGCCTACTTTAGCTACCACATCTTTAGGCACTACACCTTTTGCCTCTTCATCTGGTCCACTAAAGCCATATTCTTCAACTGCAACTTTTTCTCTAAATTCAATTTCTTCCATTATTTTATCTCCTTATATAAATTAAAAAACTTCAGTTAGTGGCTGAAGCTTGTTGATAACCTTATTTGACTGTACTTTAGTGAGTTATATTACTCCAAGCTTCAACCTTATCAAAGCACAGCCCATTCAGACTGAGTCTAAGTAACTGCAAGCAATTAATATAACTCAAATTCATACTTCTATTTTACAAAAAATAAATCCAAAACATCAAATTAAAAATTAATAATTTTGGTGCGGATGAGAGGACTTGAACCTCCACGGGATTACTCCCACTACGACCTCAACGTAGCCTGGCTACCAATTACAGCACATCCGCTTAAGATAAAAAAGGTTCAAGTAATATTATATAGGACTTGGTCACCTCTGGCGACCCCGAAACTTCCGCCTTTGAAAACCAGTTTAAGTTCGCGGCATATGCGAGTAAAGATGCTGTAACGAAAATTGATGGCGAACTAACGGCATAATTGAATCTTTGTCAACATCGATTTTTACACCGCTATTGAGAATATTAAAGGGGTCGAAAATTTTCTTTATCTTTTGGAACAACTCATAAACTTCATCGCCATACATGTCTTTTAGGTACGGTCCACGCAGACGTCCATCGTTATATTGAGCAGACGTACTACCACCAAATTCTTTAACTAGACTATAATATTCGTCCATAATCTTAAACGTTTTTTGTCGATCTCCGAGTTGAGACAAGTCAAGCAACGGCTGTACATGCAAATTGCCCTCGCCGATATGTCCCCACATGGTGACAGGCGTGCCATGACCTTGAAACATCTTGTATACTCTCTCGATAAATTCGGTCACTTTTTCGACTGGTACAATGCTGTCATCGATAATCGGCAGAGCTTTGGCACTACCATTCCCATGAGCTACAACGGATGCTACACTCTGCCGTAATTTCCATAATTGTTCAACCTCTAGCTCTTCAGATTCCATTTTGTAGCTTAGTTGTTTGCGTTCTAAAATCTTACAAACTCGCTTAGCCATTTTGCTTTGAGTTTTGGTCGAAATATTATCGAATTCGATCAGCAGTGCAAAGTGCGGAAACGGATGCTTAACAATATCACGAAGCTGATTAGGATTGAACTGATTAACATAATTAAGGAGTTTATTGTCGACCATTTCGATTGAGCTTGGCGGTTTGGGAAGTTTTTTGAGTTGAGATATCAGGTCTTGCAACTCCCCTAAATCATCGCAAAAAGTAGCTATTAGTGTACTAGCTGGGTTATACGGCTCTGTCCGTAAGGTTATTTCAGTAACAACACCTAAAGTGCCTTGGCTACCAATAAATAGTGGCGACAAATCAAAACTACCGTCTTTTCGTTTGACTTGGCTGATAGCATAACCAGCCGAGTTTTTCTCAAGATTTAACTTTGTTTTCTCAATTAACTCTTTGTTTTCTTCGATTAAGGTGTCTAAAGCTCGATAAATTTCGCCCTCCAGTGAGGCTAGACCCATTTTTTTGCTTAGCTCGCGTTTGGATAATCGTTTAGTTTCAATCGCCTCGCCATTGGCCAAAACCACTCTCATACACTCCACATAATTAGCGGTGGTGCCATATTTTACACTCTTTATGCCACCTGCGTTGTTGGCAACTGCTCCGCCTAAAGTCGAATATTCGATAGATGCTGGAAATGGTGGCAAAAAACGACCATGGGTATGTAGTGTCTGTTGCAACTTAGCGTAATTAAGCCCAGGTTCGACTGTCACTGTGCCGCTCTTGGTATCTAGTTCCAAAATCTTATTCATATGAGCAGGAAAAACTAAAACTACACCTTTGCCAATCGCTGCTCCAGACTGATCAGACCCAGATCCACGAGCGGTGATCGGGATTACTCGGCCACGTTCGGCTAATTGCCATGTGAATCGAGCAGTTTTACGAACGTCATTTTCATTACGTGGGTAGGCGATTATCGATGGCACAACCTCAAAAATGCTACTATCGGTCGAAAAGTAACGCCTCGCATCATCACCAACAATGATTTCACCGACTAAATGTTCCTGCAAATAGTGTGCGACCTTATTCATTATCCCCCTTTATATACTTATTGTATATTTTAGCATAAGCAAAAACTGAGTAATAGTGTTTATTGTTTTTTTACCATACCTGTTTTTATGGTCCAATTAATCACATTGCTATACCTATCGACTGGCGTTTGCATATTTTTTACGTCGAAACCTTTTAGAACTGGACTGGCGATATATGTATATTCTGGTGAATAAAGGGCTAGTGCAGGTGCATCATCTCGCCATGCTTGTAAAAAAGGCTTATATTTTACTACTCTTACAGCGGGGTCGGATCTTGTCCGTCCAGCTTCTAATGCCTTGTCGGCCACTGTAGATTTATACTCGCTTAAATTTAGTCGAGTCTCGGACTTAATGCTGCCTTGCGTGCTGTGCCAAAATGCGTAAACATCTGGGTCCGAACCAATCGAAATTCCATATAGCAGGGCATCATAATTATGTTGAGATACAATACCGCTAATATCTTGTTCGTTTTCTAGGTTTACCTCAACTTGAATACCATTTTCTCGCCATTGTTTTTGTAAGCTGGTGGCTACCGACGTATATTCGCTATTTGCAACACTGGTCAATACAAATTTGAGTTCTTTGCCATCTTTCTTGCGATTTTTGGTTACAGGATCAATTTTCCAACCTAGTTTATCAAGTTCGGCTTGAGCCTCAGCTTTTTTGTTGAATATTTGAGAAAATTCACTACTGTAACCAACCTGATTTTTGAGCAGAGGCCCATCGACCGAATTTGGCTTAAAAGATAGTTGGTTTAAAACTTCATCTTTATCAATCAATTTAACCAAAGCCTGCCTCAGTTGCTTATCAGCCAAAAGCTCTTGAGAATTTTTGAAAAATACCATTACTTGGCCACTTATAGGTATATCATAGACACTGCTTTCAGTTTTTAGGCTATCTGGTTTATTTTTTAGGCCAGAAATTGCATCGATTTCTCGGTCGTTATAAGCTGATATTACTTGGCTTTCTTCCTCATAAGATACAATTGTGATTCGATTTAACTTCGGTTGACCTAAGGCGTATTTGGGATTAGATTTTAGAGACAGTGCGTTGTTATTTTTTTTGGTATTTTCTTCAAGCTGGATTTGCGAAAACATAAATGGACCACTACCAATAGGATCTTGAGTATTAAAAATATTTGATCTTAGCTGATTAGCTGGAATTTTGCCCAAAATATGTTCAGGAATAATCCCAACCGTCAAAGATTGATTGAAGCTACTCAATGCTACACTCAAGCGAAATTCAACAGTTAATTCATCGATTTGCTTAACCTCAACCGCCCTCCAACTTGGTAATAAATACGACTTTGTTTCGAGGTTTTTTATCGAATTGATAGTATAAACCACATCTTTGGAGGTTAATTTTTGACCATCGTGCCATTTTAAATTTGGTTTAAGTTTAACTGTATAGACTGTCTCGCTAGCGTCTAAGCTGTATTTTTCAGCTAGCTCAGGGGCTAACTTGCCATTTTCATCGTATTTATACAGCCCTGCAAACACTAAGTGCGACACAGATGAGTCAATATCACTTTGGGCAAATAAAGGGTTAAAGTTACTAAATTTACCAATTATTCCTTCGCGGTAATTACCTCCCGATACTGGTCCATTTACTAAATAAAATTTCTCGAGGCTCAGGGCTTGAGCAGCTACCACCCCAATCAATAAAATAATTAGCAGTAGCCAACCAAGCACGAATCGCCTGACTTCAATTAGTCTAGCCAGCCGCTTGATCAAGTATCTATCAAAATTGTCATCAGCCGTGTTGGTAATTTTCATCACTTGTTTTTGGCTTTTTTTGAATTTGCGTTCAATCGAAAGCTGATTTTTTTTACGTAACATACTTTGGTTAACTTAATTTAGGCTAAAACTATCATCAAAAGCGATAGCGAAAATACAATTGCAGATAAAATTGTAATTTGGTGGATAGTTTTGTCGGTTCCACGACGAACAATATTCACTTCACCACCACCTCCAAGTCCAGCACCTAGCCCTGCACCTCTAGTCTGAATCAAAATTAAAATAGTCATAATCACCATTGAGCCAATTGCAATGTATCCAAATATACTCATTTATTCTCCTTTGCTTGGTTTATTACAGTTTAGCAAAATTTAACTAGTTGTAGCAAGGCTACTTTGGAATATTTTGTGATAAAACTTCTGCACCGTTTTCAGTTATTAATATATCGTCTTCTATTCGAATGCCAATTTTTTCATCAGCTATGTAGATACCTGGTTCGACAGTCAAAACCATATTTTGAGTTAGTGGTTGGTCGCTCATGCCAACGTCGTGAACATCAATTCCTAAAAAGTGTGATGTGGCATGTGGGTAAAATTTACTAACCAATGTTTCATCGATCGAATTTATCAAACCAAGTTCACGCAGTTTCTCACCCATAAATTGCCTGACTTCTTTTTCGTAATCTTTCAATAAAACTCCGGGCTTGAGTAAATTAATCGCAAATTCTTGGCAACCAAACACCGCATTATAGACTTGTTTTTGGCGTTTAGTCGGACTAGTCAAATACGTTCTTGTGATATCTGCATTATATTTATCATATTTAACGGCTACATCGATTAATGTTGGCTTCTTTAGATCAAGTTCAGAATTATTTTGATTATAATGCAAGGTAATTGAGTTTACTCCATTGGCAATAATCGGCTCATACGCAAATTCTAAACGGTTTTTTAACAAAAACTTTTTTGCTTCATCAAGTAATTCTTGCTCATTTTGAGCATCAGGCAGTTTATTTTCAAAAAGTCGATGAAGTTTGGCAGTATTTTTGATTGCCTCACGAATAAGCATAATTTCTTCTAAAGTTTTTTGGCTTCGCATTTTGGCCAAAATTTTACTTAAATCGATTAGTTTTAGCTCAGGATTTTCTTTGAAAATGTTTTTCAAAAATCTTGATTTAGAAGGGTTAGTGAACATATACAAATCTTCAATATAACTTGGTGGTGGCTGGATGGTTGCCAAATGACCTGATTTACGAATTCGCTTATTTAGCCGCTCGAGTCCTTCCTGGTGTTCATAAATTTTATCAATTCCGGAGATTTTGATAATTTCGTCTATATTATTTTCATCATGGAAAATTCTTTGATAATCACTAATTTTAGGCGAAATAATATATTGTTTACCGTTATCAATTACTAATACAAACCCTGGTTTATCAATCCCCGTCAAATACCAAAAACTAGAATCTTGACTAAACTCATAAGTCGTATCACGACTTTTTTGCATTAAGCAATTGCCTATAATTACAATCGGTGCTGTACCTTCGAAATTTGCGAGTAATTTACTGCGATTATCTTTAAAAAATTGGGCGTTCATTATGGTTTTAGTAAAATATTATCTAACCAGTTTATACTTATTTTTCGTTAGTTTCAATTTTTGCTGTATCAAAATACTCATAAATTTTGCTCGCTAATTTTGGGCCTACCGCGTTTGTCAAATCATCTTTGCTGGCTGTTTTTACCGCCGACAAACTACCAAATTTTCGAATTAATTTTTTGCGAGTAATCTGACCTACGCCCGAGATATCGTCTAGCTCACTGGTAGTTTGGCGTTTGCGTTTAAGCACCGAATGGTAGCTAACTGCAAAGCGATGACTCTCGTCGCGAATCCGCTGTAGTAATTTTATAAGGTTAGAATTATGCGGTATGTTGATCAACACAAAATCTTTTGATTCTGTAATAAATCCACCTAATTTATTTATTTCGAGTAAATTTATATTGACATTACTGCCCGAGTTTTTAGAATTCGGTTTTTTGATAACGATTTGTTCCTGCCGTTTAGCAAGCCCAATAAAAACTAGCTGTTCTTTACCCATCTCACGGCGTGCTTTCAAAGCAGCATCGAGTTGTCCCTTGCCGCCATCTATCAAAAACAAATCAGCCATCCCCCACAAATTGATGTTTTTGTCGCTTAGTCGTCGCCTAATTGTTTCGTTCATATTATAAAAATCATCATTTTGGTCTTTTTTGGTTTTGAATTTGCGGTATTCGCCCTTGTCACTTACACCGTTAGTAAAAACTACCATGCTCGCTACAACATCTCTTCCTTGCTGATGTGATATATCATACCCTTCAATTCGCCTAGGGAATTTAGAAATACTTAACACGTTAACTAATTCGCTTAAAGCATGGTCTTTAGAAATATCCATAAACTCTTTATCCGAAAAAACAACTTGTTTATCAAGATTTTTAAGATGAATTATTTGGTTGCGAATTTTGGCAGCTGTTTCAAAGTTGTGGTCTTTGGCCATCTGTTTCATTTCTTTTTCGAGTTCCTTTATCACAGCTTTTTGCTTGCCTTCAATAACGTTTATCATTCGACGTAAGTTAGCCCTATAATCTTTTAGGCTAGTGCGGCCTTCTTCCAGACCTGGATCAAGCCCAATATGATAATGCAAACTAGCTCGAGTTTGACCATGTTTTTTGCTGGTGGCAAACGGAAATATTTTACGCAAGATTTTTAGAGCCTGACGAACGCTATATGTACTAAAATACGGCCCAAAATATTTAGCTCCATCATCGAGTGGCCTGCGAGTAGTCGAAACAGTTGGATAGTCGCTATCATAATCAATCTTAATGTAGCTCATGGCTTTGTCGTCACGTAGCAAAATATTATATTGCGGCATGTAACGACGGATCATCTCAGCTTCCAAAAATAAGGCTTCTATCTCCGAGCCAACCACCATCCAGTCAGTGTCATTTATCTCATTTACCAAAGCATCGGTTTTGGGGTCACGAACTCGCGATTTATGAAAATATTGCCTAACGCGATTATTCAATTTAGCTGCCTTGCCTACATATATAATTTCGCCTAGCTGGTTTTTATGAAAGTACACGCCAGGCTCTTTGGGCAGGTCTTTTAGTTTTTTGGCTAATTCCTCGTTCATTTACCAGATATTATATTCTAAACTCCAAAAAACTTTGCAACTTCTTGCCAATTTTTGCAACGTGTGACATTGGCTGGCAACGGATGCATTTGGTTCCATTTATAGTCACCAAACAAAACTGCCTCGTAGCCAAACTTAGCCGCATCAACGCAGTGCTTGAGTTGATCATCAATCAGATAATCAAAATTCAAATAACTTCTCAAATTACCTTTACTTTTCTTCATTTCTTTATCGATATCGAACTTATCTTTTCTATCGAAAAACCCAGAATAATAAATCCCCTCAAAGATATCTCCATAATGATAATCTAGCCAAGCTCGAGTCTCTTTATCTGCAATTTGCCAGCGAGAAGTCAAAATTATCAGTTGGTAATTATCGGCCAGTTTCTTTAGTATTTCATCAGAATTATTATGCGGTTTATATTTGATTATTTCACCACTTTCATAAATCTCTTTTACGCGTTTGTTCAGATTTTGATGATCTATTTTCCAGACTTCACCCCAATGCTCAGCATAATCATCGACTGTTAAATTTGTCCCCCAACGTTTGTTGCTAAACTTAACAAAAGCCTCGGCCTGCATAGCCAAAACATCATCCACATCAATCGCAATTATCGGTCTAACATCACTCATACATTATCTCTCAAAATATAATAATCTTAATAAATTATACATCTAAATCGAGGAAAATTTTATTACTTTTGTTTTAAAGGGATTTTTGAACCAGACAAGGATTGCTTTTGGCAGTTGGGGGTGTGGAAGAGGAGGTCTTGGTTGGTTTTGCATTTTTGGCAAATTAGGACCAGATCATTGCAGGCGACCCAGGCACAATTTTCGAAGTTAGAGGTGCGAGCTTTACAATGGGTACATTGGCCAATGTCAACGGCACTGCTAGAGAATTTGTGGTTCATACGATTGTCGAAGATGTACAAATTGCCTTCCCATAGCCCATCTTCACCATATTTTTCGCCGTATTTTACGATTCCGCCATCGATTTGATAGACTTCTTTGAAGCCGCGATTTTTCATCATGACACTCAGGACTTCGCAACGAATGCCACCTGTGCAGTAACTAACTACGGGCTTACCTTTTATGTCATTATATTTATCACTATCAAGTTCAGTTATGAAGTCCCGCGAAGTTTTGGTGTCTGGCACGACCGCGTTTTTGAAACGCCCAACTTTTGCCTCATATGCGTTACGACCGTCGAAAAACACCACTTCGTCTCCACGTTCCTCGATCAATTTGTGCAAGGCTTCGGGCTTAAGATGCTTTCCACCGCCAACAACACCTTTTTCGTCGACTTTTATTTCATCGGGGCAACCAAAGGCCACAAGTTCGGGCTTGACCTTGACACTTAGCCGCGGAAAATCCTGCCCTGTGCCATTGCTCCATTTGTAGGTAATACCACGAAAAATATCACTAGCATTCATTTGACGTTTGTATTCACGCAAATTTTCAATGTGGCCGCCAAGCGTTCCATTAATACCATGTTTACTAATAATAATTCGGCCTTTTAGCTCTAAATTTTTGCAAAGTTCTCTCTGCCAGAGCATGGTCATTTTGGGGTCATTAATTGGCACAAACTTATAGTATAAAATCACCTTGTTCATCTAGTATATTTTACCAAAAATCAATAAATTTTGCACATTACTTGACATAAGTGGTATAGTATAAGCTAAATTAAATTTAATGAGGAAAGGGTCGTCTATAATGGCTACATCAAAATTTATGTACGTAAATACAAAAATGGTTGTCACTGGCAACGGCACTTTTCTTAATTTCTCTTCTTAAAGTTTTTTACTAAACTTTTTCATAAACAATCTACAAATCTAATATTAAAAGGTAAAATATGACTAAAATTAATTCTGTAACTATCTTAAAAACATATCTAAAATATGTTAAAAAATACCCTGTTCGCACTGGATTGTTACTGTTAGTAACGCCGCTTGCTAATATATCTTTTCGGATGATTCCGCCGTTAATCGCTGCCACTGTGATCAATAAACTTTCTAAAGGCCAGTATATCAAGGGAGATTTATGGGCCAGTTTTAGTAACGAAATATGGCTGTTTGCACTCTTTACTTTGCTGGGAGGTATTGTGCTGTGGCGAGTAGCGATTTATTTAGTCTGGACACTTGAGTCTTATATTACCCGCGATATAAATCGTGACATGCTCAATAAATATTTAGAACTCGACAGCCAATTCCATGCCGATAATTTTGGTGGTTCGCTGACTTCAAGAACCAGCAAACTGACGGGTGCTTACGTTCGCGTCCAAGATACTATTATATTTCAATTTTATTTGTTAATAATAGCCTACATTTCGATTACGATTATTATGTACAATAAATCGCTTAATTTTGTAATATTTATGTGGTTGTTTACGATTGTTTATATTTTTGTGTCTTTCTTTATTACCAAAAGTGTCCGCAAGGTGGCTGCCGAAGAAGCCGATGCTTACAATAAAGTTACTGCCAATTTAGCAGATGCAATAACTAATATATTGAGTATTAAAAGTTTTGCAAAGCGAAAATATGAGAATGAACGCTTCGCAAAAACAACCGAGAACGCTCGCCGAAAAAGTATAAATTTAATGTGGAAAACGATTTACCGAGATACATTTTCTTCGACAGTAACTTCACTGATTGCCGTTATCGCCTTAATCATTGCGATTTATTCGGTAGTTAACAAAAATATGGACATCGCAGTTGTGTTTTTGATTTTTACATATACTATGGATATTACCGAGCGGCTATGGGAGTTTAATTCGTCGGCTTTACGCAACTTTAACCGAGCGATTGGTGATGCCACGGAAGGTATAAAAACTCTACTGACGGAGCCAAAAGTTAAAGATCCGACTAAGCCTGAGCCATTTTTGGTAAAAGAACCGACGATACATTTTGATAATATTGATTTTGCCCACGAAGGAAACAGCGTTTTGTTTAGTAAATTCAATTTATCGATAAAAAGTGGCAGTAAAATTGGTTTAGTCGGACATAGTGGATCTGGTAAAACTACATTAGTTCGTTTGCTGATGCGTTACATGGACTTAGATAACGGGCAAATAAAAATCAGTGGCCAAAATATAGCTCAAATTACGCAAGAAGATTTGCGGAATCAAATTGCTTATGTAGCTCAGGAGCCAATGCTGTTTCATCGCTCGCTGGCCGAAAATATTAGTTACGGTAAACTAAATACATCGACAGCCGAAATAGAAGAAGTCGCTCGAAAAGCTCATGCTCATGAATTTATACAAGACTTAGCAAAAGGTTATCAAACTCTAGTTGGAGAGCGAGGTGTGAAATTGTCTGGTGGTCAACGACAGCGAGTAGCAATTGCCAGGGCTATGCTCAAAGATGCTCCGATTTTGGTGCTTGATGAAGCGACATCGGCTCTAGATTCAGAAAGTGAAGTACTAGTCCAGGATGCGTTATGGAAGTTAATGCAAAACAAAACAGCTATAGTTATTGCTCATCGCTTGAGTACAATCCAAAAAATGGACCGCATAATCGTGCTTGACAAAGGTAAGATTATAGAAGATGGTTCGCACCAAGAATTACTCCAAAAAAATGGAAAATACACAGAACTATGGAACCACCAATCGGGCGGATTTTTAACTGAATAGTCTGTTATAATTTATATAAGTGAATAAAGAAACTGTCTACAGAGGTCTATTAAAGACGGTCGCAAATAAAAATGAGCGTGACTTAATAAAACAGACAGTTGGTATTTGGAGAAACCATTTACAACATTACAAGTTGCAGGTTTTATTAGGATTGTTACTCAAGTTTTTATCTAATTTGTGTAGCAATATTTTAATGCCAATTTTGCTAGGGTTTATTATCAATCATTTAGCAAAATACCCGCAAAACATAGATAGAACTTTTATTTATCAAAAAATAATTCTAATTATTGTTTTGTTAGTTTTGAGTATAATATTTGAATATTATTGGAATGTCGTATGTGCAAAATATTTGGCTAAATCTCGCTCTGACTTAGAGCAGTATGTTTTTAATGAATTACTAAATAAAAAATATAGTTTCCATACAGGTAGCTTAAGTGGTGCGGTTGTATCTCAATATAACCGCTTCATGAGTGCATATGTATTTTTCCACGATATTTTGTTTAGAGAGCTATTTAGTATAATTATTAATTTTAGCCTAACCTTAATTGTTTCATTTTATTATTCTATGGCAGTTGGCTTAGCAATGCTTATTTGGTCTATTGTATACATCGTAATTATATTGAGTGTTTCGAAAAATAAATTTGATACAAAAAAAAGTTCCGCACGCAAAATATCGCGAACGACTGGTTATTTTGCAGATGTTATTTCTAATATAATTACGGTTAAAATATTTGCCCGCGAAAATTTTGAGAAAAATAATTTTCGAAAAATTTCGAATAATAAGTTACATTCAAGCATAAATACTTGGAAATGGTCTGCGAAAATAACGGCACTAATAAGTGGATTAATGATGGTTTTGAACGTCACAATTTTGGTTATTTTAGTCGAGTCTTTGCAGCAAAAGGCCATAACAATTGGTGTTTTAGTACTAATCCAAGCATTTACAGCCAGAATAAGTATCCAGTTATGGCAACTAGGGAATATACTTCGTGATTTGGACAAAAGTTTTATAGATAGCGGTGAGTTTACAGAAATATTAGTTCATCAGCCTAAAGTATCTGAGCCAGAGCTTATCAAGAAATTCGAAATTAAAAATGGCCAAATCGACATAAAAAATGTTAGTTTTGAATATCCAGATGACCAAAGTATTCCTAAGTTCTTCAAAAATTTATCGCTAAATATTAAACCAGGTGAAAAAATTGGAATTGTCGGACCGTCTGGAAGTGGCAAAACGACTTTGATAAAACTTATTCTAAGATTAGCCGAGACCACAGAGGGAGAGGTTTTGATTGACGGCAAAAACATAAAAACTATACCTCATAAATATTTACGTGATGCTATTTCTTACGTTCCGCAAGAACCAATTTTGTTTCATCGTACTATTTTAGAAAATATAAAGTATGCTAATCCAAAAGCTAACCATGATGAAATTGGTAAAGCTATTAGGCAATCTCGTAGCTACATATTTATTGATAAATTGCCAAAGGGCCTTTACACTGTCGTTGGCGAGCGTGGAATTCGTTTATCTCGAGGTCAACGTCAAAGAATTGCTTTAGCTCGATCATTTCTTCGCCCCACACCAATCTTGATTTTAGATGAAGCTACATCTGCAATCGATTCGGAAAGCGAGATTTCGATTCAAAAATCGTTAAATCAACTTACTCGCTCTCGCACAACATTAGTTATCGCTCACCGCTTTAGTACTATTGCCATGATGGATAGAATACTTTTTATGAGCCATGGCAAAATCGTCGAACAAGGCTCGCATAGTGAGCTAATTGCTAAGAATGGAGCATATGCCAAACTCTGGAACATCCAAACAAGCGATTTTATCGAACAAAATGATTTGGAGGCCAGCCTTAAATCTTAGATTATCAAGCTAAAAGCCTACCATATTATTGGCTTGGCTTAGTTAGAATTCGGTTTTATTCGGATTTTTCGTCTTTTAAGTCGGGAGATTCGGCTGGTGTTTCAGATTCTGAGCTATCCTCGGCGGCAGGCTTGTCGGCATCGGCAGCCAAATCAGCAGCCGCAGCATCAGCTTCAGCAATCTGATCTTTTGGTATTTCGACACTGGCAACTAATTGATCTGGTTCGGTCGTGACAGTCACTCCAGCAGGGGCTTTAATATCGGCAACAGTCAGTTTATCTCCAGCACCGACCAAAGTATTGGCATCGATTACAATTTCATCGACTAAATCTTTTGGTAAAGCCTCAACCTCAACATGGTCTATACCAAGTACTACTAGCAAACTAGCTTTTTCTGCTGGAATGCCTTCGCTTAATTTGATTGGGATTTGGGCGTTTACTTTTTCGTTGGCTTTCACAGCTTGAAAAACTGTGTGATACATTTTGGCTGTAGCTGGTTTGTAGGTAACTTCCTTGATAAGCGTTGTGAATTTTTTGCCGTCAACTTCTAGCTCAACAGGTGCGTGCTTACCAGCTTTATGGTATACGGTACTCAAATCTTTTGTGTTAACTAAAATATGATGCGAATCTTTGCCATGGTCATGAATAACGGCTGGTACATTGCCTTCGGCACGCAATGTATTTGGTTTTGTGCCTTTTAAGTCACGCTTTTTTGCTTCTAATTTAATTGTATCTCCCATAGCTCCTCCAGATGATTCTACTGATTTATGTCTAGTAATTATAGCATAAATATTGTTATAATCCTTAATAGTTTATGCATTTATTTAGTCCAGAAACTATCGCTGCAGGCGGTTTGATTTTAATAGCGTTTATCGTCTTTGCCGAAAGTGGCTTGTTATTTGGCTTTTTCTTTCCTGGCGATACATTGTTATTTTTGGCCGGAATTTTAGCAGCTCAAGGTAAATTTAATATAATTTTAACGGTAGTAGTGATCGCACTTAGTGCCATTTTGGGCGGCGAAACTGGTTACTATATTGGTAAGAAATTTGGACCCAAATTATTCAAGAAAAAAGATGGCATTTTATTTAAGCACGAATACATTGAGCGATCAGAAAAATTCTATGAAAAGCATGGCGGCAAGACAATTATCCTAGCTAGGTTTGTGCCGATAATCAGAACGTTTGCTCCTGTTGTGGCTGGCGTTGGCAATATGAACGTCCGAGCATTTAGTTTTTATAATATTGTTGGTAGCGTAATTTGGGCAGTTTCTGTCACATTAGCTGGATATTATTTGGGTAACATGATTGGCAACATTGAAAAATATGTTTTGCCAGTTGTTGCGTTAGCTATGATTTTAAGTTTTGCTCCACCAATATATCATGTATTAAAAGATCCAAAATCGCGTAAGCTTTTGCTCGATAAGCTCAAAAAAGATTAACTCAATAAAACTTTTTTCAAAAATTTACCAGTATAAGACTTTGAGTTTTTGCTAACTTGTTCAGGTGTGCCTTCGGCTACAATTTCGCCGCCACCAAAGCCGCCTTCGGGCCCCATGTCGATCACATGATCAGCTGATTTTATAACGTCGAGGTTATGTTCGATAACAATCATACTATTACCTGTATCGACTAATTTATGTAAAACATGTAATAGTTTGTCGACATCAGCCATATGCAAACCTGTAGTCGGCTCATCGAGAATATATAAAGTTTTGCCTGTTGGGCGGCGAGACAGTTCGGTAGCAAGTTTGATTCGCTGTGCCTCGCCGCCACTTAGCGTAGTTGCAGATTGCCCAAGACTAATATAGCCCAGTCCAACATCAACTAAAATTTGTAATTTTCGGGCAATCGATGGGATGTTTTCAAAAAATTCATGAGCTTGCTCGCAGGTCATAGCCAAGACATCACTAATTGTTTTACCTTTGTATTTTATCTCTAGAGCTTCACGGTTGTAACGTTTGCCCTTGCATTCGTCACAAGTAACGTAAACATCGGGCAAAAAATGCATTTCAATCTTAATTATTCCATCGCCTTGGCAATTTTCGCATCGTCCACCACGCACATTAAAACTAAACCGACCAGCACTATAGCCACGAATTTTGGCTTCTGGCAGGCCGGCAAATAGTTCCCGAATTGGTGTAAATAAACCAGTGTAAGTGGCTGGGTTGGATCGAGGCGTTCGCCCGATTGGCGACTGATCAATCACGATTACTTTATCTAATTCTTTTATGCCTTGAACTTCGTCATGCCGCCCAGGGTTGGTATGAGAACGCATCAATCGAGCTAATAATTCTTTGGACAAAATATCGTTAATAAGACTAGATTTACCCGACCCAGAAACACCACTAACTACAACTAATTGGCCTAGCGGTATATCAACTGTAATGTTTTTTAGATTATTTTCTCTAGCTCCAACAATCGTTAACTTTTTGCCGTTGCCAGTGCGACGTTTAGCAGGGACATTAATTTTTAGGTCACCGTTTAAGTATTTACCTGTAATTGATTTGGAGTTTTTCATAATTTGCGAGGGTGTTCCTTTAGCGATAATCTCTCCACCATGGATACCAGCCCCTGGACCAATATCCAACACAAAATCAGCAGTTCGAATTGTGTCTTCGTCATGTTCGACCACTAAAACTGTATTACCTAAATCACGCAAGTGAGTTAATGTGGCAATTAAACGCTCATTATCGCGTTGATGAAGTCCAATTGATGGTTCATCTAAAACATACAAAACTCCTTGCAATCCAGAGCCAATTTGGGTGGCTAAGCGAATTCGTTGAGCTTCACCGCCGCTTAAACTAGCTGCACTACGAAGAAGATTGAGGTAATGCAAACCTACATCGACCAAAAAATTAAGTCGCGAATTCACTTCTTTGAGGATTTGTTTGGCGATTTTTTCTTGGTTGGTATCGAGCTTGATATTTTTGAAAAATTCAACGGCTTCGTTAATCGACTTTTCACAAACATCCATAATCGATAAACTATTGATGGTGATTGCCAAAACTTCAGGTCGTAGCCGTCGTCCTTGACAAGCATGACATGGACGCTCTTGCATGAATCGCTCTATATCTCGTCTCATAAAATCGCTATCTGTTTCTTTGTATCTTCGCTCTAAGTTTGGTATCACACCTTCATAAGTTGTATCAAAATATCGGCCTGTGCCAAGTTTGATTGTGTATTTTTCGTTGCCTGTGCCGAACAAAATTTTATCTATGTCTGATTGGGAAAGTTCACTAGTTGACACATTCAAGCTAAAGCCGTATCGACTAGCCACAGCTTGCATTTTTTTCATATACCAAGCGTCTGAATTCACGCGGTTAAATGGTCGAATCGCTCCTTCGCTAATTGTTAATTTACCATTTGGGATTACTAGTTCAGGGTCTACTTCCAAGCGATTACCGAGTCCAGTACAGGTAGGACAAGCACCAAATGGACTGTTAAAGCTAAAGGTTCTTGGCTCTAGTTCAGGAATTGTGATTTCGGGATGATCGATACAAGCATACATCAAACTGTAAGCGTGTTCATTATTATCATCGACGTTACTAACCACCAATTTACCGCTGGCTAGTTCTAAAGCTTGTTCGATACTTTGAGTCAATCGACTCTGGCTATCAGCATCATTGACTAGTCTATCAACTACAATTTCGATATTGTGCTTATAATTTTTATCAAGTTCTGGCCATTCATCTAGAGCATAAACCACATTATCGACTCTTGCTCTAACAAAGCCTAGTCTCTGGTATTGCTCAGGAATATGCTCGAATTGACCTTTTTTACTCATTACAATTGGTGCCAAGATCATCAGTCTGGCGTTTTTATCAATACTAGCCACTTGGTCAACAATCATCGTCGGCGTCTGGCGTGATACTTCTTTGTTACAAACAGGACAATGCGGCACACCAATTCGGGCATATAAGAGTCGTAAATAATCATATATTTCTGTGACTGTGGCCACCGTACTTCTAGGATTTCGGCTAGTCGACTTTTGATCAATGCTAATTGCTGGGCTGAGGCCGTCGATCTGTTCGACATCAGGTTTTTCCATAAGCCCTAAAAATTGACGAGCGTAGGCACTCAAACTTTCGACGTAACGTCTTTGGCCTTCAGCATAAATTGTGTCAAAAGCTAAGCTCGATTTGCCTGAGCCACTTAGACCCGTCATAACTACTAATTTATTACGGGGGATGTCAACCGAAACATTTTTCAGGTTATGTTCTTTGGCACCGCGAACAGAAATAAACTCACTCATAGACACTTAATTATACCAAAAAGCTAATATTAAGACTAAATTAAACTAGATGTTCGCTCGAAGTATTCTTGCAATGGACCTAGCGTAGCTGAAATCTCTCGACCAAACATATACCTACTAGTGTCCCGAATCAAACTACTCATTGCTACATTGGCTACCAAAAATGGTAAAGTCGGAGTCCACTCGTTGCCACGGTAATTTGGAGGATAGATCTTGCGATTAGTCAATACTCCATCGATAATCATTCGTTCGTTTAATAGGGCGTCGACAACTTCAGTTGGTTCAGGCAATAACGCAAGACCACTCCGTGATTGTTTTTCGCCTTTGAACTCGATCGGCACAAGTCCGAAAAATTTAATTTGTTTGCCCACCATAGAATCCGCAATCTCGCTACCATAAATTTTTCTACCAATTTCTTGAGTTGCCCCACGCCAGTTATTTTCGGATATTTTATTATGTTTGTGAGTTTCGGCAATAACTTCGCGGTAACCTACCACGACTAATTTACCCTTGTCTTGGTTAAATGGACTAAAGTCAATCGATGCTCGACCTAATCTCAATGCACCCTCTTCAAAATCCTTCATTTCAGCTTCGACATCCGAGAAAAAATCCATGGCTCCAGTCGAAAAATTTAATCTATGAAAAAGTCCAAACCGTCGCTCAGCTGATGTATCATGATTTTCATTTCCGATATCTCGTGGACCTCTTCTTCCACGTTGTCCTTTATTGCCTCTAATCGCTCCTCGTCCCATATCTTCTCCTAATAATTTCTAATTGCAGTATACCTTATAAAATCGATTTTAGTATACTAAAGGATATGAAGAAAAATGATCATAGTTTAGCGAAGCGAGTTTTGATCGATATTGCTGGTTTTGGCCTGATTGTTATATCGCCGTTTATTGGTTGGCTACCTGGTCCAGGCGGAATTGCTGTTTTTTTGGCTGGACTTGGGTTGTTATCGATAAATCACCAATGGGCCAAAAATTTAATCGATCAATTCGAAAATAATCGACAAAAATTCGAAGCCAAATATCTAAATAACAATCCCAAAGTCGCTCGAACTATCGATATTTTGTGTATGGTTTTGATAACACTTTCAATAATTGCAGTTTATAGCTTAGACAACAAATTACTTAGATATATCTCGATTGGCCCTGGTAGTTTGGGCTTAATTTTACTAATCCTCAACCAAAATCGTTTCGATAAATTTTTAAGATTCTTAAAATCAAAGCTTAAGCACGAATAAAATATACTTGCTTTTTTTGCTAAATTTATGCATAATTCGCTTAAACTTTAACTAAATTTATTGCGGGAGCGAACAATGTGGCAATACATAGTGCTAGGTCAAATACCTGGTACATCAATTTACATCTCTTTTTATGATTGGCTTAGCCTTATAACATTTCTTGGTGGATGTTATATTTTATACAAAGTGCTTTCGCCAACCAAAAAGCTAAAAAATTATCGACGAACTCAAGCTTTGATCAGCCAAATATCAATTTAAATCTAATTCGATTAAGCTTTGGGCATAAAGGCTCAACTCTTCTAAAACGTATTGTTTTTCAGGAGTTAATTTTTGGTTAGCGAGTTCATTTAACCTTGCCGAAAACCTTGGTGCTTGAGCAGCTATTTTTTGGTTTTTGTAATCTAGCCAATTTTTCTGCTCATCATCCGATAAATATTTGGGGTAGTTGCGAGCTTTGTATAATTTCCATAAGTTTTTTAGACGTTCATCTGTAAAATTTTGATAAAAATTATCAGTTTTAACGCTCTCGTCACTGCGTGCTTGAGTGAATAACTGTTTATCGTGATTATTTATAAACCCATCGTACAACTGTCCGTCAACATCCTTTTGATCATTAATAAACTCAGCTTGCCTTGAAGTGGTTTGCAGTTCGTAGGCCTTTAAATATTTATTGCTTATGGTGTTTCTTAAGTCGGTTAGTTTTTGATAATTACTTTTTATTGTATCGAGGTTGATGTTTAACCTCTCTTGATCGGGCTTGGTTAATACGCTGAGCGGGGCAATTGCTGGACAACGATTAGGCTTGAGCAACTTGATTGGCAGCGGCAAAATTTCGTCATCATCTGCCCATGACATCCGCTTATTTAGCTCTTCAATTGATAATTCGGCAACTAGTTCTGGGTCATTACTAAGATCAAAAACTAAAAATCCCTGATTTTTCACTTCGCCTATTACAGTAACTAACGCCAATTTTTCGCTATTTGACGAGTACCTGCCACTAACATAGGCAAAAATTGGATTGTTATTTACAAATTCGCTAACGCTTTTTTTGGTTCTTAGATTAAGCAAATAATTAAATAATTTTGGTTGCTTAGTCTTGATCATTTGTGCCACTGCAATGGTTGCCGTAACATCACTTAAGGCGTCGTGAGCATCAGCGTGATCAAGTTTGTTGAGCGAACTAAGTAGTTCCAAGCGATTCGACGCTTTGCCATCACTAGCAAACGGCCATTTTATGCCATCAGGTCTTAAAGCACGAGTGATTCGCACCAAATCAAGTACATCCCAGCGACTTGTGCCATCCTTCCATTGCCATTCATAGGCATCATAAAAATTACGGTACATGCCAAACCGCATAAATTCATCATCGAACCTTACCGAATTGAAACCAACGAATATGGTATCTGGCGTAAAAATTTCGTTATAAAAAATCCGAAAAAATTCAGCTTCACTCATGCCTTCTGCAAGTGTTTTTTGTGGAGTAATACCTGTTAGCAAAATTGCATCTGGCTCGGGCAAAATATCCTCGGTAAGCTTAATATAATAATTATAAGCTTGCCCAATCGGTTTTAGATTCATGTCCGTTCTTTGGCCAGCAAATTGCATAATTCGCGAGCTGTAAGGACTCACACCACTGGTTTCTAAGTCATAAAAGAAAAAACTTTTAGCCATACTGTTAGTATAACTTACTACGACTAATATTTTTTGTTAGCTTGCACCAGAGTTAATGAATAGCCACCTAGCCTTCGCTCAATATTTAGCTGTCTAAAAACATCGAACAATGAAACTTCAAGTATTCTATTACCAGCTCGGAAATCTTCTATATCTCGCTCGGCAATAATCGGCAAATCCTCTTCTGTAAATATACCTTCATAGTCAGATTGCTCAGTCATAACATCAATATATCTATCTACATCTCCCGAGTTTAAGGCCTGATAAAGTGCTTCTTGCTCTGTATCTTCTAATCCTGGAACAATTCGTATTGAAGCAATTGATACTTCTTCTCTGTCGGGATAGCTTTGTCTAATTAAATCATCAATCATATTTAATTGTGTAGCAGCAAAGGCAAAAGCATTTCTCTCTGTGGGACTGAAATGCATATTGTCAGCATTTTCATCCAAATTATCAGCAACTAATCCTAGCTCAGAAACTGACTGTGTATTTATAAAATGTTCACCTAAATCTGAGTAAAATGGTTGATCCTCTTCTTCACTAAATTCATGCCATTTCTTAAATCTATCAAGTGCATAAATAGAAGGAATTTTGACTAATTGTCGCCCAATTTGAGCCACTGCCCGCACATACTCAGGCTTTAGCTGATGATCACCAATTTCGATATGAGCAGGTATAATTTCTGACATAACAACTATATTATACCAGTTTTAGCTAATTAATACAACGATTAGTATAACAGTGGGCCGAAGGCACAGTTTTGGCCAAAAAAAACTTTGTTGTCTGGTTCGATTGCTTGACGTTCTAGTTCATGCATAATACCCATCTTTCGCATAATATCGCGTAATCTATCGACGCCAGCAAAATTATCAAAATCTGTTTGCGAAGCAAATCGTTCAATTTTACGACCAGTAATCAGATAGTAGTCGTTTTGTTTCTTTATTTCCCAGCGGTTAGCGGTAGTCGGCAAGCTAATTACCTCCATAGCCTCAGGCACTATTTGCTTTTTTGAAGCTTGCTGGTTTGCTTTATCGACTGCCTTGTTTACTTCGTACAATAACTCTTTAAGCCCCTGACCACTGCTAGACGAGATTGCCATTAATTTGGCTTTTTTAGTCAGCGAAGTATTTAATTTATTAATCTGATCCTTAACAATTTCATTATCAAGACCTTCGATTTTGGTCAAAACAATAATTTCTGGACGTTTTGATAAATCGATTTTATAGTTCTCAAGTTCGTTTCGAATAATTTTGTAATCGCCAGCAACATTTTCACTGTAAGCATCAATTAAATGAACTAAGACTTTTGTGCGTTCGACATGTCTCAAAAATTCATCACCCAAGCCTTTGCCCTCACTAGCCCCCTCAATCAAACCAGGTATGTCGGCGACTAAGACTGATGTATTTTCGTCGATTTTGGCCACACCTAAATTAGGTTTGATAGTAGTAAATGGGTAATTAGCAATCTCTGGTGTAGCGTTGGTGATTCTGGATAGTAAGGTCGATTTACCAGCATTAGGTAGGCCAATTAGCCCAACATCGGCAATTAATTTTAGTTCAAGATCTACCGACAGTTCTTGGCCAGGTTCGCCTTTTTCGGCGACTCGTGGGGCTTGGCGTCGACTACTTACAAAGTGAGCATTGCCAAAGCCTCCACGCCCACCATAAGCGACAATTACTTCTTGTTTTTCGCTCAGTATGTCACCGATTAATTGGTCAGCTTCATTATAAATTGCCGTACCAACTGGTACATCAACTTTTAGATCTTCGGCTGACTTACCATGTTTTTTACGTTTTGAGCCAGGTGAGCCATTTTTGGCGAGCAATTCTTTTTGGTATCGAAAATTAGCGAGTGTGTTGGTGCGATTCGAGCCAATCAAAATTACATTGCCACCCCGACCACCATCGCCACCATCTGGACCGCCTTTATCAATGAACTTTTCATGCCGAAAACTAACTGCACCATTTCCACCATCGCCAGCTTTAATCGACACCTTAACTTTATCTACAAACATTATTAATTTATTATAGATTAATATTAGCCATTGTTTAAATCGAATTTAGTATATAAACATGAAATTACTAAACTCGCTAGGAGTAATAGTACGATAAGTTACCCGACCCCAAATCGGATAATTCATATCAGATACCAAGAAGGTGCCATCACCATTATCTTTTTCGACAAAAGCAACATGTCCAAGTCCACCAATATTTTTATGCCACAAAACAGCCCCAGCTTGAGGTGTACTGCCAGTCGGTATACCAGCCGCTCTAGCTAAGCTCAGCCAAGTGTTGGCGTTGCCTAAATTACTCGGGATTGGTCGACCAATTTCTTTACGTCGATTGGCAGCGTGCCAGGTACACCAACCATAGTCATAGCCGTTATTTCCATAGACAGGAGCTGAACCAAATGCAAAACGTGATGAATAACTAGCAACTGGGCTTTCCGCACGAGCTGTTCTAACAGCAACTGGCTCAGACGGAGCTACACCATCGGGTACAACAATCCGATCACCAACCGTAAAGCTATTACTGACTTCGGCATCATTAAAAACCACTAAATTGTCTTTATTAGTGCTGTATCGACTCGCGATCGATTGAGGTGTATCGCCTGCTTTAACTGTGTAGACAAGCCCATTAACAGGGCTGATTATAAGTTTTTTGCCAGCCTCGACCGCGTCTCCACGAATATCATTAGACAGGCGTATAGTGTCGGCTGATATGCCAAACTTGCTAGCTACAGAAGTAATTGTGTCACCCTGAACAGTGACGTATTCTTTTATGTCTTTTTTAGACTTTAGACCAGCACCGACAATTTGAGGCTTGGTAACTACAGCTTTATCAACGCTTGTGACAGCTAGTTGTGCATTAGCCGAGTCGGCATTGTTAACAACTGCTACCGATTCTGACAAACCTGTTATCCGAGCGACATTAACCGCTACATCGGCTGACGAAACTTTATCGATAGGTTTTTGTAACTTAGAATCACTAGCATTAGATTCGTACAATATTCCCGTTTGCTCACTATTTTTTGCTGATAAAACTTTCGACGACGAAACAGAGTTGGAATTCATCGCAATCAAGGTTACACCAACAATCAAGAATACATTAAAGCATACCAATCCCCACCTTACGATGCGTTTCTTAGTACGTTTATTTAGTTTAAGCTGAGGGCTATTTAGCCCTTTTTTACTTGTTTTACCACTTCGATTAAGTAGTGGCCGAACAATTAAATTTGATTTACTAATACAATTCTCCCGACACTTACTACTACTGTAGAAATGTCTAAGACCTTACATAAGTGAGTTTAGTTATATATCTGAAGCCGCAAAAAAATGTGAGGCTTCGTTTAATTAATAAAAATGCACTTACTAAGGACAGCATCTAAAAAATGAAAATATCTACTTTTAATAGATACTGTACCTATAATTGTATCAAAAAACTTGGATAAATTCAAGTTTTAACCCACTTTTTGTGGTGTTTTACGCGTCGGGAGCTTAGTTTCCGCACTGTTTAGTGCAGTATTTTTTGATATTGGCTTCGTGATCTTCTAGAGTTTTTGAAAAATGAGTTCGTTTGTCATCACCAGATACAAAATATGTCCAATCAGTTGAAGCTGGGTAAGCCACAGCATCGATAGAACTTTTTGTAAAATTACTGATTGGCCCAGGGGGTAATCCTGAGATTTTGTAAGTGTCATAGGCTGGATTTTTCTTAGAATATTCATCTGTGGCGTTAGACTCTAATCTCATACCCTCTTTTAGACGTTTCAAGAAAACTTGTGCCACAATTGGCCTATCTTCATCTGTCGGGACTTCGTTCTCGATAATTGACGCGATAGTTATAGCTTGGTGCAAATTAAGCCCTTGTTTGGTTATTGCTTGGCGAATATCGGGCGACAAGACTTTATGAGTTTCGTCTAAAGACAGAGTAATTATCTTTTCTAAAGACGTATCGGCTGTTTTTTGGAAGGTTTCGGGGTATAAATAGCCTTCTAAGCTTGCATTTGAAGGTTTATCAGTTAGGGCAGGGTCATTTTGATATAGCTCTGGTTTTAGAGCCGCTTCAACTTGAGCCTTACTAAAGCCTGACTCTTCGAATTTTTGAGCAATTTGCTCTAAATTTTTGCCAGGTAATATTGTAATCAAATCGGTGGCCACCTTTCCGCTAGATATTAATTTTACAATTTCTTGAACAGATTGATTCTCGTCAATCGCATAAGTTCCTGCTTTGAGTTGATCACGGGCTTGAGCTTGCCGAACGTACCACTCGAACGCCCAATTACTCCTAATCGCCCCTTTGTCAGCTAATTTTTCAGCAATTTGTGATGGCGTACTGCCTGTTTCGATGGTTATATAATGAATTTTGCTAGTTTGGCTAACTGGACGCAAATTCTGAACATAAGAGCGTCTCACAAAATATGCCACACTAATCATGGCGATTAAAACAACGGTTATCAAGCTAGGGATTAGATAAGATGGTAATTTGGAGCTTTTTTTATTAATTCTTCTGAAAATCATCGATTTATCCTATTTATAGTTATTTTATCAAATATTCGTTTAATATAAAGCAGGCCGCAACTGAGTCTTGGTCGGTTGAACTTAATTTATGGGTTTTGATATATTCATCGGCTCGTTTCGAGCTGAGAGTTTCGTCGGCAAACTCGATTGGAATATCGAATTTAGACTTTAGTTGTGTGGCAAATTGGCGTATTTCGGCTGATTGCCCAGTTTCACGGCCATCTAAATTTCGTGGTAGGCCAATAATTATCATTCCAACGTCTTGCTGCTTGATAATTTCGCTAATATTATCCCAAATATGCTCGTCATTTTTAAGATGATTTAGCGGTTCGGGCAGCTGAGCAATAGCGTTTGCTCGTGCTACACCAATCCGACTCTGGCCAACATCTAATGCCAGAAATGTTTTTTCGGCTGCCATTGGAGACGTCATTTTACTGAGAACCCTCGAATATCACATTAATTTTCTTCTGATTATTTGGTACGGTAAAGTTCCAAAATGGTGAAGTGTCAATTTTTACATCTTTGATACTCGGTCGATTGCGAATTGCTTGCTCAGCTTTGCCTCGTTTTAGACCAGCCACTAACTTTTTGATATCATCTTGATCAATGTCTGGGCCTGCCACGACAGTAGTTTTCAGATTTACTTCTGTACGTGTGCCGTTTTTGTTGCCCAGTGCATAAACTGCCTTAGCTAATCCATCGTCTAAGATTACTTGCTTGTTAGTATCGATACCCGCCTCACTAACGGCTTTGTTGCTAATTAATTTATGCAGGTCATCTTTTTTGATACCAATCATCGTATAAGTGATAGTTTGGCTAACACTTACCTCACTAGCTTCGGTGTCGATTCCAGGTGATGGTTCGGCTGGAGAGGCGGTAGTTTCGATACTTGGAAGGATTGGCACATAGCCAGCAGCAACTAATATTGCTTTTAATTCTTCGCTACTAGCCGCTTTTTTGTCGCTAACTTTAGATTTTGCTGTTTGAATGTCGTTGGCGGTTACCACCTTGACGATTTGATTAGTGCCGCCACTCATAGCACTACCACTAGCGTTTACGGCTGGATTGCCTGCAACAGTATAGTTAGTTTTATCTATATTGTATTGTTCGCCAGGGTTTTGAGCAATAACGCTAACATCGGTGGTTGGCGATTTGCAAGTACCACCACCTGAAAATTGGCTTGGGTCGAGCGTTACGCTTGTTTGAGTAATATAGGTTAAGCCGTTGGCACTGACTCCACTGCCTGCTGGAATAGTCACATCATTATCGCTTTTGGTGCAATTCCTTAGAGTTACTTTACCAGAAGCTTTGTTGCCTTTATTTACTTGACCAGTAGTTGGAACTTTTACTGCCTCAGTTTTTTTGACTTCTTTTTGAGTCGAGGGGACAATTTTATTTTTTTCGTCAAGACTAGTCGCCGCCGTATCAGCAATTACGACTGTATCGATGTTTTTTACCTGCGTGTCGCCTTTGATCGTAATTTTTGCTTTAGGAGCAACTACCATGCCCCAATAGATAAATCCGATCAACAAAATTAGTCCCAAAACTCCAAATACCAAACCTTTACGAAAACGATTAAAATTCGGGACCTTCATATTTGATTTAGGTAATTTTACTTTCGGTTTTTTGGCTAGTGCAGCAGATGCAACCGCTGCTTTTGGCGACTTAGACTTACCCTTAGTAGACTCGTTAGCAGTCTTTGGTTCACTTGCTACCTGTTCAGAAGTCTCATTATCGACCGTCTGGGTAACTTCATTATCTACTTCTATTGCCTCTTCGCTTGCAGTCGAACCTAGGTCGCTAACCTCTGGTACTTCAGGTAAATAAGGCTTAGATTTTAGATCTTTTGCCACATACAAATTACTAACGCCTGCCATCGATATAACACTTGAATTAGACGTTATTAAGACTGGTTTTTTACTAGCTGCGTCGGCTGCTCTTTTGAGTAATTTCAGATTGACCAGTGATTGAAAAACAGGTGCATTTTTAGGCAAGACTAGGGCAATAATCGTCTCATCACAAGAGCGAAGCTTGTCGATTATGCCTGTGATTTCTTCGTCAATATCAATATAAAGTGTTTTTGGCTTCATACTCGTAATAGTTTATCAAATTTATCTTTAATATTTACACTAGCATTGGGTTCAGAGTCTTGAGACACTGTGTCCAAACCGACTCTTAATAAACCCATGGCCGTGACAAAGGTATGATCAAGTAATTCGCTAGCTGTTTGGTCGTTGATGCCAGCCACTTGATCAGGCGTAATAAACGAGATAACTGGTTTTTTGGTGAAGGCCACGTCGTGATACCAATTAGTCTCTTCTAATGTATGCTTGATGTTCTCGAGACTTGAGCCACCACCACATAATAAAATCCGATTTGGAATATTATCGAGGTTTGTGAATTCACTGAGAGCTAGTTCTACACCAGATGCCCAAACATCACATGTTTTATCTAGAGCAGTCTGAACTTCTTCGGAAAGAATATTTACTTTACCCTCACCGAGTTTGGTTGCTTCGGCTTCTTCGAAGCTAATACCTAACTCTTTTTCGATTGATTTTGTATAAGCTCGTCCGCCTATTCCAAACATTTTTGTGCCTTGAACTCCGCCATCATTAATTACGGCAATATCGGTTGTGCCACCACCTACGTCCATCAGTACTGCACTCATCGTGGCATTAGGGTCATCACCAATCACCGACCGTGCAACTGCAAATGGCTCAGCCGCAACTGCCAACAAATCTAGATCAAGTTCTTTGGCTACTCGCTCAAGAGCAGCGATATGAATTAAGGGAGCAAAAGCTGTATATAACTGGACCAATACATCGCGACCCTTAAAACCAATCGGATTAGTCACTTTATAACCATCGATTGTTATACCTACCAACGCACTGTTAACTAGTCTTACCTCGGGAGCTTTGCCGCCCAGTTCGATACTCAAATTTTTGCGGGCAACTTGGCCTGCTCTTTCTTGAACTAAACTAATTATGTACTCCATCTCGTCGACATCGATGTCTTTTTCAGGATTTTTGCGACTGCAACGGACAGCTGTAGTAGTACCCTTGACAAGTTCGCCAGCGATACCAATTACTGCCGTACGTACACTCACGCCAGCTTGTTGCTCGGCTTCGGCTAAAGCATCGGCACAGTTAGCTACCACAGCACCGATATCAGCTATGGCACCCGCTTGCATGTCAGACAATTCTTGGTGTTTGCGGCCAATCCCGACAATTTCTAATTTGTCCCCATTAATTTTGGCGATTAAAGCTTTGACATATTCCGTACCAATATCTAATCCGACAATATATTTATCGGTGTTGACAGATTGACGCAAATTGTTGGTCTTAGCCAATAAATTATTACTAGCATTCTTTATTTTACTAAGCATAAGTAGTTACTATTATACCACGCCAAGTTGCTACAATCGGTGACTAAAAGTATGAATTAGGAGACTAAGTTATAGACCACAACATTGTCGTTTCTGAGCGGTTGATTTGTGCTAGGAAAAAAGCAAACTGCCGCGAATTTTTGTGATGATAAACCTGTTAAATTACTAAACCAAGCACGAATAGTATCTAAACTGGCTTGAGTAATGTTAGGGTCAGCATTTTTTGGTAGATCTCTCAAGTCGTAAAAAGCTGACAAAGGATATAGTCCTGTCGCTTTTATATTTGGATTATTTGGGTCGTTTGACTTGACGATACTTAGAGCTTTTTCGAGTGGTGATTTAAAGAAGGCCGCACCCCCACTAGCTCCTGGTGAGCAAACAGCGTTAGCTGAATTCTCACTCCTTATTCCGACCATTGTCGTTATAATTGGTGATTTATCGCCTCTGGTCATTAATATATTGTTTTTAAGCACTTCGCCTTCGATTAATTGTTGTTTGATTTCGCCTTGGTTATTTGGTTGGCGGAGCGGATAACCAGTGATCGTCACAGCTGTGCCAACAGGCTGAGCTTGGTTGGTCATCGATTGATTAATCGCCTCCATCGATGATTGTAAAGATACGCCTTTTGGTACCAAATATAAGGCATCATTAGGGTCAGGACCATTTGGCGAAATCATTCTGTCGACAGTAGTGACAAATTGTTTTTTATCTAAGGAATCACCATTATAAATTTGCAGTGAGCGTAGCGAACTTTGGTTCCCGGAAATGTTTCCTTTGCCGCAATGATCAGCAGTTCTGATAGCCGCAATTTTGCCATTATTATCCCTAACCACCGAGCCACTGCATCCCGAAAACTCAACATACACGGAGTTGGCCTTGATAATTGTGTTATAGGCCTCGGGTAGATTAAATGGCGTTTCTGGGTTGGGCGGCTGATTTGGTGGATTATCGATAATCGGTGGTTCGGGTGATGGCACAACAGGCGGAACAGTATTTTGATTGGACGGAGGTATGGGTGTCTCGATTGGGTTGGTTGGGCGGGTTAGAGTTGTCGATGATTTTTTGATAATTCGCTGTTTAATATACACCCAGGCTTTGGGATTTTTCGGGTCGCCAATAATTTTTGCACCAGGCTTTAACGAGCTAAAGATTAGTTTTTTGGTTTTGGGGTTGATGGTTTTTTTATAAAACCCGACTACTTCTTGACTTACTTGCTCATCTGGATTCAACTTGCTCGGTGTTATCCCACCGAATTTTAATCCATGATTTTTGAGATCTTGCTTAGCTCGAGTTACAGTTATACTTTTGCCGTTAACAATAAATTTTGGCACTTTGTAGTCTGGCTTAGCAGCCATCTCATGGACTGCCTTAGAATTATCATTTGGATTGATAGGTAACTCACTGTCAGGTTTGGTTGCAGCATAAGTACTATCAATCATTTCACTTGTGCCAACTAAGCCACCGAGTGCTAATGCAGCCATAGCTCCAGCCACAGATTTCTTAAAATTATTGCTTCGATCTTCGTGATTGTTCAGGTTAAATTCTGAGTGATTGAGCGGAGGTGTATTTTCCATAATTTTTTATTATTAGTTAGTTTATTTGATTATTATACCACTTTTGTCAAATTTACAGAGGTATTTATATAAGGACGGCTTTAATTCGGCGTACTCCAGATGATGAGGCTTCTTCTTTCTTAATTTTGAACTTTTTGCCGCCAGCAGCAAGTTCATTAGTATGTCCAACATGCGGTCCGCCACAAAATTCAATTGAGTAAGCTTGGTCAAACTGTGGTTTAGTTTCTGTGGCACCACTTGGGCCAACTGAATAAACTGATACTAAACTAGGATATTTGGCACCAAATTCATGTTCGGCATTTAGTTTTTCGGCTTCTTCAAGTGGCATTTCGGAGCGAATAACTGGCAAATTTTGGTCAATTTTATCATTTACAATCTTCTCCACTTCATCAAGTTGCTCTGTTGTTACTTTTTCGGGGTGCGAAAAATCAATCCTTAATCGCTCAGCAGTTATATTGCTACCTCTTTGAAGTACATGGTCACCCAAAACATCTTTCAAGGCTCTTAGTAACAAATGATGGGCTGTATGTAACCGCGTTGTTTCGACAGAATGGTCGGCCAGTCCACCCTTAAAAACACCTTGGCCTGCCGTCCGACTTCTATCTCGCTGTTGCTTCATTGACTCATCAAACACTTTCTGCCAATTATCTTTTAGGTCGATGTTTTGTTTGTAAGCTTCCTCGAGGCTTAGTTCTAACGGAAATCCATAAGTGTCGTGCAACATAAATAAATCTTGGCCATCCAGTCCACCCTTGCTTAGTTTTGAAAATTCACGTAAGCCCTTTTTTAATGTTTCGCGGAATAATTTCTCTTCTCTAACCAAAATTTTAATAATATCAGCTTCGGCTTTTTTAAATTCTGGGTAGCCAGACTGATAAATATCAATCACGTTTTTAGCAATCGCATCACAGATCTCTTGTTCAATTCCTAGTTCGAATGCAAACCTAATCGCTCGCCGCATTAGCCGCCGCATGACATAGCCTTGCTCTTTGTTGCTTGGCTCTACGCCATTGCCAGCCAAAAATACAGCCCCACGAAAATGGTCGGTGATTACCCGCATACTAGCTTGATGAGCATCGTAATGTTTGCCACTCAACACCTGTAATTGCTCTATAATTGGATACAGCAAGCTAGTTCGATAAACATCTGGACTATCAATCGCAGCCGCCGCAATTCGCTCCAAGCCACCACCAAAATCAACATTTTGCTTAGGTAATTTATCGAAGCCATTGGCTGTTTTTATATATTCCATAAACACCGAATTACCTAGCTCAATATATCGGCCACAGTCACAATTTATATGACATTTTTGACCGTAAGCTGGGTCATGTGGGACATCTGGATATAGATAAAATACTTCGGTATCTGGTCCGCCTGGCTCGCCAATCGGCATAGTATCAGCATTGCCACTACGACACCACCAGTTTTTATCCGAGTAATAAAAAATTCGGCCCATTTGTTCACCGATTTTTGCACCGTTTTCTTCTGAACCAATTTCGACTTCTTTAGCATCTATACCTTTGTCGGCAAATAAAACTTTCCAGATTTCGGCCGACTCGTAATCTTTTGGTATGCCTGCTTTTTCGTTGCCGCTAAAGCACGACACATAGATTCTATTAGGATCGAGCTTGATTTCATCTGTTAAGAATTTCCAAAAATTTCTTATTTGCTCTAATTTGAAATAATCACCTAACGACCAGTTACCAAGCATTTCGAAAAAGGTGGTGTGTCGATTGTCGCCGACTTCGTCGATATCTTGCGAGCGTAAACACGGCTGAGAGTCAACTAACCGCTGGCCTTCAGGGTGAGGTTCGCCCAATAAATATGGAATCAATGGTTGCATACCCGAACCAGTAAATAATGTCGATGGGTCATTTAATGGTACAAGCGGAGCTGGAGGGATAATTTTATGGTCTTTTTTTACTAAAAAATCTAAATATTTTTGGCGTATTTCTTGGGCATTCATAAGATGTATTGTAGCAAGTCCAATCTGTTTTAGGCAATAATTCCGCCGCCTACAACCCGTTTGCCGTCATAAATTACTGCCGATTGACCGGCGGCGATTGCTCGCTCGGGGTTATCTAACTTAATTATTAATTGGTGATTATCGGCTTGTAGACGGCAACCAACTAATGGACCACGGTAGCGAAATCTAACCAGATATTTCGAATCGAAATCTGGTTGACCATTGATATAATGAACATCGTTAACAATAATTTTGTCATGCCACAGACTTGCGTCCGATAAATTATTAGTAACGTAAACAATATTTTTGGCAATATCTTTACCAGACACATAATAGGGCAGTCCGCCCCCGATATTTAAGCCATGACGCTGGCCGATTGTATAAAAAATTGCCCCTTCGTGCGTGCCGATTTCAACTCCATTATTATCCAAAATTGGCCCAGATTCTGCTACAACGTATTGTTTCAGAAAATCTTTTATACCAACTTTCCCTACAAAACATATCCCTTGGCTGTCTTTTTTGTCTGCAGTATCCAAATTTCGTTCCGAGGCAGCTTGCCGAACATCATTTTTACTCGCAAAATCGCCAATTGGCATAAGTGATTTTGCTAATGCTGACTGCTCTACCCGATAAAGAAAATATGTTTGGTCTTTCTCTAGATTATCTGCCATCTGTAGCTCGACTTGGTTTACGAATTTTTTGCTTTTTACAACTTTAGCATAATGGCCTGTCGCAATCATATCTGCTCCATTTTGGATTGCAGTATCCAAAAATAGCTTAAACTTTACTTCTTGGTTGCACATAATATCAGGGTTTGGCGTGCGACCGAGCGAATATTCTTGGATCATGTAGTCGACAACTTTTTGTTTGTACTCAGTCTGAAAATCATAGACTTCGAGCTTTATCCCTAAGCTAACTGCAACTCGCTTGGCATCTTGATAATCTTCATACCACGGGCAAATCATACCTGGCAAATCTTCAGTCCAATTTTTCATGTAGACACCACTCACGTCATAACCTTGTTCAATCAATAGACTGGCAGTCAACGAGCTGTCGACTCCACCACTCATACCAACAAATACTTTTATATTTTTCACTTCAACATCTACATTATATCAGAGTAAAAGTAGAGAGAGACAGTTTGTTAGTTTTCGTTACGAGCTTCTAAACGTTTACGTAGAGCTTTTAGCTCGTATTTTCGGCCTATGTAGAATGTCGAAATAATCAACGGGATTGCTACAGCAGCAGGTATCCATAATATTTTAGTTTTCTCTTGAGTTTTTTGATTTTGTTGGTCGGTTGTTGCCTTGGAGGCATCGGCAGCCGACTGCGACACAGGTCCGTTAGCTACTGCGACTAATTGCAAGAATGCTACCGCTCCATTTTTATCGACGGCTCTAATAATCAAGTTATAAACACCCGAATTTTGGTAGACATGTTCGATATTAATCGTACCTGCAAATTGAACACTTTTTAGTTCATCTTGCTTGCCATCACCCCAATCAATCGAGATTGCATAAGGTCCATCACCACCAGTTAGCGTTATTGGCCAAGTTAATTTTTGACCAGGATTAGCACCTCTTTTGGCGAAACTCGAAGTTAAGGCGATTTTGGCACCAATATTTATGCCATTGACAGGAACAGTCACTCTGACTGTGGCTGAATCTGGTCCTGCTTGATCTAAATCGTCGTAGACTCTAGCTACAAGTTCATTAACTCCTGTAAACAAATCCATCTTTATCGAAAAGCTGCCGTTATTACACTGTGATGAGCCTGCAAATACATTGTTTTTGAATAATTTAACTAGTGTATTGTTCGGGCAAATACCTGTCACGGTAATAATAGTGTCAGTTGTTGATGTGCCGTCACGTGGGAATGAAATACTGGCTGCTACAGTTGGCGGCGGCGAAGATATCTTACCCTCTAGTCCTACCGAACCAGACTCTTGAGCAGCATAAACACCGTTCGATAGTATTAGCCATGTAAATCCAGTAAATACGACTATACCTGTTGCTGCTAAGAGAATTTTATTAGTTATTTTCATTTCAAACCACTTATGTATATTTTAGCCTGTTGTTGCAAAAATATCTACTAAAAACCCCGAGAATTCTAACTCGGGGTTTAAATTTAGATTTTAGGATATTATCGATAATCTAGCGTCGACGTCCACCGCTTACATTACCTGCTTTTCGGCGATACAGTAAGTATCCACCAACAACCAATAAGATAACTACAGCTGCTAAGATTGCTACAAACCACAATGGTAAGTACCAGAAAGATTTCTTGACGTTAACTACTTCGCCACCGTTGCCGTAAGCAATACCAGCTACTACAGTGTATTTGCCAGGCATCTTAACTCCGCTTATTCCATCAGTGAAAATTCTTTTTGATCTTGGCAAAACAATTGCTTTAGGGTCTTTGTTGTTTAGGTCATATTTACTGATTACTTTAGAGCTTTTTTCGACAGACACTGTTCCAAATGGTCGAGCAAATCCGTTACCTAAGTTTTCGACTGTTATAGAAACGTTTTTAGGAGTTTCCCAAAAATTTACTTTCTTGTTTTTAGCATTAAGGACACTTACATCATTAACACTGATTTTTTGAGTGATTTCACCTGGCACTTCCAAGAATACAAGATGTGCAACACTGGCCGTCAATGACACTTGACGCTTTGTTTCATCAACATTGCCATCAGAAGTTACTGGTATAGCTGCATAACGCAAGGCACCAAAGTAAGCTCCTGGAGCAGCCGATACAGGCACATTAACGGTATTTTCGATTTGCTTAGTCTCGTTTGGCTTCAACCTAACTGGCGTTAGATTAGTTATCATATTTTTCAATGAATAAGCAGTACTGTCTTTTTTGTCATCGATGATAATTGACGGGTTACCAGATGTGTTGTCAGACACAAAGTCGTTAAGGACTACTTGGGCCTCAACTTCACCTTTAGTGACGTTTTTGATTGTGACACTAAATTTCTTGGTTTCACCACGATTAACACTTATATCAGTTCTGGTTGGTGAAAGCTGTAAGCCACTACCCCCGTTCTGAGTATTAGAAGTTTGGGCATGCACGAGTGTACCAAAAACAGGCAACATGCTAAATATACCAACTATGGCAAATGTTAGGGTTTTTTTACTAAAAGACACGATTTTTTTCCTCCATTTTTGATTTAGCCTTTGACTTTAATAATAAAGAATATATTACCTTTTGTAAATAGTCATAAGAGCATTAATTAGGAACTAACTTTAGAATGAAGCTGTAGCGATATAAGTAAGCGTAGTATTATAAATACCAGCTGGTTGCGAATTAGATACATTTACCAAATAACTAACTGTAAATACATTAAAATCTGTCGAGATATTAGCTTTGGAAATAATTTGGTTTTTAAATGTAAACATATTAGGTTGGTTATAATCTGGTTCGATTGCTGATGAACCTGCCCCACTTGGGTCTAGGCCAACATTTGGCGAAGAATTGGTCCGTAAATTCATACCAAATTGGCTGACTCCTGGGATACTAGTTGTCGGTGAGTTGAGAGCAGTAATTGCATTAGTACCAGAAGACATTGTAATCCCATAAACAGATGTACTATAGCCAGTTGGATCATTGGTCGCACCAGCATATTGAGATGTCAAAAATCTTGGTCCAGTTTTAGATAACTCCCCAAAACCAACAAAATCACCATTTGCCGATGAACAATCACCCGCGACCGTTACCCCAACGCAAAAAGTTAAATATGGTGGCACAAAACCATTGACCGATACTTGATTGACAGTGGCAAAAGCAACTGTACCATCATCGACACGTGGCCCTAAAGCTCCAACTCCAGAAAAACTAGATACTCTCACAAAAACTGTCTCGGCCGACGAAGGGTTAATAATATTGGCAAAATTATACTGAGCTGGACCAACCGAAGTAAGTCCTGGCAATCTTGAAACAACAATCTTATTGGCAGTCGTGGCTGGGTCGATGGCAAAACCAGTTTCGCCTGTTTGACTAACCAAATTAGCACTCGAGACATTTAGGCCAACTGGTGGCACACAAGGTGATCCCACTAAAGGACTGTTGGTACAATATTCAAATTCCAACGAACCGATTGTGTTAACCGATGGATAATCGAACGAGAAGTTATGAGTGGTATTAGCAGAAACATTGGAGCTACCAATCGCTACACTTCGATTAGTCATTTGAAACGCTTTAGAAGAATATGGGATAAACAGCGTAATTGCCAAAAAACTGTATACAGCAACGAATACCCAGTGACTCTTAAGTCTATTCATGTCTAACATTATACCCCAACATGCTTATGGTCCACAAAAAAATATCCCCCAAAATTTGGGGGATATTAGGTTTTGCTTTTATCTATACCCTAAAAGGTAGGTGTTGCAATGAAGGTTGATGCTACTGTGTACGAACCAGTTGGAGTGGTTGCACTAGCTGTTGCACCAAATCGTAATTTGACTAATTCATCATCGACAACAGTTTGTGAGCTAACTAGGTTAGCAGCTGTGCCTGTGTCATTCCAAGCATAGGTTGCATTACCGCTTGAGACTTCACAGTTACCTGTGTCAGTTACGGCTGTACCTGAGGCGTTGTTGTATACGCCGTTAACACTACCGTTAGTACCGTCGGCACTACCTGCTACAGCACCTAAGTTGGCAGTAGTTCCAGATATACCATGGCCAGAGGCAGCACTGTTGGCGATACAAGTGATTTGCATACCGAACATTTCAGAACCAGTTGTAATAGTTGAACCAGTTACTGGAGCACTGACAAAACATTGGTCAGTTAGTGTTGAGGCAATAGCGTCACAGCTAGCACCTGGTACACGGAAAGAACGTAGTTGGTTGGTACCTGAGGTGGCGGCACTGGCATAGTATGACACCAATACACCGCTAGAAGCGTTTGTATTAACCATAGCTGCAGCAAACCGATCATTACCTGTTGAAGTCGGTGGGTTGTTGGCAACTGGCGATTGAACGACAGCATTGTTGTCAATAATACCGATATCGACATTGCTAGATGCACTAGCTTCAGATGCAGAACAGTCTGTTGGGTAGTTAGTTGCAGCTGTGCCAGCAGTAGCGTTCGAACCAGCAGCGTTATCTAGAGCAAAGACGCAAAAGACTAAACGCTCTTGGACACGACCAGATACGGTAAGTTGGTTAACTATTGAAGCAGCAACTGTACCATCATCCACACCTGTAGCAAAAGCTGTGTCTGAGTAAGTCGAAATACGTACGTAAACACTTGTGTTGTTGCCCGATGGAATCGACGGGTTAGTTACAGCATCTATCTGAATAGATTTGGCAGCTGCAGTTTCGGCAGTGGCTTGAGTACGAGTTACACAATAAGTTGTAGCTGATGAACCTCCAGCTGATTGTCCCGTACAGCCACCAGTATCGGCACCAGAATATTCAGCAAAAGCTGTAGCCTGCGAGAAAGTTTGAGTAGCGTTAGTTGAAGCAGTGGTATAACCAACATTCATGCCAGTTGGTAATGTACAGGTACCTAATGGTTGTGTACAGAACATAAATGACATACTTTGGATAGCTGTAGAACCTGGCGTAGTAAAGTTGAAGCGGTAGGTTGCACCTGTAGCACTCGGTTGCGACGTCGAAATTACGACACTCCGCGAAGTAAGTGTAGCGGCACTAGTATGGCTGGGTAGAACAACCGTCACTAAGCTAGCAAAAGCCATAACGAACGCAAACGCAAAAAACGCTCCACGTTCAAAAAACCTCTTTGCTAGGTTTATATTAGTAAATTTTAACATATTTATATGTCTCCTAAATTTAAACTTGATATTTATTTTAAGCACGATTTTTTTGTACTGCCTATTTTATAGCATAAGCGATACATTTAGTGCAATAACTTATCCACAGTTTTTTAACACTTTATCAACATCTTTATACTCATTTATCCCCAATAATTTAAAACACCCCCTTTGTATTAAAGAGGGTGTTTGGGATAAGAACTTAAATGTTCTTTTATAGACACATTTTACTAAAACTTTTTATCTATACCCTAAAAGGTAGGTGTTGCAATGAAGGTTGATGCTACTGTGTACGAACCAGTTGGAGTGGTTGCACTAGCTGTTGCACCAAATCGTAATTTGACTAATTCATCATCGACAACAGTTTGTGAGCTAACTAGGTTAGCAGCTGTGCCTGTGTCATTCCAAGCATAGGTTGCATTACCGCTTGAGACTTCACAGTTACCTGTGTCAGTTACGGCTGTACCTGAGGCGTTGTTGTATACGCCGTTAACACTACCGTTAGTACCGTCGGCACTACCTGCTACAGCACCTAAGTTGGCAGTAGTTCCAGATATACCATGGCCAGAGGCAGCACTGTTGGCGATACAAGTGATTTGCATACCGAACATTTCAGAACCAGTTGTAATAGTTGAACCAGTTACTGGAGCACTGACAAAACATTGGTCAGTTAGTGTTGAGGCAATAGCGTCACAGCTAGCACCTGGTACACGGAAAGAACGTAGTTGGTTGGTACCTGAGGTGGCGGCACTGGCATAGTATGACACCAATACACCGCTAGAAGCGTTTGTATTAACCATAGCTGCAGCAAACCGATCATTACCTGTTGAAGTCGGTGGGTTGTTGGCAACTGGCGATTGAACGACAGCATTGTTGTCAATAATACCGATATCGACATTGCTAGATGCACTAGCTTCAGATGCAGAACAGTCTGTTGGGTAGTTAGTTGCAGCTGTGCCAGCAGTAGCGTTCGAACCAGCAGCGTTATCTAGAGCAAAGACGCAAAAGACTAAACGCTCTTGGACACGACCAGATACGGTAAGTTGGTTAACTATTGAAGCAGCAACTGTACCATCATGCTGTAAAGTTGCAAAACCAGTGTCACTATATACAGCCATCCTAACGTAGACAGTTGTATTATTGCCCGATGGAATTGATGGGTTAGTCACAGTGTTGATGACTAGTGTTTTTGCAGCTGTGTCTTCAGCTGTACCTGCTGTTCGAGTTAGACAGTAAGTTGTAGCTGTGTTATCACCAGCTGTTCCTTGACCATCACACGAACCTGTGTTGGCACCAGAATATTCTGCAAATGTTGCAGCTTGAGAGAAGCCAGCTTGGCTACCATAAGCAACAGTTGAATATCCAACATTCATGCCTGTTGGTAGTACACAAGCACCAAGTGGTGCGGTACAAAACCTAAAGACCAACCCCTGCATGGTAACAGAAGTTGTCGGTGTAAACTTAAATGTGTAAGTTACACCTGTTGCACTTGGCTGCGACGTAGAGATAGTTACACTACGTGTAGCCAGAGTGTCAGCACTAGCTAGTCCCTGGAAAGTCATTGGCACTAAGCCAGCAACTGCCATGACAAAAGCTATTGCCATTAAGGATGTACTCTTTAACCGTAAACGAGCGACATCAAAATGATTTTTTATCATCTTTTCTCCTTGTTGTTTTTTTGTTTTAGTTAATATGTACCTACTTTATAGCATATGCATTTTAGTAATACAAGCGATTTTTGATAATAAATAAACTTAAACAAGCTAAAATCAAAAAACAGGTATAACAACCAACACATGGTCCAGCCGATACGTACCAGCCGCCGAAATGTTACTGGCTTTGGCAATGTAGGAAATAGTGTAGTTGGTTTGTCCAACTGCCTGATTACCAGCGGTATTCGGCGAACGAGCAATAATGTCACCAGTGTTAAATTTATATTGATCAGGAGTATTATAGCCAGTCTCAATTTTGCCATCAGCAAAACTATTATCAGGTATATTGACAGGGTCAGCACCCATTGAACCTGGAGCTGTATTGGTGGTTAGATTCATACCAAACTCTTCGACACTGGCGTTTACACTGGCTGCACCCAGTGTCGATTTTGCTTGCATATATTTGTTGCTTTCATTTTTGGGAGGCAAAGAAGCATTGACAACTGTATATTCCGATGACAGGTAAGTTCGAACAGTAAATGAACAGTTACACGCTCCAGCTTGAGCTGCTCCATACGAAGGGGTATTGGTTTGCAGGACTCCAAAATCAACTGTCGCCCCAGATACGGTCATCTCGAGGTATGGCTCACTTGGCGTAACTCCACCAGCAATTGCATCATAATTATTACTAGATGTATTGCCAACTCCCAAAGAGCCTGCTTGCTGTTGTGACCGATAATTATTGGAAGTCGCATCAACTTCTCCACCTGTACCAAAGTACGGTTCTTCCAAGCGATAATTATTAGACGATGCCTGTGCGTTAACCAAAGTTGGGTATGCAAAAACCAATAGACTGAGGAGAATTATCGACAAATTATTAATTAATTTTCCCAAAAAATTTTGTTTCATATATTTAGCGTTTTAAATAATTTTTATTATAACACAAGCGTTTTAGCGAGTCTGGAAAGATCTAACCATCTCAGTAAATTCTGAGGCGTCAGGAACAGCCCGTAAATTGGTGTAATAAAAGGTATAAGTGGCATGAGTGTTATCAGGTCTTTTGATATTAATGGCAGTATCTTTGCCGATTAGACCAACCATAACTGTGTAGTTAGTACTGTCAGAATCGCATCTCAGTCTAACATCATTAATAATTACATCTTGAGCATTGACGCTCGATTTATCGCCTAACTTCTTGATACAATGATCTGATACAGTCGTTGGATCAAGGCTCATTTCGGTTCCACTCATTCTAACAGGCAAAATCCGATTAGCCTCTAAATTAGCTGGGATTTGATTAACATAAATTATCAATTCGTTTACGATCAAATTGGCCTTAATACTTCTATAGACAAATTTATTAGACGTCGACTCATTAGGAATTTCTACCCATCCTTGTGGAGCCTGAAACTGGAAAAATGGTGATTTCAAGATATTGATCGACGAAGCCATCACGCTAGATGACATGCCTGATTCGACAGGCTTAAATTGGTTGTTTTTTCTTAAATAATTTATATAAAGAGTCAAACCAATTACAACCGCAACTACTACCACAAAAGTTGATATCAACCTTACCCTAAATACGAATTTTTGCCGTTTTCGGTAATTTAAGTGATTATTGTATTTCATGTCTGATTTTTATTTAGCCCATATATTAGGCTGCTACATCCCTTATGCTATATTGTTTCACAAATCAAAATTAAAGTCTAGCCATTAGCAGTGTTTTTTTGTATGCTTAGATTAAGCAAAAATAACTACAATAGTTTATTTTATGGTGGAAAATGGAAAATAATAATCAACCGAAACCAGACGAAAAACCTAACGACAGCTCACTCGCTGATCTTGAGTCAGAATCAACAATAGTTGCCGATGGCTCAGATAGTACATCGATCGACCCTAACTCATTGGCCAGTGGAACTGCTGATGATTCATCAGCAAAAAAACCCAAAAATAAAAAGGCATATACAGGTGTAAAAGGCTTGGCCGACAAGCTTAATATCTATCTACTGCTGTTTATTTTAGTATTAATCATCGCAGGAGTTGTGGCATTTGTCAGCTTTCAAAAGAGTAAAGACGCCAGCAAAAAGCAAAGTCAGCCTGTCTCAACTACCCCACTTAGCGAGCAAGATCTCGAAAAATTACGCCAAACAGATGTAAAAGTTGGTGACCCAAAACAAATATTGAGCGTTGAGTCTAACGCAATTTTTGCTGGCAAAGTACTGATTCGTGACAGCTTAGAAGTTGCTGGTGCTATAAAAGTCGGTGGACCATTAAATCTACCAG
Organism: uncultured Candidatus Saccharibacteria bacterium; assembly: GCA_964648105.1. Taxonomy (GTDB): domain Bacteria; phylum Patescibacteriota; class Saccharimonadia; order Saccharimonadales; family 2-12-FULL-41-12; genus JALHOM01. Next base: position 71,884 of record CAZYMH010000001.1, read on the forward strand.
GAATTAGCGTATCAGGAGCTAGTATATTCGATCAAGTTCAGATTAATAACCTCAAGGTCAACTCGAGTGCCACTATTAATGGTCAACTAGGTATTCAGGGCAACACGGCAGTTAGCGGAAATTTAACTGTTGGAGGAACTATCTCTGCTGGCCGACTAAATATTGAGGTGATGCAGATAAATCAAGATTTACAGTTGTCTAAGCATATCGATGCAGGCGGTGGTACACCAACATCTAGTAGTGGTGGTGCTTTGGGCGGAGGCGGAACAGCTTCACTTAGCGGAACAGATACCGCTGGTACCATAAATATAAATACCGGTGGTGGAACATCTGCAGGTTGTTTTATTAATGTTAATTTCTCTCAAAAATTTAGCTCACCTCACGTAGTTATAACCCCTGTCGGTGGGCCTGCTGGAGCATTGAATTATTATATCAATCGCTCGCCAACTGGATTTAGTGTTTGTACCAGCAATCCTGCCCCAGTTGGGCAGAATTTTGCCTTCGATTATATTGTAATCGACTAGTTTACCTAAACATCCAAAAAGACAGTCACTCGATTTTTTCTAACATGCATAATACCGCGAGCAATCCGAACTTTCTTGTCACCCGTTTTTGATGATCTAATCGTAATCTCGCTTGGTACTAACAGAGTAATAAAGTTGTGGTGCCGCGGCAAAATGTCGAATGGCCCAGTTAGATTTTCGGCCGATATACTTTCGGCGTCCTCATCATAATAATTTCGATACGGCGAATAAATTTTTACATGAACAGTTGTGGCCGCATTAAACTCATCTTCAGCGGCTTTATTTTTAGCCTTTTTTTCTTCTTTGGACATGTCTGATTTAGTACTAGCTTGAGCAACTTGCTCAGCTTGTGGTGCTGGAGTATTTTCTGCTTTTGTTTCGTCGCTCATAGCCTAAGCCAAAATTTCTTCGATACTCTTCAATGTTTCATCGCGAGTATATGACTTACCAGGGATACCATTATGCTTTTCCATAACATGCATGTCTTGAGTAAAGTTTTGGATTAATTTTTTCGCCTTGGCATAATCTGACCTGTCGGCAGGTGATAGCTCATTTTCACCGATAATCGCAATAATGCTCTTTAGCGACTCGTATTTTTGTAGCAGGGCTTGAACTTGAACGCTAAGCAGGTAATGTCGGTCGCCAACAACTTCAGGTGTTAGTAAAGATGAGGTAGTTTTGTTTAGATCTACCGCAGGGCGAATACCTTGTTCGGCCACTGCACGCGAAAGTACAATTGTCGCATCTAGCTCGTGTTGAATCATTTGTACGGCAGGGTCAGAAATATCGTCAGCTGGCACATAAATCGTCTGCAAACTAGTAATCGAACCATTTTCGTTAGAACTCAAGCGATCTTGCAAAACTTTGACATCAGAGAAGATTGTCGGCTCATAACCACCTTCATTAGGAATTTGGCCCAAAATAGTCGCCAGCTCGTTTCGAGCCTGAACATAACGGAACATATTATCAGCGAAGAACAAGATATCTTTGTGATGTTCGTCTCGGAAATATTCAGCCAGTGCCACCGACGAAATGCCGACCAAAGCACGCTGGACAGGATTTTCGTTCATCTGACCGAAGAACATACAAGTATTTTTGAGCAAATCGGCTTCTTTCAAGGTGTCGTACAGTTCGTGACCTTCACGAATACGCTCACCAATACCAGTAAAGAATGATAAACCTGCCCCACTTTGGGCGATATTATTAATCAGTTCCATTGTCAGTACTGTTTTACCTACACCAGCACCACCGATAATACCAATTTTACGTCCTTTAACCAGCGGAGTTAAGAAATCGATTACTTTTATGCCTGTCTCTAGAATTTCTGGCTTGCGAACTTCGAAGTTAGTGCTTCTCGGTGGAAGTTTGAGAATATCTTTTTTGCCTAACTTAGTACGATCAACATCTGGCAAACCATCAAGCGGTCTACCTAACGGGTCAAAAATCCTACCAATTGTTTCCTCACCAGTAGCAATTTCGATACCATGATGACTTCGGTCAACCTTCATACCACTTTGTACGGTTCGATCAGACCGAAGATTCAGACACATCGCTCGACCCTTTTTCTCGAGTCTTTCGACGAGTAATTCTGACTTATTGGTGTTATCGACAATCAAAAGCTCGCCGATTTCTGGTCCGTCTTCATCGAAGGCAACCAACACTACCAAATCTTTAATCGAATCAACTACACCACTCATGCTTTTGCCTTTGCTGCTTTACGTAGACCATTAATAATCTCTTTCAAACGTTCATCTTTTACGGCTCGTTTAGCTCGGTTGACCCGCATATTGACATCGTACAATTGTTCATCGGCCATCTGATGAGAAGCTGACATCGCCCGAAATCTCGAGGCATACTGAGCAAGCTTAGAGTCCAAAATTAATTGTTCAATCATAATCTGAGTCATCGATCTCTCAAGGTGTCCAACCACCGCATAAGTACTTGGTTCAAAGATGTAATTTGACTCACTAATTACCTCGTCGGTGTCACCAGCCTCGGTTTTTTTGCCTTGGTCGGCAACCGCTTTACTAAGCTCGATTTTACGCACATCTTGGACCATCAAAGATACATACTCCTGGTAAAACACACTAGCCTTTTTATACATCTGAACATACTGAGTGATAGGTGTTACATTAATATTTTGGTCTTTTTCTGGCAGTTTAAAATATTTCTTAAAACTAATATTTTTTTGAGCCAGCTGAACGGCTCCATGGTGACCAATCACAACGATATCGTTTTTCTTTTCGTCATAATTCTCAAGCATATATCTGATCAGTTTCTGGTCGATATCACCACTAAAACCACCTTCGGCAGTAATCACAATATACAGTTCTTTGTCGGTTACATCTTTGTTTTCATTTTCACGACCATATCTAAACAAACTATCTACCCGAATTTGAGTATAAATTTTCCATAATTCCTCAAAAAATTGATTGGCTTGCAACACCTGATTCTTAATCTTAGCAATTTTCATACTTGCTATGCCTTCAAAGACGCTACTCATTTGAACCATAGCTGCTACACCAATACGTTGTTTCTCGAGTTCTTGTATTCGGCTCATTTTTTAAGCTCCACTTTCGATTTTTCTAGGAGTTGGTTGCGTATCGGCTCAAAATCTTCATCTTTTTGAATTTTGGCAGCGAACTCTCTGACATTTGCCTTCAGGGCATCGACATCAATTTTTACTTCTGGATCAGTATTAAGCACAATATCCATCATCAGTTGCTGCTCGTTCAAAGAGAAAATCTCCGATGGGCCTTGGTTTAGAATCTTAAATATATTTTTGCCTCTTTCGAGAGCAATTTTCGACTCGAGGGCTAATTCGCTACCAAAGTGCGAGAATTCCTCAGCTTCTCGGTAGGCTGCCAGAGTTTTTAAGGTAGTCGCCGCTAAGCCTTTTTGGCGTTTGTTATGACCAACGCCACCAATACGGGTCACACTCAAACCAGTGTTCATCGCTGGTCTAATACCGCTCCTAAAGATATCCATATCCAAAATCCACTGTCCGTCGGTAATCGACATAATGTTGGTTGGCAAATAAGCAGTAATGTCGCCGTTAGCCGCATGAACCAACGGAATTGAAGTTAGACATTTGCCGTTGCGTTCCAAACGTCCCGCTCGCTCCAATAAGCTCGAATGTGCATAAAACATGTCACCTGGGTAACTATCACGTCCTGGGCTAGTTCCCATCAAAAGGGCCATTTCCCTCAGGGCATGAGCGTGAGAAGTTAAATCATCATAAATAATTATTGTGTCCATATCTTTTTCTTGCCAAAAATACTCGGCCATGGCACAGCCGACATACGGTGCAATGTAGCTCATCACCAATGATTCAAACATCGTCGAGACAATTACCACAGCTGTTTTTAAAGACTCAGTTTCTTGAAGTTTCGATAACAGATCATCAACATCACTTCGACGCTTAGCAATCAGTACGTAAACCACGATTTGATCAGTTGTTTTTTGATTGATGGTAAGCTGGGTGGCCATTGTACTTTTACCACTTTTACCATCACCCAAAATAGCAATACGCTGTCCTCTAACAACAGGGAAAATTCCATCGATAGCCGTAATACCACTTTCTAGTTGACGCTCAAGCAATTTACGTTCATACAGCGGCGGTGCAACACTAAATACCTTGCGAGTTGTATCTGGTGCAATCGAGCCTTTACCATCCAATGGTTCACCATTAACGGTTATAACTCGTCCAATAAAATCTTTGCCCACTTTACATACTAATTCTTGATGCTGAACAACTGCCATCATACCAACTTTTAGGGTTTTTGCTCCTAGGTGCAGTACGACCACGGTTTCTTCGGTAACTTCCTGAACAAAGCCTTTACTGCCGTCTTCGAACATAACAAGGGCATGAACACTAATCGGCTGCAAACCGCGAATATTAATCAAGAATTTATCAACCGACACGATATCTCCGACAGGCTGACCGCTGGCTACCATTTTTTCAAAATGCTGTTGGCTCACGAAGTTACTCCTGTTTGAGTAGGTTGAGCTTGGGTTGGTTGAGGTGGAGCAGGTTGAGGCGGAGTAGTTGCTGGAGTAGGCGTAGTTGAACTTACGACAGCATTTTCAGGTGTAGTAGGCTGTTTACTCTCTATAGCCTTAATACTTTCGACCAACTTCGGCCGACTATCAACAAAGCGATTCCGTAGACTCATATCAAACAGTCTATTCCTAGTTCTGACTGTACAGCCGGCGGCTAGATTAGGCTGCAACCCGACTTCAACCAATATTATCGGACTAATATTGGCTCTCAGCCACACAATCAATTCTTCCAAAAACTTCGGTGACGGCTCGGTCGCAAATGCCATATGGATTCTTGGAGCATGATCATTCAAGGCTGACAAAACATTAATTAGTTGCTCACGATGAGTTGCTTCAAGTAAAGATACCTTGTTGAGACTGGCGATTTCTTCTAAGCTTGCCGAAGTTTTAGGTGGTTTGACTGGTTGCCCTGGAGTTCGCAGTTCTGCCTGATGAAGCCAATCATCGAGTTTTTTTAGTTCACGCAATGTCCTAGCCATATCAACAGTAGTCACCAACCTTACAGGCATCTGCAAAGTGTTACTAGGATTTTTGGTAGAGGGCTTTTTTTCGTCAGACATTTTAATTTTTCTTTTCTTCTCTCACGTTCCTTGGTTGATATCCTCTACAATTGCCAACTTATTTCGTTCCAGTTCGGCCATAATAAACTCTAGCTGATCATCTAAACTAATCTGATTACCAATCGCTGCTAAGACATAATGATTGACAATATCGGCCATATTATTACTAAATCTCTCAGTTAATCTAGCTCTTTCGGCCGTCAATTCCTTCTCGAGTTGTTGACCCATAATTTCTCGTTGTTTTTCGACAGTTTCTTGAGTTTTTTGAATAGACTCGAGAGCCAGATTTTCGGCATCATTAATCGACTCTTGATACTTGGAAAACGCTTCTTTTAAGGTTTTTGTGATTTCTTGCTTCATGTAATCATTGACCTGCGAAGTAGTCAAACGCAAATCTTGTTGCAAAAACATAGCATTTTCACCAATTATCTTCTCAAAATGCAATCGACCGCGGTTTCGTAATTCTTCACGAAATTCGTCGTTAAAGATATGCTCAACAGCTTGTTTAGTCGCCTCATTGAACATCTCACCATCTGATTGTATTGCACCTTTACCTCCGCCGTTTCGCACCGCTAGCCAAATAAATGCCAATGTCGAGGCCAATAAACTGCCCACTACCAGTCCTGTTTGCAACCAAGAGTTCATTTTATTTTATGCCTACCCCCATTAAAATACTAAAGCTTTAATACTAAATATACCCCAAAAATGCCCACAATGAAAATAATTAATCCCAAAACTATCACTTGCATCAAACCACGGTAGATAGTCTTTTTGGACAAAGGATTACGACCGATGGCAATTACACCACTGCGAATACCGCTAAACAAAACAACTGCCGAGATTGTGACTGTCGCCACAAACACCGTAAAACCTAGGTATATTCTAGTTGCACTAAGCTGTTTATCAGCCACCGCCTCAGATATATTTTTCAAAAATCCAGGAACTTTATTGTTGGCTTTATCTTTAGCTCCAGGATTTTTACCAAATGCCACATCGACTTTTATCCGGCCAACTTTTACACTTTTACCGCTAGATGATTTGGCCGAACTAAGTGTGTCACCGCCACCAGTAAAATCACTAGCCGCAACGCCTACCACAAATTTACTTTCTTCGGTAGCCACTGCACCAATACCAGAGGCCGTTGAAATGCTAATAAAATTACCTTTTTTTATCGGCCCATTCTCGTCACTGACCAAAACTTCGTAAGGTCCACTGGTAGCCACAAATGTTTTCTGGCCTTCACCACTGATTGTGACAGGCGAATCATTCTTTTCAACTACTACACCCTTAAACTTATCAATTGTTTTGTCGGTAAGAGCGACAATTTTTTTATCATCACCTTCTTTGGTGGCTACCAGCATGCCGCGTTGTAGTTGCTCATCAGATGCATAACCTTGTAAGACAGTCTGTGCCGACGCGTATCCAGAGGCCAAAAATACTACTCCTATGCTAGCTACGACTAAAAATATCAGATTTTTTTTGTATTTTTTTGTAAAAATCATTAGGTAAAAGTCCTTAATATTGACATTATACCGATAAACTTTAGCTTTTTCTATAGTTATTATTCAATTATTGCCGATAAAGTGTCAACCAATTTAACAATTGATTCTTTGGTAGTAAATTTACCCATACTAAATCTTAATGTTGAACGAGCTGTTTGTTCGTCTAAGCCGATTGCCTCTAGTACATGCGATGTTTTATCACTCGAAGCACTGCACGCCGAACCACTCGCCACCTGAAACTGGGCTTTATCGAGCAAAATTATTAACCGCTCATTGTCTTGGCCTGCAAAACTTACGCTCAAATTGTTTGGCAAACGGTTTTTAGTAGGACCATTTAGCGTATACTCAGGAATTTTATTACTCAGTTGGCTCAAAAATTCTCTTTGTAAGATTATCGTCTGTTCATAAGCGATTTTTCTAGATTTTTCGGCGAGTTCCATGGCTTTAACTAACCCTGCGATGTTAGCTAAACTTTCAGTACCACTCCTCAGTCCCAATTCTTGGCCACCACCGTAAATTATTGGCTCCAAACTTACGCCACTCTTAACATACAACAAGCCAGTTTGCTTTGGTCCATAGATCTTTCCACCGTTAATACTCATCATATCGACTCCCAAGCGACTAACATGTAAATCAAGATAATTTGTAGCTTGAGCAGCATCGCTATGCAGCAGTAGAGGTGTTTGGATTTTGCGTTTTAGACGCTCGGCTTTGATATTATCAAGCAGCTCACATATTCGCTTCAGTTGCTGAATTGTGCCTATCTCGTTATTAGCTAAAATAAGGCTGATTAACACTGTTTTATCATCAATTTTTCGTTCTAGATCTGCCATGTCGACACGGCCTTTATTATCGACTTTACAGATTCGATGTTGGTACTTTTGGGCGACTTTTAGCACAGAATCATGCTCAATTGCACTAATCACCAAGTTTTTGTTTAAATGATTGGTCATAACGCCCCGAATCGCCAAATTATTAGCTTCACTACCACCGCTGGTAAAGATTATTTCACTTGGTCTGGCCCCAATTATTTTAGCTGCTCGACCTCTCAAATCATCGAGTATTTTCTTGGCACTCCGCGACTGCGAATAAAGTGCCGATGGATTATAAAAATTTTCAATAAAATAAGGCTCCATAGCCTCTAAAACTTTACTATCTACAGGGGTAGACGCTGCATAATCAAAATAGCCATTCATTTTTGGCTATTTTTAATTACTGGCTCGTAAATTTCACTCTTTATTTTTTCTTGGTAAATTTTGGCAGCTTTGTAAAGTTTTTTGGCCTCTTCTGGAGTAACAAATTGATATCCCCTACCTTCTTGATGTTTGACTATGCCGTTTGGCCGTACTTCGTATTTAGTTGTTTGGACAATATCACGACCCGTTTGATCTTTCCATTCCTCATGCCAAATCCAGGTATGCTCATCTAGGCAAAAAAATTCTCGACGGTGTCCTTTCGGTAATGGACCAAATATTTGACCACCGATTTTAGATTCATGTCTCAGCAAATTTCGATATAATTTTGCTTCTTTGGTCTGATCAGAATCACTATCAGGCAAACCCAAGATTTTTTTGAATATGGAAGCCATTTTAGGCTCCTAGTGCTAAACGAGGATCGTTTTCGCCAGTTTCAATCTCGTTTGTAACCGCGGCTACTCGCTGCCTGGCAATCTCGACAGGAGTTAACTCTGGTTTGACTTCGTTTGTTGGACTATCATTAACTACTGTTGACTCTTCTGGCTGGTTGACAACTGTTTTGACTGCATCATGAGACATTTCTTGACTAAATTTTGGTAGGTTTTCGGTTGATTGTTGAGCAGATTCTACATACTCAGCATGAGCTGACATATTCGCGGTAGCTTGATCGACAATATTCATTCTGCGGTAAGCAATTGACACAACTGGATTTTGCTCAAAGCTAATAAACCTACGAGTTTCACCTGCAGTTTCTGGGTTAAAAAACGAGAAAATTCCCTTTGGATTCATAAATTTTAATTATACCTTTGATTATCTATATGTCAAATAATTTTTTGCAGTTTTCGGTAGTTTGCTTAGCCAATTCTGCTAAATCTTCACCCCTTAACTCACTCAAAAATTCTGCCGTCAGCCTCACGTGCTTCGGTTCACATATTGTACCACGAAATGGTTTCGGAGTCAAGTATGGAGCATCTGTTTCAAGTACTAATTTATCGAGTGGGACCTTTTTTGCCATTTCGAGCTGAGATTCATCTTTTGTGAAGGTTAATATGCCATTTAGAGCCACATACAGGCCCCTAGATAAGACTTGATCTAAAACTAATGTATTCGACGTAAAACAATGTACAACGCCTTTTATGGGCTGTTTAGCAGCATAACGGTCATAGATTGGCCAAAATTCATCAAATGCCTCCCTGATATGAAACATGGCTGGCAAATTATATTTAGTGACTAATGCTAGCTGAAGTTCAAGTAGCTTTATCTGTTCACTCTTTGGCGAGTGCTTATAAAAATAATCTAAACCGAATTCGCCGACCGCTATTATTTTGTCTTTTTTGTGATTATTGAGCAAATTTTCTAACTCATTCAAATTTGATTGCTTTTCTAAAAATTTGTTGGCTTCGTGTGGATGTACACCCACAATTGCATAAACGTCTGATTTATGTCTAGCAAACTCAACTGCTCTTTTACTAGATTCTAGGTCGCAGCCGACAACAAATATTTTATCGACACCAGCGTGTTTTGCCTCTTGCCAAACTGTCTCAGCATCTAATTTATAATCATCAAATTGTATATGACAATGTGTATCAACCAATTTTATATTCATAACTGGGCATATTATGTCATACTTTATCTAAATAATATGAACTACCAAACTAACTGGCAAAAAGCCACCAAAAGTCACCCTAATTTCGAAATTAGCGAACTCGGTTGGGAGCAACATGTTCTGATTGATCACAGCAAGAATCTGGTTTATCGCTATCCTAAACACCTTAAAGCTCAACAGAAGTTAGAAGATGAAGTAAGCGTCCTAAAAACATTAAAATCAGTTAAATTTAACGTTCAAATTCCGATTATTGTTGACCACACGGCTAACTACTCTATATACAAATACATTCCTGGCCAAGTACTTACCGACGAAGTTCTAAATTCACTTGATAAAACGCATATTGAGGAAATTGGCCAAGAATTAGGAAAATTTTTTGCGATCCTACATTCGTTGCCAATTTCAATAATTGACCAAAAAATCCACAAACAAAAACTAAGTTTGAATGACTATTACAGAGATAGATTATATAATTCCGAAATTTTGCGACAAAATCGCAAAATAGATAAATATTTGCAAGAAATATCGAAAAGCGATATAAATGTAGTCGTTCATGGCGATTTACATGGCAAAAACATTGTTATTAACCCACTCGACAAAAAACTAGTAGGTATTATCGATTTTAGTGAGCTAGAAATTGGTGACCCCCACCAAGATTTTCGTAAAATTTTTATGACCGACAGTCGATTGCTCGAGCCAGCTGTCCGACAATACAGCAAATTGACTGATTTAGAGTTATCAAGAAGCAAAATCAAAGCATGGGCCTATATAAACGAATTTGCTAACTTAGCTTACTTCAATGACAAACCACATAATTTGACCTATATAAGAGCCTATCAAAATCTTAAAAAATGGGATCTAATTTAGTATGTTATTTACTAACAGGAGCTGGGCTATCATCTAACCGTGGGAAAAGCGTCCCTTCAATCGGTTGAAGCATACCCTTTTCGAAGATAAACTTAATTTTTTGAGACGTTACAGGCATAAATGGCTCGAGCATGCTGGAAATTTCTATCAAACAACTGACTATGTAAGCCAGAACTTCTCGTAAATGATCAACATCATTGTTTTTAGCTAATGTCCATGGTTTTTCTTCATCTATATACTGATTAAGCCCTCGAACTTGCTGCCAAACTTCTTCTAACGCTCTATCGAAACGGAAATTAGCCATCGCCTCAATATATTCGGCTATATCATGCTCAGGTTCGGGCGTATCGCCAATTAAATTATTTTGGTATTTTTGTATCATCGCTATTGTGCGATTTACAACATTACCTAACTCATTAGCTAGTTCATTGTTGTATACTTCGTCCATTCTTTTCCACGAGAAATCACCATCGTCATACGATGGAACATGTCGCATTAGATAATACCTCAAAGCATCAACTCCATATTTATCGACAACTTCTTTGGGGTGGATAACATTGCCTAGTGATTTGGAGATTTTTTTACCATCGATATTTACAAAACCATGAACATACAAATTTTTGGGCAATTCCAGGCCTAAGCCTAGCAAGATTCCAGGCCAAATTGCGGCATGGAAGCGTGATATATCTTTGCCAACTACCTGAACATTTGCAGGCCAAAAATCTTTAAAATCTTGATGTTCAGGGTAACCTAACACCGTAATATAATTCATCAGTGCTTCGAACCAAACATACATAACTTGTTTGGAGTCATCTGGCACTGGAATCCCCCAAGCTATTTTATCTTTTGGCCGCGATATACTTATATCGTCTAACCCCTCGTTCATGAACTGCATAACCTCGTGCTTGCGACTATCTGGAATTATCTTAAAATCACCGCTTGTGATTGCTTGGCCAATTTTATTTGTAAATGCCGATAACTTGAAAAAGTAATTTTCCTCGCTCAAAAGTTCATAAGGTTTTTTGTGCAACGGGCAAACATTGTTATTAGCTTTCATCACCGCCTCAGTCACGAACGCTTCACAGCCCATGCAGTAGTAACCTTGATATTTGTTTTTGTAAATAAAAGGCTTTAATTTCTGCCATATCATGGCCGCACGTTGTTCATGTCCTGGATCGGTCGTCCGAATAAATCTATCAGCACTAATATTGAGAATCGGACCGATTTCTCGCCATTTATCGCTCATTTCTTTAGCGTACTGGGCAACAGGCTTACCTAGCTCTTTGGCTTTTTCTTCGACTTTACCACCATGTTCATCGGTACCTGTACTAAAAATCACTCGCTCGTATTGTTTGCGAGCATATCTGGCAATTACATCAGCCGCTACCATTTCATATGTGTGACCTAGGTGTGGTTCGCCGTTTATGTAAGGTATCGAAGTAGTTACAAAAAATGTTTTATTTTTTCCATTCATCTTATATATACTAACAGATTGAGAAGTTTTGCTAAAGTTTTAGTTCCCTCTAAAACAACTGCTTAATATTTGGTAGCCAAATGCCAAACTTTACAATTTTGGCATTTATAAGCTTTGAGTATAGAACCACGTTGATGTTTTATAGCCACGGCCGAGGCTTCAGCAGCCTTTTTTGAATCAAATTTTAGCTTGTCGTGACATTTTGGCAGGCTGTCTGAGTTGCCACTCAAGCTTTGGACCTCTTGAGTTCGATGTATGATTGCACAATCGCTGTAATCACAAACAGCATACCAACTAGCCCTGTCACGACTTCTGGGATATGAACTTTTAGCGACACAAATAATAGCACAGCCAGTACTCCAATGGCATAATGAGCTCCATGCTCTAAATATTTATACTGGTCCAAGACACCATGTTTAAGCATGTGAATCGTAATCACTCGCACGTACCAAGCACCAATCCCTAGACCGACGGCGATTATCAAAATCTGGTTAGTTATAGCAAATGCTCCAATTACACCGTCCAAACTAAAGCTGGCATCGACAATCATCAAGTATATAAATCCAATCAAGCCAGCTCTAAAGGCATGTTTACCACCTTTATTCAAGTTATTTTCAACTCCAGATTTATGCAAAATCGTATCAAACGAGACAATTAATAAATAGGTGATTAAACCAAAAAATCCTGCTGTCATGACATCTAAGTGTTCTTCTGTCGGCAAAAAACTACTAAAACTTAGCAGAGTAATAGTTGCTAAAATAATGCTCATATTTTGCAGTTTGCCAACACTAGCCAACGCTTTTTCGATTGGTTTGAGCCACTTAATTTTGCGTTCTTTGAAGAAGAAATCTAGGAATATCATCATCAAAAACATCCCACCAAAGGCAGCAATAATAGGATGAGCTTCTTCTAACTTATGACCATATTCGGTTGGATTATTTAGAGCTAGATCTAACACTTCTTTTATACCAATTCCTGCTAAGCCCGATACGATTGCTAGCGGCAAAATAACTCTAACACCAACTACAGCAACTAAAATTCCAATTGTCAAAAAAGCTTTTTGCCAACCTGCCGACATTTTCTCGAGGATCCGTGCATTGACAACCGCATTATCAACACTAAAGGTGATTTCTAGAGCGACTAACACTAAAGTAAGGAACAGAGCCGACAGTCCTAATTTCCAGCCGACCAAAAATATCAAAAATACCGACACGATTGTCGACAATGCATACAATTTTAACAATGAACCTTTTCCTTTAGACATCTCGGTTAATTATAACAGATCGATTTGCCAACTTACAGCGATTTCCGCAGTAAATAGTTAGCTATTTCCGTCTCACGTTTAATTCTTTGGTTTCGGATAAAGTTTGCCATGTTTAAGGCAGTGATCGAATAGTTAGTATCGTCTTCGTAAGAATACCTATATAATCGATTTTGAAAAATCTCGAGTGTTGGTATTTCTATAATTCCTGTCACAAAAGCATTGTCTTCCGCTATTTCTATAGCCTTTTCGATTGATGGAAATAAACTATCTGCACCGACTCGCTCCAAAAAACCATAATTTTCAAGACCCTCACTTTGAATTTCGGCCATAACGACAATATCGTCATTAACAAATTCGACTGTTGCAAAACTTTCTCTCATTTTCGAACCAAGTTCTACCCTTCCAAAAACCTGAAAATTTCTCATAGTTTTTAATTATCTATCATCTATGTAGTTTATTGAACCATTAGCATATTGAAAAATGTTGTAGAATTTGATATAATATGTTTACCAGGGGCTGAATTTTAAGCTCGACATTGGACTTTTACAACCTAGTTTGCATACCGCTTATCAGCGTTATAGATAAAACCTTTTAAATGCAAGTTTGAAAGACCGCATTGCTAGCTTCTTCCAAGTTCCTAGCTTTGCACCAGCTGTAGCTTAATTTGCTTCAGCCGTAGCTAGCTCATACGCCAATAAGAGCTAACTACGCTATATCTTTGGCTCGATAATTTAGTGTCATCTCTGCACTTTAATATTTAAATTTTAGGAGATGCTTTTTTGAGTTTTTTGTTTGTTTATATAACTCAAAAACTAAGACCCCTAAAAACAAACTATGTATGTAGACGGCTAGGCACAGTAAACCGATGGACGTGGGGGCAGTACCCACCAGCTCCACCACAAGAGACTTATTATTTTGATAGGTCTTTTTTGTTGGCTAATTAGCAAACGCCACCTTCGCAGCATTTAGTTTTGTAGTGGCAAGCAGGGCAAATAAAGTGAGCATGCTCAGCTTTGATCGGGAAAAATCCACAATTATCACATACCAAACCTTCTTCGTTTTCTGACTTAGCTTGAGGATTTGAGTTATCTAAATTATTAGTCATTAAAGCTATTATAATCCAACATTTTACTTGCATAAAGTCAGATTATTATCAAAAATAGCTCCTAGTGAGCGAAAAAATACTTAAATCTGAACAAGAAAATATTGAGTTATTGAATGATGCTTACGGCCCGAGACCCCTTGCTGTTGCACATCTAGATGCTCAAAAACTTGCAGCTCAAGATTTTTACGAAGCTGACAGCCAAATTCATCATGTACCACCATCAGCTATTAGTGGTCATTACCCCCATAATTGGCTGTGGGACGGAGCCAAGAATGCCGAAGTTTATGCTCGATACGGTTATTTTATGTCAGCTAGTAATCAGGTTAAGTCAATTTTAGCTTCACAACATCCAAATGGATTTATCCCAAATATGACTTTTGCAAACGATGGCCGAAAACTAGATATTGAACGACGAACATTTACTAACCCCCATAAATCGAGTGATTATTCACAGCCTGCAATAATTGCCGAAGCTGTCCGTGAAATCTATGAAGGCTGTAAAGCAAATGGACAAGAACTGGAAGGTAAGGACTTTTTAAGAGAAGTTTATCCTAGCCTAAAAATGTTCTATCAATATTTTTTACGAGAACGTCAAGTTAGTCCAGAAAACTACTTAATATTCAACATTCACCCTTGTGAAACAGGCCGTGACAGTGACCCAACTTTCAATTTTATTCAGTACAAAAAACCGTTTTGCAGCAGCGGCGAAGATACTCCAACTTATAAAATCGCGATTAATTCAGCTGCCGACTACATTGGTAATGTCGCTTTGGGATTTCGCAACAAAAAACACGGTTGGCAAGCCGACCAAGCTCATCAAACCTTCAAATTTTGCGATGTTATGTTTAATTGTTTATTTGCCAAAAATTTACGTGACTTGGCCTTAATTGCTGAAGAAAATAATGAGTTTAGTGATGCTATCGAATTCCATAATCATGCCGAAAAATTATCTCATCAAATTCAGCAGAAAATGTATATATTTAACCCAGATGATGAAAAATTTGGGTTTTACGGCATAAACTTAACTGGATTTTCTGAATATGATATAGAAGTCTACCAAAATAATAATTTAGAGCCTGGCGATCCAGTTTTTTTCAAATCAATTAGTAATTTATTCCCGCTAGTGCTTGACGGTTTAGAGACTACCAAACTGGCTCAAATTATTGATTTGATAGAAAAAGAATTTACCGATAATTTTATGATACCGACTGTCTCGACCAAAAGCCCCGATTACGACCCTAACTATCGTGGCAGAAACATGTGGCAAGGGCCAATTTGGTTGTGGATGAATGATTTTGTGATATCAGGAATCGCCGACCAATTATCTAGGCCAGACGTAAGTAATAATCGTGATTTAGTCCGTAAACTTTCTAATTTGCACACTAAATTAATGACTTCGTCTAAAGAGTTAGTGACATACAAAAATAACTCGCTACATGATCGTAGTTTTATAATCAAAGCAGTTAACAAATTTATACCTCATGCACTGCGTTCGCAATCAAATTACGATGGACCATACCAAAATTTTGCCGAATTTTTCAGCCCCCAAACTGGTGTTGGCTATCGAACTAGACCATTTGCTGGATCATCAATTGCTTGTCGAAAGAGACAATATTAAAAGCTAGAATGAAGTTTTTGTAATAATGTTTTTAGATGCTCAATATCTCTATTCGACAAATTATCAAACTCCGATAAATAAAAGCCATCCAGAGCATTGCTGGCTTTGATAAACATTTCTTGGCCCTTGCGAGTAATATAAATCAGGTGTTTACGATTGTCGCGAGCCTGCCCAATCTCTACCAAGTTTTTGTCAACCAAAATCCCAATTTGACGACTTATACTAGCTTCAGTCTGGGCCAAATTAGCTGCAATTTCCTTTTGCTGGATACCTGGTTGCTCGTTTAGAACCATCAGCAACCGATATTGAGCCATACTTATGCCATAGCGTTCAAGTAAAATTTGATCTGATTTATTAGCAAAGTAAATAGCTAGTCGATCGATCAGGTAAGGCACATTTTGTTTATACCCCATAAGCTTACTATATCACAGCCGCTTTTTTTATTTATAAGAGGGAATACTTAACACGTTAAGTATTTAGTCGAATTTAGTTTCTAGCTCCAGCCACTGGTGGATTGATAACTCCTGCGGCCGTGCATTTGGATTAATACTTAACGTGTTAAGTATTTCGGTGATTTCGGCTTTTGACATACTCATACCCGAACTTAGTGAGTTAACCAGCGTTTTACGTTTATTCATAAAACTACATTTTAAAATGCGATTAAGATTTTTTTGATTACTGTTCTCATCTAATGAATGCTCTAGCCTATTCATAATCACTACCCTTGAATCAACTTTAGGCGGCGGCGAAAATTTATCGGCCTTTACAACTATTCCTAGCTGGCAGTCAAAATTCATCTGGCTATACACACTCAAAAGCGACATCTGCCCTGGGCTAGCACAAATCCGCTCAGCTACTTCTTTTTGAATTAATAGCACAATTACTTTAGGTCGGTTTTCTAAATCTCCTAAAATCCTAATTAATTTAGAAGTTAAATAATATGGTATATTAGCCACAACCTTATAATCTTGTTTAACTTGCGAGAAATTAAATTTCAATATATCTTGGTTAACTAACTCTAACTTATCAGCATCTTGACCAAATAATTTTTGGCGGGTTTTGTGTAAGTTTTCGTGAAGTTTTGAGTCAAATTCTACTGCTACGACTTTACGAGCTTTTTTGAGTAATTCGCCAGTTAGAGTACCTAGCCCAGGGCCAACTTCGATAACTAAATCATGATCATTTATCTGAGCGTAGTCGGCAATTTGCTCAAGTATATCTCGATCGGTGAGCCAATGTTGACCCAGTGATTTATCAGGTTTATGGTCCATTTTTACCACCAATGATGTGAAATCCAAAAACTATAAGCACCTTGCCAACCACCATAAGTTCGCTTGGCATACGAGTTGCACCAGCTTAGTTGAGTAACTGGATTAGTCAAATAATCTCCGCCAGCGGAAGCCATTTTACTAGCAGGTAAAGCCTGGCAAAGTCCATAGGCTCCACTGCTGGCATTGCCTGCTCCTGGTCGCCAACCTGATTCGCGACCGACTATATAATCAACCGCTGTGTAGTCACCAGGTGAAATCCCCGCAGCAGCCATAATACTTGCTTTGTCAGATGAGACATTGACATTCGATGGAACGGTTGGGGCTTTTTTACCGCGAGCAATAACTTTATTGACTGGTTGAGCCAAAACAACTTCGTGCAAAATTTTCTTTTGTCCATCTGGCAAAACTTCATAAATTATTGCCCTAATACCATCACTGCCTTCATTTTTCGTGGTAGTTTTACCCAAATCCGTATTTGGGTCATCGACAGTATCGATTCCTCTTTTGATTAATTCCTGCGAAGAAGCTAGTTGTTTACCTGGTTCGGTTACAAAAACGATTTGGTTAGTTTGGATTTTGGTTGACGGGTCTGGCAAGATGGACATATTACTAAATGAAATATTACGCTCCTTAGCCAAGTCGGCCACTGTGTCGGCTCTTGTGCGAATATCATATGTGGTGCCATAAAGATTTAGTTTAACAGGTAGCGAACGATCAAGCTTAATTTGCGTCCCTAAAATACCGTCTTTGATTGATTCATTTGGACTAATAACGTCCAGCTTATCCTCTGGGTAAACCGTGTAGCCAGCTTTTTTGGCGATAACTACTGGCAATGTATCGGCTGTTTTTAGGACTGTTTTTTTGCCTGTATCATCGATCAAGGTCGTCAATTTTGCTTTGTAGACATTTATACTGAATTTCTCGCTGACAATCTGAGTATCAAGACTTGGCTCGACTAAATCACCGTCATTAATTTTTACATCTGTGCGGTCTAGAAACTCTTTTACTGTCGTTGCTCGGGTTGGCACAAACTGACTTTTGCCGTCGATAGAATATTGAATAATCCGCGAATCGGTTGGCTTAACCGATTGACCACCAAAGGCCAAAAAACCAACAATCGACGCCAAAAACAAAAAAATAATTGTTACTAACGGCACTACAAAAGGATGCCGATCATTAAACGACTTTTTTATGTTACTTATTTTGACTGGTGGCAAATTTTTTAGGACTGGTCGAAGTTTATTGTTTGTCGATATTACACTAGTCGGCCTAATCACCAAACCTCTCTTCGGTTTTTTGGTAGAAATAATATCGAGCGTTTTGCCCGAAACTATAGAAGACACGGATTTAGAGTTTTTTGCAGATTTTTTGGCCAAACCTTACCTCAATAATTTAGTTAATACGTTCGTACATTGTAGCATTTTACAGATTAGATGTATAGGCCAGTTGCTTAAATTTTACTAATCGGAGCAATTGATAAACTAAGCTTTTTTAGTCCAATTTTTGGAAAATAAATGGCTGCTAAATCACCATTAACTTCCATTACCGTTCCTTCACCAAAAGTTTGATGCTTTATTCTGTCGCCCTCAAAAAATTCTTCAATATATTTTACTTCGGATGAACTTTGGTAAGTAGCGTAATCTTGATTGAAATAATTATTCAAAGGTTGAGTCTCACCATCAATTTCAGATATAAACCTTGAAGGTGGATTGTGTTGCATACCACCATAAAGCAGTCTAGACGAACAATGTAACATGTGTAGTTCCTCTTTGGCTCGGGTCATGCCTACATAACACAGTCGTCGTTCTTCTTCCATTTCATGTTGGTCATACAAGGCCCTTGAATGCGGGAAAATCGACTCTTCCATACCAACCATAAAAACTATTGGGAATTCCAAACCTTTGGCCGAGTGGACAGTCATCAGCGTGATTGCTTGTCCATTATTATGGCTAGCATCGGCTCCAGCAATCAAAGCAACCTCTTCCAGAAATCCATCTAACCCGCTTTCACGGTATTCTTGGGCCACACTTAGTAATTCTTTTACGTTTTCTTTGCGAGCTTCGCCTTGAGGAGTTTTATCGTCTAAATAGTCGTAATAATCTAGTCTTTTTATTAGTGAATTGATTAATTCTTCAGGCTGTAGATTGTCTAAATTTTGTCGAAAATCAAATATTATACTAGCTAGTTCACTTAAACCTTTTCTAGCACGAGGCGTTAAATCATTGATTTCATCAATTCGAGTTAGAGCCTCAGACAAAAAAACCGAATTAGTGTCTTGCCAACTAAAAAATGTTTGCATACTTTTGCTACCTAATCCGCGAGTCGGAACATTGGCAATTCTCTCAAAACTTATTCGGTCATCGGGCTGATAAATCAACCTGACATAGGCCAAAATATCTTTAATTTCTTTGCGATCATAAAACCGCACGCCACCGACAATTCGATAAGCAAGCCCATATCGAATAAAAACTTCTTCTAAGCTTCGGCTTTGAGCATTTGTTCGGTACAAAACTGCAAAGTCATTTAATTGTCGGCTACCCGAATCAACTTGATACTTTACACGTTTAACAATCGTTTCGCCTTCGGCTCGATCGTTCAATAATGGATAAATTTGGACAGCCATGCCATCATTTTTGGTTGTCCATAATTTTTTGTCTGAACGATTTTGATTTTTGGCGATTACTTTGTGAGCAGCGTCCAAAATTGGTTTTGTGCTTCGATAATTTTGTTCGAGCTTGATGACAGTTACATTTTTATAATCAGTCTCGAACCGCAAAATATTACGGAAATCTGCTCCACGCCAACCGTAGATTGATTGCCAATCATCACCGATCGCGGCAATATTTTGGCGTTCACCTAAAAGTAATTTCAATAAATTGTACTGAGCAGCATTGGTGTCTTGGTACTCATCAATCATAATGTATTTAAATTGGCTTTGATATTTGCCCCGAACTTCTGCTGAGCTTTTTAATAATTCGACAGTTTGCCAAATTAAATCATCAAAATCCAATGCCCCAGTTTCTCTTAATAATTTTTGATAAGCAGCATAAATCTCTGCAACAATTTCAGCCATAGGGCCTCTAGCGGTCGCAAGATATTCACTTGGGCCAATCAACTCGTTTTTTGCACTACTAATCATGCTGGCGATTTGTCGGGCAGGAAACTGCTTTTCGTCAATGTGCTTAGCTTTAGCAATTTGCTTGACAGCAGCTAGCCTATCAGCCTCATCAAAAATTACAAAATTACTTGGTATACCAATGTTGCTACCATCCCGCCGAAGTATCCGAACACATATGCTATGAAATGTCCCCATAAATGGCATGAACGATAAATTTTGATCGTATCCCAACAAACTTGCTAGTCGCTGACGCATTTCTTTGGCGGCTTTGTTAGTGAAAGTTACTGCCAAAATTTGTCCAGGAAAAGCTAAATTAGTCATCAGTATATACGCTATCCGATGAGTCAAAGTTTTAGTTTTGCCACTACCAGCCCCAGCCTGAATCAGCAAAGGACCTTCGGTAGTTTTGACCGCCTTAATTTGGTCAGGATTTAAACCATCAAAAATAATATCAACCACTATAATCTATTTTAACAAAACTATTTCTCTTTTAATGAAGTAGTTAGTATTTTTTTGAGTTCAGCTAAATTTTTGCCCTGTTTATAATTTTCTAATTTCATTGATACACCATTTTCTTGTGCAAGAGCAATATCTCTTTGAGCAGTACCGTTTTTGAGTAAATATGCATCGCTATAGACATACTCAGCGTAAATTACATATGTGTTTTTCTTTGTAGACAGTTGGATTTTGTCGTTTGAATTAAACAGAGTTCCAGATTTTTGGCAAACATCACTAGCTAACGCTGTTCGGGTAACATAAGGGTCAGGTTGAGCAAAACTGAGATAAATAAATTGCAAAGGAGTGTTAGTGATAATAATATCTTCGCTGGAGCAGTTTTTCATATTTATTAGCTCGTTCTTGTATTTTTTGGTATCGGTAGTATTCTCCTGATAAATTTTTGCTCTCAAAAATACTTCTGCATCTACAGGCGACGGACTAGTAGCAGTCGATACATTTAGGTTTTCGACTGGACTAATTAATGTAATCAGATTTTTTTCAGGAAATTTAGTGTCTGGGGCAGAAGTAACTTTCCAGGTGTCTAAATAGCTAAAATTAAGATTAGATTTGGTTTCGTTAAAATCTTTATATATTGGTTGTTTTGGAGTTGGGTTTGCTTGGGTATTAGATGCGGCAACTGGAGCGGTGGCTTGAGGAGTCGGAGTAGTGGTTTTTTTCGGCAAATTAATCATGCCCTTGCCTGGCCCAACCAAAAAATACCACAATGCAGCCGCCAAAATTAAGATACCAACCAAAAAAACTAACCATCTAAAATTCGAGACACTATCGGGCGACTTAGTTTTGACATAATATTTTTTAGAATTTATCATTTTCTGAATTTGCTCACTGGCCTGCATTTCGGCCATTTCTTTATCTTGGCGGTCTTTACTGAGCGTGACATTGCCAGCAATTTCGTCAATTACAGCTGAACTTTCAGTGTCGGCTTCGTTTGTATCATTATCACTAGACTGTTCAGCGTTTTCAGCAGGAGCAACTTCTTCTTCGACTTCAGTTTCGGCTTGCTTGCTCGGTTCCTCAGCCACTTCATTAGTAGCTGCCTGAGGTTGTTCTTCGGCTTTTGGTGCCTCAACTTCAGGTTCTTGGCTAACTGATGTCTCAGGAGCCTCGGTTTGGATTTCAATTTTATCGGAATCGGAATTTGATAATATCGGATCAGCATTTATGGTGTTTGTATGGCCAACTATTACAGGTTTTGAGGTAGCCGAAGGCACAGGTTTACCAGGGGTCGTGATATCCATTACACGCGTACCTTTTTTGATTACTTTAGGGGTTGGTTTTTCTTCAGCCATTACTTTTTTCCCGATTTAGTTTATAAGCTTGCTCAACAATGCTACTAAACTTATGGGCATTCAGGCTTGCACTACCAACTAGCACCCCGTCACAGCCGTCAATCGCCAAAAAGCCACTGACATTATGATTATCTACACTACCACCATATAACACCCTGACTGACCTAGCAACTCGTTCGCCAAAAAAATCATGAATTTGCCCACGAATATAGTTGATTATTTTGGCGATATCGTCGGGGTAAGCAATTTTACCACCCAAATTAGAGATCGCCCAAACTGGCTCATAAGCAATCACAACATCTTCAATTTCATCTGGTGTAAGATTACTTAGGGCTACCGACATTTGATCATGAATTACCCGTTTGGTTTGTCCATCACTTTTTTCTGAGGCAGTTTCACCGACACAAATCACTGGAATAATCCGATTCCTTACAGCTGCCGCTACTTTGTCACGAACTAGCTCGTTTGTCTCGCCGAAATATATTCGTCGCTCGGAGTGTCCGATAATTCCATAGTCAACCAGACCTCTTAACATTGCAAAAGATGTTTCGCCAGTGAAGCCACCTTGGTCTTTGTGATAAGCGTTTTGGCTAGCTAAGCGGAACCGTCGCCGATCAACCTCAAGTGACAATGGCTGAATTGATAAGTTATTCGGTGCCAAAACTACTTCGACATCATGATGACCTCTGATATTTTTGTGCAAATTGGCCGATAAATGACTAGCTTGGGCAACCGTTAGGTGCATTTTCCAGTTGCCGATGACTAAGTTTTTTCTGTTTAAAATATTCATGATTTATCTACTAAAGCCTCCACGCCTGGTAATTTTTTGCCACTCATCAGATCCATACTCGCTCCGCCACCAGTCGATACATGATCAAAACAATCAACTAATTTACGGTCTTCAATGTAGCCCACGGTATCGCCGCCGCCAACCACTGTTTTAGGCTTGTGACCAAACTGTCCCATCATGGCTTCAACAATTAGCTCTGTCCCATGCGAAAATGGCCCTACGGCGTGACGCAAACCTTCTACTTCAGTTACACCCATTGCTCCATTCCAAACCACGGTGTTAGCAAGCTGCATACTGCCAGCAATAAATGCCCCTGAAAATGGACCAATATCGAGTATCATTTCGTCTTCTGCGACCTCACTGTCCAACTTTGTAGGTAATTTGGGATAATTCTCAATTTCGGCGATTGAATGAGTACCCCAGTCGACTATTCGAGTTTTGACACCCTCTTTCATCTCTTTGGTTACCACGCCATCTTGCGGAACATAAAATACAAACCGACTATTTTTGGCCTTGTCTCGAGCTTTATCAATAATTTCTCTGGCCAAAGGAACATCGTCGTGATCAACTAAGCTTTTGCCGATTTTGTGACCACTGGCTAACAAAAACGTATTGGCCATCGCTCCTCCCACAACCACAATATCTGCCATATCAATAAATCTTCTCAGCAAGTCTATTTTGTCGCTAATTTTGGCACCACCGACAATTGCCATCAAGGGCTTGTCAGGGTTGTCCATTACTTGGGTAATAGATGACACTTCATTTTCAACTAGCAAGCCTGCTACTGAATGAATATGACGAGTGATTGCTTCAGTCGAAGCATGTCCGCGGTGGACTACTCCGAAGCCATCCTGGACAAAATAATCACAGCCTTCGGCTAATCTTTTAGCAAAATCATCATTATTTTCTTCTTCTTGTTTATAAAAACGGAGGTTTTCAAGCAACAAGATTTGGCCCTCATGCAAATTGTCGATTTTTTGTTTGGCAGAATCACTAATACAATCTGTATCAAACTGCACATCACTATGTAGCATCTCGCCCAAACGCTTGGCACAAACTGCTAAGGAGCAGCTTTTATCTTCTGGCCCGCTTGGTCGACCTAAGTGCGAAATTAAAACAATTTTACAGTTTTTACTACGTAAATATTCAATCGTCGGCAAAGACTTTTTGATTCGATAATCATCTGTTATTACACCATTTTTTAATGGCACATTATAGTCGACCCGTACCAAAACTGTTTTGTTATCCAAATTTACATCTTTGATTGTTTGTTTATTAAACACCTGTTGATCCACCTTTTATAACCAAATTTTAGCATAAGCAACACATTTTAAGCAAAATATATGCTATATGACACGAACTTTGATTGTATCTGTAGAGCCAACCACACCTGGATATTGACCAGAGGCAGTTACAATCGTATCGCCTTTGTTTAAAACTTTGTTCTTTTGCAGCCAGTTAGATAATTTGGTAGCCTGAAACTTTTCGTCTGGTCGCACATAAGATTTGATTCCATAAACGAGAGCAAGTTGTTGAGCAGTTTGCTTCGATGAAGTCACCGCCAAGATCGGCATATCAGGCCGAGCAGCCGCTATATACAATGCAGTTGCCCCAGACCTAGTTTCGGCGACAATAGCAATTGCTTTCATTTGTTTAGCTAGTTCAATAACAGCTAGTGAAATTGCCCGAGATTTAGAATCTTTGATTTCCATATTGGTTACTGACAATGGATGGAGAGCATGGCTTTGAGTATAGTTGATTACTCGTTTCATAACAGCTACCGATTCAATCGGATATTGGCCATTGGCTGTTTCGTCGCTTAGCATAATTGCATCGGCACCCAAAAGTACGGCTGTTGCCACATCTGAAACTTCAGCTCGCGTTGGCTCAGGTGATTCAGTCATGGTGGCTAACATTTGGGTAGCTACAATTGTTGGTTTAGCGTATTTCATACCCAGCTCGATAATCTGCCGTTGCACAATTGGCACCGATTCTGGCGATACTTCTGTTGCCATATCACCTCTAGCCACCATTACACCATCAGATACTTTAATAATTTCTTCTAAATTCTCGATAGCTTTTTTGGTCTCTATTTTGGCCACAATTTTGGCACTCGATCCCAAATTAGTTAGTAAGCGTCGAAGTTTTTTGATATCATCAGGGGTTTGAACAAAACTTAAAGCCACATAATCAATGTCTTTATCTGACCCATAGGCGATGTCCTTTTTATCTTTAGCCGTAATAATATCTCCGCCAAAATCAGTGTCAGGCACATTAATCCCTTTTCGTTTGATCAATATTCCGGCATTCTCGGCTTTTACATGGACCAAGCCATTTGCTACCGATGTAACGGTAGTTTTTATCTTGCCATCAAATAGCGACATTTGCTCGCCACGCTTAACTTTTTTACTCAAATCGTACTGAGTAGGAATATAACCTGTTTTTTCATAATCCGTTTTGTAGCCAAAAGTTAAACTTTGACCTTTTGATACATTAATTATTCCCTCAAAATCACCCAAACGTATTTTTGGACCCTGCAAATCTTGCAGAATAGCCACAGGTTTGCCACATTCTTTTGATGCTTTGCGTATCTCAGGGATTTGTCTGTCGCGTTCCTCGTGCGACCCGTGACTAAAATTCAAACGAATGCCATTAGCACCGCTCTCAATCATCTTTTTTATGCCGTCGTAAGTATCAGTTGATGGACCCAAAGTTGCCAAAATTTTGGTTTTTTTGAACTGTCTGATCGGTAATTTTGGCAAAGTATTTGTCACGTTTTTCTCCTTATGCTTACATTTTACAACAATACAAAACTAAATAAATAATAAATCTGTAGAAGTTGTGATGTGTATAATTTTTATTTAATAATCTGCAAAGCTTCGGCAATAAATGCCATTACAAAGTCTAAGTATACTCCCAAATCAAATAAACATGCAACTATAAAGATGATAAAAATGCTCTCAGAAAATGAAAAAAGTCCCAAAAATGGGACTCTTTTCATGGTGAAAGGAATCTCGATAGACTGGAATCAGTTGAAAAGTGAGCTTATTGCATTTGGTGAGCTTTATAAACGTGCTGTCACATCTGGGGCTAGCCCTTCATTAAATTGAGAACACCTAGGAAGAATATGCTGGCTAGGATATAGCCAACTACGAACAGGAGGAGCCCAACGAGCCTAGCAGCCTTACTTAGTCTGTCATAAAGAGATTCTTTCTTCTTGGTTCTCTTAGTTGCATCCTGAGTGAGCTTATACTGACGTTCGCCATCTTTTACAATCTTCACGAGTTCTTGGTCGGTGAAATTCTCTAATGTGTCCGCAGAAACGATATTTGGGTAGTTTTTATATAGCTCTATTTCAGCCTTTGTCTTTCGTTCTAATGCACCCAAGTAGTGAACATGGACACTGTGCGAAAGATATGTCGCCTCATACCATCTTGATAGCAGCAAGAGGATAATCGAAATTAACCACGAAGTTATGGCAACAACCACAAAATAGTAGTGTAGATGCGTTACGTCACGTGTGCTATTAAATAGGATTCCAACAAAAGTTAACAAGAGGGAGATTGAACCCGCTGACAGGAGTATAATCTTCTCGTCAATTGATTTCACCGTAGACCTATAAAGCTCACTGAAGGTGTTGTGATTCTTCATTTCTTCTTGAACCTGTTTGCTAGCAGAATCGACTGTATCAGCCAGGTTTTTCATCATCAGTGGATCAGGTATTCTAGGACTCATATTAAAATTGTACAACTGTCATGCATATTTAAACAGCTAACAGGGGTGATAGTGCTCAACACTTGCTGTGTCTCTACACGAGTGAAAGCATACCCCCACCTTCTCTTTGTATTATTCATTCTCTGTACTCGATGCTCGTATAAAATTTTTACTTTCTAGGTTCGTGCACAATACTGACTTGCATAGGGACTCCAAATACTTTGTCAGCAGCAACTTTTATAATTTGCTCATGTGCTGTGGTGCCAAATCTCTTTTTATGAAACATGAATTTGAAACTCACTAAAAGCGTCCCACCCTCTATCCTTGCCGTACTCATACGAAGAATGTTACCTAACATTCGATCTACAGAGCCAACACTTTCCCATACAGGCTTCCATTCATCTAGACTCAGTGCTCTGTCGCTAACTGTTTCTGCAATCTGTACGCTTATTTGTCTCTGCGAGCCCGAAAGCAAGGTTTGCCATTTTTGATCATCTGAGGCAACTGCTATCCATAAGCTCTGGGCAGCTCGAGACATTGCAACATACTGAATCCTCTTACTTTCACATTCAAGCATGTCGTGCCCAGCGATCTTCAGGTTTAAATTTGTCGAATTTTTAGGACACCCGCAAGCAAGTGTCTTTTCTCGAAATGCGTAAAGGACACCATCATATGTTTCACCTTTAACACCGTGAATAGTTGAGAATACCAATCTGACGTTTTTATGAACTGGATGATAGTCAACTGGTTTTTCGTTTTGAACTACAAGCATATTGGCGATAGGTTGATCGTTAGTTGCGGCAACAGTGTAATCATTCTTGATATCGATCGTGACGTCACTTGAGAGTGCCTTAAGTTGCCATTGATCTATTTTAGAAAGTTGAGAAATTGTTGGCTCCTCGCCAGACAATTGAGCCTCAATTATCTGTAAGTCGGTATAAAGAACTTTTCTATAGCTATAGGCGTAGCTCTCATCAAGACCGAGCTTACTGAGTAGCTCCGTTTTCATAGCTTCAAGGGTCTGTGCATCGCTGAGTTTGTACAACATCCTCTCATACGCCTTAAAGGCATTGTATTTATCTCCAGTTGTAACAAAATAAGCAACTTTTAATATTCCCCTTGAATGAGGATGGTCAAACTCGACTGGCTCAACTTTTAGATTGGGGCTCTCTATACAAAAGGCTCGATATTGAGCCGCGTCTTCTTTGCTTCTTGCTAATACGGCTAAACGTAGTTCATCGTAATTGTGCGGGTCTTTGGTTGAAATATGTTGAGCGAAGCCATCCACAATTGCCTTGAATTGTAAGCCTGCATCATCGTCTTTAATACTCCAGTTTATAATCCCAACATCATCGGTGTAATTTAAGCTCTTAGACCCCTCAGCGGGCTTGATATTACCAGTTATCGTATGAGAGTTGAGTGCTTTGCAGATATTTTGACTATTCCTGAAAGTTCCTGCAATTTCATGATCTAACCAATTATCGTCAGCAACCTTTTGCGTAAAAAGTTCTGGACGAGCAGTATTCCATTCATAAATTGCTTGCTGCTCATCTCCAATCATCACGACATTCTCGAGACCGTTATCTATCAAATGATCAAGAATTGCATGCTGTACCTCGGTCATGTCCTGAGCCTCGTCAATAATGAACACGGGGTAACGTTTGATGATGCTTTTAGTAAGATGGTCGGAGCTGGTCAATGCTTTATACGCAAAATAGTTAGCGTCTGCTTGCGAGACCAAGCCTTCCTTATGCTTTGTTTCCTTATAAGCTCTGAGTGCCTGCACGTACTTTGACTCAGTGCCACCATTATTGAACCAAGGGATACTGGCAGCTTTATCGCCCTTGCGAATAGCTACCGTCATCTTGCCATTATCGCCATGCTTCACATGCCCAAAGTTTGGATATATCCTGCCGTCAATTCCATAATATGTTTTGTCAAAAATGAATCCGTAATCTAAGTTACTCACACCGCCAAACTGATTGATAACAGTACTGTCTTTTGCCTTAAAAGTACTGAAGGGTTCCCCGACAAGTTTTGGCCGACCCTCAGGGAATCCCATGTAGACTCCGCCATGCAACAAGAAAAGTTTTTTATTTAAGAATGAGTCTATAGTTTCAATAGAATGAGGGTGGTTAACTAAGCTAGTGTTACCTCGTGATTTTTGTAGCTTAGTTTTTATTTCGTCTTTAGCAACATTTGTATAAGAGACCATCGCCATTCCTTGCCATGGCTTGAATGTGGCCTGCCACTTGTCTGCAATACTAATGCAGTATTCGGTGATAAGCGTTGTTTTACCAGTTCCTGCTCTTGCCGATATTATCTGCAACCCAAAGCGAGGTAATCCGGAACTCCAAAGACTATCAGTCTGTTCTGTCGTTAGCTTCATCAACTGTACCTGCCTCTGGTTCTGGATCTGGTGTTATCACAAACTCTATTGCATCCCGTATGTACTTGGGAACTGTAAATTCAGTTTGGTCAGTCTTGGATAGCAATGCTTCGTGTAGATAGTATGCGTAGTCAGATTTTGAAGTTAAAAACGCACTATTTGTTCTTGAGCCACCAGACCATTCGGCATCATTAACTAAAAGTGACTTTCCAGCTGGTGCAGTAGCAAATTTTTGTTTCATTTTTTTGTAGCTGAGTAGTGGGTTTGAAAAATCTAAGTAATCACTGACGAAATCGCTATTAACCTGAGTCTCACTTGAATTTCGAGCCTTGCTCAGGCTGTCAGTTAATATGGTTTGCATATTTGTATTACCGACTGCACTCAGTAAGAGTTCAAACTCAAATGTACCAAGTCCCTTAAAAGTTTTCAGTGTGTTTGTACCTGTGATGCTGGTAACTTCAGTCTTCTTGATGAGATCATCTGCAGTCGCAGGCATAGTATCTGGTTTGGCGTCATCGTCCGTAATGAAGGCACAACGTAAAGGCAGTCCACCTTCACCAAACAAAGCCTCGAAATGGCTAAAACCGCCTTTAGCACCCAATATCACAATCTCAACACCATTTTCTCTCAAGCCACATCCGATCATCTCGGAAAAACGCTCAAGTAGAAGGGCTTCGGTTACGCCTTCAACAAAAATGACAGAATTAGCAAAGAGTAATTGGGATCGAGTCACATCTAAGAACTTATGCAAATACCTCTTATCATCGTCTTCGATTATCTCAGATAGATGAGAGGGCTGGCCTCCAACATCTTGCTGGGGGTGGCTCATAACAATAATTTTCTCCACGTCACTCTTTGCGGTAATTGTTGGCGAGTGTGATGTTACGAATATCTGGTGAGAAGTGATCTTGTTTAACTCTTGGAAGAAGGAATCCTGCAGCTGGGGGTGTAGGTGGGCTTCGGGCTCTTCGATCAAAAAGAAGCGGTGAACGTGAGCGGTTTCTTCACTTGTGCGAGATAAAACGATACTTGAGTATATGAGATTGTTAATCCCTAACCCATTACTTGAGAGATTGAGCTTTGAAGCACCGTGGATCCCATGCTCTAAAACGGCTTCTAGCGATCTTAGTAATTCGTCGTTCAAGTTTGTGGGTGCGAAGTGCAATACATTGTCTGGGAATTTATAGGCACTTGCATACTTGGCAAAATTCTTCCCAGCAGCATCCTCGTGTTTATTACCATCGGTGGCTTTCTCAAGTAATTCTCTTGCTTTCTCTTTTAGCTCGGGCGGAATCTCTTTTAACTTTTTATGGTCACCATGTCCATAGAGTAATCGCTCTATCTCAAGACCAATCCGTCTTCGATCAGTACTAAGATCACGTAAAGGTTCAAGGTATATCGATTTCATATAGTCCAATGACTCAGGACTAACGGGATGAGAGAAATCTTTACCTCCACTAATATCTCGCGACTTATAGCTAAATCTTTTCTTTACGTCATCAAAACCGAAGTTAACTTGATACCTAAGCTTGAATACACCATATTCTTCGTCATCCTCAGAATCCTCATTGGTATCGATGTCATAGAACATCCCAGGGACGTCGGTATTTTTTCGGCCATGAAAAGTGGCGTCAAACGATACGGTAGCTGTATCCACATCGCCAAGAAGTCTAGATACATCCTTGTGCTGGATTCGTATTAGGTCTTCTTTTTCTTCATATGTTCCGATGCTGAAAATCAATCGTAGTGCGTCGACTAACGCACTCTTACCACCATTATTTGGGCCGACAATAACATTTAGGCTTGGGTTAAAGTTGAACGTAGCATCCTTTAAAACGCGGAATCCTTTTACAGTAAGCTGGCTTAAATAGAAATCAGGCTTAGTGCGTAATACTGCCTCTTCAGCCCCGTCTGGTACGTTTAATTCTTCCGCATTTGGTGTTTCAATGTCAGCCATGTTTGATTAATTCCTATCACCATTGCGAAAGACGTCTTGCATAGTAATCATAGAAGTTATTATAACATCGTATGAGCATCATTTTACTTCTTGGGATTCGAGCTGAGCTTCTATTTCCGCTAGAAGCTCAAAATACTCGCAAAGTATCTTTAAAGATTCCTCGTCAAGCTTGGGCATCAGAGATTCTGCTGAACATAAATTTCGTAATCACTCGCAGTATAAAGCATCTTTGCTTGGGTGTTCGTAGGGTACTGAAGCGATTTTGGTTCGTACTCTTGATAAAGGCTAAATATTGGACTGGGTCGAGATGCAACTTCGGCTTTTTTGCCCATTATTTTATCTAGTTTCGACAGTCGATATTCGGCGGCTTCTTTCCTATGTTGGACGTATAAATTATAACGATCCTCATACGTCTTAAGTACAGCAGTACACTCCTTTTCGTACTTAACCTTGAATTGTGACTCAATTAACTCTAGTTTTTCTTTGGACACGCCTTGGTTGTAGAGACGATTCGTGACCGTAGCGACACTAAAGTCACTATTTGATTTAACTGTATGATAGCAGTCGGCATATTTTTCTTCGTTTGAGGACAAATAGCTTACGTCCTCACTAACAGTCGATTCGGCCTTATTAGCAAAAGAAGGTGTCGCACTCAGATAATAGTAACCACCTATTGCCACAATCAAGAGGCTGACCCCTACCGCTGGAAACAAATAATCAAAGACTTTATCCATATAGTAATATTATCACAAACTCTATGTTTACTCTGTAGATGTTAACTCTGCAATTCTTTGTAATGGGTGTATGGCTCATAAAGTTATATCCATCAAAGAAAAAGCAGACAAAGAACGCTTTGCAAAATCATTTGGCAAGATTCTCAGTGATGCTCGGAAAAAAGCAGGATTAACCCAAGAACAACTCGCAGACAAAGCAGATTTCCATCGAACCTATATTGGATTCATGGAACAAGGAGTCTATTCACCCAATCTTTACTCTCTGACAAAAATTGCCAAAGCTCTAAATATGAAGCTCTCAGACTTGGTAAAGAAATTAGATTAGAGCATTAAACATGCTCAGCCCAGACGCTTACGAAAAATCTTACGGTGACCAAAAATATCTAGAGGCTAGAGATCACACGGATCTAATTACTGCACTTGCTGAAGAGCTAGAAGATATCGAAGCCGAATATGCTTACCGAAAGTACGACAAACGCAAAAGATCTTTTGATAAAAACGATGCAGATCAGTCTACTCTGCACGCTACTGCTTTACCGCTTGAGTACCAGCTTGATGCTGCAGTAAAAAGCGTGCAAAGCATATCTCCCGCACCCAGGGAAAAAAGTCTGATTGATAAAACTTACAAGAAACACCTAAAAGTGGGCTGGAGCAATACTGCAGCGAACCGACTAGAACTAAAGATTAGAAATACACGACGAATAATTCTATGGTTTAAGAATAGTTACTCAATAGAATTACGTAAGCGATACTGGTATGAGGATAGTTCGATTTATATCGGATACGGTAAATATGCAGACCTACCAGAGAATACTTTCACCTCGTCGTTGGCTAAGCTACTTTTTAATGATCCCCGTAAAATCTGGCTTATGAGTGACCTAATTGATGAGCTCGCCAAAGATAAAAACATCACATTCGAAACTAGAGAATACGATGACATAGATTACCTGTTGATTAAACGATGTTGTCAGTCAATAAACGACAAAGTCAGTGCAGTAAAAGGCTCAAAGATAAAGCTTGTCGATTGCACTATTAGTCGGGTTAAACTCAACACCAAATTATTCCACGTACTCGATCGAATCACGGTAGAATAGTTTTTTCTACAGATACAAGCTCAGGTGCTTTCAGGTGCCGAGGGCTTTATATGATGTAGCTATGGAAGAAATGCGACGAGGTAAATCAGCCCGACAGAAGAGCTTAATCAAACTCTTCTGCGGGAAGCCTCCAACTTTATATCAGGCGGGCTTAGTTAGAGTCTTTGGCTTCCAGCTCGGTCTATTACTATCGAAGCTCGCATATTGGGAGGGTAAGCAGTCCAGTAGTGGAGGCTGGATATATAAAACTGCAAAGGATTTAGAAGACGAGACTGGCTTAACCGCGGCTAATCAAAAACATGCTATCCGTATTGGTAAAAAACTTGGTGTCATCGAAATGACATACCGCCAAGTCCCTCGTAAACGACATTACAAAGTTCTGTGGAAAAAAGTCGCTGAAATAGTGGAATTTGAAGCACCAAAGCACGGACTGAAAGTATCAAAATCACTCATGGAGTTGGGCGACAATAACCCGACTATTACAAAGACTACACAAAACACTACTACAAAGAACAGCCTATCGAAGAATTCAGTTGGAAATATCTTAAAGAATAGCTACACACAATTACTCAGACATCGAGGTAGAAAATGAGTCTTGAACTCGATAATGAGATCATGACTGTCAATGAGGCCAGGGAGATCATGCATGAGTCAACTACTGGCATGTCTGAGTATGAGGTTGAGGATCTTATCAATAACATGCACCTACTGGCACGAGCCTTTATAGAAACGGTTCAAAAAGATGAAGAATTCAGAGTAAACATAGCGTATAATAGAGGTGATAAGTAGGAGAAATGGTTCTAAATGTTTTCGATTGCATATATTCGAGTGTCTACAGAAGAGCAAGTATTTGGCACTAGCCTAGAGAGCCAGGAACAAGCGTGTATTGAGTATGCAAAGAAAAATGGCCTACGATTGAGCAAGGAACATATATTTCGAGAAGAAGGCGAATCAGCAAAGCTATTAGACAGAACACAACTCCAAAACATGCTGACTTTTGTAAAGAATAACCGTGGCAAGATAGAGGGCTGTATAGTCTGGAAAGTTGATCGACTTGCCCGCAAGAGCGAATATCACCATGCGATCAAGGGCGTTCTACTCAAATATGGAGTAAAGCTTAAGTCAGTGACAGAGCCGATTGACGACAGCCCTATGGGCTCATTAATGGAAGGTGTCTTAGCCGCATTTGCTCAATTTGATAACGATATTCGCACCACTCGTACAGTCACAGGTATGCGTGCCCGAACCATGCAAGGCGGGTGGCCTCACAGGGCAACATATGGTTACAGGAATAGTAAAACAGTTACGGGTATTAGTACGATCGAACCAGACGAAAACGCTGAAATCGCTAAAAAGTTTCTTGAGACTTTCTCTACTGGTGCGTACAACTTAAATCAAGCAATATTGCTAGCTAAAAAGCTAGGGATGATCTCAA
This sequence comes from uncultured Candidatus Saccharibacteria bacterium, assembly GCA_964648105.1. GTDB lineage: Bacteria > Patescibacteriota > Saccharimonadia > Saccharimonadales > 2-12-FULL-41-12 > JALHOM01. The sequence continues at coordinate 105,972 of CAZYMH010000001.1, forward strand.
AGTTAACTGGAAAACCTTATGGCTGGCAAGGTGTTAAGCATATTTTAAAAAACCCATTGTACGCAGGTTTCATAAGTTCAAGCTTCACAGACGGGTCTTATCTTAAGGGTGTCCATAAGCCTTTGATTAAACCAGATATGCATTACAAGATATTGGCGATCATCGATAAACGATTCGAGAAAAACAGTAAACACGCAAAAGAAGACTGGCCACTAAGGGGAGGATTTTTGAAATGCTTTTACTGTAAACACCCTTTGACAGGTGGTGTACCTAAGGGTCGTGATAAGCACTATCCTCGATATAGCTGCATGAGATGCAGAAAGGTTGACGGAGTCAAAGCTAATAGTATGAGTAGAGACAAAACGCACGAAGACTTTATGTCTCTCTTGGCTCAAATTACGCCACGAGAAGACGTTGCCCAAGGTTTTCGAGAGATAGTACTCCGAACATGGAATAACGACTACAAAGACGCCATAGGTCATCTAAAACGAATTGATTCACAGATCTCTACACTACAGCAGAAGAGATCCAGGATTATTGATTTGTTTATTGAAGATAAGCTTTCAGATGAGATGAAGAATCAAAAGCTAAATGAGATCCAAGACAACCTAGCTGATCTTGAGTTCCAACGCTCAGAGTCTGGTAATGACGTAGCCGACAAGGAGCAAGTAATAGACAGTGCGGTCATGCTCCTAACTCAAGCTGATAAGTTTTGGAATCTGGGAAACCTAGAGGTTAGGAAGCAGATCCAAGACATGGTATTTCCTGAAGGTCTGTACTATAGCTTTACTGACGGTTTTGGAACCGTAACTTTAAGCAAATCACATCAGTTAATCGAAAAAGTCACCACGAATGGTGACTTAAATCCTAATTTGGTGATCTCACGGGGAATCGAACCCCGATTGCCAGGATGAAAACCTGGTGTCCTAACCGTTAGACGATGAGACCTCTTTATGGTTATTTTAAACTAAAATGTACACTATTGACCAGTTTTCATCTTGAATAATGTGACTACAACCACTATTTTAAAATTACCTCTGTTATTTTAACATAAAATCATTAATTTGAAAATTAAAGTCCTAATTCTTTTGAATCTATACCAGCCTGGCGTGCAATACCACGTAGAGTACCTTTCTTTAATTCTTTATGAACAGGAATAACTGTAATTATCTTTTCCGTTTTAGCAATCTTCTTCATGACAACATGTGAACCTTTTTGTCTAGCAAATTCGAAGCCGTGACTTTGCAAAATTTTCATCACTTCTTTGCCACTCAGTAGAATTAAAGACTCACAGTGGTAAGAAAAGATTGATGCGACAAATTGTCCTCTTGAGACTTATCATCCAATTCCTCAAAATATAGCTTTAAGGCTTCTCTTAAATTATCCACAGCCTCGTTAATATCACTTCCCTGACTAACAATTCCAGTATCTGGATTGAGTGATACGAACATACCGTCTTCTTCGGTTAAAACTGCGTTAAAATATCGTTTTTGCATATATTTATTATAACGAATATGTACCTATTGACAAATTAAAACCGTTAGACGCATTACAATCTAATACGAGCTTTTATACTAGTGTCTAATTTGAGTATATTTGTTTTGTTGTTGCGAGCGATCAGTCATTGCTCTTTCGTGTTTTTACCATAGCACAAACAAAGCATTTTGACTAGTGTTTATCCACAACAAAATCGAGAATAACGTAATTAACAGGTGCTAGATCTACACGTAAACAGTCGCTACACCACCATTAGCCATAACAACATGACCTGCTGGTGTTTTGCTTACTTGTACGCGGCGTAGATTATTAAGACACGGCGAGCCGCTAGCATCAGTGCCACCGCCTACTTTAAGAAGTATGTCTTGTCCAGACGCAAAGCTAATCTTAAATACTCGCAAATTATCAAAATACTGCACTTTTTCGGTGATATTTTTGCCATCATGTATACCTGTATTTGCAAAATTACCACTTACTCTTTGCATACTATACGTTGTTGAGTTGTCTTGAATATGCCGCGTCAAATAATTTATCAGCCATTTGTGAGAATGTTTGCTCGGGGTGTTAGTCGGTAAGCCAATTGCATCGTTATAACTCGCCAGTGCAACCTCACGACTATTCAATATTCCCAAGGCATGAGCTTCGGCGATATCTTCAATCGAAATTGTATCAGGCTTAACACCTTCCAGTGAATTTACTTTATTTTTAGCATGCGACACACTTAACTCATCATGTTTATCTCTGTTATTCAATATATTTGTATATGCTTGTCTAACAGAAGAACTGTCTATATTTTTGATTGCTTTTACGATATCACCACCACGATTTGAGTTTAAGTCTGGTATATTGATTCCAGATTGTCTTGGTCGGATATTTTGTGTACTAGGAGGTGTCCCATCGGGAGTTTTAGCCGTAGTTACTGTACTCATATTATCTTTTACGACTTTAGCATCGTCTGGCAAGGTATTCTTATCGTTAAATATTTCTGCTACGTTACGTTTTACTTCTTTTAAATTGTCGTTATCACAACTACTTAAAGCCCATAAACCAAGTGCAGCTGCACCAATTAACCCGAGTATTACCAATCCTTTTTTGTTCTTCTCTTTTTCTTGCTTAGTCTCTTCTAGCACTGCAGTTTGATTACTTTTTTGGTCTTTTCCGACGTATTGTCTTAAAATTGTGTTATCTGGCTGAACCTCATCGACAGTATATTGAGGGTAAACAACTGCCTGCCACCCCGAATATTGCTTAGCACTTTTTTTGATTTTTTTATCTTTTTTCGATTTAACAGATGGGTCATTTTGGTTTGAAGGCCTATCTTCCACAACCTCCTCAGGCATTTTTTCATTTTTTACAGTATTGTCAGAATCATCTTTATTTGCTCTTTTTTCTTTTAGTCTGCTAAATATCCCGATAAATTTCCCACCTTCTTGTTTCTTGGGTGGTTCAGTTGACATTGAGTTATCATCTTCGCCAGTTCCATTATTCTTTTCAATCGGATTATCTGTTACAGAAAAATCACCTTCTTCGTCTTCGACCATATCTATACCTTCGACTACTGTCGTTTCATCTGGTTCTACATCAATTATTTCAGTTTCATCAGGGTAGTGTATTCTTTCGTCTTCTGGAAGCTTGGCGTTTAATTTATTAATAATATCGCCCATTTCACGGTTTTCTTTGCCTAGTCGATTTGATCTTTGGCACTATATAATTCTTGTTCTAAAGCACTCATACGTGCTTCCATGTCGTTAATTTGCTTCTGCAAACTCTCATCTTTTTTTCTAAAAAATCCAAGCTCTGGTGACATATAACTCTCCTCTTACTTAGCTACATTATATAATTTAACTACATCATACAACCATTATTATACTTAGTCAATTTTATTAAGAAGCATAAGTTTAATAATTTTTTACAAAACAAAAACCCCCCTACCTACTTCGGTAGAGGGGTAATTATTTAGAGCGGTCAGTTTTTAGGATCCTATACCGTTCTTACACTCGGACTGTCCATTTATCGACAAAATTCAGTGGGTTTAAGCACGAATACGTCGAGAAAGAACGTTGTAACCTAGTGCAGCTACACTACTAACTACTATAAAGATAGCAACGACGCTACCTGCACCAGTTTCTGGCATTGCAGTTGGAGTAGTTGTTGTAGTTGTAGTTGGAGGAGTAACTACTGGTGGAGTAGTTGACTCAAACTTCACATTCTTAGCACATGCATCAGCAGTCTTCCACTCTGAATTACCATCAGCGTATTTTACCAATACGCTTGCAACAATTCGGTAAGAACCATCTTTTGCATATGTATGACTTGCAGTTTGGCTGTTTACAACAGTACCGTCACCAAAGTCGATTTTGTAGTCAACAATAGTTGCATTGTTAACTGAACCACTTACAGTTACTTCAACCTTACGAGTTTTGTCGTAAGTTTTTACATCGGCTGCTTTACAAACACCAGTAGAAACTGGAGGTTGCTCTTGGCAAGTTACTTTAACTTTGAAGTTCACAAACTCTGTTGTAGAACCAGTTAATGTACCGATATTTACACCATTTACAATTGTATCTGGCAAAGTTTTAATAGCAGTTGCATTACCATCATAAAGAACAGTAGTACCGTTTATTAAACTTTGTGTTGCACCGTTAGGCAAACTAACACTTGCCGTGTCGCTTGTACCAGATGCACCGCCTAAATCAGTGGTAGCTGTAGCAGTACTAACACCGCCATTTGTTGGCAAAGTAGCCTTCAAAATAACGTTATTTAGTCCACCAAATTGGGTGTTGCTTAGTTGCATGCTGTATTTTAGTTCATCACCACAGCTTGCAGATACGCTGTTAGAGTATGAACCACCTTTAGTTACATTTTTAACTAGGTAGTTATCACCACCAGCTAATTGGCCTGGGCTACCAGCCAAGGCAGCACCAGAAAATGCTAAAACCACAGTATTAAGTACAGCACTGGTCATAGCTAAAGTTTTTAGATTTTTCATAACTTATCTCCTTATATAAAATTTAGATATTATTTAGTCTAGTTTTAGTTATTAAATTATTTATTACTTAACAAACTAGATAGTTACTGGCTTTCAATTTATTTCAGTTGGGGGTTGTTACGACTAGCTGATTTTGTTCGAGAGCGGATGCTCAAGATTAAAATCAGCTAGTCGCCGAGGGGAGTTGGGAGCGTGTCTTGGGTTTAACCAAGCTTGCGTCGACCAACTCGCCTCACAACCGACTATTACTTCAATGGAATCACTTCCTTTCTTTGCTCACAATGTGTGGGCGAAAATGGAATATTGTAGAGTCATAAAGACTCTGCTAGTCCAATGGAACCACCCTACCTTTCAAAATCGATTTTTGAAATTACCTCACTCGGGACGAGTGGGGTATGTGATCGCGAACGTCTGCGACTTGATGTCGCTGGCGTTGCCGAGCGAGGCGGTCATGGTGACCATCATGCTGGTGGGCCGAAGCGGGTCCGAGGGTGCGTAAAAGATCACGCAGTGGTCAGAGTTCCCGGCCGGAAGGCTGGAAAAGGTGACCTCAGCGGTCGGCACGTTGCTATCGCAACGGCTAACCGCTCCGATACCCGGGTCGATCGTGAGTGACCCGTTGGGGTCGCTCGCGTTCACCTTGATAGTGAAAGGCCCACTCGACTTCCCCGAAGGGATGTCGTTAAGAGTCGTGGAAGCCACGATCTTGATCGACTTCGCCGAAGGGGGCGGATTGACTGGCGGGGTCGTGGTCGTCTGCGTCGAGCAGATGTTGACAACGTTTCCGTTGTTCTCCTTGTAGACCACCTTCACCGTGCCATCTGCCATGGTCATGGTGACCATCGAACAGTTGGCATTGACTTGGACAGTGGTCTGGTTGATGACCGTCGTGTTGTTGTTGACGATCGTGCAGACCGAGCTGTTGTTCCAGGTCCCACCCTTGGCCTCACAGTCCTGACGAGCGGTCTGTGTCGTGTCGACACTGGCCGTCTGAGAGGACTGGTTACCCTGACAGGCTGCTCCGCTGTTAGCGGGATTGACCTGTCCGTTCACGCACGAAGATGCGGGCGTGGGCGTGGGTTGCGGAGTCGGAACGACTCGCGGCTTAGGCTTGGGCCGCTTCGGGACGCGAACGGGAATTCGTCCGGTCCGAAGGTTACCACAGGTGGTCGCATAGGACATCTTGACGATGCCGTCGGCGGTGTCGGAAGCGTAGGCCCAGATGACCTCACCTTTGCGGTAAGTGGTCATCCCGACAGGCACAAAACGTCCACCCTTGCAGGTAAAGTTCTGAACTCGGGTTGTCCGAGCCACGGTCACCTTAACAAGGTGCTTTCGCACCAGGTCACTGGCAGACCCGTCGAGACGGACCTTGTTGTGGGTCGGCTTCACAACGTCATCCATAACGCCGTGATTCGTCCATCCCTGGACGACTGCCTTGACAGTGTTGCCACCGCCACACGCACCGGCCGCCGAGGCGGTTGAGCTGTTCACGAGCCCGAAGGCCATGAACGAACTTGCGATCGCCCCAGAGGCGATCAGAAAGTGCTTCATATTACGAGCCATGACTACCTCCTTTTAGGAGAGATTGGCCATATACGTGGTCATGACGTCACGTACAGACACATTACCCTGATTGGGCGATGCACACTACTAGCAGTCTAATACTAGCAAAGTGCATCGTCCAAGATGTATTGTCTAAACGTGCTTAGTCATGTTTTGTGATTCATTAAAAATAGTCGATTGTTATATTAAGGCTTTCTATCGACGAACGAGCTACTAACTACTAGTGTAACTAGAGTAAAAGCTCAAGTTCGGATCAAAAACCCATAACTATCTAGTTTAAGTACACCATCCCAACTCTCCCAAAAAATCCTGTTTCCAAGGACCGTCCTTGGAAACAGCTAGTGAAAAAGCTATGTAATGGTGTGTTTTTGCCTAATTGTTAAGCTGCTACCACCCACCTCGTTTGACAGATCCACCTCTGTTGCCACTATTCGAGCGATACTGTTGATATATTAGCACAAGCGTGCGTTTTTGTCAATAGTATTATACTAAACTTCCCCTCTCTCAAAAAACATGTTCTTAAACCCCCCACACTCCCCTCAATCCTTTGCTTCCAAGGACCGTCCTTGGATACAAGTTCCACACATGATATTATTCAACTATGCCAAGTCGTAACCGAATAAAAGCTTATTCATCAGACAGCTACTACCACATTTATAATAGAGGTGTAAATAAACAAAAAATCTTCATAGATGATGAGGATCATCGAGTTTTCCTAAATTTATTCAAACGTTATCTAAGTAAAGCCCCAGTAAAAGACAATAAGGGTAGAGAGTACGATTGGCTCTATGAACAACTAAAGCTGCTAAGTTATTGCATCATGCCAAACCACTTCCATTTGTTTATTTTTCAGAACGAATCAACAGCCATGGAGCGGCTTACCCGTCGTGTATTTACATCTTACACTCAATATTTTAATAAAAAATATCATCGAGTCGGGCCACTTTTCCAGAGCCGATATAAAGCATCATTGATCCTATCTGAATCATATCTACTCCATATCTCACGCTACATTCATCGAAATCCAAAAGATTATAGCAACTACAAATATTCTAGCTATAAATATTTTTTAGGTGTCCATGATTGTCCAGAGTGGCTAAATGCCCAAGCATTACTCGATATGTTCGATAACGATACCTCCCACTATCAAGCTTTTGTAGAGGACTATAAGAATTATAAAGAAACATTAAACGAAATCTTGCCAGAACTAGCCAACACACATAACCTACAATCTACAAATCCTTAAATATATAATACTCCTGCAACTACACTCCTAAACTACGGGCTTTGTACGTTTCCAAGGACGGTCCTTGGAAACTATTTCTATTGTCGGGTACAAGAAACAAAAAGAATCCTAAATAAATGAGTATTTAGGATTCTTAATTAATATTTATTTTATGTTGACTATTGCTGGACTTTAGTAATATCGCCTTGAGGCAAAGACATAGTATCCTACGCCGCTGGCTACGCTAACAATCACGAAGACTGCTGCCATGCTACCAGGGCCTGTGTCTGGCATTACACCACTACTAACTACCTGTGTAGTCGGTGTGTAGGTATTAGTCGAGTTGTAGTAAGTAACTTTTTCGGTGATGACTGTTTTGCAGTCAGGGCTGTCAATTGGCAAGTTTTCTTTACCTGCAACTGGGCAATAAATGACCGATTTTTCGAATTTGATGGTTTTTTTGCAATCATCTGAGGTTTTGTCGACCTCTGTACCGTTCGCAAGCTTAACCCTGACCGTCCCAACAATCATATAACTGCCGTCTTTGCTATAGGCATGAGTGGCCGTTTGATCTGTAGATTTGGCTCCGTCACCCCAGTCGATCTGATAACCAACAATCTGAGCGTTATCGACACTTCCAGTTAGCACTGCCCTAACTTCTCGTTTGTTCGAATCTACCCCTGTTAAGTTCAATAGGCTACATTTGCCATCAGATACAGGTGGTGGTGGCGTTTCGTAAACTACTGTTTTGGTGCAAGCCTCGGAAGCATGAGACACTTCTTGACCATTTGCTAGTGTAAAGAAAGCAGTAGCTTTAACTACATATGTGCCGTCTGCTTGGTATTCATGAGTTTGGCCGACAGGAGTAGCGGTAGTGGTATTGGCTGAGCCATCACCCCAGTTAATGACAGCATTTTTGAAGGTTGCTCCGTTGGCTGTAGTTGTCTCAAATTTAGTTACTTTTAGTACTCGACCAGTTTGCTTGGTCACTTCGAGCAAAGTACACTTGTAGTCGGCTGGTGGCGGTGGTGGCGTCTCTATTACAATCGTTTTTTTGCAAACTTCGCTCGATTTGTCGACCACCGTTCCGTTAGCTAATTTTACCTTGACTGTAGCCGTTACAGTATAAGTACCTGCCTGAGCATAGGTGTGGTTAGCAGTTTGAGTAGCTGAAGTTGTGCCATCACCCCAGTTTATTACATAGCCGACGATTTCGGCATTAGTTACCGAACCAGATACAGTTGCCGTAACTTGCCTACCTTGTTGGCTTACAACTTGTACAGCTAAGCCAGTGCAAGCTCCATCGGACACTGGTGGTGGCGGTGTATCACAGTCTACTTTTGCCTGAAAGACCACAAACCGAATTTCGTTCAACGATACTCCTACACTACCGATATTAACTCCTGAGCCAATTACTCCATCAGGTAAGCTAGATATCACACCACTATTGGTATTAAGCAGCTCGGTTGAGCCAGCAATATAATTAAGCTTTTTGGCACTAGATAGGTTAAGTGTAGCCTGTGCAGTTGTGGTGGCTGGTTGCATGTTAGAACCACTGATAGTCGCTGTAGAGGTGTGAGTCGCACTAACAGTACTTGGCAAGCTAGCCCGAACATTAACATTACCTACTACTCCTGGGCCAGGGTTATGCAAGCGAATCTTATACTGAACTGTTTCACATGGGTCGGCGGTTTGGACACTGGCGAAACCACTGTTTTTTGTGACATTTTTTATTCGGTATATATCACCGCCTTCAATTTGGCCTTCGCCGATGGCAAACACTAGTCCGCTTGATAAGCCTGTTAACATACCTACGACTAGGCCGAAAATTGACGCCGTCCGCACCGTTTTTGCAATTTGTAGTCTTAATCTCATTATTTTCTCCTTAAATTCCCTTAAAATGCCCCTGGATTGCCTGGATTATCAGATACAACTGGCCAGTTTATTGTGTCTTGAGCTTGATTACCCGCTTTGTCGGTAACTACACCAGTTGCAGTTGCCTCTCCGACGACTGTGCCAGCTTTGGCATCTTTGCAATATTCGCCTGTTTCATCGCCAGCGTAGACATCTGAGACGGCATTTATATCACCACTAAAAGTTATGGTTGGCATGCCTTTTATGTCACCTAGTCCATCTGGATCACTAACATATCCACAGATCTGTAAAATACCATTAACTAACATATGCTGAGGTTTAACCATGTCAATTACTGGTGGAGCATTTTTGGGTGGAGTTGGTGGTTTAGGATTCTCTGGTGGAGTTGGCGGTGGTGGCGAAGGTGGCAGTGGCTTATCAACACACGTTACTTTGGCATATGCTGATGAACTCATTTTGTCTCTGAGGCTAATTAGTACGGAATTTTTGGTGTCAACATTGACATTCCCCATAAAAGCTCGGTATTCAGCAACGTTTTTTAGGACATTCTTGAGCGAAACTGATTGGTCACCAACACCGCGTGCCGCAGCTTCTGACGAACCAGCGTTACTAACGCAGTTTACTCGGGCAGTAGCCTCACTATGAAGCGTGAATGAGGTGTTAAAAGATGAAACTTCGACTACTCTACCCTTAATAATTGGAGCTTTGATTACTCGCCTAGCAGGCTTTTTATTAATCATTGGGATGACTACATTATGGCAATCTCTACCAGAGAAACCACCGCCTCTTTTAACATAACCGGTTGGTGAGTCTTTGTCTTTGCAGGCATAGACATTGCTGTCCATGCGTCGGACTTTTTGACCATATTCGTTTACGTAGTAGTTCCAAGCTTTTTTATACCACCTGCAAGCTTTGGCTTCATGGCCAGGCTGATTAGTTTCGTTAATCCGAGTGTCGGCTACAACTGTCGCTTTACCATATAATATCTCATCTAAATCAATGTTTTTACTAACCGTGTTTTGGGCTTCGGCAGTCATTGCTACCTCTGTTGGTCCGCTTAAACTAACGGACTTCTCCGTAGCCGTCGCTACGTTAGGACCAACAAGTGTTGCGGCGACACAAACTGCACCAATTAATCTGGCTTTTGATGAGCCAATCGCCTCGAATATCTGATGTGATAATTGTTCGTTTGGTTGTGTTTGTATTGGCATTTCTGGTGTTTTTGTCATTGTACCCCTCCTTAGTTAAATTATTAGATGGTCTAATATATTCGTTAAAGTTTAATAACACCTAACCCAGTACTCTTTGCCTCACCCCAGCTAGTCTAAATATATGTACAATACTTATTGTACTCCTATGCAAATTTAATACAAATTGTATAAATTGTATAATATACTACATTTTCACGCTACTTTATGCTTATGCTTATGGTTTTTTGTAGCTAAATAGTCACAAATTTTAAATTATGGGGGTACGACGGCTGATTCAAATAATAGGAGCTAAAAAGCTCAGGGGACTATTAAAGTGAATCAGCCGATCGATGGGGCGAAATAGCGGGCAAATGAGGAGTATTACCAAGAAGGTAATTAGTCTCATTGAGCCATATTACGCCCCAGCAATCGACCTACTCTAGGTCAGCCAGCCACGGGTGTGGGCTGGATGACCTTGGTGGGTACCCGCACAACGACGCAAGCGTCGTCGCGTCGGGTGAGGCCCACCCCTGCGACGGCCACCACGTTGCAGAGCTTGCCGCTCCGCACCGTGGTGGTCTGATAGACGAACCGCTTGCTTGCCCCAGGGGCAAGCGAGACGTTCGCAGTCAAACGGCCGTTCTTGAGCGAGGTCCCCGAAGGGAGCTTGCCCGATAGGACCATGCCCGAGGGCATGACGTCGCTCAAGCGAAGCTTGAGCGTCACGCCACCAGTGTTCTTCACCACAACGGTGAAGATCACCTTGCCACCCTTGCGAGTAGACTTCTTGTTCGCGTCCTTGCGAACGACGAAGTTGGCCACAGCGGGCTGCTCCACCGTTACGGTGGGCGGCGGGTTCATGACAACCGTCGGTGGTGGCACCACCGGGGTGGCCGGGGTGGCCGTGACGGTCGGCACGGTCGTGGGAGGCTTCGTCTTGTCGACGCAGCCACTCGGCACCGCAGGGACCGACACCATTTTGGTGTCGACACCCGATCGGCCGTCGGCCCAACGGAGGACGAACTTGGCAGTTCCTCCCCTGTAGGTTGACGATACCGAAACCATCCACATGGCATCCTTGCCACCTACGGCCGCAAGGCGGCTGCCTTGCGACTTGCCGTCGAGGAGAGCCTCGACGGTCATGTTGTGCGTGGGACCGTAGGCAGGCTGCTTTTCGCGGTTACCCGCGGAAAGCGTGACCTGGCCACTGGCCTTGCCATTTGCGTCGTAGACGCAAATGGTCTTGGCTGACTGGACCGTGGTCCAGGCAGCGGCTGGCGATGCCACAATAGCACCACCAACGAGAGATGTGGCCACTGACGTGGCTAGGGCGATGTTCCTCAGTCGAGGCACTTCATCTCCTTTACTGGAGTTGACGAATAAGTACTATGAATACTACTGGTACTGCAAACTTCTGACTAATTACATAATCAAAACTTTGCAATACCTTAGTACAAAATCACTTAAACTTATGCCTTCACTAAACCTACCGAATTTAAAAAGATCGATTGCTATATCTAGGTAATAAAACGAAACAAAACTAATTGTCTCTAGTATTAAAACCTATGACTATTTAGTTAATTACATGTAAAAGTTCAACTTACTACTCAAATAATCTGAGACAAAAATAGAGCAGTAATTACAGATATAATTTTATCACACATAGGCATATTTGTCAATACGCTTATGTAGTGGCTTTACTGACCTGCAATTACTGCTCATAAAGTGATATAATATAGCAAATGATATTCAAAAATACCGACGTAAACCCACCCGATAAAGGTGCTGTTCTGCTCTTGCAAGTACCACGTAATAACGAGAAAAAAGAGCTAGCTACTGAGCAAGTTTTGGCGGCCATACATGGGCTACTTACCAAGGCCGAAACAATGAGCTTTTTTGCTAGTACAGTTCACGAGAAGATTAGTTTCGAGATTGCTACCTTAAATGGCCGAATCTGCTTCTTTATCTGGACACCCGAACACCTCAAACAATATGTCCAAGATCAAGTTTATGCCCAATACCCTAGCGTTCACATTTCGGAGGTAGAAGATTACGCTCTGCATAACCAAAATTCGGTCAATATGGCCTGTGAGCTAAAATTAGCCGCTCCAGACCCTTTGCCTATCAAAACCTTCCCAAGCTTCGAGGTCGACCCATTGGCAGGTGTAACGGCCACTCTAGCTCAGCTAGACGAAGGCGAAAATGCATGGGTACAAGTGGTCGCTCGGCCCGCCCAGTCTGGCTGGTACAAAAAAAGCGAGCGTTACGCCCAAAATATCAGAGGTGGAGCTAAGAATAATGGTGCTTACACTGGGCTATGGGGAGCTTTATCGGCCCCACCTGAGCAAAAAAATACCACGACAACTCTTGCTGAGCATGAATCGGTCCGAGCCAGAGCCGCCGAAGAAAAAAGCCATAAACTGGCCTATCAAACCACTATTCGCATAATTTATAGCGGTAATTCGTCTGAATCTCAAGCCAGAATGCGTTTACAATCGGTTATTGCTTCATTTAAACAGTTCAACTCAACATACCTAAACGGTTTTGTAGCTGGCAAAATGACTCAGCGGCACGAGGATATAGTTGCCTACCAAAACCGAAATTTTAGCCGCAAAACTATGATTCTGAACATCGAAGAGCTAGCGAGCGTCTACCATCTGCCACACACCAATGTTGAGACCCCTAATATATTATGGGCCAATGCCACGACCGCCGAGCCACCAGCCAATTTACCAATCAAACTAACCGAAGAAGTTAGCCCAATCGCGGTGACTAATTTTCGGGGCCATAATACACTATTTGGCTTAACCAGAAACGATCGCGGTAGGCATGTGTATATTATTGGTCAAACTGGCACTGGTAAATCGGGTTTACTCGAGCTTCTTACTATCTGTGACATCGATACCAACCATGGATTTGCGGTTATCGACCCGCACGGTGATTATGCTTTGAGTGTGCTACAAAGTATCCCAGAAAGTCGTATGAACGACGTAATTTACTTCAACCCCGCCGATAGTCAATTTCCGATCCCCTTTAACCCTTTGGAAGTATCCGACCCTAAGCTCAAAAGTCATACTTGCTCAGAGCTAATTGGCGTCTTAAAACGAATGTTTGATTCTTGGGGTCCACGGCTAGAATATATCTTAAGGTACAGTATTTTGGCGTTGCTTGATTACCCCGAAGCTACCATGCTCGACATCACCAAAATTTTAACCGACAAAAAGTTTCGTAACGATGTCTTGCAGTACGTCAATGACCCAGTTGTCAAGCAGTTTTGGACGGTCGAATTTGCTAGCTGGAACGATAAATTTGCTGCCGAAGCTGTCGCCCCAGTACTCAATAAAATCGGAGCCTTTACGGCTAACCCTTTGGTACGTAACATTGTCGGCCAGCCACACGGAAGTTTTAATATCCGCCAAATCATGGACGAAGGCAAAATCTTAATTGTCAATTTGTCGCGAGGTTTGATTGGCGAGGACAACGCCGCCCTTCTTGGCTCGCTGATGGTTACTAAAATCCAGATGGCCGCCATGTCGCGGGCCGATATCCCCAAAGAAGCTCGTAAGCCATTTTACCTATATGTTGACGAATTCCAGAACTTCGCCACCGATAGTTTTGCAACGATTTTGTCAGAAGCACGTAAATATTCGCTTAATTTGACTGTTGCCAACCAATATACCGCCCAAATGATGCAAAGTGTTCGCGATGCGGTATTTGGCAACGTTGGGACGATCGTTAGCTTCCGTACAAGTGCCGACGATGCCCGTAGTATGCTCAAATATTTCGAGCCAAAATTTACCGATTACGACTTAGTTCACATGCATAATCGCCATTTTGTGGTTAGCATGACTATCGAGGGCGAAAAAGTTCAAGCCTTTTCGGCCGTTACCAAAGATTTAACTCCTGTAAACTTTGATAACACTGCAGAGATTATCGCCAAAAGTCGTGAACTTTATGCCACCGATATCGAATCAGTCGAAAAATACATTGATAGTCGTTATCACCTCAAACCAACTGTTGGCCAAAAACCTAGTTTTTCTAGCAAAAGACCTTCTAGGCCTAAACCACCTGCCCCTATCGAAGCCGTAGAGCCTAGCCTTGAACAAACTCCGCCCCCACCTAGCTCCCCAGAAACTAATTTTGAGAAATCTCCCGAAAAATCTTTCGAAACTCTCGATGACAAACACGAAATTACCAAATCAAGCTCCAAACAATCTGTTATTTCGGCTCTAGCTAAACTCGCCGAAAATGCCACCACCAAACCTAGGCGTAAACGCAAACGAACCCGAAAAAACAAAAATAAAGTAACATCTGTCGACTCATCACAGCAGCCTCAAAATATCAGTCCTCCCAAATCTGATCTGCCAAAAGCCAAGCCAACTATCAAAAGTGAGCCTAAAATTGAAGCCTCGAAGCCTCAAAAACAATCACTAGCAGAACCAAAATCTCAAACACCTAAACCAGTTGCCAATAAATCACCTAAAAAAGACGATATGGTAGACTTCAGCGGCAACGACGAAATCGTAATCAAACTCCGCTAAAAAATCTCCTAAAGACTCTAAAGACAAAAGATTAGCCCTGTTTCCAAGGACTGTCCTTGGAAACAGTCATAGTCATCGAAGCAAGATTGTAAGGGGAATTTTATTTGATTTCGACGGCGTGAGATTTTTTGTCGAATGAAAAGCCGAATGTGCTGCCCTTGTTCTCTTTGCTATCGAATAAGATATTGCCGCCTTGGGTTTCAACCACCTTTTTGGCCATAAATAGCCCTAGCCCAGTGCCATCTGGCCGAGCTTCGCGGGCATTCCTAGCACGATAAAATTTCGTAAACATATGCTTTTTCTCGTCATCTGGTACACCAATTCCGTTATCTTTGACCATGAAGTAAACATTGGTTTTATCATCGCGTAGTTCAACTTCTATTCGCCCGCCACGTGGCGTATAGTACAGGGCATTGTCTGTAAAGTTCATAATAACTTGTCGAACTTTATTTTCATCGAGCATCAGATCTATAAAATCTTTTGGTTTATCATAATTTATCTTGATATCTTTTAGGCTAGCTTGTTCGGCTAACTGAGCAATTTCGCCTTCTACCATGTCGGCCAGATTACACTTTTTATTTTCAATGATAAATTTGCCATATTTTAGCCGAGACACGTTCAAAAGGTCACTTATCAGATAGACCATCCGCTGCGAGCTAACAAACGACTGCTCAAGTAGCTTACGCTGAGCATCATTTATTTCGCCAGCATCACCATCAAGCACCATGCTCATATAACCTTTTACACTAGTCAAAGGCGTACGAAGCTGATGCGATGCCATGCTGATAAACTCATCTTTTGTAGCATCCATAGCCTTAAGTTTTTCATTGGTCCGTTTCAGCTTAGTAGTGGCATTATTCACCTTATCTTGCAAAGTAATATTGAATTCCTGTATCTCCTCAAACCTCAATGCATTTTGTATGGCAATTACCAATTCATCAGCAATAATTTCGATAATCTTTATATCAGCTTTGCTATATACATTACCCGAACGCTTGTTACCAAAAATCATATAAGCAATAGTTTGTGTTTGTTGATAAGAAGTTACAGATAAATGTACAAGTGCAGCAATATTATATTTTAGATAGATTTTTTGCAGTTCTTCGTCTGTCGATTCTAAATCTTCGCTAGTAATTATTTTGCTCCCTAAGCCCACTAGTCGTCCTCGCATGTAACGCGATTCATGCTGCGTATACTCAATGTCTTCGGTGCCGATTACACGATCTTTTTTGCCATCTTCGCTTGGTATACCGACTTCAACAAAACTAGATTTCATATTCTCTTGAATAACAGTTGTAACTCGTCTAAGCAAAATCCCCACCTCAATATTACTTACAATTGCCTTGTTAAGTTGGTCTAAAAACTCTTGCGGATCATAAGCATCTCTAAAGAAAATTTTATTTGTAATCTTATCAAAATACCGTTTAATTGGTGGATAGCTAAGAATGGCTGCCACGAAAATTACAATATTTACAATAATTGGTATATAACCTTTTACACCACTTTGATATATATATCTTGTTAACAATGAAGATGCTATAGCGAAGAAAATAACTAGAGTGCCAATACTAAAAATATATCCAGCGGCTCGAAAGGCAACTGTTCTAATATCTAAAAGTTTATGCTTAATAATTGCGAATGTCATAAATAATGATAAAAATATAACTGATGCAGGACCATAAGCAGCATATTCCCCATATTTAAAGGCAGGTAAAATTGCATTAAATAACAAAGACGGAGTTAAAGTTAATATAATTCCATAGTAGAAATATTGAATTTGAGTTTTTTCGTAAGAAGATGATGAGCTATGATAGCTCTTAAGACGATATACACTATAAGAAAAATAAATTATCAGAACAAAAATTAATATCGGATATATTATTCCCGATTCAAAATTTTTTGAATCAGCATTTTTGACATTCAAGTTCGTAAAAGTAGTAGAGATAATCGCAATTACAGGAATGGCAAATATAACCACCTCTTTATTTTTAATTTTCTTTTCAACAAATGAAAGAGAAAATAATAAAAAAAAGAATGGTAATAATGCAGCTCCAATTAAAGATAATCTTGCAAATAAAAGTGCATTAGACGGATTATGGTATGAAAAATTAGTCAATATATTAAATAAAAGCCATAAAAATCCAGACAGTAAGAATAATGATAAGAATATATTTACTACCTTACGCGGATTGCTTACTAATACAACCATAAGAAGAGCAAAAATAATAGTTGAACAGAGTATAAGTATTATATTTATTAGCATCTTTAGTTACTATAATACTTGTTCAAAGAAAAGAATAAAAGCTTATGGCTTTAAGGGCTCATTTATAAACCATTTAAGAAGTTTTGAATTATCTCTTTCCATTGCTTGAACTGCATAATCCAAGTCCATTATATGAGGGGCACACATTCCACCTTGATATTCTACTTCAGGCCCTTTTTGGAAGAAGTAAAAATTATAAAACCTATTCAATGCCTTTACGCGTTTTGGCTCCATAATAATTCCCCAATTTTTAACACCACGAGTCATGGCATCTCTTCCCGCTAGCCTCCATAAATTATTTACGATTGCACGATGTTTAGTATCATTCTTTGAGGCACTGGTAGCTAGCTCCTCAGTGATTCCATTTCTATTTTGTTCCGTAAAAGTTTTCATGTCATCTTCACTATAAAACGACATTGCCGATAGAAGTGGCGGCAACTCCTTACCCTTAGAAAATACTCTTACAGTAGCGACACATTCATCACCTTCAAATGCTGCAAAAAAGCGAGTTTGATTTAAATATTTATCATTATATTCTTCAAGGCTACCGTAGCCTTTTTCATTCCATATATCTTGTTCAAATCTTAAAACATCTTTAAAACAATCTGATTTTTTATCACTTATGAAATAGTAACCTGTGCCATCTTTATCTGTATCTAATAATATATCTTCTGATGGAATATCTTCTTTTGATGAATTGCTGTTATGTAGTTTCTTTATTAGTGCAATACTTCCCATTCCTGCAACTAAGGCGGTGTATGTTTTCCAATCTCCTGCGACATCAATACTTCTTCTTACTACACCCTCATATTTAGTCCCATCTGCTACTGTAAGTAATTTCGATGCACCATAACCTATTCCAGTACTTGCAACAGAAATACCTAATGAAGCCTTAAGAGCTGTTATATTATCGTCTTTGCTAGTGCGATTTTCTTCATAAAAATGTCTTCTTGCTACAACTGCTGCTGAACCCACTGTTAAAGCAAATGCAGTATCTTTAAAAAAACTTTTGCCTGAATATTCAGGCTGAGGATTTACTGGAGAAAAAAACCTTGAAGCAATTTTATCTCTATATTCTCTTAATTTATTACTGTACCTACGTAAAGCATACGCTGAAGCAACTCCACCTGTAGTTTCTATAAACATAGTAGCAGCACCAACTGCAGCAGCAGAAAGAACAGGATTGCCTGTTGCTTCTAATGTAGTGACAGCAGCATAGACACGGGTTAGCTCATTGATTGGGCTTTGCTGAAAGGCTAGGCTTGAGACTGCAGCTCCAATTGCTAATTTATTACCAACATTTGAAGTAGTGAGTGGAGTTTCATCTTTATTATCATATTTAAGACAATCCAAATGTTTACTAAAAAAGTCTTGATTTTTTGCTACGGCAACACTACTCATATATATTTTTTATTTTGCTGTTTGCCAAGAAGAAGATTCGTAAACAGCAACCACCATAGCACAAACTGGCATATGAGTACATGTTGTACCAACTACTTCCATGTTAATCGGACCGTAGTCAATATTTCTTGTTGCCATTAAAGCAATTAAACTATCTTTAATATCTCTACGAACTGCTTTCTCACTATTACCTTCATGCTCAACAAATAAACCTTGGCCAGTTTCAGTGTCTTGAATCCAACCAATACCAGCCCATGCTTCAACATTTGGTGTATCCGCTCTCATCTCAGCCATAACTACATATAACCTATCCCCCCATTCGCCTTTTGGAGAAACTTTTTGTTTATCACCTAAACTAATAATTTTTGACTTTGGAGGGATAACTGAACTAAGCCTTAATAAATTAAAATTGGCTACGCCCGCATTATATAAAGCAGAGTCAAAAGCAGAAAGCTTAGTTGTACCTATACCTAATCCAGTCGAAAGTTGTATATCCATGATCGTTATTTATAAAATTATTATGCTTATATAATACATTAATATTGGTTTTTTGTCAATGTTATTTTTATTTGTTATATAAAAAACTCATACGGAGTTTTGCCGTATGAGTTTGATCTTATAAATTGCTATCTGCTAAAAAGTAAAATTTACTTTAGCTTGTACTTAAAAAATACCACAAAAACTAAAACTAGTAAACTTTTTAGCCGTTTGAGTTGGTGTTGAAGTTTACGAATTGGACGTAGTAGTTCCAGGCTTGTTTGTCGCTGTCGCTGAGTTTTTGGGCTTTTTCGATCCACGCTTTGACTGTAGCCTCAGGAATAGACACTTTTTGCCCGACGTTTAGGATAGGTGAGTTAGCTTCTTGGGTTAGGCCTGTTTCGGCAAATACTATTTGGCTGGTACTTAGGTTAACTTTGTTGACAATACCGTAAGTTTGGATGGCCTTACGAGCTAGAACAGTATAAGAATCGTTTGGTTTAGCAGTGTAGTCGTATTTATTGGCTTGCGTTTGAGTGTTAGCGGTTGGTTTATTTTGAGTATCTGTGTTGCCTTGAACGGCGGCAGAAGTATTGCCACTGAGCATTACGCAAACTAGACCCGACAATACTAGTACCAAAGTTAGTATTTTTTTCATTTTACCCTCGTTTCACCCACCTTATGTGATTAACATAACTATTTTAGCATATTGTGGGCATGATGTTCAAAATATGCTATCAATTGACTGATTGCCTACAAGTAATTATGCTAATAAACATAATGCCTGAAAAAGTTAAGCCAAAAATTTTGATAGTCGAGGACGAGCTTAGTATCCGTGAGATGTACGCATATAAGTTGAGAAGTGCTGGATATCAAATTTTTACAGCTCACGATGGCCAAACGGGTTTAAATATGGCCAAAAAACATACACCAGATATTATTTTGCTGGATTTGCGGATGCCACACATGTCGGGCGACAAAATGCTCGAAAAATTACGGGAACATGACTGGGGTGCCAATATGCGAGTCGTGGTCATGACAAATATCAGTAAAGAGGAAGCTCCAAGCATACTGAGGTTTTTGAGCGTTGATAGATATGTCGTTAAGGCCCACACTACGCCAGCCGAAGTCGTAAAAATCGTCCAAGAAATTCTAGGATAAGCCAGAATCTGGTATAGTATAGCTATGGCAAAAGTCGCGATTATCGAAGATGATTCTGCAATAAGTCAGATGTACCGCATCAAGTTTGAGGCGGAAGGCTATGATGTCGAAACCGCCGAAAATGGCAAACTTGGACTAGCTTTAATCGAAAACATGAAACCAGATATTGTCCTATTGGACTTGATGATGCCCGAGATGAACGGCCAAGATATGCTGGAGAAGCTGCGTGAGACCGAAGATGGCCAAAATATGAAAGTAATTATTCTGACTAATGCTGGCGAGCAAGAAATACCTGAAAAAGTTCGGCAATTTAACCCTGTGGCGGTAATTTTGAAAGCCGATATGACTCCTCGGCAAGTAGCAGATTTAGTAAAATCTCATCTATAAATATGAAGATTGCAATTGTCGGCTACGCCACTGAAGGACGAGTGAGTTATGAATTTTTTAATACTCGTGGGCATGATGTAACAATTTGCGATAAACGTACGGTGCAAGACGCTCCAAAAGGTGCGAAAACTATTTGCGGCGATGATTGGAACAAAAATTTAAGCCAATATGATGTGATTGTACGTTCGGCTGGTATTAATCCGTCTCTGTTAATCCAGGATAACCCTGATATTGAACACAAAATTACTACGGCGATAAATGAATTCTTAAAAGTCTGCCCTACTAAAAATATAATTGGCGTGACTGGCACCAAAGGCAAAGGCACCACCTCTACCCTGATTGCAAAAATGCTCGAGCAGGCGAACAAAAAAGTTTGGTTAGCTGGTAATATCGGCCGATCACCACTCGAGTTTGTCGACCAAATAACAGATGATGATTATGTTGTCTTAGAACTGAGCAGTTTTCAGCTATGTGACATAAAATACGCACCACATGTGATGGTCTGTTTGATGGTTGTCCCAGAACATTTGGATTGGCACGAAAATATTGAAGATTATTATAATGCCAAAGCCAATGTTTTTGCTCATCAAAAACGCGACGATATCGCAATTTATTTGGCTGAAAATAATAATTCTTATGAAATTGCCAGCAAAAGCTTGGGTCAAAAAATAGTATATTATGCTCAACCAGGAGCATATATTGAAGATGATCAGATAAAAATTGATAATCAAGTAATATGTAACGTTGCTGACGTAAAATTATTAGGCGATCATAACCTCCAAAATATATGTGCAGCAATAACAGCAGTCTGGCAAACAAATAATTGCGATATTGTCGCAATAAAAAACGTAATTGCAAATTTTAGTGGCTTGCCGTATCGCCTTGAGAAAGTTCGAGAGCTACAAGGAGTCAGTTATTATAATGATTCATTCGGCACCACTCCAGAAACCGCTCAAGTAGCTATAGAGTCGTTTACGCAGCCACTTGTTTTGATTGTCGGAGGTTCAGATAAGGGTGTCTCATTCGATGAACTCGCTCAGACTATAGCTAGCTCAACCGTACATACACTAATTACGATAGGTGTAACTGGGCCATGGATTGCCGAAAAAGTTAAGCGATTAAACCCGAATATAAAAATCACCGAAAACCTCAGTAAAATGCCTGAAATAGTCAAAAAAGCTCAAGAATCATCTACAGAGGGTGACGTTGTTCTGCTATCGTGTGGTTCGGCGAGTTTTGGCTTGTTCGAAAATTACAAAGACAGAGGCGATCAGTTTAATCGAGCTGTCCAAGAACTTGTTTAAGTCGATTTACAATCGCGTCTTCTGGTTGAAGGATAGCTATGTTTTCAGACCCAAGCGTGCGGATATCTTTTTCAATCCAATGATAATGTGTACAACCTAGAACAATTACATCGGCATTTGATTTTTTGATAAATTCGACTGTTTTGGCGATTTTGGCGTGACTTATTTGGTTATTTTCTATCATGGCCGCCCACTGACTACAATCTGGCTCAATTATTGTAATGCCTTTTGCATATAAATCTTTAAGCTCCTGATAGCGTTTACTTTTTAGGGTCGATGGAGTGGCACAAACCGCAATAACTTTGGATTTGGTAAGCAAAGAAGCAGGCTTAATCATTGGTTCGAGTCCAATAATCGGCACAGTTATAAACTCCCTTAGATCTTGAATTATGTTAGTGGTAACGGTGTTACAAGCCACAACAATTACGTCACAAGATTTACTTAACGTGTTAAGTATTGGTAGAACAATCTTCAGTAACTCATCTGGGGATTTATTGCCGTATGGTAAATTTTGAGCGTCTCTCTCGAAAATAACATCTAGGCCTGGAAAATTATCAGATATAGCTTTGGCTACCGACTTCCCGCCTACGCCAGAGTCAAATACGCCAACAGTTAGTTTTTTAGGCATTGGTTTTGGCAGCATTTATAACATTTTCGAACAAGGCACAAACTGTTAGTGGTCCGACACCGCCTTTTTGAGGAGTAATCGTAATATCAGGCAACTCATACATACTAGAGTGAACATCACCCACGGTCTTGCCGTCTTCGCTAGCTACCCCAGCATCGACAATTACTGCCTCTGACTTGACCATATCAGGATATAAAATTGCCGGTGAGCCAGTCGCGGTGATAATAACATCAGCTCTTGTAGTGCATTCGGCTAAATTTTGAGTGGCTCTATCGGCTACTTCAACGTTATAACCCGATGATTTCAGAATTTTCTCAAGTGGTTGACCAACTAATTTACCTCTCCCTATTAATAAAATCTGCTTGCCTACTAGATCTACGTTGTAGCCTGCCAACAGCCACAAAATTGCCATCGGTGTAGCTGGCTGCATTGTTGAACCAACTCCTAAAGCATCGACGTCTTTGGAAGGTAAAACTTGGTTGCATAACTCATCAGTTTGAGTTGGATCGCTGATAGGTAGTTGCAAAATAATCCCATGAATATTTTTGTCATTATTAAGTCGTTTAATAACTTCAGACGTATCGACCTGCTCAATCAATAAATGCTCCACTTCTACACCGATATCTACGCCGTACTTTTTCTTGAGCCGAACGTATGTGTCAATCACTGGGTCAGGCTTGGTCTGAATAATCGCTAGTTTAGGTGTAATTTTACTGTTAACTACCAAGCTTCTGACTTGCTTGGCTTGACGTTCTTTGATAAATCCTGCTAGTTCTAGACCATTCAATAGTTTCATATCTATCCATTTTACCTCAATAAAATTAAAGATTCGACTATTTTATGTTAAATTTAAAATATGAAAATTGCCGTTATTGCCGCCAATGGACGAACGGGCGTAGAATTTGTACAGATGGCTCTCGAGGCAAATCATGTGGTAAAAGCGGGTATTAGGGGGAAAAATAATCTACCTAAACATCCAAGCCTAGAAGTAGTTAACTGCGATGCAACCGATAAATACGAGGTACTTGGGCTAATTTCTGGCGTAGATGCAGTAGCGAGTTTTATTGGTCATACCAAAAATTCGATAGATGACCTACAGACAACAACTATCAAAAACGTTATCTCAGCCTGCGAAAAAAACCAAGTGAAAAGACTGGTGAGTTTAACAGGCACAGGCGTAAGACAACAAGATGATAAAATCACTTTTTTAGACAAACTGCTCAATTTTGGAGTTTTGCTAGTCGATCGAAAGCGAGTTGTCGATGGCAGAGATCATGTCCGTGAACTCGAAAAAAGTGAACTTGATTATACAGTTCTAAGAGTACTGAAGCTAACAAATGGCGAATTTAAAGACTATAAATTATCCAAAAATGGCCCAGCTATGAGCTTTGTACCACGTAAAACAGCGGCCAATGCGGCCATGCGAGTTATAGAAAAGTCACTATATATAAGAGACTTACCGATAATCACCGATAAAAACTAGATTTCTATAACCATATGTATAAAAATTAAAGTATTATTTTTTTAAATTTTATTGAGATACAATTTATTAGTCAGAGCATACTTTAAAACATCTGTAGGTAATAAATCTTTATTAATATCATCAAGAATATTTGATCGGACAAAACTTGATGAGGCTAAATTTAAAAATTTATTTGGAGAAATTTTCGAAACATATATATTATTCAAAAATGCATTATTTACTTTTTTCTTATTAAAAACTTGTGTCTGACGAGGGAATATATAAAATTCGGTTAGTTTGGCAAATTTTTCTGCGTCTTTCCATTTTGGAAAGTTAGCAAATGTATCGGACCCCATAATCATCATATAGTGATTCTGAGGATATAGTTCTATTAATTCTTTTAGTGCTGAAATATCATAATTTTTGCCATGCTTTTGCATGTCTAATTTATCAACAATCATAAAATCATATTTTTTAGTTGCTAATTTTAGCATATTTAGGCGATGACTATAATCGGTCACATTATGTTTAAATTTAGGAGTTAGTTCTGGCAAAAACCATATTTCGTCTAAATTTAGCTCTTTATAAGCAGTCTTAGCAATGAGTATATGCCCATTGTGGACAGGGTCAAAAGTTCCCCCAAATAAACCGATTTTTTTGCTCATTAGGCTTTATTATATAAAAAAACACCACTTTTTGTGTAAAAGTGATGAAAATAATATTGGTACCCTGGGAGGGACTCGAACCCCCGGCACGCGGGATAGAAGCCCGCTGCTCTAATCCACTGAGCTACCAGGGCATGCTTGTAAATATTTTAACATAAAACCGGGTGTTCGAGTCGCTGACTCGACTCACGTTTCACGCGAGCCCTTCGCCACATCTTTGCAAAATCAGTTTGCAAGAGTGGACTCCCTTGCGATATGCCACAGGCATATCTCACCCCGGCACGCGGGATAGAAGCCCGCTGCTCTAATCCGTCTCGAGCTACCAGGGCATGCCGATAATAATTATTGTGGTGCGGGTGGCGGGAGTCTAACCCGCGTCGCCTGCTTGGAAGGCAGGAATAATAAACGTTATACCACACCCGCATAGGTAATGGGATTTTTCAATTGTAACACAATTACCTCTGTAAATAAAAATTAATATCCACCGATTAGTGCAATTAGTATGCCTAAATACGCACAAAATAAGCCAAGTACCCAAAACCGCATGGTGACTTTAGTCTTTGGCCAGCCAAGAGCCTCTAAATGATGATGGATTGGTGCCGCGATAAAAACTTTTCGGCCTCGATACTTCTTGGATAAAATCTGAATTAAACTTGTACCAGCTTCCATAACAAATACAAAACCGATGATTGGCAGTAAAAATATTGTATCTGTTAGCATGGCTACAACTCCCAAAGATGTTCCCAGTGCAAATGACCCTACATCGCCCATAAAGAAGCGAGCTGGCGGGATGTTAAACCAAACATACGACATCAATGCACCAGTGACAGTTAAACAATATGCAGCAATGCCTATATTGCCTTGTAAAGCCGCAATAATCCCAAAAGCAGTGTAGGAAATCATTAATAATCCACCAGCAAGCCCATCGAGGCCGTCGCTGATATTTACAGCGTTAGAAGTACTAACTACTGCTAAAACGAATAGAGGCATAATCAACCAACCTAATCCAAAATCGCCTACATAAGGCAAGTGAATCGAGTCATAACCTAGTTTATAGAAGAAAAACCAAGCTCCCAAAATGCCAACAATCGTTATCAGACCAAATTTTAATTTAGAATGCAAACCAGCTACACCAGTACCGTCACTTCTTACGTTAATAATATCGTCTAAAAGTCCAACAAATCCGCCGCCAATAAGTGCAGCTAGTGGTAGCCAAGTTTGCTCACGAGACGAATTAAAAATCAAAGTCAATAATGCAACCGATATAACTACAATTAACCCCGCCATATTTGGCACATTGTTTCTACCCAAACTTTGCTTAGCGATGACAGTTAGCTTCTCGCCAGTTACAGCGGTTGTGCGACCCTTTTTCCACCACTTATATTTAAATGCAAACATAGTATAAAGTGGTGTAATCGTCATGGAAATAAGAAAGCCTAGCGTACCTAAAATCAAGGCTTTGACTAAGCCATCTGTCAAAATACTATTATCAATCATTTATTATGTTCATTATTCGATTACTAAAACTCATTTTTTTATTCTAGCATAAGCTAATAAAATCGTTGCTAACAATTATATCCCAGTCATTATGTCGATTTTTGCACCCAAACTATTCAGTCGTTTGGCAATATCTTCATAACCTCTGTTGATCACATAAACATTCCTGAGCATCGAGACACCATCAGCACACAACATGCCGATTAATAGCAAGCTAGCAGGACGTAACGCTGGTGGGCAAATAACATCGGCGTTAAGCCATTTGGTTGGACCATTGATATAAATCCTATGCCGATCAGCTAATTCAACATTCATACCAACTTTCGACATTTCGGTATAGTAAATTGCTCGGTTTTCAAACATCCAGTCATGAATCAATACTCGGCCCTTCGACGTACCGCAAATTGGAACAAAATATGGGATATTATCTGGGTTGATACCTGGCCATAAATTAGGATGAAGTTTCTCGGCAGGTGACTTAAGTTTATGATTGTGTTTCAAAATTTTAATATCAGCTAATTCAGTTGAGCCATTATCAGACATATAGGTGTTTAAAATTTTGTATTCTAAGCCCATTTTTTTAAGTTTTAAAAGCTCCAAACCAATCCAGCGGTGCGGTGTCTTTTTGATAGTAATCGATGAATTTGTAGCGATCGCTGCCGAGATAAAAAACATAGCTTCGATTGGATCTTCGGTGTGAGAAAAATCAACATTTCGCTTAATATTTTTTTTGCCAGTAATTTTGAGGACTGGCGTACCAATACCCTCAATCTTGACACCTAAAGCCACTAAGAAATGACATAAATCTTGGACCATATAGTCAGCACTAGCTCCCTGTATAGTGGTAGTTGCTTCGCAACCCGCGGCAGCGATAAGAGCATTGTTAGTCACGGTATTGCCAGCTTCGTATAAAACAATATAGCCTGGATTTTTGAGTTTTTTGACATGAGCATGATAAAAATCGTTTTTTGTATCTACCTCTAAACCAAACTCTTCGAGAGCATACAGATGAGGCCGAACAGTTCGATCGCCTAATTTACAACCACCAGCGTATGGCAATTTGAAATCTTTGTACTGTTGCATGAGCGGCCCAAGCAACATAATTATACTTCGAGTTTTTTTAGCCGATTCGATATTGATATTTTCTAGATTTAGTTTTTGTGGCCGCCGAAGTTCAAGATCAGAATCATTCCATTTGACTGTAATCCCAATACTCTCTAAAACTTCCAAAATCCGATAAACTTCCTCAATTTTAGGCACTGATCTAAGTTTAGTTGTACCGAAGTTTAGTAAGCTAGCACACAAAATCGCTACAGCCGAATTTTTACTCTTTTTTAATTCAACGCTACCGCTTAGCTCAGTTTTACCAGTTATTCTCAAGCTGACCGAACCACTACGATTTATGCTTATCAATTGCTTATTCAAAACATCGCTAATTCGGCCTAAAGTTTCTAGACTTAGATTTTGCTGACCTTTTTCGATCCGATTTATAGCTGACTGACTTGTTCCCAGTCGTCTAGCAAATTCTGCTTGTGTCAAACCACGTTCTTGTCTTATTTGATAAATTAATTGGCCAATTTTTTCATTTGAGTAGTTCATATAGTGCTTATTATATCATTTATGGTCAAGCTAACCATCTTTACTTACGTTGTATTTGTCTATTATTTTAAGCTATAATATTAGCTATTATGGTATAACTAGAAAATCAAATTTATAGAAACTTACCAAACAAAGGAGACAACCATGACTGATAAACAAGTTGCAGATTTGATTATAAAAGAACAAAAACGCCAAAACGAAGGTTTAGAATTAATTCCTAGCGAAAATTATGTCAGTAGTGATGTGTTGGAAGCGATGGGCAGTATTTTCACTAACAAATATTCGGAAGGTTACCCAAATAAACGCTACTATGGCGGCCAAGAAAATACTGATGCCCTAGAACAATTAGCGATTGATCGAGCCAAAAAACTTTTTGGAGCCGACCATGCTAACGTGCAGCCCCACTCAGGAGCTCAAGCCAATGAGGCTGTCTATCATGCTTGGCTAGAACCGGGCGATAATGTTTTGGCCATGGATTTAAGCCACGGCGGACACCTAACCCACGGAAGTCCTGTAACGGTTTTGGCTCGAACCTATAACTTTATACGATACAAAATGAAGGACCCTGCCACTGGCGAAATTGATTATGAAGAGTTACGCCGACTGGCCAAAAAGCATAAACCTAAAATTATTCTGGCAGGTTTTAGTGCATACCCTCGGGAGCTCGATTATCAAAAATTTGCCGAAATTGGCAATGAAGTAGGAGCCTTGCTGGTGGCCGATATGGCTCATGTTGCTGGTTTGATTGCTGGTGGCGTCGCCAAAAACCCGTTTGACTGTGGCTTTCATGTTATCACCGCAACAACCCATAAAACTCTGCGAGGGCCTAGAGGTGGATTGATTTTGTCGAAAGGCACCGTGTCTAATCCACTAAAAAAACCAGAGAAAACCATCGATAATATTCCAACTTTGATCGACCGCACGGTATTTCCGGGCGTTCAAGGTGGACCTCACATGCATATTATTGCAGCGAAGGCAGTAGCTTTTGGCGAGGCACTACAGCCAGAATTTAAGGCGTATGCGGAGCAAACTGTAAAGAATGCCTATGTTTTGGCTGAGGAGCTAAAAAAGCGTGGCTTCAAATTAATTACTGGTGGCACGTCTAATCACTTAATTTTGTGTGATATTTATTCTAGTTTTGGGATTGATGGTGATGTAGCCGAAAAAGCACTCGATAAAATCGGTTTAACGCTCAATAAAAACACTATTGCCGATGACCCTTTGCCGCCATTTAGACCTAGTGGTATTAGGCTAGGAACACCTGCTATAACTACTCGCGGTATGACCGATAAAGACATGATTAAAATTGCCGAATGGATGGAAACTGCTATCAAAAATCGCGATAATGAAAAAATACTTAACACGTTAAGTAAAAATGTAAAAGAATTTGCCACGCAATTTCCTTTGCCAAATACCAAATAATCTAAACTAGTTCTGGCTCTTGAACTAAATCGATATTGAACTTTTCTTTTACCGATTTTACGACGGCATCACGAAATGCCAATAGTTGTGCCGTCTGTGTGGCCTTTTCGTTAATAAAGACTAATGCTTGTTTATCCCATACAGCCATTCCTGTGTTGGGTTCGTGGTAGCCTTTAAGTCCAAGTTGTTCAAGTAACCACCCAGCAGCTACCTTCGCTTCATCTTCGCCGACTGGCCAATACACAACACTCGGATATTTTTCGCGGATTGGCTCAAGATCCATCATGCTAATAATCGGGTTATGGAAAAACGATCCACAATTTGGAATTTGGCTGGGGTCTGGCAATTTTTCTTGGCGAATATCGACAACTGCTTGCCGCAAAATTTGTGATGTAACTTGCCCATGAGGGATTTTTCGCTCGTCTAAATAGGCCGTCACCGAATTATAAAATGGTGGCATTGGTTTATTTTTAGTTAGCGACAGAGTAATTGAGGTTATTAAGAAACGATCTTTGTCGTCGGTTTTGAATCGGCTTGTTCGATAGCCAAAGCCACAATTAGATTTCGGTATAACCACCATTTGTTTATTTTCTAAATCGTATGCCTGTACGCATACTAATACATCAGCAATTTCTCGGCCGTAAGCTCCGACATTTTGGACTGGTGTAGCTCCAGCAGTACCTGGAATCAGAGATAATTGTTCAATGCCTGACATGCCTGCTTCGACCGATCTAGCGACTACTGAGTCCCAATTTTCGCCTGCTCCAACCACTATAAATTGTTGCTCGCCTTGATCTTGTACATCGTAGCCAGGGATTTTGTTGACAATTACTACTCCTGGGTAGCCAGCATCCGACCAAATAATATTACTGCCTGAACCAATCATTTTTATCGGTAGATTATTGGCTTTAGCGAACTCAGCAATTGTTGCAATGTCATGATAATCCTGTACTTCGCACAAATACCTAGCATTACCACCAAGTCGCATAGTTGAGTAATTTTTGAGTGAAACGTTTTGTTTAAGTCCTTCGAGCATAAGTACTATTATATATGACTTTAATTAGACAAAAAAGCGAGTATAATATATCTAATGAGTGAGAATAATCAACCCTACAAAAATTTTGGAGATCGAATAAAGTTTTTGCGTGAGCAATGGCAACAATCGATTGAGGAAATGTCGTATGCCCTTGAGATTAGTGAAAGCTCACTAATTGCTATAGAAGATGGGCTAGAGCTACCAGAACCAGAAACATTTGAAATGATGGTCAATCACTTTTTGCTAACCGATGATCAAGCCGAAGATTTACGTTCACTGGCTTACTTTGACCAACCCAAAAACTCTAGCAAGCTACCACCCTTACTTGATGAATCAGTAATTAAACAATTACTGGTCATGACCACTACCGAAAACCGCATCGCCTACACCGACGGAATGCACGCCAATGTCAATGATCATGGTGTAATCCTGCATTTTACTCAAAATAATCCTGGGGTAAAGAACCTTGTGACTGTTAGCAAAATTGGCATGAGTCATCAACATGCCAAAAAAATCATCGAAGTACTCGAAAAAACAATTGCCGAATACGAAAAAAATAAATCTCCTAAACAACTGCCCGACGAAAAAAACTAAACTTATTGCTTAAATTTTTTCGACTACTTTATTAGCGATTTTTTCTGGTAGTTTTTTGGTGAGAACTTCGGCTTTTTCTGACTCTTCGAGTTGTTTTACTTCCACCCTAGCAGCTTGCCAAGCCGACCAATGCCCCGACACTAATGCCCATAGCGATAGAGCTGATACATATGTTACGCTATCAAGCCAATGTAATTTATAAGAAACAGGAATCATGACTATCCAAAAAACTGTAAACCAACCATTTACCCGTCTCATAAATACTGGATCACCTTGCACCGACGCCCATAATGATTTTACTAATTGCATAAACTAACTCGCTTTCTTTTCGTATATAATATCATCATTCGTTGACATCTGAATATCATATAAATGCACCCTAAATTCCAATACTAGCATAAATGAAAAAACCGCCAGAGTGGGCGGTGCTTTCATGGAGGGCCATCTGGGACTCGAACCCAGGACACGCGGCTTAAGAGGCCGCTGCTCTAACCAGCTGAGCTAATGGCCCATAAAATTTATGGTCGATGTACCTAGATTTTAATATAATTACCCCTGTTTGTAAATAATTTGTCTTTGTTGGCGTCTTGTTCTACGTGTTGAAATATTCCAGGTGCATTGCTATAAACTAATGCTTTATGTGCATTTAAGGCTTTTGTAATCGTGGGAATTAATTTTATATCAAAATTAGATTTTCGACCTTTGGTGCGTCGCCAAATTAAACCTGACACTACTTCCATATCATCATAGTTTGGTAAGCTAGATTCGAAGCGTTGTATTAATTTGATAATTTTCATTGAGTAGCCTTTGACAGGATAAGCTAATAATCTTTTTTCGCAACTCCCAATAGTTTGGCCAAAATCATCAACCAAATTCGGATATCGATTTACGATATAGCCGTCTAACATCAAATCTGTTCCAATCTCGTTTACTACTCTAGCCGTATTATCATCAATAGCTGGATATTCTGCCTGAACATTTTGTCTGAAGGTTTGCTTTAATTGACTAACTTTTGCTAAGCCATTCATCGCTGCGTCACAGGCAAGATGATAATCCACTCCCTTTTGGACATCACGGTGAGAAGCATCTAAACAATCACGATTTGCAGGAGAAATACGATGTAAACGCTGGCCAACCATGCCCACAAAATCTGGTGCCATGCTACCAAGTTTAAATTCTGGCGAAGCATCACCTGCTAAATATAAGTGTCCCAAAAAATTCATTGTGTAACTAATTATCTAACACTTGTTTGTTTGCTGCAAACTATAATAAATGTTAAAATCGACTGATATAAGCGCGTGTAGCTCAGTGGATTAGAGCATCGGTCTTCGGAACCGAGTGTCGTAGGTTCGAGTCCTACCACGCGTACCATCGATCTATACTTTATATGCTAAGCAATTAGCATATTTTTTATTTTAAATTATCGAGTAAAAACATGGCTTTTTTGCGGACAGATTTAGATTTGTGGTTAGTCTGTATCTCAAACAAAGCCATAAGTTCGTCTACATGAATTTGATGTTGCTCATAAAAATGTTGCATCGCTTTCATTACGTTAACTGAAACTATCCAATCAACATTAAGTGAAGAAACTTTAGATTTTAGCCAAGCAACTGCTTTATCTGACTGTGGTTTGGTGAGCTTTATTTCAATAAATAATTGAGCTAAATGCCACTGGATTGAAGCTTGATTACTTTTTGTCAGATCATTTATGAGTTCATTAACATACGGTTGTGCCAATCTAGGTTCGTCACGCACTAATTTTTCGAAGCTATCAATTGCTCGCATTCTCACCCAAGCATCTAGCGAGTAAATACATTTAAATAATTCATCGAGCTTAGTTGGGTCAGACTTAACAATTTGGAGGACTTCGTTAGCTCGCCCGAGCGAATTGGTATGACCACCAACAGACAAAATTTCTTCAAATGATTCCACAAGATTAGTATAACACTGATGTGATCAGCTCAATTTATTCAAAGTACTAGCTTAGCGTAAGCCGAGTTTTGAGCTACAGGCTGGCCACGCACCCCAACCTTGACGAGCTTGCAAGTTTTGAGCTACTCGAATTTGTTCCTCACGAGAAGCATTTTGTGGCGAGCCACTACCACCAGCACCGTTCCAGCTACCTTGGGTAAATTGTAGTCCGCCGTAATAACCGTTGCCTGTGTTGATTGACCAATTTCCACCAGATTCACAAGCCGCTAATTGATCCCAAACGCTACCATCACCAACTGACACAGATTGTCGAGCGGGAGCAGCTGGGCGGGAGTAATTAGTACGTTGTGGTGTCTGATAATTATTTGTCACCTGCTTAACAACTGGTTGCGGTAATGGACGAGACGGAATTTGTTCGCTTGGGTCTGGTACCCTAACATTTTGTCCAGCGTTGATAATATTTGGATCAACAATTTCCAAGTTTGCATCATACAATCGAGGATAAGTCGTTTGATTGGCCTCGGCTATTGCACTCAGCGTATCGCCTTCCTTGACCACCACAGTTTTACTTTGATTTGCTGGAGCCTGTTTAGCTTCCTCAGCGTGGGCATGTCCTGCACCTACCATTACAAATGATGCTAAAAATGCACCAAAAATTAGAGTTTTTTTCATTATTCACCTTCCTTACCCCATAAAACTAAAAATTTAATTAATATTTAAGAAATTTATTTTCTAAATAGTTATTATGGATTCCCTGCAAATTACCTCCACGTAAATTGCATGAAACTTCAGAATAATAAGAACTTTGATTTGCGTCAACATGTTGTTGAATTAGTTGTATTTAATTCAAAAGTGTTTTTAACTATAAATTTTTAGGCGTTGTAAAATTTATTGGTTATGTTTTTTGCTTGCTAACCATTGTCTCCAAATCTTGCTAAAAACTCCCCCGCAATCTATAATAAATTTAGTCAATATTTGGTGGCTGTAGCTCAGTCGGTTAGAGCGTCTGATTGTGGTCCAGAAGGTCGCCGGTTCAATTCCGGTCAGCCACCCCAATTTTAATGATTTGAAATTATTACAGAAGCATGGACAAATGAACAGACAAGAATTGGTATCTCCAGAATTAGATACATACATAATAAAATTAGGAACGTCGGCAATCGCCGATGTATTTGTTGATGGCACTGAGCAAATCAACCCTACAGCGATACACAGTATTGGTAAACAAGTTGTAAAATTATCTGAAAACGAGGACAAAAATGTTATTATCGTTTCTTCAGGAGCAATCGCTGCTGCAATTGGTGCCTCGCGTCCAAGCTGCACCAGACCAACCGATCTTAAGCATCTACAGTCTTTATCGAGTATCGGCAATCGACTTTTACTTAATGCATGGGAAATGGCTCTGCCAAGTCACTTGATTGCTCAAAACTTAATAACAAATAATGAGCTGAAATCCGATAAAGAAAAAGACAATATTTTGGGAGTCTTAAAATTTCAATTATTTTCGTCGAACAAAAAAATAATTCCAATTATTAACGAAAACGATGTGGTCGCAACCGAAGATTTAACATTCGGCGACAATGATATTTTGGCTAGTCAGTTAGCCGTGTGCATGCAACAATCAAAATCTTTTGGCAAAATCGGTTTATTTTTGTTAACTAATGTCGACGGTGTACTCAATGAAAAAAATGAATTGATAAAAGTTATCAAAAACCCAAGCGATTATAAATTTTTGGACAGCCACAAAAGTTCATGCGGCAAAGGCGGAATGGTTAGTAAAATGCAAGCTGCTAGTACATGTAAATCGAACGACATTCCAATGTGGATAGCTCACGGCAGAACACCAAACTGTATCGAGTTAGCTCATGCGGGCCAAGTCGGAACATACATTCCGATTTATTAGCTTGTATAATTAGATAATGAATTTGCTATATGTAACAGGCAACAAAAATAAAGCCAAATTTATAAGACAGAATTTTGATTTTGATTTCGAAGTTTATGACTTGTCTTTGGACGAAATTCAATCGCTTAATCCTGATGATATTATCAAACATAAAGTTATCCAAGCCTACAAGCATATCAAGCAGCCTGTGTTTGTCGAAGACACTTGTTTGTTTATAAATGAACTCGGTAATTTACCAGGGCCATTTATCAAATTCTTTATAAATGAGTTAGGCCTAAACAAAATTTGTGACATGATAAATAACGATCGTAGTGCAAAAGCAGTAAGCACAATCGGTTATTATGATGGCAAAAATCTACATATTTTTCAGCGAGAATTAGCAGGCCAAATTAGCTTATCGCCAAAAGGCCAAAATGGATTTGGTTGGGACAAAATTTTTATTATTAACGGCCAAAAACAAACTAATGCTCAATTAACAGATAGAAATTATCTTAATTTCTATAAATCACTCAAACCATTTGACGAACTAAAAAATTACTTAACACGTTAAGTATTATATTGTTAGTAAATACAAACAAGCGATTGGGATCAAAAAATTGTCTATGCCATACCACGACAAACTTTCGATTATCGTTAGCACTATTGGCACCAAAATCACCAAATACCAAAAGCTATATTCGTTGCGATGAGTCACATACGCACTAAGCATAATCAAAACTGAAGTTACAAAAAAAGCTAAATTGCCGTGCAGTGATTTTTTGTTGCCCAGGATTGAATAGCTGGTAAGTTTGCCCCACTTTACCCCGACAAGTGCAGCCGCCGAATCAGCTACCGCCAGGTGCAAAATCGAGATTGTAAATATCCAAACTTTTGGCTCGAGTAAAGCCAACAGAACGATTGCCAACGCAAACAAAATTTCTCCGATTGTTACTCGCTCGACTGCGTGAATTGAACGAAAAATACCGACTTTTTTGCTAATCAAAATTACCAGCACAAAAGCAATTCCTAAAATTTGAATTTCTAACCAACTAGCAAAAAATGGCATAAAAGCAACGATTATACCTGACAAAACATGAACTAACTTTCGGCTAAGTTCGGTACTGGCTAATTTTTTGTGATGCAAAAATTCTGAGAAAATCAGTACACCAAATATGGCAACACAAACAATTAGCAAATTAATCATTAACCTATACTATAGACCTAATATTTTCCCGAGACAATCTTGATGTAATTAATATAAACTTTTCTTGGACAAACCGCCCCATTCGACAACTGTAAAGCCATTTCGCTGTGGAGCGTTGAATGTTTGGGGCTGTAATTTTATCGGATTATCCAGCCCATCAAAATCTAAGAATACTCGTATCATAGTTTGTGGTTTGGGAGTTATTTTGAGCGGGGCGAGTTGATTCATTTGTTCGGTATTGAGCCACGAAAGACGAGTGTATGGCTTGGTTGGTAAATTTGGTTGCCAATAGTCTACGAAGTCATTTATTTCTTGAGTATTTAAGCCTTGTTGAGCGAGTTGGGACTTAATAGTTGCTACTGCTTCTCGTGTTGGCACAACAACACCTTTATCGACGAATGGATACTGGCCATAGCCAGGCCCTTCCCAAAATAATGATCTATATGTTTTGCCTTGGTAGCTAAGAAGTCCACTCGGGCTAGCAAGCACGTTTTGCCAGCCCGAAGCTGGATCATATAATGGCTCAGAAACTTTTACATCGGCACCAACTTTTAGGTTAATTAGTTGCTCGGTCTCGGGATATAAATAAACTACTGGTTTAGCACAACCAATCGCAGGACGAAATTCGTCTTGGACATAAGCTAATATCTTACCATCGACGTCTTTATATATAATTATGGCATGATTTTTGGCAAAATCATCTTGCGTCATGCTGGCTTTGTATTTTTGCTCGGTATCGGTTTTATAAAAATCGATAAATTCTTGGTAGGCTTTCACAAAAAGTTCGTGTTTAGTACTTGTTAAGGCATAGATTTTCTTACCTGAAGTTGATTGGCCAGCCTCTTCGAGGTCGCTACTTGCAACGTTATTGGCTTCGGTGACCGCTGGCGTTAAACTACCGCAGCCTTTAGTAATTGGTGAGATTTTGCCATTTGTAGATGATAAGCCAATCTTCCATTTATAACCCGAAATATCGGTTTCTATCGGTTCATAAACTAGACCAACTTTATTATTAATTGGAGTGTTTATTTCGTAGCTAACAGAGCTTAGCTTGGTTTCATTTGATGTATAAGCTGTTTTTGTTAGTGTGCTTTGGCCGAGTTTTTTTAGTTCAGTTATTATCGGTTTAGCCGAATTTGGGTTTTGCTCTTCTTTTGGCTGGCCTAAAATGCTAAATTGTGGACGTTTAGCAACCATATTATTGCCAAGGTCAATCTTGTCGGGAATTGTTAGTGAATCATAAGACACTTTGTCATCAAAAGTAACTTTCGAAGCAATTGAGTCACGTTGGGAATTTAGTTCGTCGTTATTAATAACCATTTTGGCATCGGGCTTAACAATGTAGACGGTCTTACCTGCCTGATCTTGCTCGAAAATATCCGTCATAGGAGTTATTATAAAGTAAGTAGATTTTATTATTTTTTTGCCAGCCCGCGAACCAACTTCATAATATTTTGCCTCTATGTCGCTTGGGTAAAGTTTGAGATCGGGCAGAGCTTTCGGTTGGCTAAGCCATGTTTCGCCAGTAGTTGGATTGATAAACTTTTCTAGCTCTGGATTTAACGGCTTTTTATCGGTATTAATCGATTTATTTTGGTCTGGTTGCGATACTTGTGGAGATGAATTTGTGTTAGTTTTTTTATTTTGAGTCAGAAAGTACCATACCCCGACAGCCAAAACTATCACCAGAATCGTTGCCAAAATTAATAATAATTTCTTCTTGGATTTTTTGGGGTGTTCGTCGATATAATCGCCAATTGTGTGTCTATTTAAATCACTTGAGGGAGTGCTAGGCGGGGTATCTTGCTGGATTGGCTGCTCAGTTATCGGTTCGCTTGATTCATTATTATTTAAATCATTTTGTTCTTGCTGCATTTGCCCCTCCGTTTTACATTTACTAAATTAGTGTTTGCCAATAATACCAAAATCGATACAAAATAAAGCCAATTATTAGCAAAATAATACCTACATATACATCAGCATGATGTTTCTGAGCAAAATTGACAATTTTTTGATATTTTTTGGGTACATCTAAGTATTTTTCGGTAAGCATATAAAGTGTGGTATACCAAAATAGTAAGATGGTTGTCGCCCAAACGCTCATACAATATGGACATAAACTTTTAATGACAAAAAAGCTTTGATACATAAGATATAAGACAAAAAATAATCCAAATATTGTGCCTGCCCAGACTAAACGCCAAAACCACCGCTTAAAGCTTGCCCCCGCTAGCAACATCAGCCCAATTGTACCGAGCGAAGAAAACCCGATAAGTCCCAGTACTGTGTTAGGTACACCAGCAATTTCGGCTTGTTTTGATGTCATTACCGAGCCACAACTAATAATCGGGTTAATATTACATTCAGGCACAAAACTTGGGTCTTTTAAGACATGGATTTTGTCGGCTGTTAATACAAATGAGGCCACCAACCCAACAATTGCAACCAAAATCATAATATAAGGCAAATACTGCTGTACCCAAAGTTTGTTAGATTTTTTTAACTTCACCATAAACTAATATAATTATAAGTAAGTCTTAGTCGATTAAGCAATAGCTAATAACTTTAAATTATTTAGTAAGTTATTGGGCCGCAAAAGTAACCACGACGGGGTGATGGTCGGTTAATTGAGGCAGAACCCTGGCAGTGCCATAGCTCAACACGTTATTTGGACGATAAATGCATGTATCGATTTTGCCACCTAACGGCGAAGAGTTAGTCGGCAAAAGTGCTGTCATAAATTCGCGTTTGACTGCTTTAAGAGCTAATTTTGTATCTTGCTCATTAAAATCTTGGCAAAAAATTGTGGTCGGTTTAACCTCACGGTCATCAGGGCTAGCCGCAAAATCTAGGGACTTTTCAATCTGTTCTTCGTGATAGCCATGCTCGGTTCGCGGCGAAACATGCCCAGTGCCAATACTGATTATCCGAACTTTGCCATGGCTATCGACTACTCTTGCTCTAAACCTAAAATTTCGCCTAGTTTCTTCGTAATTTTTGCTAATATTGGACGAAATATTATTAAAATTCCCTCCAGCAATCGATAAAAATAATTGCTTAGTAGCCACAAAGACATTATCGAGTGTCGCTTGACTTTGCAAAGTTTGATAATCGATCGAACCAAGAGCAGGTTGGCGTGAAATTATTAAGTTGCCTTGACCATTTAAATAATTATCTGACTTAACAAAATAAATATAAGACTCGATTCCCTCTCGTTTTAAGTAATTGCCAATAATTTGCTCGTCTGACTTGTGAACTTCTTGCAAGCTAAAAAAATCGACCTGGTTGGTTTCGTAAATCTCCTTTATGTCATTAAGATGATACTTAGTTTTGCCTTGCATATTCCAAGTGCCAACAATTGTTTGCTTATCCAAATATTTAATTTGATCGTTTAGGCTTTTGTAATTGGCATTTGTTGGAGCGGGTTCATAAGATTCAATTACCTTTGCATCCTCGACACCTTTCAAGCCAGCGACTACAGAGCTAGTCGCCAGATAAGCCAAAGCAAGATAGCCTGCTCTATGCCTACGCCTAGATAATCTATCCTCAAACTCTAATCGAGTAGTTTGATCGAGTGCCTCGGGATTGTTCACTACTGATATTATTAAATAAACTAGCTAAATAGTAAAGTAGTTCATTGATTTTTTAGGAGTTATTTGAGGCTTTTTGTCGAAAAAGCTGTAAATGTATTAAAATAAAGTCAAAATTATATGGAGATTTCATGAAGAATGTATCAAAAAAGCAAACCAGATTTTTAATTACTATAATTGTTGGGTTAGTAGTGGGCATTGTAGCTAATTTACTACACAAAAAATGGCAAATTTCGATTCTAGCAGGCTGGGACTGTGCGGTTATTGCAATGCTAGTGATGCTCTGGCGAGATTTTAGCCGCCACACTGCAGAGCAAACAGCTACAATTGCTAAGCAAGATGATATGAATCGATCATTACTCGATGTAATTATGTCGTTAGCTGCAATAGCTAGCTTGGGTGCAGTAGTTATACTCCTTACTGGCAAAGATTCGGGAATGAGTCGGATTGCCTTTGGACTTGTTAGCATTGTTTTGTCATGGATACTTGTGCATGCCTTGTACACCTTGCGTTATGCAGCTCTTTATTATAGAAATCCTGTTGGGGGAGTGGATTTTAATTCAAGCAGCAAACCAGATTTTAAAGATTTTGCTTATTTAGCTTTTACGATCGGCATGACTTACCAAGTATCAGATACCAGCTTGACATCTAAAGAGTTCCGTCGGACTGCTCTTCATCATGCATTGTTGTCGTTTGTTTTTGGCACTTCTATTATCGCTGTTAGCATCAATTTAGTCGCCAGCATCGTCAGTGGCTAATAATTAATATTAGGCCCGTGAGTTAGGGCCAAATATTTTAAAAATAGCATAGCTTTTTATAACATTTCGACCATATTTTTTTGAATTATCTTTACGTTTACTAATTTCTGCTAGGTCACGTTGGTGAGCTGCACGTTGGATTTCACTTGATCTAGCGAAAACTCTTTTTGCGGTACCTTCTTGAATTTCTTCTAAAGTTTTTAAGGCCTCAGGATTAGGGAGAATATCACCGGAAACAGCAATATCACCAATTTTTTTGGCCAATTCCTTGCCACCTAAATCGTTAGCAACCTCATGTAATGCTAGAAGTAAATAACCACCCACAGCCTGCCAGTCGCTTCTTAATACACTAGCGTCTACCTCAAAATCCTTAACTATATTTGTTTGCCCTTCGTTCACTTCACTCATATCTAAAAATTACTATGACATAAATCGTCTGTCAAATACAATAAAAATCTTTAACCAATACTGAAATATTTTTAGCCCATATATTATAAAACTAAATCCACCATACGATTTGATGGTGGATTTAAGTTAAATTTCTTCTGGTCGGGGATAAAGGACTCGAACCTTCGACCTCGCGGTCCCAAACCGCGCGCGCTAGCCAACTGCGCCAATCCCCGTGATTGACTACCAACAGAGGTAAGTATATCAAAAATATAGATAATATCAATCAAATTAGCTAGTTAAATAAGAAGTTACTCTTATAAAAGTGATAAAATAGCCACATAACTCACCGCTATAATGATTAGTAAAAACGACTACCAAAAGATTATAAACAGCCTCAAAGTCGGCAATTCAGTCGCCGAACATGATTTTATTCTAAAAGATGCTATGGTTGATACACCGATTTTTAGTGCAGTTCTAGATGATGATTACGACATTGTCACCGGCAGAAAAGGAGCTGGTAAAACAGCAATTTTTAGGATAATTGGCAAGGAAAAACTAGATGATTTATTTCTAAAAGAAGATCTGGTTGTCATCAGTGGTGTAAACGCAAGCTCCGAGTCGATATTTGCTGCATTTAAAAAAGATTTTGAAAATTTTAATGAAGATGATTTTGAAAATTTTTGGAAAATCTACTTTGTATCTCTAGCTCATAATTTGTTTTTGAAGTCTCAGATATATAGCAATAATTTAAAGAACTGCCAGAACGAAATTGAAAAATTCAAAAAACACGCTAATAATGCGGGTATACCAGATATCCCAGCTCAACTAAGTCTCAAGCAAATACTAGAATGGGCGGTCGGTGTACTGAAAAATATAAAACGAGTCAAGGCCAGCCTGGGTGCCAATGCAAATACATCTTTGTTTGGTGCAGAACTGGAGTTTGAGCTTAAAGAGACTGCTCAGACAAAAATAAAAAAACACACTATTTACATAAGTGAAATTGCATCTTCTCTAGATTTAATCTTAAAAAAGAGCGACTTAAAATTATGGATAATCTTGGATCGTTTAGATGAAGTTTTTGACAGATACAGCATGGTCGAGTTCAACGGATTAAGAGGCCTACTGAAAGCTTATAAAAGTTTTGGCGTAGTCGAAAGCAGCAACCGGATAAGAGTAAAGTTATTTCTCCGTGACGATATCAAACAATTCCTGACTGAGGAAAAATCGTTCAAGCAATATTACCCAAGCCAAAATATTAGACCACTTGTCGCTGCGACTCACATATTCGCCAAAGAATCGCCAGTTTTAAACTGGTCAGAAGATGAAATACAGCAGCTAATACTATTTCGGCTTTTGCAGAGCAGTCAACTAAGAAAGTTCGTAGACTTAAAAGCTGATTCCTCTTTCAACATAAGAGAAAAACTTCGTGACAAAAACTTAAGAATCGACATTTGGAATAAAATATTTCCTGAAAAAATAGTAAACTCTACTTCACTGCACTGGATTTATAACCGACTTAAAGATTCCAATGATGTTGTTACGCCGAGGTCAGTGATTGATATGTTAAATGAAGCAACCGAATTCCAGAAGAAAGAGATTTCTCTGAACTTCGAAGATAAAGAATACGTGTTTCCACTAGAGGCACTGAAAAAAGGGTTGGAAAAAGCATCAATAAATAAACTTGAGAACGATATTTACAATGAATTCCCAAAAAATCAGAAATATATAGAAAAATTAAGTCGTGCGGGAAAACACAAGTTAAGCAAAAAAGATTTGCAGAAAATATATGGCAAAGATTGGGAAGATATCGCCGAAAATCTGCGAAGAATTGGTATTTTATACTTTATTAAAAGTAGTAATGATTACCGTGTAGTGCTTCTGTTTAGGCCAGCTCTAAAAATCAGCTATAAGTACTAAAAAGATTTTTAGATTATTTTCTGGATTTGTCTAATGGAGACTGGTTTATTGTTTGCCTCAAGCTCAATAATAACAGCATTGAACTGGAACGGCATTTCTTCTGACATTTCATTTTTGGAAGGTCGGCCACTTAACCAGCGATCAATTATCGTATCAGTTTTTACACCCAACGATGAATGCAGGCTACCACACATACCAACATCTGTGATATGAGCCGTACCTTTTGGCAAGATCATAGCATCGGCCGTCGGAACGTGCCAATGATCGCCTATTACCGCCGACACTCGACCATCTAAATAGTAGCCAATCACCCTTTTTTCGCTAGAAAAGTCACCATGAAAATTAACAATCGAAACATCAAAATTAGCCTTTTCTTTGGCTAAAATTTCGTCGATTTTTATCAATGGATTCGTAATCTCGACTCTTTGATTGCCGACTGTTTGACCTAAAAGACTAGCAATCAAAATTCGCTTACCCATATGCTCTATAATCTGGTAGCCACGGCCATTCCTAGCTAGCACGTTGGCTGGTCTTACTACTGGTAAATCGGTGTTTTCGTAAACACCATCAGCTTCACCATGATTAAAACTATGATTGCCGCCACTAAAGAAATCAACACCGTTTTTTTGCAATGATTCTAGCTCATAACGCGAAGGAGCTTTGCCGTCGTTACCAGCATTCTCACCTTGGGCAATCACAAAATCTACCTTGTTCCCCTTTTTTGTATCATGCAAAACTTGGCCAATCACTTTTCGACCAGCCAGTCCCATTACATCACCGCAATATAATATTTTCATCTTTTAACTCTTTTTGGGAGCAAAACTAATCTGCATATCTAAATTTCTAATATCTTTAGGAGCTAATCGAAAATGATAATTGTCTTTATTCTTGCTGTTGGGAGTGCCGAGGTAAGTCGGTTCGACGCAAAAATATTTATCAGGCTGATCAGACCAAATCACAAATCGCCCTTCACCACCAGCCGCTTGGCTAACTCGCATGGTTTTATCGGCAATATCAAATTCTACCCATTTTACATCTGGAGAAATGTTTTGAGATTTAGCTAACTGCTGAGCTGAAAAAGATTTTTGGTGTTGATTATCGTGTCGATAACTCCCAAATCTAAAAACAATCTTATCGGCAGACTGACCTTCTTGAACTGGAAAATAAGGGTGATAGCCAGGTGCGACCGGAATTTCTTCCTCTTCACTCAAATTTTCTAACCTCATTAGCGAATTAAGGATTATTTCGCCAGGATTGGCTTGACCACCGTTTAGGATTTTGTTATTTGAGGCAGGCTGCAAGCTATAAATCACATCAACTACTAAATCATTATAGATTCTAGGAATACTATCGTCTTGGTGATTAGGATTTTCTAAGACAAATAATTTGCCTTCGGGATACTGGTGTTTTTTATA
The DNA here is from genome assembly GCA_964648105.1 of uncultured Candidatus Saccharibacteria bacterium. Classification (GTDB taxonomy): domain Bacteria; phylum Patescibacteriota; class Saccharimonadia; order Saccharimonadales; family 2-12-FULL-41-12; genus JALHOM01. The sequence goes on from CAZYMH010000001.1 coordinate 149,839, forward strand.
TTGCCATTCTAAATCTCGGCCATAGCCATGTTGATTAAGTCCATAAAACTTGGCTCCCGCTCCAAACACAGGCACACAAAGCGGGATTCCGCCGCGTACTTTATTACCAACTACCTGATTAGGAAATAATAAATCTCGACCATTATTATCTTGAAGCTTCTCTAGCAAAGCACCTTGATGGTTGATTTCGGCCTTGAAGCCTTTACTATGAAGTCGTTCGATTCGACTAGGAATTATGATTTCAGGACTGAGCACTTTACTTGGCAAATTCTATGGCCCGTGTTTCGCGAATTACATTGACTTTGATTGTACCAGGATACTGCATAGTTGATTCAATCTTGTTTGCCACATCGCGAGCTAATTTAATCGCTCCAAGATCATCAAGGTCGGTTGGCTTAACAAAGACTCTTACTTCGCGGCCAGCACTGATTGCATAAGATTTTTCTACACCACTAAAGCTATTGGCGGTATTTTCTAGATCACGCATTCGCTCAGCAAAGTTTTCTTGAGAGATGTTTCTGGCTCCAGGGCGAGCTGCTGAAATTGCATCAACTACTCGGACCACCAAAGCTTCTTTTGTTGTAGCTTCTACATCATCATGATGAGCTTCGATAGCGTGGGCAATTGGCTCTGGTACTCCGTATTTACGAGCGATTTCGGCACCAATATGGTGATGTTTACCCTCAATTTTATGAGTTAGGGCCTTGCCCATATCATGCAAAAGTGCCGCGTATTTGACTGTCTTGGTATCGGCACCAATTTGCTCAGCAATTACACCTGCCATATGAGCCATTTCGGTTGAGTGCTTAAGTACGTTCTGGCCATAACTAGTTCTGAATTTTAGCTCACCCAAATACTGTAAAATTTCTTTCGGAATACCAACTATACCAACTTCGCGGGCCGCGTCTTCAGCTGTTCGCATAACATCTTTTTGGACTTGTTTTTGGGCTTTGTCGACAACTTCTTCGATTCGGCCTGGGTGGACACGACCATCTTTGAGAAGCATTTCGAGAGCTACACGGGCTACTTCTCGTCTAACAGGGTCAAAGCTTGAGAGGATAATCATGCCTGGTGTGTCATCGACCATAATATCTACGCCAGTTGCTCTTTGTAGAGCCTGAATATTACGGCCTTCTTTACCAATTATTCGACCCTTCATCTCTTCGTCGTCTAATTTAACAGATGTCACGGTCCGCTCGGCAGTTACTTCGCTGGCCATTCGCTCCATTGCTTCGACTATCAAGGTCGAGGCTTTCTCTTCGGCCAAATCTTTAGTCTCATTTTGAATTTTGGCAACTAAGCCAATCAAGTCAGCCCTAATATCGCGTTCGGTCATTTGCATTAGCTTATCTGCCGCTTCACTTTTAGTTAGTTTAGCGATTTTTTCGAGCTTATCTTGCTGCTTAGTCCGAATGTCGCGTATCTCATTTTTTAGAGCTTCGACTTCGTCTTCGCCTTTTCGCAGCTGATCACTACGTTTGTCTAGATTATCAAGCTTTTTATCTAGAGCCTCTTCGCGGTCAAGTAAGCGTTGCTCGATCTGTTTATACTCGGCACGACGAGATTTTTCGTCTTTGCGAGCTGTATCAGCAATCTCACTAGCTTCTTCGCGGGCTTTAGTTAGTAATTTTTCGGCTTCTTTTTTTGCTCTATTTGCCTCTTTTTCGGCTTTTTCTTCTAAGTTGCCTTGTTTCTTCTTAGCCGCCACAGTGCTAGCCCCAAAACCGCCAGCAATACCAGCAATTACCAAAGCAATTGTTATTGGATCCATAATTTCTCCTTTTGTTTTAGATATCAGTTTGGCTTTATATAAGCAGAGTCACTATCACTTCATTATCTAGCTTAAGCCGAAGCTGAAAATTCAAATTAATTAATTAAAATCAGCTAGTAAATTGTCTAGTTAGTACACCTCTCACTAGCTTTAATACTTATTATACAGTATGTTTTGATTTAGTTGGCCTAAATGACTATTTTTTGGGAGTAGTAATGTGAGGATCAGCTCCATAAATCGGTAAAACTTCGACTTGCGGGTGTGCTTTTAGTCCCGTTAGGGCAACTGCTTGCCAATTTTCTCCAGTTGCTGATTGCGTAGGAATATTAAGCGAAAAACACAGGCTATTTACTAACGAGGCTCCAATTCTTAATCCCGTAAAACTACCAGGACCCTCATAAAATATCACCCCTGTTAAATCCGAGTATTTCAGATTTTTTTGACCTAAAATATTATCTATTTGGTCAAAAATAGTTTCGCTTAGTTCGCGGTGAGCCTGCCAAGTTTGGTAGATTATTTGTTGGCCATTTTCTTGGTATAAACCTACTTCAGCCACTGGGTTATCGGTGCGAATACTCAAAATCATGCTAGCTCGCCAATTCGTAAATTATCAATTTCAAAAAGTCGTGAATCGTTATCTTGTAATGAAATATGTATTTTAACAGGCTGGAGTTTGTCTAAAATACGCGTATTTTCGGCCCACTCAAGGAGCAAAATATCGTTTGGCTGTTTCATTTCGGCGATTTCATGCTCAATCAATTTATCGTCATTTAAGCGATAAAAATCACAGTGGTGAATGGTCCGCTGACCTGCTTTATATTGGTTACAAACTGTAAATGTCGGACTAGAAACATGATCAAAACTACCGAGCGACCGCACCAGATACCGTACAAAGGTTGTTTTACCCGCTCCTACGTCACCTATCAACTCAATTACTTCACCACCTGTTAAACTAACTGCTACAAGTTTAGCTAGCTCGGCTGTTTGCGATTCTTCTTTTATTTCGAATTTGTACATTATAAACCGATTATAACAGATGACGCCCTAATACAGTTTGTAAGCGTTGTATAATAAAATTATGCTTAAATTATACGAGAATTTTCCAGGCACGCTTGTATTGTCATTAAGGGTTGGGCGACCAGTTGCAGAAGTGATTGAGCCGATCATCAACCCCAACAACCTGTTCATTGAAGGCTGGCGGGTCACAGATAATCAATCTAGAGATGTGCTAGTTTTGCTGACTCAAGATATACGCGAATTACTTTCAAAAGGCATAGCGATAGATGATTTTGATGTTTTGAGCGACGAAAAGGAGCTGATTCGACTAAAAAACATCACCAAATTAAAATTTCAGTTACTTGGCTTAAAGGTTGTTGATGAAAATGGTCAAAATTATGGCAAGGTTGTTGATTTTGCCTTCGAAACCAAGAGTTTTTATATCAAGAAAATTTACGCGGCACAGCCAATTATCAAAAGTATTTCTGGCAAAAGTCTAACGATTGACCGAACACAAATTATTGAGATAACTGACAAACGAATTGTTATTGAAGCACCTGTCGTAAAAGACCAAGAAACCAGTCTAGCCGCCGTCCCCGCAAGCTAAATAAATGTTTTAGGCTATTTCGTGAATTAGTATAAATTTAAAATTACGATTTACTGCTCCGATAATGCAGTTTTGATGTCGTTATAGCCGAAGCCTTGGCGGGCGAGGTAGGCGATTAGTTTTTGGTCGTCTTGATAGCGAGTTTGGCTACGTTTTTTGGCAATAATTTGTTTTATTAAAGCTGATTCATCGGTTTGGTCATCATCTAAAACTTTTTTAATAATGTTGCTATCGATACCTTTTTGGCGAAGCTCTAGGGCTAGCTTGCGTCGACTGCTAGATTTTAACAAACGTCGGTTGTCTACCCATCGCTTAGCAAAATCAAAATCATCGATTAATTTCAAATTACTTAACTTGTTAAGTAATTTTGTAATTTCGGCTTTGTCATCTGTTTTGCGAGCTAAATAATCGTTAATTTCACGCTGGCTACGCGGCCTACGAGCAATTAAATTCAGTACTAAACTATATAATTTGTCAGTGGCCGATAACTTTTTTAGACTGTCAAGTTGGCTAGAATTAACTTCTTGGCCGATATTTATCCCTGAGTCAAGTAGCCCAGTTTCGCTTAGTCCAAAAGCAAATTTACCATCGATAAAAATTGAATATCTACTAGCTACTTTTACCTGCTTTTTTATATCGGTGATTTTCACTTTTTTGGATAAAACTTGACTGCTAATTTAGCGTCTTCGTCGTTTTCTACTCGACAAATTGGGTTATTTATTGGACCCATTTCTAGCCAAGATTCAGGTGGTAGTGCTAACAAATAGCCATCTACTCTTAACCTAGGAGTTGTTTGGTTAGCTAATGCTATCTGCCCTAAGCCTTTACTTTTTCTGAACGACTCAATTCTTGGGCGAAAATTTTCAGCCGAAGTTTCAACTATTCTGCATATACTAACTATTGTCACATCGTCATAGACACCTTCGCCGACTATCGATAAGGCTGTTTTCTCGCCGCTTTTGTTAGCCGACCAAGCACGTTTATTGCTGATTATATAAGGTGCTATAAAATCTAGACGATCTTGCGAAAAATAGATATGAACTGCTTTGGCTCTATTGTCGATAATTTCTCGCCGAGCCGTAATACCAAATGTTTCTGGAGTCCATATTGTTCCGATTTTTTCCCCACTCAACATCTAATTAATCCTCGACTTTGGCGGTACGTATTTTTTGCTCGACTTCGGCCATAACTTTAGGATTTTCCTCTAAATATTGTTTGGCAGCTTCGCGACCTTGAGCAATCTTACCTTCGCCGTATGCAAACCAAGCTCCAGCTTTGTCGATGATTCCCTTGTCGACGGCAATATCCAAAATATCACCGCTTTTGCTGATGCCATGGTTGTACATGATATCAAACTCAGCTTGACGAAACGGTGGTGCTATTTTGTTTTTGACCACTTTAACACGGGTACGGTTACCCATAATTTCTTCACCTTGTTTAATTTGTGATATTCGCCGAATATCCATCCGAACACTAGCATAAAACTTTAGGGCATTACCACCCGTAGTAGTCTCTGGATTACCAAACATTACGCCAATCTTCATACGTATTTGATTGATAAAAATAACGGTTGTATTGGAACGATTAATTATTCCAGTTAACTTACGCAAAGCTTGGCTCATTAACCGAGCCTGCAAGCCCATATGACTATCGCCCATATCGCCTTCAATTTCGGCTCTAGGCGTAAGAGCGGCTACCGAGTCAACCACCACCAAATCTACTGCCGATGAACGGACCAAAGTCTCACAAATTTCAAGAGCTTGCTCGCCGTTGTCAGGTTGCGAGATTAGTAAATTATCGGTATCAACGCCTACCTTGCGGGCATAAGCAGGGTCAAGAGCATGTTCGGCATCGATAAAAGCGGCTGTACCACCTGCTTTTTGGATTTCGGCGATCGCGTGCAAGGTCAAGGTAGTCTTACCACTCGATTCAGGACCATAAATCTCGATTATTCTGCCCTTAGGTATCCCGCCGCCCAAAGCTAAATCGAGACTAATTGAACCAGTCGAGAAAGTTTCGACGTTGGTTTTATGTGCTTCACCCAATTTCATAATCGAGCCTTTACCGAACTGTTTTTCGATATTTTCAAGGGCTAAGCTAAGTGCCTTTTTTTTGCCATCAAGTTCTGAACTGTCTAGCTTTTCAGCTTTTTTTGTTGATTTTTCTGCCATTGTCTCCTACCATACCTCTCAAATAGTTAGTACCACTTAGTAAAGTATACCATCTACTAACAGATGAAAAAGTCGTAAAATTCACATCTTTAATAATTTTATACAGCAAAGTTAAAAATGCTATATAATTAAGCATATGCGAATTTCTGATAGCCTGGTGGAGCAATTGTTAAGAAACGCCCAAAAAGCCAATGAAGAACAATTAACTTCACTTCGCTCCCAACAAAAAACCGAAAAAAAGCCCCTCCAAGACCTAGCGATTAAAGCTGGCTTGATTTCGGATAAAGATTTAGCCAAATTATACTCCGAAGAAATCGATATACCTTATGTTGAGTTAAACGCCAAAGATATTCCGCGTGAGATTTTGCGGTTAATTCCCGAGCGAATTGCTAAACAATATAAGGTGATTTTATTTGGCGTCGAAGAAGATGGCTCAAAACTATTAGCCATGGAAGATCCTGACGATATTCAGGCAATTAACTTCTTGCAGAAGCAACTTGGTACCGATATCAAAATCCATTTATCGACAGGTGCCAATATTTTAGCGGGCATAGATCAGTACCGCGGCAATGTCAGCAGTGAGCTAACTAAAGTACTCGATGGCTCAGAGGAGACCGCTGAAGACGAAGATGAGCTTGATGTTAGTGCCGAAGACGTAGCCGAAGATTCGCCAATTGCTCAAACCGTTAATTTGATTATCGAATACGCCGTAAAGTCTGGAGCCAGCGATATTCATATTGAGCCACGCGAAGATAATATTATCGTTCGCTACCGTGTCGACGGAATTTTAAAAGAAGCCAATAAATTACCCAAAAAAGTTCATGGTGCTTTAGTTAGTCGTATCAAAATATTAAGTAATTTGAAGATTGATGAACGACGCGTCCCGCAAGACGGTCGGTTTAAGATTCAGATTGGCTCGGCGGTTTACGCTCTGCGTGTCTCTACCTTGCCAATCAACGAAGGCGAAAAAGTAGTTATGCGTATCTTGAGCGAATCGTCTAAAGCATTGACTTTGGAAGAATTAGGCTATTGGGGTAAATCGCTCGAGACAGTCAATGATGCAATTGTTCAGCCCCATGGCATGATTTTAGTAACGGGGCCAACTGGTTCGGGTAAATCAACTAGTTTGTTTAGTACCTTGAGTTTACTTAACAAGCCATCAGTTAACATTTCGACGATTGAAGATCCGATTGAATACAAAATCCCTGGGGCTAATCAAACGCAGGTCAATGTCAAGGCTGGCATGACTTTTGCCAACGGACTGCGAGCTTTACTGAGACAAGATCCAAATATTATTATGGTCGGTGAGATTCGTGATGGCGAGACTTCTGGTTTGGCTGTTCAGGCTGCTTTGACGGGTCACTTGGTTTTTGCCACGTTGCACACCAACAACGCGGCCACTTGTTTGCCACGTTTACTAGATATGGGCATTGAGCCATTTTTGATTGCCTCGACAGTGCGTTGCGTTATTGGACAGAGGTTAGTCCGACGACTGTGTAGTGAATGCCGCGAAATTTATGTGCCAGACGAAGCAGTTATGCGGCAAATTGACAAAAATTTCCATATTAACTCGACTGAATATATAAAAATGATCAATCAACTCGAGAAAGAAGCCTTAAAGGGTGGCATTGGCAAACCAACCGACAAAGCCGACAAATCTAAAACTGGTGAATTGTCATCAACCGAAACTAGGCTCGAAAAACTCTACCGCCCACACGAAAAAGGTTGCGATGCTTGCAATCGAACTGGTTATCGAGGACGAATCGGAATTTATGAAGTACTCGGTAACTCCGAAGAAATCGAGCGAAAAATCGTCGGTAATTCAACCAGTGATGATATTCAGAAACAAGCGATTATGGAGGGTATGATTACCATGCAGATCGATGGGTTTATTAAGGCACTCCGTGGCCAAACTAGCATTGAAGAAATATTGAGAGTAACAAGCGAGAGTTAATAATTATGGCAATATTTAGCTACACTGCAACCAAAAATGGCAAAACTTTCAGGGGGAATATTGAGTCCAGTACTAAAGATACGGCTTATTCGAGTCTGAGCAAACAAGGTTTGAGACCAATTTCAATCACCGAGACCAGCTCCAAAAAGTCAACCAAACGCGGTAAAGTTAAACTTAAAGATTTAGTAGTTTTTACTCGTCAACTTTCGACTATGATATCGGCTGGTGTACCGATTACCAGGGCATTCAACACTCTACAAAATCAAACCGAGAACAAATACTTTAAATACGTAATAAGTAATTTGGCCAAAGATATCGAGTCTGGTATTTCCCTTAATGACGCTCTGGCTAAATACCCAAATGTCTTTAGTGATGTCTATATAAATATGGTCAAAGCTGGTGAAGCTGGTGGTATTTTAGACGAAATTTTATCTCGTTTGGCAGCTCAGGTCGAAAAAGATGCCTCAATTCGCAAAAAAATCAAAAGTGCGTCGGCTTACCCAATTGCTATTATGGGTATTACAGTAGTCGCGTTTTTTGGAATTATGCTGTTTGTAATGCCAAAATTGGGCAAAATATTAACTGATCTTGGTGGTCCAGACGCCAAACTACCACCATACACTGTGGCTATGCTCAGTATTAGCCACGTGATGCAAAAGTATGCTGTGGTGATTATTGTAGTTACATTTGTTGGAATATTTTTATTCCGTAGATACATCAAGACACCTAAAGGCAAGTACAACTTTCATAAATTCCTCCTGAAAGTACCCGTGCTGAAGATGGTGATCGCCAAAATTGCTGTCGCTAGGTTTGCCAGAACTTTTGCAGCTCTTATGGCTTCGGGTGTTAGTGTCTTAGATGCTCTTCAGGTAACAGGTGGAGCCGTTGGCAACAAAGTGATCGAAGCCGATTTAGTAACCGCCGCCAAAGATGTCAAAAACGGTAAACCTTTGTCCGAATCGATTGCTAAATCCAAATATTTTCCACCAATCGTGCCACAGATGTTGGCAATTGGCGAGGAAACAGGCGAAATCGATACAATTTTGGTCAAAGTTGCTGACTTTTACGACGAAGAAGTTGACGCCGTAATCGATGGACTAAGCTCATTGATTGAGCCGATAATGATTGTTGTACTTGGTGGAATGGTCGGTATGATTGCAGCAAGTGTTATGGGACCGATCGCCAGCCTGAGCCAAAATGCTGGCAATGGCGGTAATTAGCCTTGACTTAGATAACGCTTATGTATAATAATAGCTGGCAGATACCTTAATTGAAAAAGGGTCACTTAACAAATAATAATTTAAATCAAGGAGGGTGGGTCCTTATGATCTCACTAAAAAGAAAAGAACAAGGTTTTACAATAGTTGAACTTTTGATCGTAATTGTTGTAATTGGTATCTTAGCTTTGCTAGTTATTACTACCTTTACAGGTATACAAAAGAAAGCCCGTGACAGCGAGCGAGAAACTGACGTTTCGGCAGTAGCTGCTCAGGTAGAAGCTTATTACGCACAAAATGCTAAATATCCAACCCTAGCTAATCTTCAAGATGCTACTTGGGTTACTACCAACCTAAAAGGTCTTGACGCCAACGCTCTAAAAGACCCTAAGTGGACAACTGGCTCAGCACCAGCAGCTACCTCTGCAGTTGGTAACTACGGATATGCTACAACACCTGCAAACTGTGATAACGGTACAAATGGTGACTGTGATAACTTCACACTTACTGCAACTCGTGAGAGTGGTGGTACTTTCGTAAAGAAAAGCAACAACTAGTTAAATAATAGTTAGCTCTAACTCCCCAATAATATAACTTGGGGAGTTTTCTTTTTTATTAACCGATTTTAAGTTAAAATAATATTAAATGCTTAAGCTTAAAAACGAAGAGAGTGGGTTTACTTTAATTGAACTAGTCATTGGTTTGACAGTCTTATCAATTGTCGTACTGAGTTTCTTTGGGCTGTTCACCTCGCTAGTTAATAGTGCTGTGGTGGCCAAGCAAAAAGCAGTTGCTAATTCAGTGGCTACCAATCAGATTGAGTATTTGAGATCTCTACCCTACGATAGTTTAGCGGTTAGCGGCGGTAGCATAATTTCTTCGTCATACATACCAGCTACCAGAACTCAAAAAATTGATGGCATGACTTATACAATCACTACAAGTATAAATTACATAGATGACGCGTTTGATGGCTGCTTGGTGACAGCACCATGTCGCAACAAACCTGTACCAACTAACATTACTTTGCCAGATAATAATCCAGCCGATTACAAAATTGCTCATATCGATGTAAGGTCGCGAACTGGCTCGCTTTTAGCGGCTATGGATACCCAAATTTCGTCTAAGGTAGCCGAAACTTCTAGTACTACGGGTGCTTTAGTAGTAACGGTTGTCGACGATAAAGGTAATCCGATTACAGGGGCAAACGTAAATGTCTTCAATAACACGCTTACGCCAAACACTAATGCTAATGATTCGAGCGACTCTAGTGGCGTAGCAATATTTTATAACCTTGTTCCTGACACTAACGCATTCGACTATAAATTAACTGCTTCCAAAACTGGATATTCAACTTTAGTAACTATCGTGCCGTCAGGCTCATTAACACCGACATATTCTAACCAAAAAATTCTCTCTCAAAAGCCATCGATGCTAACTATGGTGATTAAACCAATGACCTCTAACAGTTTGCTAGCGGAGTCAGTTGACGAGTCTGGTACACCACTAGCCAACCTAAAGCTTTACGTTAAAGGTGGTTACAAAAAATACTCTGACCCAAAAAACACTGAATATTATTATGATAACTTTACCCCTACCGACAGTCGCCCTACCACCGACGGCAGTGGCATAACAACTTTTAACGACCTTGTACCAGGACCATACAATTTCTGCGGTGATGCTTTAAACACTAACTGCAAAATTGCTGGCAATACTTATTACCTTGTTGCTGCCATACCGTACAGCGGTAATAGCTCATACTCACCTGTCAATGTTCCGACTTACGATTCAGCCTCCCCACCCAGCCCACTTTATAACTTCAATGGCCAAAATTATATCCATAAAGTCAGGCTAATTTTCTCTAACAGTTCAAGTGCAGTTAGAGTTTCAGCATTTTCACCTCAAGAGTTATCTTTGGCTTCGACTAATTTAACTAGCTTTAGTTTCACTGTAAACGGTTACAATATCTGTAGTAACGCGACCTGCACCAACGCTTCGGCTAATATCAAACAAGCCGCTAACACCTACAACGCTACTTGTACAGGGTCCAGAGCCAACGTAACTATCACTTATGATAGATTGAACTGCACGGTTAATTTGACTGGAATTGTAGCAGGTAGTACCCAGTTAACTGTCAATAGTGGCTCAGATAGCTATACATCGCCAAGTGATTTAAGTTTAGGGAGTTTCAATGTTGTACCGTAAAGAACTTTCCGAAGCCGAAAGAGGTTTTACATTAGTCGAATTACTTATTGGCATGACCGTTTTGTCGGTCTTGAGTGTAATATTCTTGACGTTTTTTGTAACAACACTGAGACAATATTTAGGTCTCCAAAAAGATGGCACGGCTTTTTCTGACTTAACTCAGCAATCGCAACGAATCACTAATGTATTACGCGGTGCTACAGATGTAACAGAGGCCACAAATGACAGCGTAACTGTCTATGCTTACTTCTTTCCTAATAATAATTATGTGTCGATAATTAGATATTATCTCAACCCAACTCGGACTACACTTTATGCCGATGTAACTCCTATGACCGCTAACCCGCCATCGGGCGTGCCAGACACTGCTCGTAAAAAAACTTACACTGTTATACCTTACTTTTATCAAGTTAGTGGAACTAAGCTTTTTGAGTATCAAGATAACATGAGCAATAATTTGGCCCTCCCGATTAGTGACTTAACCACAGTAAAAGGCTTTCGGATTAATTTACAAACACCAAGCGATGGCAATGTCAAAAATAGTTCCCAACTGATAAGTACTCAAGTTTCGATTAGAAATAGAAAGAGCAATTTATGAAAAAAATTCGTCATAACCAGTCAGCCATGATTTTGCCAGGCGTATTGAGTGCAATTTTGGCGTTTATTATTATTTCTGGAGCGGTATTTACTTTGATTCAATCGAATTTACAGATTGTCAGCCGCAATATAAAGAGTCAACAAGCATTTAATATTTCTGAGGCTGGTATAAATTATTATTTGTGGCATCTTAGCCATGCTCCAACAGATTACAAAGACGGTCAAACTACTCCCGTCTCACCTGACCCAAACCTCGGCTATGGTCCGTATGTTCATACCTATATTGATGATAATTCAAAATCTGTTGGTACATATACGTTATGGATAAAGCCTGACAATGTCGGCTCAACTCTAGCGACAGTCAGATCAATTGGCAAGGTCAATGGCACAAATATTACTCGAACAATCGAGGCGAAAATTGGAGCTTCATCATTTGCAAATTATGCTTTAGTATCTGATCAGCCGTTTTGGGTGGGACAATATGAATCAGTCGATGGACCTGTCCACTCGAATGTTGGAATTAAAATGGATGGAGCCAGCAATAGTCGAGTTAGTAGCTCGAATGCCACCTACGTACCACCAATTAGTCTAGGGGGTAATGGCGGCAGTCACCCTGGAGTTTGGTGTGATACGTCTATCACTACGCCTGTTAACTGTAATACTAGGTCTAAGGCAGATTGGATTTTCCCAGCACCATTAGTCGACTTCAATATAGTTAATGATACTTTATGCACAATCAAAAAAGTTTCGTTCGCCGCTAATTCGTCAACTGCTAATCTTGCTACTCAACCTAATCCTTGTTCACAAACGCCAAATACTCAAACGCCATTTTACTTGCCACAACGTAGTAACAGTGGAGCTTATGCCGTCGACCGCGGTTATTTAATCGAGCTTAACTCTAATGGGACTTACAATATGTATGCAGTTGATCAAGAAAAAGATCTGCAACCCGATTACGCCTCTGCCCTAAGGACAACTTTGCTATATTCTAATTTAGCTCCACCTTCGAATGGCATACTTTTTGTTGAGGACAACGTTTGGGTTAGAACCAATCCAGTTTATTCGGGCCGAATTACGATTGCGGCAGGTCGCTTGGCTACTAACACCATGGCCAATATAAAAATTATCGATAATGTAAAATATAGCACTAAAAATGGTGCCGATGCGATTGGTTTGATTGCTGAAGACTCTGTAATGCTAATGCCCTATGCCTTGCCGCAGACTGGTGATTTTAACTTTGAGGTTGATGGAGCCTTAATTGCCAAAGAAGGCAATGTCGAGTACCCAGACACTTACCACTCTAATTCATCCAAATGTACCCTGGGCTGGGTCGGAGCCAATCAAAAATTCGAATTTTATGGCTCGGTGGCTTCACGAACCACATGGACATGGACCTGGAGCAGAAATAATGCTTGTTCACAAGCCGTTTATGATGCTTCAACTAATTCTTACGTAAGTGGCATAAAAGCCAACACCACCAGATATGACTATAATTTGCTATATGGTCCGCCACCATACTTCCCTTTGGTTGGGGGACATAGTATTTTAAGTTGGCGTGAAGTGTTAACCAAACCATAACTTATATATATCTTATCGAAGCAAAATAATATATAATAAACATAAACATTATCGGTGGAATAAATGCAAAGTTCAGTCAATTTTTATAAAGACAAACCAATTTTCGGCCTAGACATCGGACATAACACATTAAAGGTTATGCAATCTGATTATAGTCGCGATAAATTCAGTGTAATTGGCTATGGTATAAGTGGTTTTCCTTCAGAGGCTATCAAAGATGGCATTATTAAAGATTTTGAGACTTTAGCTAAAGCCGCCAATAATTTATTTGATAACCATGTGGTTGGCAAGATCACTTCACGTCGGGTGGCAATGTCGATACCTGCCGCTAAAACATATGCCCGAACGATCGTTTTACCGCTACTCAAAAATAAAGAAATCGACGATGCTGTCAAAACCGAAGCCGAACAATATATTCCGATCGCCATCGAAGATTTGTATGTCGATTACACAATTATTAGCCGCAACGAACAAGGTATCGAAGTACTAGCCGTTGGAGCACCCAAAAAAATCATTGATAGTTATATAAATTTTGCTAAAGTACTTGGACTTGAGCCAGTTGGTTTTGATACCAGCATTCTCTCGGCATCTCGCTTATTCCAAAAACAAGATCAGCACAGTAATATTCCAGCAATTTTAATCGATTTTGGTTCGATTTCGACCGATATTACCGTTCATGATAAAACAGTTATTTTGACTAGTACTTTGTCTAAGGGTGGTGACATGTTTACCGAAACGATTGCCAAAACGCTCAATATTAGTGATCAAGAAGCCCATATTGTAAAGACTAAATATGGTATCGGCAAAAGCAAAAAGCAAAACGAAATTGTAAACGCTCTAAGACCGATTCTTGACCAAATGGTCAAAGAGATTCAACGAATGATTCGTTACTACGAAGAAAGATCTGGTACCACCGATAAAATCGGTCAAATTGTATCGATGGGTGGCGGAGCAAATATGCCAGGATTGTCCGAATATTTAACTAGTTCGCTCAGATTACCTGTTCGAACTTGCGAGCCATTTCAGAATCTTAGTTTAAATAAATTACGCATACCAAGCACTTTGGAGCGATCAATTTATGTTACTTGTGCTGGACTATCTCTTATCGAGCCTAAGGAGTTATTTTCATGATTAACTTGATTCCTTTTTCGCTCAAACAAGACATAGTTTATGCCCGTAAAAATAACTTGTTACTCCATTGGACATTCGCCCTACTGGCTTCGTTATTAGGGGCATGCCTAATCATTGCCCTTGGTATGTTGCTGCTAATTGGTACGACTAACAAATACCAAAAAGAGACCACTCAAAAACAGACTGAACTTGAAATGCAAAAAATAACTGAGACCCAAAAACAAATCGAAGATTACTCGAGTAATATTAAGTTAGCTAGTGATGTTTTATCTAAAGAAGTTTTATTCTCGAAATTATTAAAACAATTAGGTGCTGCCTTGCCTGAAAATAGCGTACTACTCAGCTTACAAATCAGTGATTTACAAGGAAGTGTGAGTTTATCTGCTGGAGCAAAAAGTTTTAACGCTGGCTCTCAGGTGCAAGTCAACTTACAAGATCCAAAGAACCAAATATTCGAAAAAGCTGATATCGAAAATATTAACTGTACCACTCCGACCGATACATCAGAAACACTCAGCAAATACCCTTGTACTGTCCAAATAAAAGCATTATTTAACAACAAAAATCCATTCTTGTTTATTGATTCAACTAAAAAAACGGAGGTGAAGCCATGAAATTAACTCCTAAGAAGTTCCACTACGTTATGATTGGTGTAAATGTACTGCTGGCAATCTTAATAATGGTTGTTGCTTATTTTGGCTACACCCTAATCAATAAACAAACTGCCAAGCTAACTTCAGCCAAGGCTCAAGCCAAGATCGCTTCTGATCAACAAATTTCCTTGATTACAGCCAAGAAAGATCTGCAAAACTACAGCGAACTTAACAAAATTGCTCAGTCAATTGTTCCTCAAGACAAAGATCAAGCCAAAACTATTCGTGAAATTAATAAAATCGCCAGTGAAAAAGGAATTGTTATCAAATCGATCTCATTTGACACCTCCAATTTGGGTCAAAAAAGCCCAACTCCCTCAAGTGGAACTTCTTCAACTTCAGCAACTTCGGCAACTACCAAAGCTCCACCAATTAGCCAGCTCCAAAAGGTAGAAGGTATGACCAATGTTTATGCCTTACCGATCAATATTGCCACCGACGAGAGCAATCCAATTGCTTATGAGTCACTAATTCAATTTTTAGAAAAACTAGAGAATAATCGTCGAACTGCACATGTTACCAATATCTCAATTAAGCCAGATAAAAAGTCTGACAAACTCAGTTTTTCACTAAAATTAAACGCCTACGTAAAGCCATGAAAAATATAAGTTTTAACCCAAAAAATCTATTAGCAAAATTAATCGCTATCGAGAGTAAGATTCACCGTTACTTTATTATAATTTTCATCGTTTTAATTTTGTGTGTTTATGGTTTTTTGATATTTGCAATCAGTCAATCTGCCCAAAAAGAGCCATCGGCTGATCAATTATCAACAGGTAACGAAAAATTAACCAAACTTAAAGTTAACCAAAGTGCCGTCAACACCATGAAATCTCTCGAAGATCAAAATGTAACAGTCAAAAGCTTATTCGAGCAAGCCCGAACCAACCCTTTCAACGAATAGTTTTAGTGAATACTGCCTGGGTTTTTACTCAAGAACATTTGCCGTGCATCCAGGATTGCCCGTGCATAAGCATTCGGGTTTGGACAATAATGAAATGTAAAGTTATTTTGCTCGCCTGCTGTTTCGATCACCAATGTTCCATAGTTAAACATCGTTTGCAAAATCCCCTTTTGTAGAGCTGTTACATCTTCTACATTATTCATCGATAATTCTGATACTTTGCGGCTAAATAGACCAGTTTGCAAAACCTGAGTAACGTTTACATCGCTGATTATTATCTGATTAGACTGATAAATACGAGTGACCAAAAGTAGCATAATTAATGCCACGACTATTACAATTGCCCCGATACCCAAAAATAAGCCAGTTATTTGGCTACCCATCGAGCCTGTACCACTAGTCAGCGACGGCAAGAAGCCAAAAATAAACACAGATGCGACCGCCAAGCCAACCATAACTTGTATGTATATTAAGAAAAGTCCAAATGGATGACGCCGAACATCGGCAATTTTTGTTTCATCAGCAGCTAAACCCTCAATCCTGCCCATCGGATTAAAAACAGGTTTGCGATGCTTGACCGCATCTGGAAGAATATCTGTTTCTTCTTTATCCTGAAATTTGTCTGCTAGGTTCACCATAGTTACTACTAACTATTATACCAGTTTTGTCTGAGGGTCGTCACTAGGCGGCTTCTTGCCCAAATGAATATAGGCTTTGTGAGTAGTTCGTCGTCCACGCGGTGTACGCTCGAGCATGCCAATTTGCATGAGATAAGGCTCAAAAAAATCCTCGATTGTACTGCGTTCATCACCTGTAATTGCCGCCACGGTATCGAGGCCAACTGGTCCACCATTGTAATGTTCGATTATCGCTTCTAAGACACGTCGATCGGCTGGATCTAAACCAACTTCATCAATTTCGAGCATATTCATAGCATTGTCGGTCGTCACCACGTCAATAATTCCATCGCCGTTAACATCGGCATAGTCTCTCACCCGTTTGAGTAATCGATTGGCGATTCTAGGGGTTAACCTCGATCGGCTTGCCAGCTTATCAGCGGCCTGTTTATTAATCTCAATTTCTAAAATGCCAGCCGCTCGTTCGATAATTTTAGTAATATCTTCGGGTGTGTAAAATTCTAATCGATGCTGAATACCGAACCGATCCCTGAGCGGTGCCGCTAAAGAGCCAGTTTTGGTGGTTGCTCCAATAATCGTAAACTTAGGTAAATCTAACCGTAGACTCCTTGCTGAAGGGCCTTTACCAAGCATAATATCGAGCTTAAAATCTTCCATTGCCGAGTACAAAACTTCTTCAACACTTCGGTGCAAACGATGAATTTCATCGATAAACAAAATATCACCGTCTTGCAAATTAGTCAGCAAACTAGCTAAATCACCTGCTCGTTCAATTGCAGGACCACTTGTTATCCGAATATTCGCACCCATCTCATTGGCAATCACACTTGCCATGGTGGTTTTTCCAAGCCCAGGTGGGCCATACAGCAGTACATGATCTATCGGTTCACCGCGTTTTTTGGCAGCAGCAATCGCCACTTTGAGGTGCTTTTTTAAGCGATCTTGACCAATATAGTTACTAAAATCTCTGGGCCTTAAGTTATTCTCGATTTGTTGCTCAACGACATCTGAATCATCGCTGCCACTATTAACGATTCTTTCAACTGCCATTAGAATTGTGCCTTGAGTGCTTGTTTAATACGCGTTTCGGTATCGGCTGATTTATCAGTGTTATCAAGTGCTTTTTGGGCATCATATTCACTATAACCAAGAGCCACCAAAGCTTGCAAAGCTTCGTCATTAACATCAATTCCACCCCTACTAACTAAATTTTCGGCTTCGCTAGAGCTAATTAGGCCGACTTTATCGCGTAATTCGACGATTATCTGCTCGGCGGCCCGTTTACCAACACCTTTAGCTAATTGAATTTGCTTTACATCGCCACTAGCGATTGCTTGTTTGATTGTACTTTCAGATCCGATACTCAAAATCGCTAAAGCTACTTTTGGGCCAACATTTTTAACGCTCAGAAGTTGATTGAACAGCTTGATAGTACTTTGATTTAAAAATCCATACAAATCATAGGCATCCTCGCGTATATTCTCAAAAATAAATAACTTGGTTTTAACACCTAAATTAATCGACTCATAATCTAGCAAACTTACTCGTACGCCGTAGCCAACACCTGCCACGTCGACCACCACGCTTTCCAAATCTTTATCGACAATAACACCGTTCAAATAACTAATCATTATAATTAATTATACTCTATTCGAAATCTGGAGTCTCGAATAAACCGTTTGGATTAAAAGTTATCTCTTCCCTTTTCATAAATATATATCCAAGACGCATGAATTTTTGCTTGATAGTTTTTTCGATTGATTTATCAAATTCTTCGGGCAAAATAAATGGGCCTTTTTTGCCTCGATACTCTTTTACCATTAAACCAGTTTCGGCAACAGCTCGATTTTCTAAAGAACAAAATAACGCAGGTGAAGTCATTTGGTATCGATGAAAATCTTTAGAAATTCTGTTGGGCTGGTTGGACGGGAAAAAATGCTTAATATCTTCATCAGATAGTTCATCATTGCAACCATCAAACACATTGCCTCTTGATCTAAACAAGCACTCATCAACAAAAATAACCGACCTCATATATGCTAATGAGGCTAAACTACCTAAAGTTTCAATAGTTTGTGAGGCTTCACTGTCTTTCTCTGGCGAAGTAGGATGAGCTACTGCTACATTTACCAACTTATCTTGCAGAGAAGTTTTTTCCCATTCTAGTAATCTAACTAATTTTTTATCAGCATCTACATTTGCTTCAACATGATCAGGTTTTATGCTACATAAATTGCAGTAATCATTCCAGGTAGCTTCTGGCGAAGTAGCATATTTTTCGCAGATTAACTCCTCTACATTATCAGTAATATTTGGTCCAATTGCTAAATATGGAACTAAAGAGGTTGTATTAGGTTTTTTCATTCAACTACTATACAACTTTTGTCATGCTGTGACAAATAGCAGCAGCCAATGCATCAGCACAATCATCTGGTTGGGGAGCATTTTTTAAACCCAAAATTATTCTGACCATCTCTTGAATTTGTTTTTTATCGGCTCGACCATAGCCAGTTAGAGCTTGTTTGATCTGCAATGGCGTATATTCATACAGGTCTAGGCCAGCTTTAATACCAGCTAGTAGCACAACGCCGCGAGCTTGACTAACACTCATCGCAGTGGTTACATTTTGTGCAAAAAACAGTTTCTCGACCACCATTACTTTAGGTCGAGTTTGCTCGATTACCTCCGTTAGTTCATCATAAATTGTCTGCAAACGAATGCTATCATCTTGCTTGGGCGGAGTTTTGATTACACCTGCATCTAATAATTTTGGTTTGCCACCAGGTACAACCTCGATCACGCCAAAACCCAGAATACCGGTACCTGGGTCAATTCCTAAAATTTTCATTTAACTCAGTAGCTCCTGATTTTTACCATTTATCGTATACACTTGGCCATCTTGTAAAGTTTTGTAAGGCAATTTATGCTTTTTGTAGTAATTAACTAGGGCATCGGCTTTGGCCCTAAACCAATCCGACTGATAATGTACCGATAGATAGAACTCAGTTAAGTGTAGACCCTCCCAAATAATCTGTTTATTATAAATTCGCTTAACAGCATCAGGATTATCGGCCATTTCAACTCCATGCAGAGACGGACAAGCCACTAGCGAGCCAGCACTTGAACCACCGTATACAAATTGATTGGTCTTCAAGTATTTAATCAAGATTTGATCCAAGCCAGAGTCAAACATTGCCCGCCTTAGCAAAAATGTATTACCGCCAGTCGCAAAAACTAAGCCAGAGTTTTTAATCTCATTTTCTAGTTGAGTGCTTTTGCCAAAATAATTTCTGAGGTCAAACTCCTTAAACTGGAAACCCAGAGCTTCGAATTCGACCTTGTGAACTGGGATTTTTTGGCTCCGCTCTTGCTCGGAATAATCTTTGGCATTACTGATATAAGCAACTGTTCGGTTGCTACCAACCATTTCAAGTAACCGATTGGCATGGTTGCCAACATTTTGAGAGGATAAATAAAGCCTCATATCAACATTCGAAGATTCCCTAACCTTCTACGCCATCAGCAAACTCAAAATTTACATGGGTATTAACGACATCGTCTAGATTCTCAAGAGCATCCATCAACCGATCAATTTTGCCTGCAGTTGCGTCATCTTCGATTACTACAGTGTTATTTGGTACATAAGTCAGTTCACTATCAGTTAATTCTAAGCCAATATTTTTGAGCTTATCACGGACATTGGTGTATTCTTTGGGGTCGGTATAAACAATAATTTCACCATCATCTTCCTCGGCATCATCGGCTCCAGCATCTAATACTTGTAATAATAAATCTTCGCCCGTTCCCTTGATAGTTATCATGCCCTTACGCTCAAACTGAAATGCGACCGAGCCTTTTTCGGCCAAATTGCCACCATGTTTGGAAAAAGCCGTTTTGACGTGTGGCAAAGTTCGATTGACGTTATCAGTGGCACACTCTACCAAAATCGCACTACCACCTGGACCATAGCCCTCATACATTACTTCCTGCAAAGCATCACCGCCAAGCTTGCCACTTCCTCGGTCGACAGCATTTTGAATATTTTTGGCAGGCATATTGGCTTGCTTAGCTTTATCGATTGCTAGACGCAAAGCGAAGTTCATGTCAGGGTCACTGCCTGCTTTGGCAGCCACAGCGATCGCATTACCTAGTTTAGTAAAAATTGCTCCACGCTTAGCGTCTTCTATCGCTTTGCCTCGATGAATTTTTGCCCATTTACTATGTCCAGCCACTAATTTTCTCCTTTTTCCACTATTTTTATAGATTATACCATAAATACACCTTAAATTCTCTTGCACAAAACAAACTAATTATGTTTAAATACTTATTATAAAAACCATGCGAAACCAAAATAAAATAAAAATTATCAGTTACAACTTACGCTACCACCGAGCGGGCGTCGAGCTTGAAAAATTAGCCAAATCTTACGATGCCGATATTTTATGTATCCAAGAATGTCGTGGTAGTAATTTACCAGACGAAATCGGAGATCTTATTTTGGGTGACAAAACCCCCAATTGGCGTTTGAACATTGCCGTATACTACCGTAAAGACCGTTTTACATTAACCGAATCAACATCTTATGTCCTCAAAAAAGCCTTTTTGGAATGGCTATTTATGCCAGAAATGGAACGCTTAATAGTCACCAAAGTATATGACCGATGGAGTCAAAAAGAAGTCTGTATTGGTGGCTTTCATGCCACAAGTCATGTGGCCACTAATTATGTTCGCAAACGCCAAATTAGTGCGGCTCACCGAGTTTTATTAGAACACAGTGAAGGTTGTCCGACAGTAATGGTTGGCGATTACAATTATTTACTATTTAAACGCGGTTTGAAAATGCGAATTGAAAAATCTGGCTACCAACTGACTCTTAGCGACCGACCAACATATTATTTCAACAAATACGTCGGTGTTAGATTTGATATGGCAACTAGCATGAACGCCTGTATTGAAGGAGTTAAGGCTCTACCAAAAAGTAAACTGTCTGACCACACACCGATTTTGGTCCAATTGTCAGTCTAGTACCGCCCTTGATTTTTTAGTATAAAAAGTGTATAATCCATTAAGTTGATTTTGACGATTTCTATCTGTTAAAATAATTAAATATCCATAGTAATAACTATGGGCCTGTAGCTCAGTTGGTAGAGCAGTGGCCTTTTAAGCCACGTGTCCCGGGTTCGAGCCCCGGCGGGCCCTCCAGAATAAGCACCTACTTATAATTTAAGTAGGTTTTTATTTTGGAGCAAAAAAATCTTATACTTAGGCTATGGCAATGAGCGTGCAACATATTGGATTAATTTTAGATGGCAATCGGCGGTGGGCCAAAAAACATGGATTGTCGCCGATCGAAGGCCACCAAGAAGGTTACAAAAATCTCAAAACAATTGTCGAAGCTGCTTCTAAATACGACATCAAGTATATAAGTGCTTACGTCTTTTCATCAGAAAATTGGTCACGCACTAGCAGCGAAGTTAGTGGGATTATGAAAATTTTATCCTGGGTCCTAAAAAATGAGTTAAATTATTTTCACGCTAGAAATATTCGTTTACTTTTTGCTGGCCGACGCAGTCATCAAAGCCCACAACTAATCAAACTAATCCAAAATGCCGAAAACTTAACCCGAGATAATGATTTGATAACAGTAGTCATTTGCCTAAACTATGGTGGCCAACAAGAAATCACCGATGCCGTCAAACAAATTATCGCTCAGTCTGTGCCAGAAAGCGAAATTACCCCTGAACTTATCCAAAAAAATTTATACCTACCAGACTTGCCTTTGCCAGATTTGATTATTCGCACTTCGGGCGAAAAACGGCTTAGTAACTTTTTAATTTGGCAATCAGCTTATAGCGAACTAATGTTTGTTGACAAATTGTGGCCAGATTTTACGTCAAACGATCTAAAAGATTGCCTTAATAATTACCAAAATCGATCGCGAAGATTCGGTAAATAAGTTTGCGGATAACCACACAACATGCTAATGTTTAGGTATGAATTTATCTAAACTTTTCAGCTTCGGCAAAAAAAATAACTCAAATACATCAATGCAAGCAGGCCAACCAACGCCTCCACCAGCCAACCCAATGGCACCGAATAATCCGATGGATGCTGGTAGCCAAAATATGCCTCAAAATTCACCACCTAGTTCGGACTCTGCCTTACAACAGCCTAGTTCGGCCGAGCAAATGCAACCAACGGTTGGTCCTAGCCCAATGCCACCTGCCGACCCACAGCCAAGTGTCGATCCTAACATGCAACCACCAGTTAATAACCCTGAAGTTAGCCCACCGCCAGCAAATGACGGCGTAGTGCCTCCTCCAAACTCTCAACAACAATAATTAGTAAATTATTATTTTTTGCCGTGTTCGTCGTGAATGTGTTTCGGCAAACTTAGCCAAGTAAAAAACAAAGCCAATAATCCACAAGCAATTATTATAAAATTTTTGTAGCCATCTATTTGGCCATAGCTGGCAATATCTAAATTGGTTTTGATAATTGGCACCAGCTTGTATAAAAACATAGCTAATAAAATCATCGCCACAGTTACCAAACCGACATTTATTGCTATTTTGCCTCTAGCTCGGCCTCGCAAAAACAAAATACTTAGAAGTAGTGGCAAAACCAATAAACCTATTTGGGTATTTTGATAATCACCTAGCCCACTAACTTTGGCTACAAATCCATAAATATCACTACTAACTTGACTACTAAGAATATAGCCAATTAAGACGCTCAAAACTACCGCGTGCGAAGGAACTCTAAGATACAAAATCAGTCCAATCAGCCCTAATAATACTGCTAAAACCAAAATTATTTGCATATTATACATAAGCATAATTCTAGCACGCATATCAGTAATAAAAAATTATCAAAATACTAGCGTCGAGCCAATACTCATATTTTGCTGACGAGCAACACCCGCATTTACTTCTAGCACATAACGGACATCATCTTCGCAAAAATTTTGCGGATAAGTATTGGGGCTAATATTTTCATCTAAAGAAAGAATCTTTTTATCTTTATCTAGCCAGATGATATCCAAATTAAACTTCATATCTCTCATCCAAAAACATTGCTGGCCCGAGTTTTCAAAAACAAATAACATGCCCTCGTTAGTAGCTATTTTGTCTCGACCCGACAAACCTTTCATTCGACTCGTATCACTATTAGCAAGTTCGTATCGAATGTCACAAGAATCAAATTGACTATCAATACAATTTTTGTATCTGTTTTGGGTAATTAAGACGAAAACAAATAGACCAATTACTAATAAGCATAAAAAGACAAAGAACTTATTAAGCCCCAACGCGATCTTTTCGTCTTCGGCCTTTGGCATTATTCTCGACATACTCGATTATTTTCGCAGCGACATTACGTCCTGTAACTTGCTCAATACCAAAACCTGGGCTGGCATTTACTTCTAAAACTAGTGGGCCACGATCAGAACGCATCATATCAACACCACATACTGGCAGTCCCATGGCTTTAGCGGCTTTTTGAGCAGTTTTACGCTCTTCATCTGTTAACTTAATAATCGTACCTTCGCCGCCTTGGTGCAAATTTGACCTGAAATCATCGTCCAAACTCTGGCGTTGCATGCTCGCTACTACTTTACCACCGACAACAAATGCACGAATGTCAGTTCCAGCCGATTCTTTAATAAATTCCTGGACTAAAAAGCTTACACCTTCGACATAAAATGCTTGCATTACCGCTTGAGCAGCCTTTTTTGTTTCACCCAATACTACACCTTTGCCATGAGTACCACGGGCAACCTTAATAATAAGTGGTGTGCCACCAGCTTGTTCGATAACATCGTCCAAATCAGCAGTCTCACGAGCAAAAACAGTCTTTGGGATACCTACACCGTAGCGAGCTAAAATCTGAACACTGCGTAATTTGTCTCGAGATCTTGAAATGGCAATCGAACTAGCTGTCGAAAATGAATTTTGAGCTTCAAATTGCCGAACAATCGATGTGCCATATTTTGTTAAGCCCGAAGCAATTCGCGGAATTATCGCGTCAAAACCAGACAAATCCTCACCGTTATAGCGAATCACAGGTATATCACGCTGAATCGTGACATAACATTTAGCATAATTAATCACCCTTACGTCATGACCACGAGTTAAAGCCTCTTCTTTCAAACGTCTCGTTGAGTAATTAGCTGCCCCTTTTGATAAAATCGCTATTTTCATATTTAATCGTCCTTTTTAGCTAAAGATATCCCAGAGGTTTGCTTAACGTCAACCAAGAAATTATATGTCGCCAAAAACCGCCTACCAATTAAAAGTTGCGATTTCATCTCTGATCTGTCTGCAAGTGATAATGTAATCGGATAAATACTGCCTCGAACATTTACTTTGGTATTAATAAAATATCTATCTTGTATATGCCCATTAGAGCTTTTCACACGCCCAGTCTTAAATTTATCTGCTTTATGCACAACTTCTGGGTGATCGAATGGCGAAAAAAACAAAACTTGTTTGCCATTTTTCTCATCCAGATGAATATTAGTACTATGCAATGCTCCTGTATATGCACCAGTATCAATTTTGGCTTTAATCCCGAGATTATCAAATTCAGGAAAAATTACATCTTCTACTATTCCGATTATTTTTAAATTGTTCAAATCCATATAAAAACAAATTATAGTACTTTTTGAGTAAAAAATCAATAATCATACAGTCTCTGCTTCGTTAGCCATTTTTGGCTTTTACTCTCATGTAGGCCAGGCCGACTACTACAACAATTAATACGACCATTATTACAATCATTGTTATAAAGCCT
Organism: uncultured Candidatus Saccharibacteria bacterium; assembly: GCA_964648105.1. Lineage (GTDB taxonomy): Bacteria > Patescibacteriota > Saccharimonadia > Saccharimonadales > 2-12-FULL-41-12 > JALHOM01. The sequence continues at coordinate 175,054 of CAZYMH010000001.1, forward strand.
GATTCGTTTTTTTGTTTGTTCATAACTGACAAATATTATACCTATGGAAAATTATTTTTCTAGTTTTTTGCACAAGCAGTTTGCATAAAATTTTTGTGTGTGTTATTTTTTAATCATTAATATACTAATATAAAAAGAATTAAAGGTTATGAAAAAGAAAACAACTCGTTCTAGAAGCAAAGTCAATTTGTTTCAATCAAATAGTCAAAGAAAAGGTGTCGGTAGAAAGTCTCTTTTTTTTGGTTCTAAGTTAGTTATGCTAGCCACCATGGTAGTTATTGTCGGTGTGGTATTGGGGGCTTTTGCTATATTACAGAAGTCTAGAGGGTCGAATGCGGCGGTAGGCGATGTAGTGCCTGTCAACTGTAGTAAAACTGTTAGTGGTGGAGCCAGTGTGGCATCATCAATCAGTGGAATGGCTAACGGGCAAACTCTATGTCTAAGTGGCACATTTAATATGGGTGCAGTCAAAGTCAGCAATAGTGGCATTACAATTGCTTCAACACCTGGTCAACAGGCTACTCTTAATGGACAATTTAATATAAGTGGTAGTAATAACAAATTTTTGAACCTAAAAATTGATGGCCGTGGTGTGAACTCAGGTACAATCTTGCTTTATAGTGGAGCAAATAACAACTTATTTAAAGCTAATGACGTTACATCGACTGCTCCTAACAAATCTTCGACAGACCAAAACGACCGACAAGGAATTTGCTTTAACATCGGTGAATCTGGTGCTGTAGCTGCCTCTGGTCCTCAAAACACCACAATCGAACAAAACAGAATATTTAACTGTGGTTGGGGCAAATATGACCAAGCTCTATACCTTGCAGGTGCAAGATACACTCGAGTAGTCAATAACTTTATATACGACAACCCAATGTTCGGTTTGCAGTTCTTCCCTGATAGCGATAATGCGACAGTTGAAAATAACGTGTTTTACAACAACGCTGCTGGAGTTACATTCTCTAGTGGATTCGGCAAACAATCTGAAAATAACATTCTTCGAAATAATATTATCGGCAACAGCGGTGGCAACTACTATGGTATGGGCTACAAAGACTCTACCTCTTGGGGTGCAGCCGATGTTAATCACTGGTGGGGTTCAGGTACAGGTGCTGGCAACCAAGCAACTGGTAACTGTCTATTTGGTAGAGGCATAGAAAGTAATCCTGACGGCTACACAGTAAGTAATAATACTAAAGTTAGTGACCCTATGTTTATCAATGCTGGTGGCAAAGACTTCGGCTTAAAAGCTGGCAGCCCCTGCACTGGCAAAGGTATCCAAACTTCATCATCGACTAATCCAACTAGCACAAGTCCCACTCCAACCCCTACCTCGCCAACTACGACTTCTCCAACACCGACTACACCAACTCCTACAAGTCCAACTCCACAATCTCCAACAGGCAGTCTAAACTTCAAAAACTTCACACCTTGGACAGCTTATGAAGGTTACGACTTAAAGAATGATGGTAAGACTATAACTAGAAATAACACCGATACTTTACTAGTAAAGTACAACAAAGGTACTTGGGCTAATGGACATTATGGTGGTTACTGTATAACTCGAGCTGCTGGTAGTCCTCAACCTAAGTCAATCACCTTTACTGCTGAATACAACAGTTGGGGTGGCAACAGTGTCTACTTCTACCCTGGAAGTTCTAACAATAAGAAATGGGTAGTTGGTAATACTTATGGCGTAACCAAGAAGAGTACTCAAACAGTTACTTTAGGTACAGAGACCAAATACTGTTTCGGTAACGTAGTTAACTTCCCAAGTGGTGCAGCCTTCTCAAGCTTTGACAACGACAGGTTCCTAAAAGTTACTGGCTATACCTTCAATTACTAGATTAAATGCCTGTGCTTACCTTTTAGGCACAGGCATTGTTACTTTTTTAAAGCTTAAGCGGTTTACATATACTGACTATCCATGGTATTTTTTAATCATTAATATACTAATATAAAAAGAATTAAAGGTTATGAAAAAGAAAACAACTCGTTCTAGAAGCAAAGTCAATTTGTTTCAATCAAATAGTCAAAGAAAAGGTGTCGGTAGAAAGTCTCTTTTTTTTGGTTCTAAGTTAGTTATGCTAGCCACCATGGTAGTTATTGTCGGTGTGGTATTGGGGGCTTTTGCTATATTACAGCATTCAAGAGATTCTAAGGCAGCGACAGGCATGATTCTCAACATACCATTTGATACTGACTTTTCTGGTCAGGGTTTACAACGAGTGTCATCTGACAGACTACGGATTGTTTCTCAAGCGGATAATGGCGTAAAGCCTGTGCAAGGTGCTGGTATGGCTCGTATTGAACTCCGAAAGGGAGATAATCCACTAGCTCAGTGGTGTTGTGCTAATACTGCTAGAAGTGAGTTTACTACTCAGACTAACGAACAGAAGGGTGAGAATCGTTGGTACTCTTGGTCATCAATGTTTGATCCAACCTTCCCAAGTTATCCAACTCAACCGGCAAATGGTGGCTGGCAAATATTCTTACAGTGGCATGGTAATGACAGTGTATCACCACCAATGGCCTTCTTTGCCTCCAATGATAATATTGCTCTTGGGGTAAGTGATGGTTCTAGATGGAATTACTATTGGCAAGCTCCCATGAATCGTGGTTCATGGCACAACTTTAAAATGCACGTAACCTGGGGAGACTCAGGAAGAATTGAACTATGGCATAACGGTAGTAAAGTACTAGATAAGTCTGGGGTTGATAACATTACTAGTCCTCCACTATATGTAAAAGGCGGTATGTACAGAAATGATGATTTAGCAAAGACAGCTATTTTATATATGGATAGCTTTAAGATGGCTTGGGACGAAGCATCGCTTGGTAGTGTACCAACTAATAATACTGGTACACCAGTTGTACCTACGCAGACCGCACCAGCTCCTACACCCACAGTAGAGACCAACACTGCTAGTCCTAGCCCAGCTCCTACACCCGTAGCGACATCATCTACACTTGCTCCCAACGACTGGTCAAAATGGGAAAAAGGCGAAGGAGTGGTTAACAGTACAGTTTCAACACCCATGACACTAAGTAACAGCAGAAATCTTTTGGTACAATTCGATAGCAACAAAAGGGGTTATAAATCCAATCAATATGGCAGATATTGTATTGCACGACCAGCCGGGTCAGCAGTTCCTAAATCTATAACCTTCACAGCTAATGTAAACGCGAAATATGGTAACACAGTTTACTTCTATGCAGATGATTCTGATAAGAAATTATGGACTATAGATAATACTGGCGGTAAAACACAGTCAAAGACCGCAACAGTTACTCTTGGTCAACAGTCTAGATACTGCTTTGGTAATGTATCGATTCCAAGCTTTGGTAATAGTACATATGGCAGCAGTCGGTTGATTCAGGTCACCAACTATAAATTTAACTACTAAAAACTTAATAAATAAACCTCGAAGAAACTTCTAGGTTAACAAACTAAGGTGTATAGTAATCTTATATATGAGTTTTGAAAAATAATTGAAGCTAAAATGAAATCCAATAGTCAACAAAAAGGTGTAGGCAGAAAATCCCTACTATTTAGCTCCAAATTAGTAATGTTGGCTATGGCATTAATAATTATTGGTGCAGCCTTTGGAGCTTTTGCTATATTACAGCATTCAAGAGATTCTAAGGCAGCGACAGGCATGATTCTCAACATACCATTTGATACTGACTTTTCTGGTCAGGGTTTACAACGAGTGTCATCTGACAGACTACGGATTGTTTCTCAAGCGGATAATGGCGTAAAGCCTGTGCAAGGTGCTGGTATGGCTCGTATTGAACTCCGAAAGGGAGATAATCCACTAGCTCAGTGGTGTTGTGCTAATACTGCTAGAAGTGAGTTTACTACTCAGACTAACGAACAGAAGGGTGAGAATCGTTGGTACTCTTGGTCATCAATGTTTGATCCAACCTTCCCAAGTTATCCAACTCAACCGGCAAATGGTGGCTGGCAAATATTCTTACAGTGGCATGGTAATGACAGTGTATCACCACCAATGGCCTTCTTTGCCTCCAATGATAATATTGCTCTTGGGGTAAGTGATGGTTCTAGATGGAATTACTATTGGCAAGCTCCCATGAATCGTGGTTCATGGCACAACTTTAAAATGCACGTAACCTGGGGAGACTCAGGAAGAATTGAACTATGGCATAACGGTAGTAAAGTACTAGATAAGTCTGGGGTTGATAACATTACTAGTCCTCCACTATATGTAAAAGGCGGTATGTACAGAAATGATGATTTAGCAAAGACAGCTATTTTATATATGGATAGCTTTAAGATGGCTTGGGACGAAGCATCGCTTGGTAGTGTACCAACTAATAATACTGGTACACCAGTTGTACCTACGCAGCCACCGCCACAGCAGCAACAACGTAAACCTTACCTAGGCAATAATTGGCCGATACCTGGCAAGATCGAAGCTGAAAACTACGACGAAGGTGGTGAGGGTGTAGCTTATCATGATTTGAGTTCTTCAAATCAGGGCGGCAAATATCGTTCTGACGGGGTAGATATAGAAAATTCTAGCGAGGGAGGCTTTAATGTTGGGTGGAACGAACCAGGTGAGTGGCAAGAATATACAGCTAACGTACAGGCTGGCAAATACAACATAGACATGAGAGTTGGATCAGCTATTGCTACAGGTAAAATCACCTTAAAACTAGACGGTACAACAATCGCAACTGCCAATATTCCTAACACTGGTGAGTGGCAAAAATACCAAACAATTAGCTTACAAAATATTAGCCTACCTGGAGGCAATGGTAAAAAACTACGAGCTGAGGTAACAGGCTCTTCCTATACACTTAATTGGATAAACTTTAGTCTGGTCTCTTCTAGCCAACAGCCGGGAGGACCTATTACACCGCCAACAACTCCACCAAATAACCCAACCAATCCAAGCTCGGTTCCACTTGTTACTATTGCTGGATCAGGGGTTAATAAAATTGTACCTATACCCAATACAGTCAAACCTAACCAGTCTGGACAATTCATTGCTGATTTTGATGGTGATGGTAATAATGATGTAGCAGTCGATATAAATGGTGACGGCAACATCGATACTTCCTCTGAGCTAATCACCAACTTTGATAACCAATATGATAGCCCGCAAATTGTTCAAGGTGAAAAAATACCAAATAATTATATTGATATTGGTATTGGCCCACTGCCCGAAACAAAAGTATCTAAAAAGTTACTTTACTTATTTGCAACTATTCAAGCCCTATCTCTAACTGCATTTTCAGCAAAATTATATTCACAAAAATTAGCAAGATTAATCAAGTCTTAAATTCCGAAGAATGATTTTTTTGAACTTTCTCTAAACTCTTCTAAAAGTTCCTTCTGTTTTTTGGAAATTTTAGTTGGTGTATCTACGATTATTGTAACAATCTGAGATCCACGATTACCCGTCTTTAAATGCGGCACACCATGACCAGATAGTTTAAAATCAGTTCCGCTCTGGGTACCAGCCGGAATTTTCATAACAACCTCACCGTCGACAGTGTCTACTTTTATATCAGTACCTAGGACCGCATCAACCATGCCAACATGTTCACGGCTAAGTATTAATTGACCTTCACGTGTAAACTTTTTGTGCGGCCTGACCCTGACATGCACGTACATGTCGCCTTTTTTGCCGTTAGCAACTGCCTCACCTTTTTCGCTTAAACGAATTGTAGCTCCATCATCTATGCCAGCTGGAATTTTAAGCTTGATTGCTTGATTGGTTTTTTTAGTACCTTTGCCATGACAAACACTACATGCAACTTCAGGTACCTTACCAGTTCCACGGCAGGTCTTACAAGTAATAGCTTGTTGAATATTACCAAACACAGTTCGCACAGCCTGTACTACTTGGCCGGAACCTTTGCAGGTATCACAAACTTTCAATTCATGGCCTGGTTCGGCCGTTGTACCTTTGCAATGTTCACAAACATCTTCCAAATTCACCCTAATATCATGCTCTAGCCCAAATATAGCATTTTCAAATGTTATTTCGACTGCCGTTTCGACATCATTACCGCGTGCTTCACGGCTGCTACGTCTTTGTTGGCTGCCGCCGAACCCGCCGCCAAACAAATCACCCAAAATATCGCCAAAATCAAAGTGCATTTCTTGAGCATTACCGCCAAAACCACCAAAACCTTCAAACGGATTGCCACCACCAGCTGCTCCACCGACACCTGAATGACCAAACTGGTCGTAGCGTTGACGTTTATTGGAATCTTTTAATACTTCGTAAGCCTCATTTATCTCTTTAAATGCTTTATCATCGCCACCTGTTTTGTCAGGATGGTGTTCGACAGCTTTTCTACGAAAGGCTTTTTTTATTTCATCGTCTGAGGCTGTTTTATTAACCCCTAAGACTTCATAATAATCACGTTTAGACATACCTCTATATAATACAAAACTAGCACTCCATATTCAAGAGTGCTAGTTTTCAAGTTTAAAGTATGTTAGACTTCTGGGTGCTTTTGACCGATGGTCACTAACTTAGCTACGCCCCAACCGATTAAGGCATAAACTAACATGGCTACCACTGAGCTAACCTCAAAAACAGATTTGCCATAAGTTGGTTCATAACCAAAAATACCATAAAATGGCCAAGCAAACACTCCGCTAACACCGTAAACTAGGTCTACAAAAGCGTTGCCTTTATTTGCTCCTAATAGCAATAACAGTACCCTTAATGCTAGCATCACGATAATAAAGCCAACAATATACCAAATAACTCGACTTAGTACAGTGGTGCCAGATGCCGTGTTACTTGTTGCGACAGTTTGTCGCCTGACATTGGTGTTACCATCTACAGCATTCGTTTCTCTTACTTCTGTTGTTTGTTCTTCTTGCATGTTTCCCCTCCTTATTAGGATTAATGCTTGTAACTATATATTACACCCAAATTCAATAATATATGTTATCCGCTCCATTGATTTTTGATATTTTTTATGATTAATTTAAGACATTCCATAACTAAGGAGGGGAAATGAACAAAAATAACATAATATTAATAGCTGAATTAGTCGGTACATTTTTGCTTACTATGGCCGTACTAATGGGAGTTAACCCATTTGTAGCCTTTGGCATATTAGTTTTATTAGTTGGGGGTATATCAGGGGCAAATCTTAATCCAGCAGTCTCGATCGGTTTAACATCGATCAGAAAAATGACTTGGCCAAAAATGGCTAGTTATTGGGTTGCTCAACTGGCAGGTGCTTTGATCGCTAAGGTAACTTACGAGTATATTAGCTCCAAAGATATGTCTGGACTTCAGTTTAATATTACATCTATCGACACCAAAAGTTTGGTTGTCGAAGTCTTAGGTTCGGCTATATTTTTAATGGGCTTAGTGCTTGCCCTCAATCAAGGACTAAGGGGTCTGCGTCTAGCAGTAGCATTTGGCGGTTCACTATTCTTAGGTGCAATGCTAGGTGGAGTTATTAACCCATTTGTTGCTTTAGCCCTAGATAACACCTCAGTATCTTCGCTGCTTGGACCACTTGTAGGTGGAATGATCGGTGCTTATGTTGGTAGCATGATGGCCCCACATCTCTCTCATTTAGGTTTATCAGCTCAACCAACTGTCAATCGACCCGTAAAAGCTAGAGTAAAAACTCGTCGATCTTAATTACTTATATCTTAATAGCTATAAAATACTTTATATCTTATAGTCTTGTCATTTCTGAGACAGACATAACAGGTACGTGGAGTAAGCTGTCATCATTTACTTCAGAATGGACTGGCGAAAATACCGAATATCCTCTTTCGAACGCTAAACAAATCGCTCTAACGCTAAAAGAACCTGTTAGTTTACAGATTGAAACACGACTGAATGAGATTAACTCTCCTAAAACATGCAGTCCATCATAACGTAGGTATTCTACTTCTTCTTGGTCATTACAATCGATAGGTATCGCAAAGCCAAGTCGAGCTTCGACTTGCCAATTGTTACCTAAAAAATTACATGAATCAGCAGTCTCGTCCAACCACTTAATATCAAGTTCATCGTCTATAGTGTTGTCAAAGCCATAGCCATAGCCAGGATCTTGTAAGCGGAACCTGACAATTTCTTCCGCCAGCTCTGCGGGGTTATTAGGCATCTCAAAACTCATTTTTAAAAGATACCAAACAGAGGTGCTAGATTGCAAGCATAACCAGATTTTTTATATTAAAAAAGACTCATTTTTTATGACGAGTCTTTTTTAATTTAGTAAGTTATATCGTTAACTTACTTCTTGTCGTCGACAACTTCGCCTTCAACTGGCTCCTCTTTGTCATCTGACTTATCATTAGCTTTATCAGTATTTTCAGCTTCTTTAGCAGCTTGTTCATACATTTTAGCTCCGATTGGCATAATCTTATCATTTAGCTCTTTTAAGGCTACTTCAATAGTTTCTTTGGCGGCTTTTTCATCTGATTGAACTTTTTTAGCTGCCTCTGTGGCTTCTTCTATCGCTTTTACGTCATCTTCACTCAATTTATCTTTGCTATCAGTCTTTAGTTTTTCAGCTTGATAAATAGCATTTTCTAAAGAGTTACGGACTTCGATCGACTCACGTTTTTTCTTGTCTTCTTCGGCGTGAGCTTCAGCTTCTTTAGCAGCTTTCTCGACTTCGTCTTTCGACAAATTGCCACTATTTTGGATAGTTATACTTTGCTCTTTGCCCGTACCTTTATCTTTAGCAGTCACGTTCAATATTCCATTTGCATCGAGGTTAAATGTTACTTCGATTTGAGGAATACCACGCGGAGCTGGAGCAATTCCGTCTAGCACAAAGCGACCTAGCGATTTATTGTCGGCGACCATTTCTCGCTCACCTTGGACAACATGTATTTCGACACTTGGCTGGTTATCTGCAGCGGTAGAAAATGTCTCGCTTTTAGAGGTAGGAATAGTCGTATTTCGTTCGATCAATTTAGTTGCAATACCCCCCATAGTTTCGATTCCAAGACTAAGTGGCGTTACATCAAGTAGTAAGACATCTTTGACATCACCTTGCAAAACTCCACCTTGAATTGCTGCTCCGACGGCTACAACTTCATCTGGGTTAACACCTTGCTTAGGATCCTTACCAAAAATTTTTTTAACTTTTTCAATGACTGCTGGCATACGTGTCATACCACCAACTAATATCACTTCATTTATGTCGCTAGCCTTTAATTTAGCGTCTTTGAGGGCTTTTTCGCATGGTTCAGCAGTTTTATCAATCAAATCACCGACTAGCTCAATTAGTTTTGCTCTAGTTAATTTATACTCAAAATGTTTAGGCCCATCAGCGTCAGCTGTCAAAAATGGCAAATTAATATCTGCGACCTCTGTTGTTGATAGTTCTTTTTTGGCTTTCTCGCCCTCTTCTTTTAGGCGTTGCATAGCAGCCTTGTCATTGGTTACATCGATTCCCGACTCTTTCTTAAATTCTTCGACGAAGTGATTGACAATGCGAAGGTCAAAATCTTCTCCACCTAAGTGAGTATCACCGTTAGTGCTGAGTACTTCAAAGACACCCTCACCAAGTTGCAAAATCGATACATCAAAAGTTCCACCACCGAGGTCAAAAACAGCAATTTTCTCTTCTTTACCTTTTTCTAGGCCATAAGCTAGAGCGGCGGCAGTTGGCTCGTTGATAATTCGCTTCACTTCTAGTCCAGCAATTTTACCTGCATCTTTGGTAGCTTGACGTTGTGAATCATCGAAGTAGGCAGGCACAGTAATTACTGCTTCAGTGACAGGTTCGCCCAAAAACGCTTCCGCATCAGCCTTAAGCTTGCTCAAAATCATCGCCGATACTTCTTCAGGTGTGTAACCTTTACCGTCCATTTCTACCTGAACACCTGTTCCCTTTTTTTCAATTTTGAATGGCATTAGTTTAATGTCTTTTTGGACTTCTTTATCTGTAAACTTACGCCCAATTAACCTCTTCACACCAAAAATTGTATTTTCTGGGTTAGTTACCCTTTGACGATTAGCTACTTGACCGACCAAACGATCTTTATTTTTACCAATTGCAACTACACTTGGCGTAGTTCGATTACCCTCGCTGTTGGCAATAATTTCTGGCTTACCAGATTGCATTACAGCCATGGCACTATTAGTTGTACCTAAGTCAATTCCGATTATTTTTCCCATTGGATTTTTCCTTTCGTATTTTTGTTAAACTAGTCTGCCAACATGTATCTATACTTTACAGATCAAAGCTTAACAAAACATTATATTAATTTATTAAATTTCATTATTAATTGTTAGCACTCACATGCTACTACTGCTAGTTTAGCGAATTAGCACTCTCATGTCAAGAGTGCTAATAACACTCTATGAACGATTATTTATGCAATTATAGAGATTAGCTTTTAATATGATGTTTGATACACGTTGCTTGAAAAAATTGAACTAATTCTAAAGGATCTTGTCCGAATATATCTTTCATTTGTTCAGGTTTAGATAATAATTCATGAGGTTTAAGTGCTAATCTTTCTTTTTGATATGATCTTTTTACTCCAGAAGTTGCTTCGGTTCTATCGGCTAAAGTTACTAAAGCAGTTATATCATCGGTAACTTCGTTGATTGGTGTATGGTGATAGCCTGCAGTATACTCAGCTTGAATTAGCAAATCTTTGAGACCCGCTCTTTTTGCTTGTTTAAAAATATTGCATAACAAAACTTGACCATGAAAGGTGTGGCCAGCCACGACTTTTCTTTCTTCGTCACTTAATATTTGATCTGAATTAACTAAATCAACAATATTTGGCTCGGCCTTACCTATATCATGCAAAACAGCGGCTACGCCAGCACTATAAGCTGACTTACTATTTATTTTGTACTCATTGCAAGCACTCAAAACTAAACTGCCAACTGCCAACGAATGCCGATACGACTCCGGCGAAACTTCTTCTAGATATGATAAATACTGGGTTGCCCCTAAACTCTCTACCCCTTGTAATACTTGGGGTAAACCAATTTTTTCAATAGTTGTAGTTGTTCGAGATAGCATTTTGATTTTTGATTTAAAATACTATTTTTATATTATCACTGCTTAAGCAAAATGCAAGTTTATTTTATAATTTGATATTCTAGTATAAAATTTAGTGTTTAACTTTTACCATCGCATGGCGAATTACATCATCGCCAATCTTATAACCAGACAGTAGTTCTTCTGAGACGACCTCTTTGTTGCCATCACCTTTTTCGACACTTACAGCTTCATGCAAATTAGCGTCAAATGGCTGTCCAACGGTTTTGATTCGCTCGACCCCTAAATCTTGCAGAGTTTTCTCAAATTGTTTAACTACTCCCGAAACACCCTTTACATAATCGTGACCTGATATGTCGTTCGGCACATGCTTCAAAGCTCTTTCTAGATTATCAATCGCTGGCAATAACTCACTAATTACACTCGACTTTACACTGTTGCGTAAGCTAGCCATCTGCTCATCATGCCGCCTTCTAACATTCATTACATCGGCTCGTTCACGCTGCAATGCTTCAGTAAGATTGGCATTTTCCTGAGCTAACTCTTCGGCTAACTTCTTATAATCAATTTGCTTTTTATTATCCTTACTCACACTATTCCTCTTTCTTAGTACAATACTTCTTCTAGTGCCTGACCTGTTCGTTTAACTAGATTCATTACGTGGCCGTAACTCTGACGAGTAGGGCCTAGGACACCGATATAACTTCGGTCGCTGTACGGACTTCGAAACCGACTAATTATTAGGCTGCAACCACTATCACGACCAATTGGGTTTTCTTGACCAATATATACACTCAGTGGCTCATTAGGTGCTACTTCGTATAGCCAAGGTTCGAGGTTATCAAGCAATTTTGCAACATCTCTGACATGTTCACCGCTGGCAAATTCAGGCTGATTGAAAAGATTGGTTAATCCAGACATGTAGAGTCTATCGCCGATAGTAGCAATGCCTAGGTTATGGGTAAGGTCGACCAATGTATCAACAGCGTTACGTATCGTTCGATCAACCGACACACCTTCTTCAACTCTAGCGGCCAACGCTCGCTCAGCTCGCCTATCTAGGTTGGTTTCTTCGGTTTGTTCGTTGACTTGGTTTACGTATAGTCTATAACCTTTGTCAGTTGGGATACGACCAGCCGAGGTATGTGGTTGCTCAATAAAACCACGGCGTTCTAATTCTGCCATCTCAGAGCGAATAGTAGCACTTGAAACATTAAAAACTTTAGCCAGTAAATTACTTCCAACTGGTGCAGCCACTTCGGCATACTGCTCGATTAAGGCTCGCAAAATTTGTACTTGTCTATCGGTTATCATGAGCATTATTATAACTTTTTGGCACTCAATAATCAAGAGTGCTAAAATTATCGGAGATTAATTTGTATTTTGATAATTTTATTAATAAATTTAGCTGATTTCTTGTCTTAGTTTAACAAGCAACTTCTCAGCAATTAGCTTAGCTTCGGCATTTTTTTGAGTCGACTTATGTCCGTGAGCAATCTCATCCACAACTTTGGCAACTTTAGTTAAGTCATCATTTATTACAAATTCAAAATAATTTTGTCTTAAGGCTTCCTCTAGTTCAGCTTCGGCTGTTTGTAACCTAACACGTTTTTCGTTATCATCGATTCCTCCTGATTCAGCATATCGGCTAGCAAAGCGTTCTTGCCAAGTTTCGTAATCGGGCGGCAAAACAAAAATCGGTGTCACAAATTTTGGCATTATTTGCATATATTCCTCAACACCTTGAACATCTATATCAGTTATGCCAATTTTAGAAGAATCACGAACTTTTGCCAGTGACATCAGCGAAGTACCATAAATTTTGCCGTGATTAAATTTTAGTTCTAAGAATTCATGATTATCGACCATTTTATCGATTTTGGGCATATCAACAAAGTAATAATCAACGCCATCAACTTCTAAGACACCATCATTTTCGCGTAAGGGGCGGGTTGTGTGTGAAATAATATTTTGGTAATAGCCAGTTTTTAATAAAAGATCAACAATTGTGTTCTTACCAACCCCTGTTATACCAACCAAAAAAACTAGTTTTAAGCCTGCCAACTCATCAATTGACTGGGGCAGTGGGGAATAATTTTTAATTTTAGTTTCGATATCAGGCATTATGGTAGGATATTTTAGCACAAATTAGTCACGTTTTAGAAGTACCGTAAAGGCCTCACTTGGAATGTCGACATTACCAAAACGTTTAGCCCGAGCTTTACCCTTTTTTTGTTTGGCTAATAATTTTTTGCGACGTGACACATCGCCACCATAAAGCTTAGCTGTAACGTCTTTTCGGTAAGCCTTGACGTCTTCGCGGGCAATAAATCGTCCACCAATACCAGCTTGTAGGGCAATCACAAAGTTTTGGCGAGGAATCACATCTTTGAGTTTACCAACAATTTCACGGCCTAAACTCTCTGCCTCGCTCCGATGAACAATAATACTTAACGCGTTAACTATTTCGCCCGCTACATAAAAATCAAGCCTAACCAAATTTTCTACTCGATAATCGGCTAGTTCATAATTAAAACTACCATAACCCGAAGTTACGCTCTTGAGCTGATCGTAAAAATCAGTTAGCAAATTTGCTAAAGGTGCGTCAAAACTAATCAATGCTAGTTGTTCGTCAACAAAACTAATGTTTTTTTGGATGCCGCGTTTCGACGAAATTAACTGAATAACTGCACCGACATAAGTACTTGGCACGACAATCTCGCCTTTTATCCATGGTTCAGCAATTTCGGCAACTTTAGAGGCCTCTGGCAAAGCTGCAGCACTTTTTATATCTAAGTTCTCGCCGTTGACTAATTTCACCTGATAATCCGTACTCGGATTGGTGACAATCAGCTCGAGATTGTACTCACGCTCTAATCGTTCGCGAACAATATCCATGTGTAATAGGCCCAAAAAGCCGATCCTTACACCAAACCCCAAAACTGGTGAATTTTCTAGCTCGTATTGCAGGGCTGAATCGCTTAAAGAAAGCTTTTCGATTGCATCTTTTAGCTCCTGATAAAATTCATTACTTTCAGGAAAAAATCCAGCATAAACAAATGGCTTAACATCTTTGTAGCCTGCTAGTGCAGTTGGGGCAGAATCTTGAGTAAGAGTAACCGTATCACCCACTTTGGCTTCACGAGTCGTGCGTAAGTTAGTCACAATATAGCCAATTTCGCCGCTGATTAGCTGGGGGTCAGCGATCATATTTGGCGATAAATGGCCGACTTCCAAAGCTATGCCTTCGGCACCCGTAGCCATCATTTTAATACCAGCGTTTTTGGTGATTTTGCCATCAAAAATTCTGACGTATAGCACCACTCCCCTATAATCATCGTAATAACTATCGAAGATCAACGCTCGAGTTTGGCTGGCACCGACTTCGCTAGGTGGAGCAATTCTATCTATAACTGCCTCCAAAACCGTCTCCACACCTTGCCCAGTTTTGGCACTGATATGCAAAATTTCTGACTCATCGCAGCCAAGTAGGCTAATTACTTCTTTGGTTACTTTTGGTACATCGGCGGCTGGCAAATCAATCTTGTTAAGTACAGGGATTATTTTTAGGTTAGCTTCCATCGCTAAATAAACATTGGCGAGGGTTTGTGCCTGAATGCCCTGAGAGGCATCAACCACCAAAATCGCCCCTTCGCAGGCCTGCAAACTCCGTGACACTTCGTAGCTAAAGTCAACATGTCCTGGCGTATCAATTAGATTCAACTGGTAGGTATCTGAGTTTTTATAGCTATATTTCATGCGAACTGGAGCTAGCTTAATCGTGATGCCTTTTTCTCGCTCCAGATCCATTTTATCGAGCAATTGAGCCTTCATATCACGTTTCAACACCGTACCTGTCATTTCAAGCAAACGATCAGCCAGCGTACTCTTGCCATGGTCAATATGAGCAATAATACAAAAATTTCGTATATTTGATTGTTTCATGTTGTTATATTCTAACAGAGTATAGCTTGATTGGCTTTAGGATAATATTTTTTAGCTTGACTAGCACATACTTTGCTTCTTTCAATCCAAAGATCAGCGAAAAGCTAATATAGACAGCTAAAGTTGGCAAAACAATCATCAAAAGTTTGCCACCAAGCGTAAAAACACCGCGGTCGTTAGTGCTTAGGGGATACATCGATACCATTATATAGGCCGTAATGAGCGTAAAACCCGCCACCGACAAAATGCGATAAATCGAACTCCAAAATTCTTTATCAATCAATTTATGATCGCGGTAAGCCATAATAAAGAACAAAATCATCACCTCGGCTATCGCCACCCAAGATTGTGCCATGGCTAAGCCTGCGACATCGTAGTTGTATGGCCTCGACAAAATATATGCCAAAACTACATTCAAAACAATTGAAAATACCGATACATAAAGTGGTGTTTTAGTATCTTTTTGGGCATAAAACCATCTCGATACCAAAGCGTAAATAGTCCTAAATATAATTGCCCCAATAAAAAAACCTAAAATAATAGCGATTTGCGGAGCATCGTTAGCAAAAATTAAACGTGCCAAATAACCTCTCAAAAAGTAAGTCAAAATCGCTACAGGTAAAATTATCCAAATCATTGTCCTTAAAATATTCAAAAAATCTTTGCGAAATAAATCGCTACGATTTTGCGACAACCGCTCACTTAGCCGCGGAAAAGCAGCCGTTGAAATCGCTGTTCCGATTAGTAATGATGGAGCAGATTGTAAGGTGTAAGCATTTTCGTAGTAAGATAGCTTGCCGTCGCCCAAACGACGAGCTAAGTTAGTTTCGACAATACTGTTGAACGAGTCGATGCCTTGATCTAGCGACCTCGGTGGTAGTTGTTTCAAAATGCTACGAAACTCAAAATTATGCCATAAAATCTTATTATGATACCTGTAATTTATACCGATAAAGCCGAGTAGCGAAATAAGTAACTGCAAAATTGCCCCAACTAATGCCCCAATCCCCAGGCTAATTAGACCAAATTGAGGCTTAAAAAGGTACATACCCATAATTATCGACAAATTATAAAAAAGCGGAGCAATCGCATAAAAGAAAAATCGCCCAAAAGTTTGCTGAACACTTGTAAATATACCCGATAGTGTAAACAGCAAAGGGTTAAAAGCGATTAGTCGCATAATCGTGCTGGCGTTGTGCATTTGCTCTGGACTTAGATTCGGTGACACAACATAGTGCAACAAAGGCTCGGCAAAAATAAAGATAATTATGCCAACTACTGCCATCACCATGGCTAGGAAATTTAGTAAGCTGTTACTTAACTCAAAGACCGACTTTTTGTCGCCTTTTTGCAAATGATCGGCCAAAAATGGTATAAAGGCAACGCCTAAAGCTCCAGCTGCTAATGTAAAAAAGAACAAATCAGGAATTTTGAAGGCCGCAAAATAAGCATCGGTGCTATTAGGGCCAATTGCTGGAAAGTTAGCATTAACTAACTTAGTTCTCAAAAAACCCAGTAGCTGTCCAAGCATCGATGCCGTCATCAACAGAGCCGCTGCACTGCCTAAACTTATCCGCTTATTGGCCTTAGAAAATAGTCGTGTATTTTTTCTCAAATTACTTCGTTTAATCTTTAGTTTAAATAATATATCTAAATATAGATTATAGACCTGTTGCTCAGTTTAAGATAGAAAATTTTTAGTTTTTTGGCTAGTTTATAGCGTTTTAGTAAAGAGTTGCACTTTTTGGCAAATGTGTACCTTCAAAAATCTTCATTACATCTTCGGCTTCGACAGTTTCGTTCTTGATAAGAGCATCTTTTAGTTTTTCTAGATAAGTCATGTTAGCCTTAATCACTTCTCTTGCCCGCTCGGCTGCTTCGCTGATTAGAGCTTCGATTTCATCATCGATAATTTTAGCGGTTTGTTCAGAATATTGTTTTTCGTGAGTAATTTTCTCGAACATCATTCCACTCTCAACATGAAAAACTTGGTCACGAAGCTTTTTGCCCATACCTTGATTGACCACCATATCACGGGCTAGTTCAGCGGCTTTCTGCAGGTCAGAGCCAGCTCCAGTTGTAACTCTATCTTTGCCATAGACAATTTCTTCGGCAATTCGTCCACCGAGCATACGCGATAGGACATCTTTGTACTCGATAATGCTGTGATAACTTTTGTCTTCTGGTGGGATAAACCAAGTTACACCGCCAGTGCCACCACGAGGGATAATTGTAACTTTGTGGACCAAGTCGCTATCTGGCAAAACATGGCCAACCAAAGCATGCCCAGCTTCGTGGTAGGCGGTCAATTGCTTTTCGAAATCGTTCATAATCTTGCTTTTTCGTTCAGGACCAATCGCTACTTTTTCGAATGCCGAAGTGACAATATCGTTAGTAATCGTCTTTTGGTTTTTGCGAGCCGCCAGTATCGCTGCTTCATTAGCAATATTGGCCAAATCCGCACCAGAGCTGCCTGCTGTTTTGGCGGCTAAAGCATCTAGGTCGACGGATTTTTCAAGAGGTTTTTTGGCAAAATGATTTTTCAAAATCTCGAGTCGATCTTTGCGATCAGGCAAAGTGATGTTGACTCGCCTATCAAATCGACCAGGCCGAAGTAGTGCTGGGTCAAGTACATCGGCACGGTTGGTTGCGGCTAACACAATTACGTTCTGACCTTGCTCAAAACCATCCATTTCAACCAAAATTTGGTTGAGTGTTTGTTCTCTTTCGTCGTGGCCGCCGCCCATGCCTGAGCCTCGTTTGCGACCAACTGCATCGATTTCGTCGATAAAGATTATACAAGGTGAATTTTTCTTGGCTTTAGCAAACAAATCACGCACTCTTGATGCACCTACACCGACAAACATCTCAACAAATTCCGACCCCGAAATACTAAAGAATGGAGCATTAGCCTCACCAGCTGTAGCTCGAGCCAACATAGTTTTACCAGTACCTGGTGGGCCAACTAGCAAAACTCCTTTAGGAATTTTTGCTCCCAAACCTTCGAATTTTTTAGGATATTTCAAAAATTCAACGACTTCTTCTAAATCTTGTTTCGCTTCATCATTGCCAGCAATATCTTTAAACGCAACTTTATCTTTGTCATTACCATATAGCTTAGCTCGGCTTTTACCAAAACTAAGAGCTTGGTTGCCTTGGCCTTGTGCCGAACGCATCATATACAAAAGTACCCCAATTATTAGCAGAACAGGCAAAAAACTCACCAAAAAAGTAGTAATCAGTCCGCCACTATTCGATGGCTTAGTGTTTACAACTTCGACGGGGGCATCTACATTCAGACCTTGCTCATATATACTCGACGACACGTCTTTGCGACTCTTTTCAGTCGGCTTGTCTTTGTCTTTTGGCGTAATTTTAATATCGGCATCCTGAATCTCAATCTTCTTAATCTCCCCTTTATTTGCCCGAGTTATTACCTCAGAAAATGGCACATCTTTTAGTTTTGATGAACCAGAGTTAAGTGATGAGTAAAAAATCATCCCGAAAATCAATATTAGTACCACAAACCCAATATTTTTTAGCATGTTCTTATTGTTGGACATTTTGCCACCAGATGATTTTTTATTTGGACTAAATTTATTTGCCATATATTAAACTTTTTCTCCCTGAATATCTATAATTAACGTTTCTTCATTATAACCAAAATCAACAAAACTATTATACATCTTTATCTGTTACAAGCCTAATTTTGTCTTGACTCACCAGAAATCTGAAGTGTTTATCAATATCAAAAAAACTATTATTTTTAGCTGATTTTACATTTATAGTCAGCTTCTCAATCAATTTTCGATCAAAATTTATTGAGTTTTTCCTCAGCCAAAATACCATCAATTCACAAGCGACTCTATGAGGTAAGCTTATAAACCTAATGCGATTTAGAGTGTTATCCTCTGGCTGACAATATTCCCAAACTTCACTTAAAATTAGCTGAGAATCTGAATGATTTTGTTTGATATTATTTATTAAACTAATCAAAATTTCACGGTTATCAGGAGAAACATCAGCTAGTTTTTTGCGTACGCGGTTGCGTAAATATTTATCCGAAACATTTGTGCTATCTTCTTGGTAAACTAAATTGTTTTGTCGAGCATAATCCAATATTTGTTGTTTAGTGTAACTTAGTAATGGCCGTAAATATTCTGGATTATAAATTGCAATCAGACCTTTACTGTGCGTACCTCTCAATACATTTATTGCCGCTGTTTCCAGTAAATCATCTTGATGATGAGCCGTAATAATTTTGGCAGCTTGATATTTATCTTTTATTTCGTTCAAAAATTTATAACGTCTTTGTCGAGCCGTTGCCTCAGAAGCCTCAGCACCCAAATTTTCGCGTTTGTACTCAAATTTTAGTTGATATTTTTTGGCTAACTCTTCTACAAATAGCCTGTCAGCTTCTGAGTTCGGCCGTATACCATGATCAAAATGAGCCACCACCAAATCTAGTCCATTAATTTTGGTCAAACAATCCAAACAAACTACCGAGTCCACGCCGCCACTCACCGCCACCACATATTTATTTGGTTCTACATCTAGTTTCATCTTATAATTTTATCAGTATGAGTTTAATTTTTTGCACTTCAAACCAAGAAAAGTTAAAGCACGCCCAATTTGCCTGCCAAAAACATGGCATAAATTTGGTGCAAATAGACAACCAAATCGACGAAATCCAATCTGAAGACTTAGTAGCAATTATTAAGCATAAAGCTACAAGCATGTTTGATGCTATCCAAAAGCCGCTAGTTGTAAGCGACGACTCATGGTCAATCCCAGCCCTTAACGGTTTTCCGGGACCATACATGAAATCAATGAATCATTGGTTTACGGCCCAAGATTGGTTAAATATCATGCAAAGTTATACCAATAGACAAATCTTCCTCACCGCTCGATTAGCTTACATTGACAATAGTGGCTTAATCACAATTTTTGAAGAGACAGATGAATTGAAATTATTAAACTTTGCTTCCGAAAAACCAAGTATACCGATTTCACAAGTGGCCAGTCTCTTAGACAAAAACATTCCCCTATCTGAGCTACCTCAGGCCGAGTTTGAGAAATACTATGCTGGTCGAAAACTCTGGAATGATTTTCTGAATTGGTATAAAAAATGAAGCACTTGTACTTTTTAAGGCACGGCGAGAGTGAGTTTAACAAAGCCAATACTTGGTCAGGCTCGAGCGATACTCCCCTAACTTCAAAAGGTGTGGACCAAGCCAAACAAGCTGGGCAAAAGGCCCACAAAAAAGCACTTAAGTTCGATTTAATTATTACCTCACCGCTCTCTAGAGCCAAGCAAACCGCCCTAATATTTGCCGAGCAAATGGGCTATAATCAGTCCAAAGTTTTGGTTCGCAGTGACACCGTCGAGCGAAATTTTGGTGAGCTAGAGGGTAACAAAAATTTGGTAGCAAGCACAAAATACTTTATTGACGAAGCCTCAATCGACCAATACAAAGATGTAGAAAAACTAAAAGATTTGCAAAAACGAGCTGATAAATTTTATGAATATTTAATGAGTTTGGACGCCGAAACAATTTTGGTGGTCGGCCATGGTGCATTTGGTCGAGCCCTGCGAAGGCGAATCAATAACCGACCACTGAGTGAACGTGGCTCGCCATTTCAAAATGCCGAACTAACCAAATTCGTCTAGCTAACAGATTGAATCTATGGTATATTGTTATAATTAAATTAGATATGGCAGCGTAGCTCAGTTGGAGAGTCCTCAGCTAATAAAATTATAAAATGCTCTAACCAACTAGTTCATCGATATGATTTAATTCACCTATATAATTTCATGATATGATTAATTAAGATATGGCAGCGTAGCTCAGTTGGTTAGAGCACAGGACTCATAAGCCTGGGGTCACTGGTTCAAATCCAGTCGCTGCTACCAAACCAATTTTGAACAACATTGAATTTTTATCAAAACAAGCATATTTCCACGACGTAACTTCTCGTATTGCTAAATGTCAAAAGGGTGATTGTGTAGCTCTTGCTACTATGAATATCGACACGGGCGATTTAGTTACCGACTTATTTTTGGCACTCCAAACTGCTAGCCAAAAAGGAGCCGACATCTACCTCGCTTACGATGCCTATAACTACATTTCTTTCAACAAAAAAATACCTGGACCACTGTTTTTTAATACCAAAATGCCAAATAAAGTCGGCAAATTTTGGTCTAGATTATTTTCATCACTACAAAATTTAGAAACAGCTGGAGTCAAACTCAGCCTGACCAACGTACCAAAAAAACGTTTTTCAAGCCCATTTGGTGGTCGTTCACATATCAAATATTGCCTAATCAACGACACCGTCTACATCGGTGGCTGCAATATATCTAGCACCCGAGACATTGATATAATGGTCAAAATTACTGACCCAAAACTAGCAAAAATTATTAAAGATTTAGCGATTGCCACACATAAAAATCCTAATATGCAAGAAGTGATTGGTAATGATAAGGCCATAAAAATTAATAATGATTTAGACCTCCTATTAGATGCAGGTTACAAACATCAGTCGCTTATTTATGAAACTGCAAAAACGTTAATTACCTCAGCTACCAAAAATATTTTTATGACTTGCCAATATTTCCCTAATAGCACAACTGCACAGCTGCTTGGGCGGGCAGTTAAAAATAGGATAGACGTAAAATTAATATTTAACTCGCCATTTAAGCATGTTTTCCCGATATCAATTGTGCATTTTTTGGTCAAAAAATATGAACAACTTCGCTCACCTAAACAACTATTTTCTGGTCAGTTGCCCAGCAAAACTAATTTTATTCATGCCAAAGTGTTAATTAACGAAAAACAAGCTTTGGTTGGTTCTCATAATTATGTTAAACCAGGGGTAGATTTTGGTACTGCCGAAATTGCCTTGCATTTCAAGACAGCAAAATATAATCAATCGATCATTGACTGTATTAACAAACAAAAATGAGCCTTTAAATACAAGACTCATTAGAGTTTTAAGCCATTTAAGCCATTTAAGCCAAGCTATGATAGAACTAAACTTGCTTTAATAAGGCGTCTACTTTGTGCAGAGCTGGATTCTCTGTCTCCGAGAATTCGTATGACATTACAACTGATTTCATAATTTTTGTTTTTCCTTTTCTTTCATGAGTAGTCGAGAAGTTTGCAATTATTTTTACATAACGCAAACTTCTCTTTTAGAAGAGTTCCTCATGTTTTATCAACTTCTTACGAATGCTAAAGGCCAAATTTCTATCTTGTAGCTAAAAGCTAAAGAAGAGAATTAATTTAGTAGCAAAAACCGCAAAATTACTACTAAAATTGCTTGAAGCCCAATATAAATATTTGGCTAGCTAAGAAATTGGTGTTGATATTTTTGTTTTAGTCGACTAACACTTACTATTATACACAAAAAGAGAAAAATGTCAAGTATCAAAAACCGCAAAATGATACTTAAACGCTGTATATAAATCGTATTTTATTTTTATTTTTGTTTTTGTACGACTACACCCCTAGTTTAATAAAGCTTAATCATTTTTGCAAGCAAAAAATAAAATAACTTTTCCACCGTTTCAAATCTTATAAAATATCTAAATCAATGTTTGGACGATTTTTATATACTATTTTTTCTTGTGAAGACTAAGTGCCAAAATTATTTTTAGTACCAAATAAACAAAGCTTCCAGCAATCACGGCAAATACAAATGAGACAAGCAAATTGGAATCTTCAAACTGTTCTCGGTCATAAATATACAGGTACACTTTATACAAGCCCAGACAAAGCACCCCACCAACTATGGCCAATGAGACTAAGCTTTTTCTAACAAACTCGCTAATCCTCGGCATAAAATAAACTATACAAGCCAATATCAATAACCTCAACCAATAAACCTAACATTTGCTCTTTTTCTTCGTAAAAAAAACAAAAACCTATCCGAAGGATGGGATCTTGTTATGCGAAAAGGGGGCAGGACTCGGTCACCTTCGGCGACCCCGTCGCAACTTCTTTGCAAAACCAGTTTGCAAGAGTTGTCTCCCTTGCAGACTGCCACTGGCAGTCTTCACCTGCGACCTTTTTTGCGTCGGAGATTCGAGCCTGACTCCGTACAAAAACAAAACTCCAGACAAGCTGGAGTTCTATTTTTGGTAGCGGGGGCAGGACTCGAACCTGCGACCTTGTGGTTATGAGCCACACGAGCTGCCACTGCTCTACCCCGCGATAATATAAATGTAGGATTCAATTCAACCCCTTTTAGTCCTAAATATATTAGCAAACAGGGGTGTATTTGTCAACTCTAGGCATTTAAATAGATAGTTTAGAGGCAAATATAAAACTTGCCCCTAAAATCTAACTTCTTAGTAAATTATTTGTCTTTGTCTTCTGAGCCTTTGATAGCTGACTCGATGACGTCTCGAGGTAATGCAGCCGCTGACAATAATGCTTCGCGAACAGTACCTACCGCGTCGCCACCCAAATCGGTCGCTGCATTTAAAGCACCGCCAACAGCTGATTTGGCAGCTTCGGCAGTATCTGCTCCAACATCGCCAGCAGCTTTAATGGCACCTTGGACTGCTCCGACGGCAGCCTTGCCAACATCTCCACCTGTATCTGACACACCTTTAACTACGCCCTGAGTTCCACCACTAGCAGCTTCGATCACATCGCCGCCAACTTCGCTAACGCCTTTGACTACACCACTGACTGTTGATGCAGCAGTGTCGACTACTGAACCACCAACATTACCAACACCTTTGATTGCACCACTGGCTACCGAAGCGACAGTATCAATACCGCTACCAGCGACTTCGCCGCCGTCTCTAACTAAACCAACCACTTGGTCTTTGACTGTATCCGTTACGGCATCTAGAATGTTATCTACCCCATTTACTGCTGCAACTACAGCGTCTGATGCTTCTTTAATAATTCGATCAATCATTTTTACCCTCCTTAACTTTCTAATACAACAATTATATCACTTAGGAATTCTAATTTTTTGTTTGCTTGGCTTTAATGCTTTTTGGACTATGTATCTCAGGAACTACGTACTTTGGTTTTGGCATACGGCGATAAAATTCCATGACTATCATTCCGACACCTGCCCACAATACAAACATGACCATTAAGAAATTAATTATTGGGATTAAGTAAGCCACAATCACGATCAACGAGCCAGCAACCATAATCCAAATCGCGTTGTTGGTGTTACGCAGGACCAATCTACCGATGTAAAATGCCGCAACTGGTCCGCTAAGTAATATCAGTAATATCCACAAAACTCCTAGCAAAATAGCTAGCGGAATACCATAGAATGTTACTGCCAAAATAATCATGGCGATAGGCAAAACAATGTGTGTCACGATACCAAAAAGCAGAGCTTTCCAGGGCATAGGTAAGCCATTGTTGGTAACTGAGTAGAAAATACGTGGGGCTAGTAGCACTAAAACTAATGAAGTTATTAGCAGTGCAGGCAAAGCAAAGCCAAAGATAAATTTAGCAAAGCTTTTTGCTCCTGAGTTTTCAGACTTTTTGGGTTGATATTTTTGGACAGAACCGTTCACTTTGGCTCCATCGGCCTTTACATAATCATTGGCCGAGGTGTACTCGAGATTGCCAGCTACTACAGCCGAGCTACCTAAATTAATGTTACTACTCGAGGCCTTAATATTACGGCCGACGTTTTTGTTGATATTTAATTTAGTACCAGAAAACGCTACGTCCCTGGCGACATCTCCGTTAAGATCAGTTGTTTCGCTAACTACACTTAAATCACGTGTGACTTTGCCATTGGCACCTAGGTTGAATTTACTAACTGCGACGCTAACACTGCCCTCTACCACCGAATTAACATCGATAGTTTGGCCAGCTACTCGCACGCCACCGCTGACTGGTCCATTAATTGTGATGTTTTGGCCAGCACAAAAAACGTCGCCCTTAACTGCACCATTAATTGTAATATTTTGACCAGCACAAAAGATATCGCCGTCTACATCGGCATCAATATTTAGCTGATTACCAGCAATGAATAAGGTGCGTTCAATCTTTTCACTTTTAGCAACGTTTAGATTATCGCCTGATCGAAACTCTTGAGCGTGAGCCGCTCCAAAGCTTAACAAGCCGAATGCAAAGACCGCCCCAGCTATAATTAATAATTTTTTCTTGAGCATTTCCCCTCCTTAACTAACAAGTTAATTATACCATTTTTTAAAAATGATATAAAATGTACTATAGATGTTAGGAGCCAGTTTTTCCCTGCACCGTTCTAGCGAGCTAGAAATTGATAAAAAGAAGTGTTTACGAGCCGCTCTACAGGACTTAGGTTTTCGAAGATTTCGCCTAATGAGTTATTGGAATATCCATGAAGCTGTTCAGGGACATTATGATTTTAATGAGCTAGATTGGCAACTTGATATGGTAGCTGAGTTCGGTGGCAAAGTATCTTTGTGCGTTGGCAAACGTCAACCTCGTTGGCCAGAATGCCATATTCCAGATTGGGCAGTAATCATGCCAGATGAACAGTGGCAAATTTATTTATTAGAGTTTATCAAGACAGTAGTCGAACGCTACAAAAATCATCCTGCCCTTGAGTCTTGGCAGCTCGAAAACGAGGCTTTGCTTAAAACCTTTGGGCATTGTCTAGACCAAAACTACGACCCTAAGCGTTTACAAAAAGAATTTGATTTGATTAAAAAGCTAGACCCTAAGCATCCAATTATTATGACTTTATCAGATTCTTGGGGTTTTCCGATAAGGCACCCTAAGCCAGACATTTATGCTATGTCACTTTATCGTATCACTTGTGACCCTGACGGCAATTACCACTACTCCAAACGACCACCAGCATTTTATAAAGGTCGAGCGGCTATTATTAGTACATTTAAGAATCGACCAGTTTTTATCCATGAACTACAGGCCGAGCCATGGCTCAATGTGGCGATTCGCGATTGTCCAGTCAACTCTCAGCTGGAGTACATGAACCCCGAAATTATCAAAGAGACGATTCAATTTGCTATTAATACAGAGCTTAGCCCGATTGATCTGTGGGGACTCGAGTGGTGGTATTGGCTCAAAGTTAAGAAACGTCGGCCCGAGGTCTGGCAAGCTGTTAAACAAAGTCTAAAAGCTGCTAACGACTAGCTGATTAGTTTTAGAGTATGCTGAGCATTCATACCATTTACTACCTCTGTGCATCCCCTGCCTTCTAGTAACTTTTTGGCCACCGCCGACCTCGCACCACTGGCACAATAAACTATAGTTGGCTGATTTTTATCTTCGATTTTGTAATTACTGACCTTTTCCAAAGGAACATTTACAGCACCGCTGACGTGGCCACGACTAAATTCATCTGACGAACGTACGTCAATTATTAAATAATTCATAATTTTAGTATAATATAGCTTAGCTATTTGGCATGAGTTAATTATTTTTTCCATCGCCAAAAGTCTTTAAACATTATATCGCAACACAATACCCGACTGGGTCCCTTGTGATTGTTCATAAACTACAACTCTACTACGGCTTTAGTCCTTTAGCCAAAACAAGGACAACCTTTTAACTTTTTAACTTTAAAGAGGTATTTATGAACCCCGAAAATCAGATAAACGAGCGGGTCGAAGTACTGGTTGGCTACTACAAAAACTGCGATGCTAGCCAAATTGCTCAACCCCTCAAAATGAAATACAAAAACCGCGAAATTATATTTAGTGAACTGGGCCTGCGTCACCCTACAATGCAAGGCAAACGTATGATTCATGTCTTTGATATGAGCGATGGTGTGAATGATTATCGCCTAGAATTTGACGCCGAAGGCCTAACCTGGACACTGCGAGAAGTAGGTTGCTATGCACTTAATTAACTCTAGCCCGCCGCTAACTATGTTTATTGACCTAAACAGTGCGTTTGCCACCACCGAGCAGCAAGCTCACCCCACTTTACGTGGTCGACCAATGGGTGTAACCAACCGAATTTGTGGCTATTCTTGTGTAATTGCTTGTTCTTATCAAGCAAAAGCTCTAGGTATCAAAGTAGGCATGCGAATGGATGAAGCTCTCAAAATTTGCCCTGATTTTATATTACTCGAGACCGACCCTGCCAAATATCATCACGTTTACCGCAAAATCTTAAATATCATGCAAAGCTACACACCAGATGTGACAATGAAATCAATCGACGAAGGCGTAATGAAGTTTGATAACCTAGCAAATTTAGATAGATCGCTTACCTCAATCGGCTACGAAATTAAGCAGCGTGTCCGCGAGGAAATCGGCAGTTACATGAGTATTAATGTCGGTATTGCTACCAATCAATTTTTGGCCAAACAAGCCGCTGGCTGGCATAAACCCGACGGACTCGATACCCTCGACCACACCAACTTACTAGATTACTATCGTCAAATTAAACTTACTGATTTAACTGGCATTGGCAACCGCTGGCAAGCTCGATTGCAAGCTGCTGGGATTTTTACACCTATGCAATTTTTGGAAACATCTGTCGATAAGCTACGTTACCAAGTTTTTCATAGTGTTTTAGCCGAAGATTGGCAAAATCGCTTAAGAGGCTACGAGGTTGATGGCAACCCGACCAAAAAAGGTCAGGTCGGCAGGCAGTACGTACTAGATATAAAAACTAACAACCCCAAAATCGTCTTACCACGTTTTCATTACCTATGCGAGACAGTTGGGAAAAAACTTCGCTCACGTAGCTTGGATGCTCGCGGTATCACCGTGTGGGCAGTTATGAAAAATGGTAGTTTCTGGAAGAATAAACAAGCCTACAAATATAGCTTTTATAGTGACCGCGATATTTACACCAGAGCTTTAAGGCAATTTAATCAGCGTCCGCCCCACTTAGATATTTATAGCATCGGTGTCACATGTTATTTATTATCAGCTACCCTGCGTCATCAAACTGACATCTTCGACCCTCAAAATCGCAAAAATCAACTTGCCGCCACTATCGACAACATCAATCAAGACTGGGGGTTATTCAAAATCCACTCGGCTAATAGCTTAGAAGGCAAAAAACATGTTAAACAAAAAATACCTTTTGGCAGTACCGAATATTTTGATCTTTTACTTAAATAATTAGGTTTAGCGACCAGCTCGTCTGGATCGAATAGCTTTCATAATTTCGTGTCGCCATTCGTATAATGCATAGCCAAGTGCCAAGCCGATGATCCCACCAATTAATAATTTATTGCTAGGTTTGGCGGCGGCTGGAATATCTTTTACTTCTGGTCGAGCGAGGGTATTTGCTCCTAAAGTAGAGGCAATTTTGCGGCAACGATTAGTCTCGGGGTTTCGCTCTTCACCTTCACTACAAGGCTTAAGTTCAGCAGAAGCAGTCGAGACGATACTACGGCAACGATTAGTCTCGGGATTGCGTTCTTGACCATCTTTACAAGGTGTAAGACCGCTGATGATGGCAATTTTACGGCAGCGATTGGTGTCAGGATTACGAATTTCGTCGTCGGCACACGGTTTTAGTTCTTGATCATCGTTAGCAATTAACTTACATCTGTTAGTTTCGGGGTTGCGATATTGATTAGCGTCACATGGTACTAAGTTAGCCGAACTGTCTCCATTGTCAGAAGTTGACGGTTCAATCAAGCTAGCTAAGTTAAGACCAGCTGGTGTTGGACGGTTAGTATACTGCCATACATCATTTATTAAGGCCCAAGTCTGGTCATCTTTCGGCGAGCTATAAGTATCCGTTTCACTAACTACTTGGCCTGCAGGACTTATCAATTTTAAGCTCGCCGTAGAATTTGGCAAAGTTATGTCAGTTAATATATCGCTAAAAATATTGTAGCTAAGTGGACTCAAAAACTGTGGCTTAAACACATAGCTTTTAGGTGAGGAGGTATCGAGATTAAGCGTATAACCAGCAATATCAACTGTATGTTGATTAGGGTTATAAATTTCGACAAATTCATGACCAGTATCAACTCCACTGGCATTTGGTAAGAGTTCAGTAATCAGCAGTTTAGAATTTTCTTTCGGGATAATTTTTTGACATGTTTGATCGTCAGTCAGCTCATAACCTTCGGGCAGGCTAGTTTGAAGACCATCAATATTTTGGCAAATATCTTTTATGCACTCGTCATTTATAAGCTGATAGCCGCCTGGGAGGCTTAATTGAACGCCCGCTAGATTGCTACATAAATCTACCTCAACAACTTGTTCATAAATCCCCGAAGCAGGAATTTCGCTAATAATTTTTGAGGAAAAATCTTGCTGATTATTTTCTAAATCTTGCAAAAATTGACTAGAAGTAATTGGTTTTCTGACCAACATTTGCCCACTGACGTGAGCGTCACTAGCGACACTTTCAGGGCTAACTGCGGTTGTCCCCCAAGCTAATTTATCGATTTCTTTTTTGGTGGCATCTAGCAAGCGTACATGCCCAGCTGTACTACTCATACCAGCTGAAAATGTTTTATCAGCTGTAAAACCAGCAGTGCCACTAATAAATTCGTTGCTGGCGAATCTAGCATACGAGAATTTACTTAAAATTAATTTAGTATTTGCGTCAGCTGATTCTAGGCACGCTAAATTAGTTTTGGTGACATCACTGGCCGATGAATATTGCAAGCACCAGCCAGTTATATCAATATCTTGATCAGAATTATTATAAATAGCTACAAATTCGCTTTTGGCTACTTGAGTGGTACCTGTATTAAGATGAGAGATTACTGGTTTAGCTCCTAGAGCCTTTACCGACGACGGCCATAAAAGCATTGCAGTGGCTAGCCCCACCACGAGCCTAAACAGTCGCTTTTGTCCCATTAGTCAACATTATCAATAAATAATATTTATTTATCAATATTTAGTTGTAAAAAATATCTAACTGGTTAGAATTTTTATAAAACTTATGTTTGGTAATTTTCCTAAAAATTAACACCGTTAATATAATCAAAATATAGCCCAGCAACATCTGCAAAAATGACAACTTTATTTCACTCATCGAGTGCGGTAAACCAGCTAAATAATTTATAACTTTGGTGCAATAAAGCAGAATTATTTCGGCTGGTAAATGAGCTAAACTAGCCATAAACGGCAAGACTAAGCTTAAGATTCCCCCAACAAAAAGTAGCAACATAGCTAGTGGCACCGCAGGCAAAATGAGTATATTAGCTAGCAAAGCATAGACAGACGTATAGTTAAAGACGTGCAAAATTAATGGCAAAGTCATAATCTGAGCCGACAAAGTCGAGATTATCAGTTCTCTGAAATAAGAGATTTTGTCTACTTTACCCCAAAAGAAGTTATGAATTAATGGTGCCAAAACCAAAATTCCAAAAAATGCCAAAAACGATAAATACCAACCTAAATCACCCCATGAATAACTCGGTTTAATCAACAATGTTAAACCAGCCGAGATAGCCAAAATCATCAATGGATTAATCCGCCTACCGTAGTACCAAGCAAGCAATGATAAGCCAGCTACTAAGCCTGCTCGGACCATCGAAGCACTAAATCCACTGACCAAAATAAACCCAAATATCATACCAAACGAAGCCAGACTGGCTAGATATTTAGACAAATTCTTAAAAATTCGTCGAGCGAAAATCACTAAAATTGTTAAGTTGTAACCACTTGCCACTACTACATGGGTAAGCCCTAAAATCCTGATTTGATTATCGAGTAATTCTGGTAAGTTAGTTTTCATACCGAGTAAATAACCAAGTCCTAAACTTCGCTCAGGCTCTGACAATTTACCAGCACTTAGCCCGGCGAACCAATCACGAGTTTTTAAGCCCCTATCACTGCTACTAGCTGGTTGATAATCAATAATCTCTGCTCGATAAACACTGCCAAAGTAACTGCCAAAACCTGGACCCAATTTGCCTTTTATCACCAAAAAGTCACTACGCTTCAAATTATGATTTGTACTTAAGCTTACATAAATATTTCCTTTTATCACCAAACTATTAACTTTTGCATTAGTTAATTTAATGGTTTTTTCACCTTCTTTGCCAATATCAACATCCTCGGCAATTTGTCCACTTATTACAATTGTTTTTTGATAATATTTACTTAACTGGTGTTTGTTATTTGTGTATATGTTTCCTCTATAAAATCCCAAAACTATGCCGCATACGCAGATTACAACCACCAAAAATTTATAATGCCAGATCAAACTAACTAACCCCAAACAAGCAACAAAATATATCAACAAATTTGAAAAAGTAAATTGAAATTTCATGCTCAAAAAAACTCCGCTAATTACACCCACAAAAAAGCCAAAAATTAAGTAATACAAATGAACTTTAGTTTTGAGAAGCGGGTACTGTTTCTTGAACATTTTTTACTTCGATTACTAATGGTAGTTGCTGGTCAGGACAGTCGCTGAGGACACGTTTCATAGCGTCTTTTTCGGCGTCAGTTAGCCATAGTTCATACTTTTTCTTAACTGCAATTTGTCGAGCCACATACATACAGCGATAACTTTTGTTAGGTGGCAACCAACTAGCGGCATCAGAGCTACTCTTATCTTGATTTGTTTGACCGTCGACTGCCAACAAATTAAGCATGTCATTTGCGAACTCACTTCGTTTTTCAAAACTCAAATTTTGAGCACCTTTTTGCCAAGCATCGCTTAAGGCTACAACGTGATCTATTTGAATATCATCACTAGTTTCTGGACCTCGCTGAAATTGAATCATTTTGGCGGTGTATGGGTCATTTAAAACACCTGATAAAACCGTACAATCTTTGTACGACTTAGTTACCACATTTATCATATCTCTTTTGAGAACATAATTTCGTGTATCACAACCAATCAGCTTCTGCCAGCCATCGCCGAACTGCGAACGTTTGTAATCGGTTTTTGGCGATCGACCTTTAACCACGAGTTGGCTTAAAATATCACTAGCTTTTTCAGTTTTTATATCTTTGATCGATTGTTCAGTTTGCTTTATTACCGTACTAGTCGAGTCGGCATTTGGACTAGCAGGATTTCTCTCCATGTAATATTCGTAGGCATAGCCTCCAACCGCCCAGAGTAACAAAAAAATCACAACCGCCACCCTGCGAAACCGATAATTCATAATTTATAGTTATTATAGAGCAAAAATATTTTTTAGCTAAAATCTCAGTTATTTTTAAGCAGATTTTATATAATTAATTATATGAGAGTTTTAATTATCGAAGATGACCACAAAATTGCCGCCGCCCTGTCTCGTGGTTTAACCCAAGAAAGTTTTGCAGTTGATATCGAATATGATGGCGAAAGTGGCTATGGGGCCGCCTCAACTTTGCCATATGACATCATTATTTTAGACAGAATGTTGCCAGAAATTGACGGTGTAGAAGTATGCGAGCGATTACGTAAACAAAAAATTCACACGCCAATTATCATGTTAACCGCCAAAACTAGTATTAATGACCGAGTTAAAGGACTTAATTCTGGTGCTGATGATTATTTACCTAAACCGTTTTCGTTTGAGGAATTATTAGCTCGGATTAGAGCATTATTAAGACGGCCTAAAACTGCTCAAAGTGATGAGTTAAAAGTCGAAGATTTAGTTTTAAACGCACAAAGTGCATCAGTTACACGCGGCAAAAAAGCTATAAAATTATCAAGTAAAGAGTTTGCCTTGCTCGAATATCTAATGCGTAATCAAGGCCAAGTCTTATCCAAAGAAAATATCATCGACCACGTTTGGAACTTTGAAGCCGACATTTTGCCGAACAATGTTGAGGTTTATATTGGCTACTTGCGTGGCAAGATCGATAAACCATTCAAAAAACCATTGATCCAAACTATTCGCGGCTTCGGCTATAAATTGCAAGCATGAACAATGTAAATCCACTCCGAAAATTAAAATTTCCTAGACTCAAATTAGCCATAACTTACCTCGGCATAATTATGTTTATGAGCATACTGTTTAGCACAATTATTTATAATATTTCCTTCGGCGAAATTCGTAGTCAGCGGTCAGTTGAGTTCCCGAGAGGTAATATTTTTTATGATGAATTCGAGCGTACCCGTGACCGACGACTTGAACAAGCCAAAGAAAATTTACGCAATAGACTAGTAGTTTTTAATTTAATTACTTTGGTTGCTGGCGGCTTTTTAAGCTATGTTTTGGCGATGAAATCACTCAGACCGATCGAGGAAGTGCTGGATGCTCAAGAACGTTTTACATCCGACGCCTCCCACGAAATCAAAACCCCACTGACTGTCATGAAAAGCGAAATTGAAGTTACTTTGCGGGACAAAAACTTAAATATAAAGGACGCTAAGAACACCTTAGAGTCATGCCTAGAAGAGGTTGTGAAACTAGAAAATCTAACATCTGGATTATTACAGTTAGCCCGCTATGAAAACTCCGAAATCATCAAACAAGAGATTGATCCTAAAGAGATTATCAAAAATGCTGTTAAGCAACTCAAAACCAAAGCCGAAGCCAAAAAATTAACTATTAAAACAAGCGATGAATTTAAAAAATCATACAAGTTTATGGCCGAACCAGAAACATTGACTCAGAGCTTAATAATACTAATCGATAACGCAATCAAATATAGTCCTCCAAAAAGTACGATTAATATATCATTTCGAAGTGGCTTGTCGTCATTTGGCTTTAGTATCAAAGACCAAGGTCCTGGCATTGACCCGAAAGATTTGCCACATATTTTTGAGAGATTTTATCGGTCTGATCAATCACGCACCAACAGCAGTCAAGATGGTTATGGTCTAGGCTTATCAATTGCCAAGCAAATTATTGAGTCACAAGGCGGCAATATCAAAATAATAAGCAAAAAAGACCAAGGCACAACTTTCCAGATCAACCTACCGCGTAACTAAAATCAAAACTGCTCTTATTTAAGATAATAGCTCAGTAAAAACTAAAGTCTCAGATGAGGAGGGGACCTTTGTCTAAGTTTAGTTTTATGCTAGCTAATATACTAAAAGAGCAGCTTTGATTTGGTGGCTTAATTTCCTTTCAGATAGGTTATGATACCCTGAGAGGTTAAGCCACCATTTTTTACGCCCCGAGAGGACAAGCGAATTTATTTAATATTTAAAGATTAGTTTGTAGTTGACGAACTTGATGAGCTTGATGAACTCTTCTGACCACTGTTATCATCTCCATCTCTATCCATCATTCTTCCACCACCTTTGTGGCCACCATGGCCGCCAAATGGCATTACATATTTCTCATCAATACCATTATCTTTAGCCCATTTCTGGATTTCTTGACGTTTTTGATCCATAGCTGTCTTACGTTCTTCTTCAGTCTTATCTTTTAAGCTATCCATAAACGACTGCTGGGTCTTCATGTAGTCTAGAATCTTAGTCTTTTGAGCTTCAGTTAATTTACCATCTTTTACGGCCTGAGTTAAGCGATCTTCTAACTTTTTAGTCATATCGGCTTGTCTTTCGGCTTGTCGAGCTTGGTGATCCTCATCAAGTACTTTCTTGACCTCATCTTTATTGATGTTAAATTTTGAGGCAATCTTGCTAGCTAATGAATCTTCCCTCGAAGAAGCATTGGTCGCTGCCGATGCCGACAAAGTCATCGCTCCAGCCCCAACTATTGCCGTACCCAGTACGCCTGCTACTATCATTTTCTTATTTTTTATCACATTTCTCCTTTCTCGTAACGCTACTTTTTATCGTTACCTTAATAGATTGTAAGAGACATGACTTAAAGTAACCTGTGAATTTTTATTCTTGATTCCCAAAGAAAAAGTTTTGCCAAGCCTGTAGATTATCGGCATATTTATTGGTTTTTTGAGCTTTTGGCTGGAGAGTTTTAGCTTGCGGGGAATCATCGCTAGTTTTAGCCATTGCCACACTGTCTGGTATGATATACAGCTTCTCCCCAATAGCAGCTTTGCCAAACTGTCGTCTAGCAGCTAGCTCTAAATATTGATTTGACTCATAATATTTATTTTTAAGTTCTAAATTTTGGTTTTCGAGAGTCGCAATATCATTTTTTTGTTTAGCTACAGCAATTTTCTTCTCGAGTTCATAGTTTGTTTGAACCACTCGTACGCCACTCCACGTAACCAACACTGCCACCAAACCAAAAGCCAAAATCGTCAAAATCCTCGTATCACTCAGCGAATTAATAATTTTTATTGATTTTTCTTTGGCATTTTTCATAAGAGTTAATATAATTTTAACATTCTTTAGTACAGATTTTAATTTACATGTGTACATCTGTTATAATTAACATTTATTGAGACTACACATCAACAATCACTGGGGGTGTAGCTCAGTGGTCAGAGCAGTCGGCTCATAACCGATTGGTCGCTGGTTCAAGTCCAGCCACCCCCACCAATTTAGTTTAAACTTATAGATTATCGCTCACAGTGAGCGATTTTTTAGTTTTTGAGCTTTAGTTTTAACTATTAATATTTGGTAGGGTTTTTTCGGGAGTCAGAATTTTCTCGGCCCCAGCCTGTTTGTACAGCATTATGATACGAGATTGGGTCTGGTGTGTCTGGAAAAGGGAGTTCGCACATAAATTCGGCTAGTTCGCCGTATCCGAAACCTAAAGCACCCTTACCTATTAAATGCCTGATCTCATGACGTCGCTCGCTGTCGGACATTTCTATAGGGTTAAATGTTTGGCCTAGTTCAAGTTGCGTTCCTTGAGGAGTGTTTGTTTCTGGTGATTTCATACATTTATTATAGCATACTAGTTATGCTTTTGCAATACTTGAAACGTCTCATTAGTTGTCTTGCAGGCCATCAGCTCAGCTCTTAATTCGCTTGCACCCTTAAAATTACTGATATATACTTTGCAAAATTTCTTGATAGTCTCAAAGCTTCGCTCACCATTCGGGTAAGTTTGAGCAAATAGTCGAACGTGTTTTTGGTATAGTTCAATTTTTTGATCTTTATCGGTGTCTAGCCACTGTGAATTTGAGCTAAAAACATACGGATCACTAAATACTCCTCGACCGATCATAATCCCATCATAACCATATTTTTGTGCTAACGCGGTGGCCTCAGCACGACTATTAACATCGCCATTACCAACCAAAATAGTCGACGGCGAAATTTCATCTCGTAGTTGCCGAATCTGCTCGGCATGCTCTTGCCAACGAGCTGGATATTTGGACATTTCGCGGACGGTCCGTAAGTGAACTGTTAGCATATCAAGTTTTTGCTCGAGCAAAAACTTAAGCCAACTTTCGTCATAATCAGTCATACCAATTCGAGTTTTTACACTGAGTGGTAACCTGCCTGCTAGACCATCTCGTGTAGCGTCAATAACCTCTTTCGCATGTTCTGGGTACTGGATAGTGCCACCGCCGCTACCGCTTCGAACAACCTTTTTGTCGGGGCAGCCAAAGTTCAAATCAACACCTGCAAAGCCCATGGTAGCTAAATCATTCGCGACAGTCCGAAAATTATCAGGGTTTTTGCCCCAAATCTGAGCAATTAGAGGCTTTTCTTTGTCACTAAAAACCAGTCGTTTAATCGTGGCCTGACGACCTCTTTCCGAACATAGAGCCTCGACATTCACGAACTCAGTAAAAAACAAATCAGGCGGCGAGCAATCAGCCACTATTTGGCGAAAAACTGTCTCTGTAACATCGTCCATCGGTGCTAGAACTGTGAATGGACGAGGCAATTCAAATAGACTTTGGTCCAAGCTGAACTACTCCCAGCGGAAAACTCTAAGAGCAATAATATAAACCACCACCCCCCACAGGGCAATTAGTCCAACTTGTGGCATAATATCAAAGAACGTTTTTCCTTCGGTGATGATCATTCTAGCTCCATCGATAACAGGGGTTAATGGCAAATACTGCGTAAAATTTTGGAGCCACTGAGGCATCAAAAATCTTGGGAAGAACGAGCCAGATAAGAATATCATCGGAAATGCTACGATATTACCTAAAGGAGCGGCTTGAGATTCGTTTTTGGCCCAACCGCCAACCGCTAGACCAATCCCAAATAGCACAGCTGTGCTTAGCATGACAAAAACAATTAAGCTCAAAAAATCGCCTCTCATCTCCAGATGAAAGACACTTAAGGCGACAATAAACATTGTGGCAACCGACACTACACCTGTTACAGAGTTAGCTAGAACATTACCCAAAAAATATTGCCAAATCCTGATTGGCGTACTTTGAAAGCGTCTAAGCACACCTGTTTGTTTGAGCTTAGGATAGACATTGATCGGGCCAAAAATTCCTAGCGACATAATCGCAAAACCTAACAGCCCCGCAAAAGTGTAATCGAACTGAGTCAAACCAGGCGTGGCAGTTGATTCTGTGGTCACTGTAAACGGTGTAACAGACGGCGAAATTTTGTTATTAATTTCCTTGAAGCTAGCTTCAATTGCAGGCTTTAGGGCTTGGGCAGCCGAAGAGTTGGTCTCTGTGTAGAGAATTTTAGCCTCGCCAGATGGCTTACCATCTTTGACTTCACCGAAGTTACTCGGCAAAATTATTACCGAATCTATCTCGCTACGATTTAGCTTGGTTTTGGCCTCATCAATGTTATTAACTGGCTGAACTTTAAATATTTTTTCGTTTTTGATACCTGACTCAAAATTTTTCGCAAAGTCAGAACTTGATTGATTGATGACCGCAACTTTGAAATTAACATTATTACTTTTGCTAAAAAATCCGCCAAATACAAACAAAAATATTAAAGGAAATAAGATAGTGAAGAAAATTGCGACTTTATCGCGAAAAAGTTGCTTTAAATTTGTGCGGGCAATGACGATGATTGGTAGTAATTTCTTTTTCATAACTTTAATCCCGCAGCTCCTTACCTGTTAAATCAATAAAAACATCTTCCAAACTAGCTTGTTCGACGTGCTGTTTTTTCTTGAAACCTTTGGCGAGCAGTGCCTTAACTAAAGCTTTGGGAGTATCGAGGGCAATAATTTTGCCGTTATCCATAATCGCGATTCGATCGCATAACATCTCGGCTTCGTCCATGTAATGAGTCGTCAAAATAACTGTTACGCCTTGACTACGGATTGATTGGACCAAGTCCCATAGATTACGCCGCGACTGCGGATCTAGCCCTGTCGTTGGCTCATCAAGAAAGAATACTTTAGGTTTATTTACCAAAGCCACAGCAATACTAAATCGCTGACGCTGACCACCTGATAGTTGCTCAGGATAACTTTTTGCTTTGTCTTCGAGCTGAACACTCTTAAGAGCCTTGATTGTGTTAATTTTTCTGCCATAAGTCGAGGCAAAGATCTCTAAAATTTCGGTTAACCGCAAATGTTCTTCAAAGGCTGGCGTTTGTGGCTGAATGCCAATAATCTCTTTGACTTTATATTGATTAGTAGTTACGTTTATGCCATCGATTTTCGCCGAACCTCCGTCGATTGGCCTGAGAGCCTCAATCATCTCAAGAGTTGTAGTTTTGCCAGCTCCATTAGGTCCAATAATCCCGAATATTTCGCCTTTTTTGACATCAAAACTTACTCCTTTAACAACTTTCTTTCCAGAATAAATTTTGACCAAATTATTAGCTTGTACGATGTAATTCATTACCATACTTTATCATTTCAGACATAAAAAAACCACCTCTATTAAAAAGGTGGTTTTTAATTTGGCAGTTAAGTTAATTAACCGCGTTTAACAGTCAAAAATCCGTTGCGTGGGTTTTCGTTAACTGACATACCCTTTGGAAGGTCAGTTGAAGTTTCTTTACGCTCATCTTTAGAAAAGTAGTAAATTGTTTGCTCTTTACCACCTCTTAAAACTACTTTTTTAGAGTTTAGATGATATTTTACACCTTTAGAATTAGTGTGACTGTATCCCATATGCTTCTCCCCTTATGATTAGATTACTAATGGTATTCCTACCATAACTCCTATGGTTTTCCTTTGTCAAGTATTTTGTATCTGTTTTGTTCTGGATTTTGAAAAATTACAGAGGTGCATTAGATTAAAAATTGTGTAGTATTTAAAATTTGAGTTGCATAGTATATCGGTTATGTATTAAACTGTTGAGTATTAAATAGTTAATCAAAAGGTGGTTACCAAATGGAATTTATGAACCGTGGTGTTCGCAACAACCAATCAGTATCAAGTAATGACAGCAATTCGCCAGTTAATACTTCTAATAACAGAAAAAAAGAAAGTCGTCTTGTATTTTTCGAAAAAGTTAGCGGCGTAGGCTTTATTCTACTAGTTACTCTGCTTGCCTTGATTGTGATCTTGTCGATGGTCTTTTTGCGAGATACATCTTCAGAAAGTAAATTAGTCGAAAATAACAAATACCAAGCGGTATTCTTAAATGGTGGCCAAGTGTATTTTGGTAAAATCGATGACCTAAATTCAAAGCGGATTGATATGTCGAGCATTTATTACCTTCGGGTCAATCAACAAGTTCAACCTAACCAAACTAGCACCCAAAACAACGATATTTCACTAGTCAAACTTGGCTGTGAACTTCATGGACCAACTGACAAAATGGTTATTAACCGAGAACAAGTTATCTTCTGGGAAAACCTAAAAGATGACGGTCAGGTTGCTAAAGCGATCGCTGAATATAAGAAGCAATACCCTCAAGGCCAAAAGTGTGAGCAACAAAATAGTCAAACAAACACTACGCCAACAACCACTAACTCAACTACAAATAACAGTGGTACAACAGGCAACACAAGCACTACTCCATCGAGCGGCACAACCACAACTCCGACCAACAACACTACTAATCGTTAGTTGAAGAAGTAGTTACATAAAAATAAATAAAGCCCTAATTGAATAAAATAGGGCTTTATTTATTTGGTGATCATTACCAAAAATCGCTATATATCCTTGAAATACTTTAAAGTAACTTTTCGTCTAAGTTCTTCTTGACTAGTTTTATGCCAAGGCCAATTCCGTAAGCAACAAATAAAACAGCCGAAATCACCATACTAATACCTGCTAAATCCGGAGACCACTTAGGTGATACAAAATCGAATTTGTACAAATCATCAGCAATGGTAGCATCATTTACTGCATTGTCAGATACATACTGCTGCAAACAGGCCACTCTATCTGGATTAAAACCACTCGCTGGATATTTTTGGCCACAAACAATCGCCCCTTGATCAGCGATTTTAGCATTCTGAGCTTTGATTTGCTCTTGTTGAGCAGCCATCAAGCGGTCATAGCGACCTTTTAATTGAATTGGGGGCTTGATTGGGTTAGAACCTGAGGTTAAATTAGTGTTCATATGCCCATAAACATGCTCACGCAAATTTTTTAGGGCAGTTTCTGTGTCGCCATTATTCTGATCAGCCAAAACTACCTGCTCACGTAGTTTGGTCATTGTTCGGTAATTCGACCGCAGTGACGATATACAAATTAATCCAAAAAAAATTGCCAAAATTAACACATAAACATGCCATGAACGCTCAGCTAGCTTGAGAGCATTTAGTCTTTTTATCATTTTTGCCTCCTAGGGGCATTTAAAGCTTTAAATTTTTCGAGCATAATGCCCAAAGAACAGAAAAACATAATTATAAACAAAACTCCGAAGAGTGTGCGACCAGTTTGGATATAAAGTGCCAAGACCATGGCCAACAAAAAGAAGATTGCTCTCGATAACGCTGCCGCGAATTCCATAATCGTCATATAGACAATTCGCTCGCCAGGATGATCATCGGCCGCAGTGTAAATCCCTTTGAACATTGCCATGCGATAGCCAGGAGTGACAGCCTCGTTATACATGCTGATACTCAAAACTCCAGTGTAGTTTGTAATAAATGGTCTTACTAAATAACCTAATGCATTCAGGCTGGCATTGTATCTGAGTAAAACACGTCCTTTTTTGTTATCAACTAATTTTCCAATCATTTGGGTCATAATTACAGATATTATTATAGAGATAGAAGTTGCACTACCAAGTGTCAAATAAGGGTTATCGCGAAAGACTATCACCCCAACAAAGAACGACCACAAAATTGTCGACCCAACATTCTCGACTGTAAAAAACCCGTAAGTTACTAAGTCTCTGTGAATTTGCTTGAGTTTAAGGCCTCTGAAATTCAGTCTTTGATGAGTTTTGACTAATTCTTTGGTGGCAAGTAACGGAAAACAGGCTAAAACTAGAACAATTATTGATGCCAAAAGCGTATATTTGGCACCATAAAAATAGGCCAAAAGTCCACCAACTAGTGGGCCAGTTACCGCTCCTAGCCTTTCAGATATAATATACCAGCTTAACTCCCGACCAGCACGATTGCGATGCTTAGCCTTCGAAAAGTCAACATGCATTGATAAAAAAAACAAACAATGGGCCACACCTAAAAGAGTAGCTGCTAATAAATAAGGTATTTTACTCATATAAATTAATCCTGTTAGTGCCAAACCCTGAAACACAAAACTAAGTAAAACTATGTGCTTAGGCCCAAACCGAGCAATTAGATGTGCTACAGGAAAAGTAGCCAGCGTAAAAACACCGTACAATACTCCAAAAAACAAAAAAATATCTGGTATGCTCTTGCCTTGGTTATAAAGATAAATTGGTATAAAAATACCTGCAATACTAATCGCCAGAGTTCTGAGCATCATCGACATATACAGCTCACTCAGCTCATTAAAAGTTAAGTGCTTTATCCGATAATGTCGGCCTTTCATTAAATAAAGTAAGTTATCAATCATTTTTGTTTTTTAATTTATGGTTATATTATAGCTTAATTGCGGCAAATTTTACATCGAATAATAAGCGTCTAGTTTTGGTGCAAAAGCTAAGTAAGCTAAACTAATAGTTATGAATATACATTTTATTGGTATTGGTGGCACCGCGATTGGTCCACTAGCTCTAATTGCTCATCAAATGGGCCACCGAGTATCAGGCTCTGATAAACAAGATTCTCAGTACATTCAATACCTCAAAAAGCATGGATTATCAGATATTTACATCGGCAATGATAGTAGTTTTTTGGCCAAAATTCATGCCAATAATAAAATTGACCAGCTGGTTCATTCCTCAGCCGTTAGTATAGAAAATCCTAATCATCCCGAAATTATTTTTGCTCGAAACAATAATATTTTGATAACAAAACGAGACGATTTATTAAATAAAATTTTACAAGCCTCCAATCAAAAAATGATCGCTGTAGCGGGAACACACGGCAAAACTACCACCACGGCCATGCTAGTTTGGTTATTTAAACAGCTAGACATACCTGTTAGCTATTCGGTGGGAGCCAAAATACCCTTTGGCGATATGGGAAGTTACGACCAAAAAAGCCAATATTTTGTTTATGAATGCGATGAGTTTGATCGAAACTTT
The DNA here is from genome assembly GCA_964648105.1 of uncultured Candidatus Saccharibacteria bacterium. Classification (GTDB taxonomy): domain Bacteria; phylum Patescibacteriota; class Saccharimonadia; order Saccharimonadales; family 2-12-FULL-41-12; genus JALHOM01. Next base: position 217,214 of record CAZYMH010000001.1, read on the forward strand.
TTGAGTTTTTACCCAGAAATTAGTCTAATTACAGGTGTAGATTATGACCATCACGATATTTATGCCACCAGACAAGAATATGTGCAGGCATTTCAGCAATTTTTGGATCAATCGGGGCGGAGTATTGTTTGGCAGTCCGATATCGACAAAAACCAGTTTAGCCTAAAAAATAATGATCTATTAATCAGCGATCATGATGAAATACTTAACACGTTAAGTATTATTGGTGAAGTTAATCGACGAAATGCTTTTCAAGTTATGAAATGCTTAGAATTAATTCACCCTGACAAAAGTGATAAACTAAAGCAAATTATCGAGCAGTTCCCTGGCCTGAGTCGGCGTTTTGAGAAACTAACTGATAGACTATACACTGATTATGCTCACACACCGCCGAAAATTGCTGGTTGCTTGCAGCTAGCCAAAGAAGTATCAAATAATGTTGTAGTTATTTACGAGCCGCTGACCAATCGTCGGCAACATTTTATAAAAGACGAGTACCATCAGCTTTTTGATGGCGTAAAAAAACTATATTGGGTGCCTAGCTATCTTGCGCGCGAAGATCCAAACCAACCCGTTCTTACACCTAGCCAGCTAATTGAGTATCTTGACAACAAACAGGTAGCTGAGCCTGCCGAATTTGATGAGAACCTAAAAAATAATATCAAAAACCATCTTAAAAATGGTGATTTAGTAGTGGCAATGACTGGCGGTGGCGGTGGCTCACTTGACGAGTGGCTACGAGCTAATTTTTAATAATTAAATTGACTAAACAATCGACCATGATTTATTTCAAAAAGTGCATGTTTGACAGCTGGGATAATATTATTAGGTAAATTATTTACGTCTAGCCAGTCTAGTTTAGAGTGCATGTGAGGTTCAGCATTAGTTAAACAACCACCATAATTTATAACTTCAAAATAAACATCTACCCATGGATCATCTGCTAATCTATGCACAGTATGCACATACTTTAAGTTATCAGTAGTTAACTTAGCACCAACCTCTTCCTCGGCTTCACGGATTGCCGCTTGAACAAATGTTTCATTTTTTTCGACTTTACCCGATGGTAAGCCATAGTAATTATTCATCCATGATGTATTTTTACGTAAAACAAATGCTACGTAATCACTTTTCTTAAATATTAAGTAGCTTGCTAAATAGGCTACCTGAGTATCATATTTCAGCGGTTGTCGCCTTTACTTTTGATGACGCCGCGTTTGTATCTATCGGCTAGCTTATCGATGTTTGCCTGTGCAACCTGACTAAGATCGGCTTGTAAATATTTAGATAAGCATGCCACATACCACAAAATATCACCTAGTTCTTTAATAATTTCAACTCGATCGTCTTCAGTCATTTTACCGTCATTATTACGAAGTAGCTTTTTAACCTTCTCGGCGACCTCACCTGCCTCGCCACTTATGCCAAGTACTTTGTTGAGCAAACCTAGATCGGTTAGGTCAATTGTTTTTGGTATCTGATAAGTATCAGTCCTTAGAGCTTTCGTTTGGTAAGTATCCATATCCATAATTTCTCTCCTTAATTTAGACGCTTATGTTTATATAGTCTATAATAATTATAACTTATGCGATTAGACGAAAAATTATTTAATTCTACTGAAGATGGCTACAATCATATTCTCAAATCTCTAGCTGATTGGAGTGGTGATCATTTGTTTAAACTATTAATCATTTTATTTATTGGCTGGCTGGTCAAGAAATATGGCACTAACTTGATAATGCAACTGTTATCTAAAACCATCAGAAACGACCTCTACCCAACCAAGTTAGACCGCACCAAAAGGCTTAATACACTTAGGAGCTTAATCGACACAGTGCTTAAAACCGCACTTTTGGTAATTTTTGTGATAATGGTGATTTCGGAGTTAGGACTCAACACCGCTCCTGTGCTGGCTAGTGCAGGAATTATCGGTGTAGCTATTGGCTTTGGAGCCCAAAGTTTGATCAAAGATTTTACAAGTGGAGTATTTATAATTATCGAAAACCAATACCGTGTCGGTGATGGCATTGAGCTTAGTAACGGTGTATCGGGTACCGTCGAATCTATCAGTATCCGCTCAACTCAGATTCGTAACCTTGATGGCACGTTATTTCATGTACCAAATGGCCAGATTAATTGGACAGCAAATAAGACCATCAGTTATGCAGGAATCAACATAGATTTATTTTTGAAACTTGACAGCAATGTTGATAAAGCTGCGGTCATAATTGACCGTGTAGGCCAAGATCTTAGCGAAAACCCTAAGTACAAATCAAAAATCAAAGAGCCGCCACATTTTGTGCGGGTTGATGATATTGGAGCAAATGGGATTAAGATAAAAATAATTGGCAAAACTGGCAGCGATGATTCGTGGGATATTAAAGGCGTATTTTTGAAGCAACTGTTAAGCGAATTTCGTAAAGCCAAAATCGAGATTCAACACCGCCAATACTATGATGATACAATTCCAGAAGTTGATAAAAAGATTTAATTATTTTTGGCTAAGTTGAGCGTAAATCGCTAGACCACTAAGTAAAATGAAGAACATAATTGCTAGAGTTATCGGCAATATTGCAGGATTATGCGGCTTTTTCGGTGTAGTAGTTTCGGGAGTTGCTGGCAAATCAGCTCCATTAGGTGAGTTATCGGCTGACTGTAAGTCGTTTGAAGATGGACTGCTTTTAGTAATCGGTGTTTGCTGCTCGGGTGCTTTAGTGACAACTTGCGACGGTTTTTGGTAATTTTGTTGATTGGCCGCTACTGCAGGCATGTTGTTAGTTTCGGCATTAGTGGGTAGTGCGGTTGTAACTTCATTTTTTACTACTTGATTATTGGCAGTATCTGAATTATATGGCTTAGCCATTGATGGTAACTGGGTAGTCTGGGTTGGTGGTTGACTACTTGAAGAATTTGGGGGCTTTACAATATCATTTTTCATTAGCGTTTAGTTAAAATAATACCACCTATCTGCTCCCGCAGTATTGATAACATCTTTAATTTTTTTAGGTTGTCCACCGTCTAGACTGTAAACGTAGTCAGCCGTCTCGGCCCCATTAGATACTCTATAAACAACGTGTTTTTCACTCAACCAATAAACTGGATTACGCAGGCCACTCTCCGAAACGATAACTTGGTCCGACTTTTTGGCAACTTGATAATCTTGTAGGACTGATTTGCCGTCGCGTTCATCGACCCAAAGATTATTTTGTTGGTTAAATGGATTGGCTATATAAATTCGCGATTTGACGCTTGCAGGCGGGCTACCAACTTTTGTCATTAAATCATTTGATAAGTTTAATTCATACCAATCTTGGCCAACCGAGACACTGACTTTATCGAATGAGCTGCGAATCAAGTTCCATACCTCATTACTCAAAACAGTTTTCTTATTAGATCCATCAGCATTAATTTTATACAAACCTACTTTACCATTAACTTTGTAGCTGGCAGGTGCATAGTAAATTGCATTGTTGGCAACTAACACGTCGTTGAAGTAATTGGAGCTAGCCAGTTCTTGCTCTTTACCTGTTTGAATATCGTAGCTAATTAATTTGTGTCGATTAATATCATCTTTTTTGGCTCCTTCGTTTACTTTGATATAAACTAATTTACTACCAAACCAATCAATTATTTGAACTCGCTCTGAAGTAGCCAATTTTTTTACTTCTTTGCTGTCAAGATTGACTAAATTTAAACTGCTCATCAGATTACCGTCTTCATCGCGTTGATTATCACGGATCGATGTAAACGCAGCAAAATTCTTAGTTGGATGTACGCTTAGGGCCAGCGAATCAGGCTTTTCAAGACCAGTTCCGCTCAAAACTACTTGCTCGTCTTTGCCATCAACATCAACTTTATAGAGATCATACTTGCCGCTACGTTTTGATACAAAGGCATGTTTTTTGGCTGGCGTAATTACTTGTTTATAACTTTGATTGGCATTATCAATTGGTTTGACACTAATTTTTTCTTCTCGATAATTTTTGGCAGATAAAGTTACCTCAACTTGGTCTTTGTTGATCTTAGGCAAAACCAAAATGGCATTACCTTTGTCATCGGTTTTGGCATTATAATCAGTGTAAGCTAAGGTTGCATCTTTGACTGGCAAGCCCGATGCATAATCTGTGACATTGAAATATACTTGTACACCCGTTGCCTTCAAAGCGACGTCTTTTATTTGATTGTTGCCCCAATCCAAAACAACATCTTGACTTACTTCAGCAAATGCAGGACTAGAAATAACTAGCTTTTGTTTACCTAATTTAATTTTATCGAGCTTAACTTCACCATTTTGGTCAGTTTTGGTTTGTTTGTCGGCTAGTTTTACATCGATATTTTTGATTGGCAAGTTATTTTTGCTATCAACAACTTTTAATGAGGTTGAGGCTCTAAAGCCTAGTAGATTCATAACTGCGTACCGACTAGTTGGAAGATAGTATGTTGCCGCTAAACCAATGATGATTGCTAGAAAAGTCAAATTACGATATAACGGCAAAGTCCACCAAGTTTTTAGCCAACTTTCTTTTTGGGAACGCCGCTGTTTTTTATGCGAGATGGCTTTAGATTTACTGCCTTCGGTTGGAGTATAGTGACTTTTCGCACGTTTGTGGTCTTCTATACCCAAGATAACATCAGCGTCAGACGCAATAATATCATCGATAGCATCAGATGTCGCGGTATCATCAACTAATGTTGGTTCAGGCGGTAAGCTTGGCGATTCAGGTGGCTGAGAAGTTGTGACTTGTTCTTTAGCGGCTTGTTCAATGGTTTGGTTATAGTCAATTTCGTCAGTTTTGCCAGCAGCTGAACTATCATCGCTTAATAAGTCCTGCTCATTCTCATCTGACAATTGGTCAATTTCTTCATTGGCTAACTCGGGTGTGTCTTCTTCGGGGGCTTCTTCAGGTGCCTCTTGGTTTTTTGAGTCAGGTTCATCAGTACTCAGAATAGCAATTGGTATAGGCAATTTTTCTTCATCAGCTTTACTTACCTCTCCGGCTTCTTCGCCTGAAGTTATCGGGACAATTTTTTTGGTTTTTTTGGTTAATTTGGTAGCTTTTTGAGCGGTTGCTTTTGCTCGTTTGGTTTTTTTCGGCTTGACGCTTGGTTTGTTCGGTTTTTCTTGTTTAGAAGCTAGTGAGTCTTCGGCGGCATCATCTTCTTTGGTTTCATCTTGGTCAGCTAATTTGAGTGTGGTATCTTCCTCGACTTTATCAGTAGATGATTTTTCATCCAGATGTTCGACGGTTATTTTCTTAAGATTACTTGATAATGGCTCAATTACTTTTTCTTTAGAGTAACCACCTACAACCGGAGCAGTGGCGAGTGGTGTTTCATCTTTTTGGTCTGGCTCAACTGAATCATCTGGCTCAACTGATTTAGAAGCGGTTTTCGCAATCGAAGGTAATTTGTCGGTTGGCAAAAGCGGAGCTGTCGATGCTTCATCGTTATAATTACTACCTAAGCCTGTTTCGTTTGAAGAGACAGATTGACCAGTTTGGCTATCATCTGTTGGTTCGTCGTCAGCTTCCATAAAACTTTCGACCCGTTTTTCCATTTCTGGATCGATACTTTGTCCTAAGAAAGTTAAATCTTCGTCCTCTGGTAAGTTTTTTTGTTTTGCCACCAAATTATACCTTATAGCAATTATCTATTAACAAGCATAAGCATATCAAAAAACACAAGGTTTGTCGATGATAAATAGAGGTTAAAGCTAAGGAGCTAAACGGTTTAAATCTCGGGGGAATAAAGTCGCTTCTTTGATGTTAGCTAAGCCAATCGTTTTTTGGACCAATCTATCGACTCCAAAACCACAACCACCATGAGTCGGCAAACCGTACTTAAAGGCATTGAGATAGTGCTTGAATCCGTCGTGACTAATATCCAGTCCAGCTTTAGTCATTTGATCGATCATTTTTTGGTAATTATTTTCCCTTAATGGCACAGTAGCAATCTCAAGCCCTCGATACAATAAGTCGGCCCACGCTACAGAATCTTCTTTAAATTTGTGATAAAACTTGCCAGCTTCGATCGGAAAGTCGGTTGCATAGACCAAATCGCTATTTAGATTTTTGCGAGCGTATTCACAAATCCATTTTTCTTCGTCAGGAGTTAAATCTTTTTCATTAAGTGTATCGGTTTTGGTAGCTTTGGTGTACATTTCGTGAATTTCATTCACCGTAAAAGCTGGAACTTTATCGACTAATTTTAACTCAGGTGCATTTAATGATTTTAGATCGTCAGCTGAATTCTCATATACTTTTTTTAGAGCATAGATAGTCATATTGGCCACCATGTCCATCACCTCTTCGTGGCTGTTTACAAAACCCATCTCGATATCAAGCATGGTAAGCTCAGTTAAATGCCGTGTAGTGGCACTTGGCTCAGCTCGGTAACTATGGCCAATCTCAAAAACTCGCTCAAATGCCCCAACCATAATTTGTTTATAAAATTGTGGACTCTGAGCTAAAGTCGCGGTTTTGCCAAAATAATCTAATTGAAATACTTCGGCTCCGCCTTCGGTAGCTTCGGCTAATAATTTTGGTGTATCAATCTCGACAAATTCGTTTTTGATCAAAAATTCACGTAAAGCTTGAGTTAAGCCCGCTCTGATTTTAAAAATTTTTTGCTCCTGCAAGTTACGAACATTCAACACTCGATGCTCAAATAAAGTATCCAGGTTTTCTGATTTGTGCTGGACAGGCTTGTCAATTTCGATTGGTGGCTCGTCAGTCACAGGCACTTCGACTGTAATTATCGGTTTGAAGATTTCGGCACCACCTGGAGCTCTAGGCTCTTCCTTTACTTGACCTTCGACGCTCAAAACTGTACCAATCTGCAAGCCTCTTAGCTTTTCGACTTCTGTCTTGTCCTCGATCAAAACTTGCACCAAACCGCGACGATCACGAACATTGATAAATGTTAATCCACCAAGCAATCGTTTTTTGTGTAACCAGCCTTTTATGATAATTTTTTCGCCAATATGCTTCTGTACTTCGTCACTTAAAGTTCTCATTTTTCCTCACTGTTTTATGGTAATTTACTGTTCTTTGCTAGAATTTAACCTGCCTTGTTATCGCCCTAATCACCTAGCAAATAAGCGTTTAATTACTAAATTATAACACTTTTAAGCTTCATCGACTACTGTTTCTTGCGTAGTCTTTTAAGTTTTCGTGCCAATTAAGACTCATCAATTATATTTTGGCCGATTAATTGCTCAACTACATCTTCGATGCTAATTACGCCTAAAACTTCGTTGCTATTATTTTTGACAATAAATAAATGATGATGAGATTTTAGAAATTGACTCAAAGTAGTTTTCAGGTTTGCTTCTTCGCTTACTTCATAAACTTCGTCACTAGATATTATAGCTACTCGACCGCTAAGTTTTTTGCCGATCAAATCTCTTAGATACAAAGTGCCGACAATATTATCTTGGTCGTCGCGGTATACTGGGAATCTTGAAAACCCGCTTTTGTGTAACTCGTCCATAAGAATTGGGCTAATCATTTCATCTTCCGAGACAAAACGAACTACTCTACGGGGCGTATAAAAATCTTTGACCAACTTTTTATCAAAACTCAGCAAGCTGACTAAACTATTGATATCAGATTTGGTAAGATTACTGTCAGAATCTAGCGGCTGTCTAACTAAAAATTTTACTAAATCATTTTTGTTATAAAATTGGCTGGAGTTAGCAGGTTTATATAACTTTCTATAAATTTTTAATACTGGCTGTAGTTTAGGGTAAATTGCCTTAACAAGCTTGAGATACAAAAACAATATTGGCTCAATCAGTTTTTTAAGAATAGAAGTTAATGATAGACATAAAATCAAGCCAAAAACTACGCCCACTAACCAAAGGATCGAGATAATAAAGTTTGTGTGCCGCGATACATAAACTGCCATAATAATAAAAATTAACAGACTCAAGCTGACCAACATAACAGGGGCAAAAATTGGGTATTTTTTTATTTCCAGCATGGCTTTAGCATATTTATCGCTGCGTTTTTCGGCTCGCTTTTTGGTGGCAACAATTGGCAAGCGAATGATATAGACTGCCGAGATCATCAATATAACTATCAGACCAAAAAGTGATATAATAATTGGTAGAGAAATCATTATCTATATTATAAACTTTTTATGGTTGAAATAATGTTATTTTGTTAAAAAAGGAGGCGATTAAAAGTGAGTAAGCAATTTTTAGTAATAGTTTTGGTAGTAGTTTTGGGGTTATTTGGGGTATTGACACTAACCAAAAAAGATAAAAACAATAATCAATCAGATAATAACTCGACAACTTCTAGCGTAAAAGCCAGCGAGCATACCTATGGTAAGCTTGACTCGAAGGTAACTTTAATTGAATATGGCGATTTTCAGTGTCCTGCCTGTAAATCTTATTACCCAATCGTCAAACAGCTTAAAGAAGAATATAAAGACAAAATTAAATTTCAATTCCGTAATTACCCACTAAGTCAAATTCATCCAAATGCATTTATGGCCGCTCGAGCGTCGGAAGCAGCTGGACAACAAAATAAGTTTTTTGAAATGCACGATTTGCTGTACGAAAATGCCGATGCGTGGGTTCCTCAAACTGATCCAAGTAGCTTATTTATCAGTTACGCGGCACAGTTAAACTTAGACGGCAACAAATTTAAAGATGACCTTAAGAGTCAAAAAATCTCTGATATCATCAATGCCGATCTCAAAGAAGGCCAAAAAGTAGGCGTTAATTCAACTCCAACCTTTGTAATTAATGGCAAAAAGATCGATAAAAATCCAACTAGCCTCGACGAATTCAAAAAACTCGTCGACGATGAACTAGCCAAAAACTAGTCTTAATATTCTAAGTACTGCCGCCAGCTTGGACGAATAACTTCGACCTCAATTACAAATGTTTTCGTAATATGTTTTACTTTTAATGACATTTCACCTCTACCAGAAAATATAAAATTTATCAAAGGCCTAATTTATTAACAACTAGGTCTAAAACTTCTATACTTAAAAACTCTTTTTTAATTTTTATTTATTTAGCTTGTACTTTAGTTTTCAAGCAAATTGGATACATAATCTCATATTTAGCATAAGCGTGTCAAATTTTTCTATCTACTCCTATTTACTAGTTTAAGCATTAGCGTGTAAACTATATTTAATGCATTCAGTTTTTGCCGAATTAAGTTTGATTATTGCCCTCACGGCAGGCGTATCGATAATTATGAAACTCATCCGCCAGCCATTGATTTTGGGCTATATTCTTAGTGGACTTATCGCTGGACCTTCTCTTTTGCATCTCATTCACTCAACCGAGACTTTCGATGTATTCTCGGAAATCGGTATCGCTCTACTACTGTTTATTATCGGTCTCGGCATGCGAATCGAAGAACTCAAAAATCTAGGCAAGGTAGTCTTTTTTATTGCGATAAGTACTTTACTGACTATCACCATGACAGGATTTGCAACGGCTTCGCTAATGGGCTTCGGGCGGACCGAAGCTTTGATTGTTGGTTTGTGTTTATTCTTTAGTAGCACGATTATTATCGTCAAAATTCTAACAGACAAAAAGGAGCAAAATCGCTTGCATGGCCAAATCGCCATCGGAGTAATACTTATTGACGATTTAGTGGCAACTTTGGCCCTTTTGTTTATTGTAGCAGGCAAGCAAGGCGGCTTTGATTTCGGTCAACTAATTGTCATGACCGCTAAAGCGAGTATTTTGATCCTTTTCTTGATTATTTGTAACCGTAAACTTTTGCCTAAAGTTGCCAAATATATGGCTACTAACCAAGAGCTTTTGTTTCTTTTCGCTATTGCTTGGGGTTTTGGAATCGCTACATTATTCGAATTGTCTGGCTTTTCAATCGAAATTGGAGCATTATTCGCAGGTGTAGCCTTAGCTTCATCAAAATTTGTCCAGGAAATCGCTTCACGTCTTCGCCCACTAAGAGATTTCTTTATTGTGCTGTTTTTTATATCGTTGGGAGAGAAAATGCAGTTGTCAAACCTTGGCTCCTCAATTTTACCAGCCATTGTTTTGTCGCTAATTGTAATTTTATTAAAACCATTAATTGTCACAACCGTCTCAGGATTTATGGGATACACCAAGCGGGTTAGCTTCAAGGCTGGCATCAATTTATCTCAAATTAGTGAATTTTCGATTATTTTGGTTGTGCTAGCCGCCAGCAATAACATGATTCGCCCCGAAATCGCTTCAATTATTACTCTTGTAGCGATTATCACTATTGCCACTTCGACTTATATGATGCATTACGACGACAATTTATTTATGATGTTTGATAAATTAAGAATTCGCTTGTTCGAAAAGCAAGCTACTTTCACCGAACAACGCCGAGCCAAATCCTATCATAGCGTTTTATTAGGTTACCATCACGGCGGCCACGAATTTATCAAAACTTTTGAGTCAATGAAGAAGAAATTTTTGGTGATTGACTATGATCCAGAAGTTATCGAGATTTTAGAGAACCAAAAAATCGATTATTTGTACGGCGATGCTACCGACCCTGAGTTATTAGCCGAAGGTGGTATAGATAAAGCTAAAATGATAGTCTCAACTATCAAAGATCACAATGCCAATGTAGCGATAATAAACCATATCGAAAAAATTAATCCAAAAGCTTTGATTATTTGCCATGCCGATAATATTCAGCAGGCTACCGAATTATATGATCTTGGGGTTAGTTATGTAATGATTCCTCATCATGTTGGTAGCGAGCGAATGAGTGCCTTGATTAAACGCACAGGCGGCGACAAAGACGAATTCCGAAAACAACGTGAAAAACACTTGGCTTCTTTGGCGGCTCACTTAAGAAGCGTAACCTTAAGCTCATAATCATTTACCACAATGGCCTTTAATGCAGCCTTTGCACCATGATTTTTCGCCTACTTCACCGCTTACTTTGCAATTGACACAGACTCCTTTCTTTTTATAAGCTCCATACCAATCTTGCTTGTCGTATTTTTTGTCTGTGTCACCGTAGCCCATGATCGCTAGGCTAGCCTCAGATGACATTTTTAAGGTGGCTCCGCAACCATTAAATTTCTGACCAGCATTCTGAGCTAGTCGGCCAAAATACTCCATTTCATAAATTGCCTGAGACAAGCCTATTCTGCCGATTAGCGGAACTAATTTGTCGATATTTGGAGTTGATTTAGCTTCAAATCTGGCGGTAATTGCCGCTGATAATTTGTAAGTTTTATCGTCGCTTCTATCGCTAATTAAATATGCATTAATTAAATCGGTTTGACGGCGAGCAAACTCTAAAGTGTTACGTTTATCATTAACATTTCGGCCCGCGTGCCACTGCCCACCCCGAACCATAGTGAGTTTTGCATCATAAACTCTCATTAAAGCGTCGGCTAAATTATTTTGAAACGGCTCATCGAGACTTGCTGTAATGCGTTGCCCCAAAAGTTCGCCTGGTTGACAACTCACTCCCATATAGTCATAAATTGCCTCTAGACTTACTCTGTCTGATAAGTCTAAGCTTTGTTGGGTCATAACAATTTTGCCTGTTTGGCTTTTAGTGATTATTCTAAGCATTGTTTGACGGCGAAGATGGTTATAGCCACCAAAATCATCGCCTAATGCGTCGACTTCTGGCGGAAAGTCAGACACCATAACCATCGTATTAAAATCTGTTTGATTATTGGCCATTAAGACCATTTGTTGATACTCGTCTCTTTCAATACGGCGCCGTCTAAGCTCAAAATTATATCGAGAATCATGCTGAGTTTTAGTCTCGGCATCGCTAATCGCTTTATCAAAGATCGGTCCCAATGGTTCACACCCTTCGGCGTACAATTCTTGGTCATGCAAACTGTACTCAAATCTCGAACGCATTTGACCGTCTAAAACTTCTGCCAGCAAGGTAGTTGTATCGTTAAATTCAGATATAGATTGATTAATTTCTGGGTTTTTTATTTTTTTTGCTAGGAGTGCTTCGCTCATTACTATCTTTCTAGTCGGATGAGCATTAAGCCAAAATTAGCTTTGCTTTTTGCTCGAAAAGACTTGTTTAGTAGCAGTATTCGGACTTTAACCGTTGCGGCACAGTGGAGGAATTTCGCCTCTAACTTCCCTGCTTTTTTTAATTGTAAATCTAGATTAACACACAATATCTAGTGTTAACAAAGTCAAAATCACACCATTTATGCTTAAGTTTATTGTGTAAAAAGTAGTACAACCAAAATTATTATTCCAAGGACGATTCGGTAGTACGCAAAACCGTTAAAATCATGTTTAGAAACATATTTTAATAACCATTTGATTGCCACAAGAGCTGTTATAAAAGCAACTACTGTACCAACCGCTATGGCTGGCCAACCGCCAGTTACTGTGTTGATCTCGTTGCGAGCTTTCAAAAGTTGATAGCCACTCGCCAGGACAATCACTGGAATACTTAAATAAAATGAAAAAGCCGTAGCCGAAACTCGATCTACGCCCGAAAGCACTCCACCCATAATTGTTGCACCCGACCTAGAGACTCCAGGTACCAAGGCTAGAACCTGATACAAACCGATTTTGATAGCTTGGCTGATGGTAATTGAGTCTAGTTTGGCTTGAGTGCTAGAGTTTTTGGCCGAATGGTGGTAATTCTCGATTAACCAAATGGCTATACCACCTAAAATCAAAGTAATTGCCACGGTCAAAACAACAGCATATTTACTGATATAATCCTTGAGTAGATAGCCAATAAGTAGAGCTGGCAAAGTGGCAACTGCCCAAATATAAACAAAATTTAAATCGGCTTTGTTGCCTGATAATACGCCTTTTAATTTGCTCCATAAATCATGTCGATAAAACCAAATTACTGCCAAAATAGCTCCCAGCTGGACTACAACTGTAAAAATTTCGGCGGTATCTTTGTAGCTCATAAGATTACTGGCCACAATCAAATGCCCAGTGCTAGAGATTGGCAAAAATTCAGTAAAGCCCTCGATAATCCCCAAAATAATTGCTTGAAGTATGTCCATATTTCGCCTTAATTATACTTCTTCTTTAGCAGAATTAATATCGTTAATTTGACGATAATACTTCAGATAAGCTCCTTCGAGTCCCAAAATTCGGGTGGCATTGGTCAGCGTTTCAAGTTTTTTCAAATCCGATTCGCTAATTATTGCTGCTTCATTTACTTGCTTAAAAATATAGTCGATTTTATCGATTAACCACTTCTCTTCTGCTGGCTTGACTTCATTGGATGTAAATTTTTGAACAATTTCTGAATTCTCGCCGACAATTTTTAGCGAGCGAGCTGACCTGCCATTTTTAATTAAATGACCGCGAGAAATCAAATTTTTGACATGCACCGCCACAGTCGCAACCGAAGTATAATTACAACCTGCCATAATTTCGCGGTAACTGGGACCATAGCCGTGTTCAATAACAAATTGATTAATAAATTCTAGTAGTTCTTGTTGTTTTTTGGTTGGACGTTCTGGTGTAACTTCATTCATATGTTATGCGTAATGACGTGAACGGCGGCGATGTCGATGGGCAGGCGTTTCTTTAAAGACATAGTGTTTATACCAAAAGAAATTCCAAACGGTGAAGAAGGCGGCAGCAATAAACTGACCAATTTCTGGCTGAATACCAACGTAATCTTTTAGAACTTTCAAAATCAAATAGTTTAATAAATATGCGTTCAACGCAGTGTAGATAATGTAACGAGTTGTCGCAATTCCCAACTTGGCTGGATTTTTTGTCTTAAATACCCAATACCGCTCCAGCAAAAAATTTAAACTAACTCCAACAGTGTTACCAACAAAGTTTGCCCAAAAAAGACCAATATGATTATCGAGCAAAACAATCAATATATAACCAGTCCAAAACCAGACCCCACCAGTGATCATATACTCCATTACCTGCCTGACTAAGCTTTTTGACTTGGTTTTAAGCTTTGGAGTCGGTTTTTTTGATACTTTTTTAGCTTTTGATAGCTTTTTGGAATCTGGATTTTTCATATTTATATAATTTTAGCTTGAGCTTTATTATAGCCTAAAACTAAGTGTTATACTAATCGATATAAATATGAAGCAATATAGTAATATTTTTTACTCGATTATCTTAGTTGTTGGCGACTTTTTAGCCTTAGTATCGGCTTTTGTTTTGGCCTACATTTTGAGGGTGAAATATGACACTCGTCCACTGTTAGAGCAAATTCCTTCCGAGACATATTTGTATGGTTTTTTGACTGTTTTGCCTCTGTGGGTGGTGGTTAATGCTTTTATCGGCTTATACAACAAAAATATTTATGATAATCGGTTCAAAGAACTCGGCAGATTAGTGTTAGGTTCTTTCTTGGGTATATTGGTGGTGGTTGGCTATGATTTTGTGTCCGAAAAAACTCTATTTCCTGCACGCTTAGTGGTAGTTTATGGACTAATTTTAAGTTTTGGGTTTTTGGTAATTTTTAGAGTTTTGGCGAGAGTCATTAGGACACTACTCTATCGAAGTGGTTTTGGGTTACGCAACGTTTTAATCGTTGGCGATAACCCAGCGGCCGAATCAATTTTTTCAGAATTATCAAACACCAATCGTAGTGGCCACCGAATTATCGGCGTTGTTAGCCGCAAAAACTCGTTCTTTTACGAGACATTCCCAAATTTTATGGCAGCGATTAACAAAATTGGGACCAATAAAATACATTCAATTATTCAGGTTGAATTATACAAACAAACAGATAAAAATGACGAGATTATGAATTTTGCTCAGACCAACCACATAAGTTATCGGTTTATCCCAGGCAATAATGAGCTGTTTGTTGGTAATATCGAGGTAGAATTGTATCGTGGTACGCCTGTAGTGGCTGTCCATCAAACTCCGTTAGCTGGCTGGGGAAGTTTAGCAAAAAATGTTTTCGATTTTGTTTTTGCTCTTGTGTTGTTTGTAATTTTAATACCAGTTATTTTGGCGACAATGGTTGTTATGAAGATTCTTAACCCTAAAGAGTCATTGTTTTTTTCGCAAAAACGCTTAACCCGTCATAACCAAGAATTTACAGTTTATAAATTCCGTAGTCAGTACCAAAAATTCGATAATACCTCTCCAGAAAAAGCCTTTGCCATGCTCGGCAAACCCGACCTAGCCAAACAATATCGAGCGGGCGGCGATTACCTAAAAAATGACCCACGAATATTAAGAGGCGGTAAATTGATTAGGACATTGAGTATCGATGAAATACCTCAACTCCTAAATGTACTAAAAGGCGATATAAGTATGGTTGGGCCGCGAGCTTTGATTGCCGAAGAACTGAATAATTATCAAAAAAAGCATCATATTTTGAGTATAAAATCTGGGATTACAGGCTTGGCTCAAGTTTCTGGTAGACGGAATATTAGCTTCGAGGAGCGACGTAAACTTGACTTATATTATGTGCAGAATTGGAGTTTTTGGTTAGATATTGTGATTTTGCTGAGAACTCTACGGGCAGTAATAAACGGTATTGGTGCAAAATAGTAATCATTTATGGCCAAAAAATCGACTCAAAAATCACCCAAAATCGCGATTGTAGCTGACTGGATTTATGGTGGCGGAGCCGAAAAAGTTGTCGAGCAGCTACACTTGCTTTATCCAGATGCTCCAATCTACACTTCTTATTGCTCCAAAGAGTGGCAAAAGCGACTGGACAACAAAGTAATCACAGGCTATTTGAACTCAGCTATTTTTGTATACCTACGCAAATTTTTACCACTACTCAGGCAATGGTGGTTCGCTCGAATTGATCTAAGTGAATATGATCTGATCATCAGCTCATCTGGCAATGGTGAGTCAAAATTTATCAATAAGCAAGGGGCAATCCATTTGTGTTATTGCCATACTCCGCCTCATTTTTACTGGCGTAAATATAAAGATTATTTGCAAAATCCAGGTTTTGGAAAGGCCAACTTTTTAGCTCGCTTAGGCCTCAAATTACTGGTAAAACCACTACGGGAACGTGATTATCAGGCTGCCCAAAAAGTTGATTATTTTATCGCAAATTCAAATCATATTAAAAAAGATATCGAGAAATATTATAAACGTAAATCGGTTGTTGTTCATCCGCCAATCAATGTCGAATTATTCAAAGCTAAGCCTTCTGGCAAACTAAATAAAAAAAATAGTTATGTAGTATGGGGCCGACACGTGCCAGATAAAAAGCTCGATATTGCCATAAAAGCTTGTAATGATTTGGGAGCAAATTTAGTTGTAATCGGCCACGGCCCAGAAACCAAAAACTTACAAAAAATTGCTGGTAAAACAATCTCATTTAAAGGCAAGCTGAGCGAAAGACAATTAGTAAAATATGCTCACAGCTCAAAAGCTTTTTTGTTTCCTAGTTATGAAGATTTCGGCATTTCGCCCGTCGAGGCAATGGCCGCTGGCATACCTGTGATTGCTTACCGTAGGGGTGGCTCGCAGGATTTTGTTGTACCCCAGAAAACTGGCTTATTATTTGA
The DNA here is from genome assembly GCA_964648105.1 of uncultured Candidatus Saccharibacteria bacterium. GTDB lineage: Bacteria > Patescibacteriota > Saccharimonadia > Saccharimonadales > 2-12-FULL-41-12 > JALHOM01. The sequence continues at coordinate 233,666 of CAZYMH010000001.1, forward strand.
TAATCAATCAGTTAATTCACTCAAAAATGTCTTATTAAGATTTGACGAAACAAAATTTGATGAGGCTTTTATCTCAGCTCAAGCCGAAAAATTTTCGAGCAAAAAATTCAGGCAAAAAATTAGCTTACTCGTCGATAAATTGCAATCGCCGCCGCCAAAAGCAAGAACCCGCCGCCAATAAATACTAGCTTATTACGATATTTGGAAAGATTATTTTTCTGAGCGGTTGTGGTAGCATCATTGATTTGTTTGTCGTATTCATTGGCTAGACTAGTGTTCGACGTAGTAGTAGAAGCTGTAGCAGCCATGCCAGCCAAAACCGATTCATCGGTTGCAGTTGGTTGATCGGCGGTGCTGATAATTCTTGTAGTTGGCCTGGAAGCTGTTGATACATTCCGTAAGCTATTTGCAGAAATTAACGTGCTAAGGGCAACATTAGGACTTTGCTGAATTACTGGTACGGCTAAGCTAGCTTCTGGAGCTGAATAAGTTGGCTGTTGATTGTCTTTTGGATCAGTTGTTGTAACTGGTGGAGTATCAGGGACTGGTGGCGGTGGCAATGGATCGGCAAAGCCATCGCAGGCATTGTCGATACCATCTTTGTCAGAATCTTGACCAATCGGCGTAGTAAATACACAACCCTCGTCTTTGTCTAAAACGCCATCGCCATCAAAATCATTATCGCTTTTGCCTATCAAGATATAGTCATAAACATCGACATCCCTGCCAAGCTCATCTTTGGCCAAAATATGTATGCTATGAAAGCCAGGTTCGATTGACTGAGGAATAGTAATTGTTTGATCAATATGACCACTAGCATCGGTAGAGAAAGTGCCAGGGATAGTAGTTGGCGTAGAATGAACTTCATTTCTGAGAGGACTGTTTGGTGCTAGGCCATTTATATCGTCAATCAATACCCTAATTTGCTCACCAGCATTTATCCTATCGACTACAAAATCATCTTTGCGAAGTAGACTAATGTTTGAGTTGTCGGCTGCCAGAAGCCCCCAATATTTATCATTAGCTGGTGGCTCGGTAAACTCACTGTTAGGTAACGGTGTGGGCATAGGAGCAGTTAGATTATTGGTAGCTGACAAAATTCTTTCCTTATAGGCTGCTTGTCCAGTAGCTTTAGGATGAAACGACTCGGCACCAATTGTAAAGAGTATTTCTTGGCCTGCAGTTAAGCCATTTACATAAGTGTCTTCAGAGTTTGTTTCGCATAATTTATGGCCATCAAAAACATCTTCGACATCTACATAAAACACTCCAGATCTTTTAGCCGCTATTTTAATCGTATTATTCAGCTGCTCGGCTAAGCTATTGGCATAGTCGGCTTCACTGGCATTAAAATGGACATTACCTGCACAGTTGCCCACCGTTTTAATAATTTTTGGGTACCCCATCACATATACCTGGCGGTCATCTTTCTTTAATTGATTATAAACAGACTCAAGCCTAGGTATCTGTGATGCAATTTCGACTAACACTTCTTTGCGTTCTTTGTAGCTATTAAAGCAAGTCGACACTATCGAACCAATCAAGCATGAACTTAGCTTATCCGAGAAGCCTACGTCGTTACCGCCAATTGAAATGGTTATTCGTTTTGGCCTTAATTCCTCTACAAACGAAAATTGAGTTATCTTACCCGGTAGATAATTACCTATAATGATTTGAACTTCATGAATATCTTCTCTCTCTTTTTGTGTTTTACCATCTTTAGCTTGTCCAAGATAATCCCTGTCATCACTTTGCCACACATCATCCATCACCGCACCAGAGCAAGCCACGGAGTGAGCATTGTCTAACATACCATGTGAAGCCAGCAAGAACGGATAAGACCTACTAGATAGATGACACTTGTTGTCCTTAATATCGGTAACTGCTTGATAGTTAAAAGCTCCTTCACCCGATGCAAAAGAGTCACCCATGCCTAGATAATCTATCTTATGTACATCATCTAGGCTACCCAGCCCCATCATATAGGCGTGTCTCTGCAGCTGTCCATTAATTCTACCGCCAGCTTGAAAGTAAATACGATTATCATCTTTAAACCTAACATAGGCATTTAAGCCACTAATAAAGCCTGTTTTAGTATTTACAAAAGCCTCTAGTTGCTTCTCTGCACATTTTTTTATATGCGTACCGGGAACAGCTGCACAATTTTGAAGGTCATAGATAGTACTCACACTACCACCGGCAACAACTGCATAACGCCCACTAGGACTTATGGCAGTTGAGTAATTAGGGTCGTTACCCATACCATAATTAAACGAATAGCCAAAAAATAACATCTCTCCTGTACTCATATCAACCCTTAGATAACCCGTGCCATTAGTATCCATTACAGCCCATCGACCATTTGGCGAAAAATTGATAGTACCAATAATGGCAATTACTCTATTGTTACCTTGGTAGTTCATAGCAACACCATTAAACTCATCTATTAAATATCTAGCTTTAAATTGTTTTGGGAGTGTACCTGAAGTATATATTTGCTTTTGGGCAGAGATAGTTTTTGTATAGTACAAAGCTCCGGCACCTGCAACTGCACTTTGAGCTGTGCTATAGCTAAGCATTGCAGGCGAGTTATTGGAGCCAACTAGTCTTCTGCCGGTTTTATTAAATATCTCACCAGCCAAATTATTACCTTCTGACAGGTAGTTATTGCCAATAAATCCATAATTATTATAAAAACCACATACGTTTTCGGTGTTAGTTGATCCAAGCTTAAAGAACAATGCAAAAGTTTCTGGAGCGGCAGTAGTAATCCGATTGTTTTCACAGTCCAAATTCCTAAAACTTGGCTTGACCGTATCTGGTAAAACTACATTAGTCTGAACTTGCTTAAAGCTATAGTCATTGGAACTAATCCAATCTGGCGTATCGGCTGACACTTTACCGTTCCATGTAAAAAACAAAGATAATAATATTCCTAGAAATAGTATTTTTGTAGATATCTTTAACATATTTTATGCCCGACCACTCAATAATTATTGAAATTATAGCATATTTATTATGCTTTGTCACACTTTTTTTAAAATAGTTCTTAATTTAAGGCTTTTTTAGAAGTCTTAGGGCTTTGTGCTTTATTAGAGACTTTAGTAAGTTTAGAGTTACTTGGTTTTTTAGTTTTAGTAGGCATAAGGGTATTTTACAATAGAAATTATAGGCCATGAACTAGGGTTTTTTAACGGGGAAGTGTTCGGCTCTGGCGGTGGTTGAACAACTTAATGAAATACTAAATAAGTATTTTTCATTAAACTTATCAATCATACTATCATCGTAATTATTACCATTATATATGTAACCTGCCGAACACTTGTTACCCATACTATCGATATTTTGAACCAATAACTTATTATTATCATCTTCTAGAAAGAATAGCCTATTGTTATCGCCTAAAGTTCCGGACCAAATTTTCCCGCTTATGACCGTATCTTTAATTTTATTTGTCATGGTATTTGCATTTTCAGCAGAGTATTTTCTATACTCTAATGTCAAAGATACCAAACAATACAAATCTCCATGTCCCCACTTGGCACTCTGATAGCTACAGCTT
>CAZYMH010000001.1:237327-261652 GCA_964648105.1 uncultured Candidatus Saccharibacteria bacterium
CTTTCAGTTGGTTTTTTAGTTTTATGGTTAGGCATAGGGGTATTTTATAACATAAGCTTAAATCTATTGAATTAAGGCTTCTTTACAGGGAAGTGTTCGGCTCGGGTTACTGAGGAGCAACCAAGAGAAACTGTGTATAATTTTTTTTCTTCAAGCTTATCATATTCACTATCTTTATAATTATCCCCATTGTATGTGTAGCCAATAGAGCATGAACTATCAAGACCATTAATATCCTGATAAAAATGTCTGGCATTGTCAGTATCTATAAAAGATTTTTTATCATTTTTTTGTAGAGAATAAGATTTTATTTCACCCGACCCAGCAGATAAACTTACCTCTTTCATCAGTTGATTAGCTTTATCTGCACTATAATTCTCATACTCTAGTGTCACATCTACCAAACAATACAAATCTCCATGTCCCCACTTGGCACTCTGATAGCTACAGCTTTTTTCTGAGGTTCTTTTAGTAGGTAGGTAGGTTTGGGATATTTGGTTAGCATAATCTTCTAGTTGAGAGTATTGGTGTAGGTATTTACGTTTTTCGAGGTAATTCATTGTTTGGGTGTAGGTTAGCCAGATGAGCAGGATTAGTAATAGTGCTGAGATTATTTTATGTTTTTTGATGAGCTTTAATATTTTAGAAGGTAGTGAAGATTTAGGTGTAGATGAAGAATTACTAACTGAAGTAGATTTAGAAGATTTATTGGTAGTTTGAGTACTTCTAGATGTATTAGATAATTTAGCTCTTTCAGTTGGTTTTTTAGTTTTATGGTTAGGCATAGGGGTATTTTATAACATAAACGCTTTCATTAAAAACATCTAACTAGTTATAATAGTTACATGAGCAAAACAATTTTGGTTACAGGTGGCAATGGCTATATTGGGTCACACACTGTTTTAGCACTTAAAAGAGCTGGATTTTTGCCAGTTATCATTGATGATTTTTCTAACTCTAACCAACCATACTTACAAGAAATTGAAACTGTTTTAAGTGAAAAACCGATTTTTTACCAAACAGATTTTGCAAGTTCGACCAAAATCAAGCAAATTATTGACGAAGTGGCTCCAGTCGGAGTTATTCATTTTGCAGCCTTCAAATATGTTAGCGAGAGTACCGAAAATCCCAGTAAATATTACGAGAATAATGTATCAGGTTTTGTAAAATTACTTAACGTGTTAAGTAAAAATAACTTACCAATTGTTTTTTCATCGAGTGCTGCCGTGTATGGCGAGCCAAGTACTAATAAAGTTACCGAAGAAGAACCCGCTAATCCACAATCACCTTATGGTTGGTCAAAATATATGGACGAAGTTATTTTGCAAGATTTTTGCAAAAGCAAAACTCCTCTCAAAGGCATTGCTCTTCGCTACTTTAATGTTATCGGAGCCGACTCATCAGGTAAAATTGGTGAAACTTCTACCTCGCAAAGTCAAAATTTGTGGCCATTTGTACTCAAGGCCGCGACTGGCGAGATTGATGAACTGACAGTTTACGGCGGAGATTATGAAACGCCAGATGGAACATGCTTAAGAGATTACGTTCATGTGTCAGACCTTGCCGATGCTCATGTAGCCGCCCTCAATCACCTGCTAGCACAAAATCAAGGTTACTTCGACATCTTCAATGTCGGAACTGGTAAGCCCGCCTCGGTACTAGAATTTATCAAAGCCTTCGAAGAAGTTACTGGCCAAAAACTTCCTTACAAGATTGGCCCTCGCCGCCTCGGTGACCCAACTGCCTATTACGCAGCAAACGACAAAATCAAACAAAACCTAGGTTGGCAACCTCAAAAAACTCTTGCAGAAGCCATAAAAGACGCCTGGCACCGCTACCAAGTAACGTCTAAAGATTAGCAATTCTTAATTTATTAATTGCCTTAAGATAGGTTTTTGAATTTTTTGAAACTTTTTATTGATTGATCGATAAACTTTTGCTGTTGTTCCATTAAATTTTCAGGCAAATTATCTATCCTAAAAAAATCACCTATTTTTGGATCTTCGAGTACTTCGACAAAGTATACTTGTGCCTGTTCGATTCCTCTTTTTCCTCTATGGGTCAAATTGCCTACAAAATGTGGACTTGATATTTTAATTCCTCCAAGTTCATCTTCTATAATTCTTTCGAAGCCAGAATGAGGCAAGTTATCAATATCGGTAGACCTAACCACAGTTCCTGGAGTATGAAATTCATTTGGCCAAAAATCATCATGTTCACTCCTCTGGATAAGTAATAGCTCGATTGATCGATTTTTTATTCTAAGTGGCACAAATTCAATTATTGACATAACATTTATCCTGGCCATTTCTTTAAAAATCGGATAAGACAAGAATCCAGGTTCAACTATTTTTAGTAGCCTAACTAGCTCTTTCTCTTCTTCGGCCGTCATGGATCACATATAGCAAATGGCTTCTATGGCTACTGCTGTCTCTTCCCAAGATTTAACACTTAAACTATCTACGCCCATAGCCTTTATGGGAAAGTCATTGCCGCCTTCTTGCAAACGATCTCCGATAAATAACAGTTCTTTTTCGCTTAACTTTAGCTTTTCCATGAGTTTTCTCATGCCGTAAGCCTTGTCGATTCCCTTTTTGGTTACATCTATAGAGGTGACTCCACCTACACGTACTTCAAACTCAGGAATCAACGGTGCCACATAATCTCTGATTGCTTCTTTTTTCTTATTGTCTGGATCCCAAGCTTCTTTCATTTCTACCCCTTTAAGGCCTAGCTCATCTACAATATCCTGCCCTAGCACCGAGTAGGTAATTTGACTTCCACGGTCCTCCAGAGTTTCGCCATAAACTTTTTTTTCTTTTAGGCTCAAATCATCGAACCCTTTGTTTAAAGCTTTTTTTATTTTTTCTTTTTGATCGTCTGTAAAATCTTCCGAATATTGGAGGTCCCATTGCTTGGTATTTGCATTAAATAAATAATACCTAGTTCCACATGTTGGCATAATGTGTAATTTTTTTAACAAATTATCACTTGCTTCTAAATTGCCAAGGAGTTGTTTCTCAAACTGGCCAAACTTACCACCAGAAATCACACATACATTGTACTTTTCGAGCAATTTTACCAGCAATCCTGCAATTCGGTCAGGTAAAGGCGATTTACTGGGAGCTAGCGTACCATCCAAATCAAAGGCAATTAATTTTTTCATTTTTCCTCCTTCTTAGAAATGCGTTTGCTTACTTCTCCGACTTTTTGGGACAAATCTTTCCGAGCTACCAATAAACCGTCTTTTGTATTTATAACGGCTACATTATCTAGGCCAATCACCGCTAAAGGTTTTTCATCATAGTTCTGTACAAATGAGTTTTCGACTCCTTCTAGCTCGACATTACCCGAGACATGATTACCCCACTCATCGCTATCCGCAGCTTTATGCAAATCACCAAACGACCCCAAGTCCATCCAGTCAAAAGACGCTGGCAAAACCAACAAATTTTTTACTTTTTCAATTAAAGCATAGTCGATAGAGATATTTTCGAACGACAAATAAACATCCTTGTACTTCTCGCCAGAATTTTTTAACTCTTCATAATTTTTATATAAATCAGGTGAATATGCTTGCATAGCCTTTTTGAAAGTGGCGATCGAGCCTACAAAATATCCACAATTCCAGAGATATTTTCCGCTCGCGACATATTTAGTGGCTACAGCATGGTCAGGCTTTTCGGTAAAGGCCTTTACGGAGTAGGCAAACTGATTTTCGTTAACTATTTTATCTTTCTCAATGTAACCAAAACCCGTAGCGGCATAGTCAGGCTCGATGCCTATCAAAACAATTTTTTCTTCTGATTTCGACACTTCACCAGCCACTTTAAAGCTATGGCTAAACCCATAAACATCCCGTACGTAGTGATCGGCAGGCAAAAAGGCAATTGGTTCATCTTCAGGGGTATTTTCTACCAATTTTGCTAACGCAGCCACGATACAGCTAGCTGTTCCCCGTCTAGCGGGTTCTATAATAAAATTTTCATCTGGTATATCTGGAACTTGCTCCTTTACGTGATGGGCATGGCTTTCCTCGGTCAAAATGTAGATATCCTCGGCTATCGTCTTAGCACGAATGTATGTCTTCTGAACCAAAGATTCTTGATCACCGTTAACACTTAATAGATGTTTTGGATAAGAAGGAGTCGATAGTGGCCACAGCCGAGTGCCGGAACCTCCCGCAATAATTACTACTTTCATATCATCATTATACTATTCTCTAAATCAAAAATATGTTGTTAAATACTAGACAAAGCATAAGATTTTTGCTATCGTATATATATGACTAAAAATAAAAAAAATAAACTAATATTTATTATAATTATATTTTTATTACTAGCAGGTATTTTTTATTTTTATAAACAAAAGCAAAATAACTCTACTGCAACCACAACGACTACTTCTCCACAAGAAAAATTAAATCTAGACCCCCCGACTGAAAACGATAAGCAAAATGTTGATAATAACAAAAATAATATAGTAAAAAAAGATGAAACAATTAATAATCAAAATTCAAATACGAATGGAGCAAAAAAAGATGTAAAACCATCTATAACTTATGCTGGATTTTATGGTGATAACGCAGAAGTTGGAGCGTACGTTAGCAATATTTTCGAAGATGGAGGTGCATGTACAGCTTCTTTCTCCAAAGACAACAAAACTATAGAAAAAAAGGTGAATGCTGTTAAAAATGTGAGCTCAGTTGACTGCCCAGTCATGATAGCAACTAGATCGGAGTTAGGCTCAACAGGAACATGGACAGTGAAAGTTAGCTACTCTTCACCAACGGCCTACGGGGTGTCTGACTCTAAAACATTCGAGGTTAAATAATGAAAAAATTTCTGACATTCTCCGTGTTTATAGCTTTAGGAATAATATTTTTTGTAAATAGTCCAAAAACATATGCTTTAAGCGGTTCTGAATTTCAAGCTGGTCGGATAATGGACGATTCGGTATTTTTTAATGGTGGCAGCTTGGACCCAAATACAATTCAAGTTTTTTTGAATAGCAAAGTGCCAAATTGTGATACTAACGGCACACAAGCCTATGGTGGCACAACCAGAGCCGCTTATGGAACATCAAAAGGTTACCCACCTCCCTTCACCTGCCTGAAAAATTATACCCAAGATACTCCGACAAGATTGGCCGAATCTGGGCTTTGTAATCAATACAATGGCGGTGTAAAGTCGGCTGCACAAATAATCTACGATGTAGGAGTAGCTTGTGGCGTAAGTCAAAAAGTCTTAATAGTGTTATTAGAAAAAGAGCAGTCCTTGATAACTGATGATTGGCCATGGAGCGTTCAATATCGTAGTGCAACAGGTTATGGTTGCCCTGATACTGCTCCTTGTGATGCTGAATACTATGGATTCTTTAACCAAGTCTATAATGCAGCTAGACAATTTAAAAAATACTCGAGGGATTCTACCCAATACAGATATCGTGCGTACAGAGATAATTATATCCAATACAACCCTAATACAGCCTGTGGCGGCACAAATGTCTACATCCAGAACCAAGCTACTGCAGGGCTATACAACTACACCCCATATCAGCCAAATCCCTCTGCATTAAATAACCTTTACGGTAGCGGAGACGGCTGTGGAGCATATGGTAATCGAAACTTCTGGAGAATGTTCAACGACTGGTTCGGCACACCTCTTGGTCCTGATTATCAGTGGGCAATTGAATCATTTTCATACTCTGGGAATGACAACCTGATAGCTTCTGGAGAAAATGAAACTGTTACATTAAAGGCAAAAAACGTAGGGAGATTTCCTTGGTATAACCATGGAACTAATCCTGTAAGATTAAGAACTTGGGAGCCTCCGAATAGGACTAGTGCATTGCTTGGAGCAGGATTTTATGCTGATATGCAAGAAAGTGCTGTACAGCCTGGTCAAACTGGTACTTTCCAATTTCATATATCCTCTTCCCAAATAGGAACTTTCTATGAAAGCTTAAATCTAGTTGCAGAAAATAGTCAGTGGATGCCATGGACTGGACTTAGACCAACTATAACTATCACTTCGCCTTATCAATGGAAAATACAAGATGTTTTATATGAAAAAGGAACTGGAGTTATGGATCCAGGATCAACCCAGCTTATTACACTAATTGCCCAAAATACTGGAAGCACAACTTGGAGTAAAACAAGTGGCCCTAAAATTAGACTTGGTACCTGGCAACCAGATAGGCAAAGTCAATCTAACTATAATTGGATTAGTCCATCAAGAGTTACAGAAATGAATGAAAACTCTGTTGCACCTGGACAAACAGCTGGCTTCCAATTTGTTGTAAGAATGCCTGGATCAGGACCATTTTACGAAAAGTTAAATCTTGTAGCAGAAGGAATAACTTGGATGAATGACCCAGGTTTAACCTTATATCTTTATGGAAATTCATATAAATGGTCACTTCAGAACGTTCAATATAGTAGTGGCACAGGTGTAATGAATGTAAATTCTCAACAAACAATTACCGTTAAGGCTTTGAATACTGGAACAGCTACCTGGACAAATTCGTCTAGCTTTCCTGTAAAACTTGGCACTTGGCAACCTCAAAGACAAAGCATTATTGGTTCTAACTGGCCAAGCAATACTAGAATGTCCACATTAGTTGAATCTTCTGTATCACCTGGTCAAGTTGGTACGTTTACGGCTCAGATTCAAATGCCAAGCACTGGCTTAAAATACGAAAGAATGAATTTGGTTGCTGAAGGCCTTATGTGGTTAAACGATCAAGGATTAACTTTTTACTTAGAAGGCAGATAATAACTATTTATAAGAATAAAATATATTCATTTATTGCAGTTTAAAGTTTTTTTAATTACTAATTTTTATATAAAAATTAAAATTGTTGGAGGGTTGCATATTTTTTATGAAAGTTAATAGATAGTTTGTTGAGTAGCTAATATTTAATTTTTTATAAGTAAAAAATCAATAATGAAAAGTAACCCTATGTTATAATTTAATCTATGATTTATAACGAAGACTTCTGGAAATCGAAGAGGGTTCTAGTTACTGGCGGTAGTGGTTTTCTTGGAACACATCTTCAAAAAAAACTAAATGAATTAAAATGTAAAGCTGTTTATTCTCCTACTCATTCAGATTATGACTTAGTGGATAAAGAACAAGTAATAAAAATGTATAAAGATTATCCTTGCGATATCGTAATTCATCTAGCTGCTGTGGTCGGTGGAATAGGTGCTAATCGAGAACATCCTGGCAAATTCTTTTATGAAAACGTTATGATGGGAGTGACACTAATTGAATATGCCCGACAGTTTAATGTACAAAAATTCGTCGCTTTAGGTACTGTATGTGCATATCCAAAAGTTATTCCGATCCCTTTCAAAGAAGAAGATCTTTGGAATGGGTATCCTGAAGAAACTAACGCACCATATGGACTGGCTAAAAAAATGATGCTTGTTCAATCTGAGGCTTATCGTCAAGAATATAATTACAACTCAATTTTTTTGTTACCAGTGAACCTCTACGGTCCTGGCGATAATTTCAATCCAGAGACTTCACATGTAATACCTGCCTTAATAAAAAAGTGCGTTGATGCAGTCGATAATGGAGCTAATCACATTGAGGTATGGGGTGATGGTTCAGCATCTAGAGAATTTTTATACGTTGAGGATGCAGTAGAGGGAATACTTTTAGCAACAGAAAAATACAATAAAAGTGAACCTGTAAATATAGGCTCATCGTTTGAGATAAATATAAAAGAACTTGTTGATATAATTGCTAAGTTAACAGGATTTAATGGTGAAATTAGGTGGGATACTTCGAAACCAAATGGCCAACCAAGGCGAAAACTTAATGTATCTAAAGCTGAAAAAGAATTTGGCTTTAGATCAAAGACAAATTTTGAGGATGGTCTGAAACAAACAATTGAATGGTACAAAAGCCATAGATAAAAATATTATATGCGTAGCACAGAACAAATAACCCTCATTAAACCTGTCAGCAATAATGATATAAGTATATCTGAATTATTGAAGTATAAAGAGCTACTATATTTTTTCTCTTGGAGAGACATAAAGATTAGATATAAACAAACTGCATTAGGAGTTGGATGGGCTGTAATACAGCCGCTTATTGCAGCCGGAATTTTTACTTTATTTTTTAATAGAGTGGCAAAAATCCCTTCAGGCTCAGCAAATATCCCTTACCCTGTTATGGCATACTTAGCAATGACTTTTTGGAACTGTTTTTCTGGAACTTTAACCACAGTAAGTAATTCAATTTTAGCCTCGCAAGGTATAATAACAAAAATATACTTTCCTAGACTTATACCCCCTCTCTCTGCCACGGCGTTAGGTATTATGGATTTTATTTTTGCAATTATAATATTTTTCTTTTTACTATTATTCTACGGAATTTTACCTCACCCATTCGGCGTATTATTTATAATTCCATCATTACTACTTATAATTGTTGCATCGCTTGGAGTAGGATTATTTTTTGCTGCCTTGAATGTAAAATATAGAGACATAAGATCTGCATTACCATTTATAATACAAATTGGTTTTTTTATTACTCCAGTAATATACCCCCTTTCAATGATTCCTCAAAAATATCAGATTTATGCATTTATAAATCCAGCAACTGGAGCTATATCAAGTATTAAATCTGCAATGTTTGGAGGGCAAGTAAACTGGTATGGACTAGGAATATCATGGATTGTTGCATTGATGTTTTTAGCATTTGGGCTATGGTACTTTAGAAAAACTGAAGATAATTTTGTGGATATAATTTAGTATGAAACCAGCAATAGAAGTAAAGAATATAAGTAAAAGTTACCAAATTAACCATAAAAATAAAGCTAGTTATAACACTCTTAAAGACGACTTTAGTAAACTTTTCATGCATCCTTTTAAAAAAGATGCTAACGTTGACAAAGAAGAAACCTTTTGGGCATTAGACGACATCTCATTTTCAGTTAATCCTGGTGAAATATTTGGTATAGTCGGCAGAAATGGATCAGGTAAATCTACTCTCTTAAAAATTTTATCAAGAATCGTTGAACCTACTAAAGGTGAGGCTATGATGCGTGGTAGAGTGGCTAGCCTATTAGAAGTTGGAACTGGTTTTAATCCAGAGCTAACTGGTAGAGAGAATATTTATTTCAATGGATCTATGCTCGGAATGAGTAAAAAAGAGATAACAAGAAAATTTAATGAGATTGTTTGGTTCTCAGAAGTCGAGAAGTTTTTAGATACACCAGTCAAGTTCTACTCATCTGGAATGTATGTAAGACTTGCCTTCTCAGTAGCAGCCCATCTTGAACCAGATATTTTAATCTTGGATGAAGTTTTAGCCGTAGGCGATGCATCGTTTCAGAAAAAGTCTTTAAACAAAATTCTTGAAACTATGAATGACGGTCGTACTGTACTATTCGTTAGTCATAGTATGGCGTCTGTTCAGCAGCTGTGTAGTCGTGGGATGTTACTTAAAGATGGCAAAATAGACACTATTGGATCTGTTGGAGAAGTAACCGAAAGATACAATGATTTAATGCGTCAAGAAGAAGTGATTAAGCCCATAACCTACGAATGGGAAGCAAGTGATAAAGACTTAAAATTCATTAATAATGATTTTTTTATACCTTCAAAGATCTATCTTACAGATGATACCGAAAAACTAATTAAAGGTACTGCTCCTAATAACATCAATAAGTGGCTTACAATTGAAGCCGAGGTTCTGCAGGAATCAGATTTATACACAATTGGTTATATGATAAAAAATCAACATAAACAACTTATATACATGAACTTCTCCTCTGATCTACCAGATAAGCAACAACAGAAGCTAAAAAAAGGTCGAGTTACTATGAGAAGTAGAATTCCGCCCCATTTATTAAATGAAGGTGAATACCAAATATCATTAGTTGGTGGCATATACAATAAATTCTGGATATTTGACCCCGAATCAAGAACGCCTACAATAGAAATATCTATAAAAGATGGTTTAAGTGATTCGAAATTTTGGAAAAATCAACGCTCTGGCATTTTAGCTCCTATAATGGATTGGGAAATTAAGTAATGTTCTACATCGATAGAATAGTAAGTATTGGCCCAAACGATAAAGTTCTTGATGTTGGACCTGGAGCCGATCCGCATCCTAAAGCAACAACATTGCTAGAAATTAAAGCAAGCGAAGAAGAGTTAGCTGCACAACGTGGATATACTAAACTAAAACCCACAAACAAAGAAACAGTATTCTATGATGGTAAAGTTTTTCCTTTTAAAAAAAATGAATTTAACTACGTAATATGTGCACACGTATTAGAACACGTTGAAGACGTTGAAGGATTTTATAATCAACTAACTAAAGTGGCAAATAAAGGTTACCTAGAGTTTCCGACAATATACTATGAATATTTATATAACTTCGATGTACACCTTAATATTTTACGTTTTGATGAAGAGTCAAATACCATTTTTTATATAAAAAAATCTGACCTAGGTTTAGATGAATTTGCATGTGTACACAAACTATTTTATGAGTCATTAACCAAAGGTTATGTGGACTTAGTTAACGATTTACAACCATTTATGTTCCAAGGTTTTGAATGGAATAATTCTAATTTGCCAAAAATTGTCAAAGCTCAGTCTCTTAATGATCTGGTTTATAAAAATGTTTCTCTCAATCTTAAAATGGCCAATGAAAATTGCGAAAACACTGAAAACTCAAATCTAGATAACTCCATGCAACCTGTAAAAAATATTAAATCTTATGCTAATATTATCAATAAATTTATAAGGAGAATATTTAAATGAAATTACATTTAGGATGTGGTCAGGTTTACCTTGACGGATACACCAATATTGATTACCCATTAACTGAACATACGGCTCAAACTACTTCTGTTGCTGACGAGTATGCTGATTTACTAAATATTAATTATAAATGTAATACAATTGACGAAGTCAGGCTTCATCACGTATTTGAACACTTTCCGAGATACACCGCTTTAGCTTTGGTTGCCTCATGGGTTACATGGCTAAAAAAAGGTGGCGTTTTACATATCGAGGTACCCGACTTCGATGAAACTGCAAAACTTGCATTAGATAAAAATTTAACATATAGAGAAAGAAAAGTTGCGTTACGTCACATATTCGGTTCAAATGAAGCAGATTGGGCAGTACATTATGATGGATGGTCCGCAGAAAGACTAGAAGAAGTATGCAAGTTATTTGGTCTAAAAAACATCAAGATAGAAAAGACCGAATACCTAACAACAAGAAATGTCACAGTAATAGCAGAAAGTAGTGGTATGAAAATTAATGCTAAAAAAGCTCATGAATTAGCGTATATATTCATGAAAAATTATACATTGAATGAATCAGAGACTGAGTTAACTATCTTGAATGTTTGGCTTGATAAATTTGACAAGCAATTTGCTCAATCTTGTGCTAAATGAAAATAATAAGTGTAATTATTCCAACTTATAATCGAGCGGAATATATTTCAGAATCTCTTGAAAGCGTTTTAAAGCAAAATTTACCAAAAGGCTATAAGCTAGAAGTCATTGTTGCGGATGATGGATCGACTGATAACACCGAACAAATTATAAAGCCATACTTAAATGAGATAATTTACTTAAAAATTAATCATTCTGGTAAGCCTGCTGTACCAAGAAATGCAGCCCTAAGAGTTTCAAGTGGAGAAATAATAGCTTTTCAAGATTCTGATGATATTTGGGCAGACAATAAATTAATTAACCAAATACCGTGTTTTAATAATCCAAAAACAATGATCAGCTTTGGTCAAGCACATATAATCAATTCAAAAGGTGTAAGAACTAACAAAAATGTTGTTAATGAAAAAGTACTTCGGAATGCGAAAAGTTTTAGTAAATTTATAAAACAGAATCCCGTATGTACATTGACATGTATGGTAAGAAAATCTGCATTAGAAGAAGTAGGTTATTTTGACGAATCTAGAGAACTAAGAGCAATTGAAGACTATAATTTATGGCTAAGAATAGTTTGTAAGTATCCTAATGGCATAAATATACTGCCCGATACCGTTTTAGCGTTTTATAGGATGCATAATAATAACATTAGTAAAGGCGGAGGCATTGATGGCATCGAAAATGCTATTCGCATTTATGACAGTATTCTAAAACTTAATTTATCAGGAAAAATGACAGATATTTTAGAAAGTTACTCTCTAGAAATGCACGAAAACTGGTCAAGACAGAAAAACATTGATGGTGAAACTCCCAAAATTTCCGTAGTAATGTCTGTTTATAATGGTGAAAGATTTCTTCGGGAGGCAATTGATAGTATTCTTAATCAGACATATAAGGATTTCGAATTTATTATTGTAAATGATGGCTCTACTGATCGTTCTGAGAAGATTATTAGATCTTACAAAGACAAAAGGATTAGATTAATTAATCAAAAAAATCATGGTTTAGTGTATAGCCTAAATAAAGGAGTAAAACTAGCAAGAAGTGACCTTATTGCTAGAATGGATGCTGACGATGTGTCTAAGCCTGATAGGTTAAAAGAAGAAATAAAACTATTTAATGCCAATATAAGACTGGGTTTAGTTGGAACATTTTTTGAACTCATAGATTTTGAAAATGGGCAATCTTTAGGAATCGAAATTACTCCTCTAACAAAATCGATTGATATAAAACGTTCAATGTTGTTTGTAAATCCAATTGCACACGGATCTTCAATGTATAGAAAAGAAGCTTATATAGATTCTGGTGGTTATCGAAGCGACTATGGTCCTACCGAAGATTATGATTTATGGAGAAGGATATCAAAAAACTGGGAATTAGAAATAGTACCAAAAGTTTTATTTTCCTATAGAATAAATAATCCAAAAAGCATTTCACAATCAAAAAATAAAATTCAAGCAAGTTTTGTAGAAAAAATTCGGCAAGAACTTGCAAGTGAACCATTTTTGAAAAAAAGTTTTAAAGAAATAATTACTGACTATAATAACTTGTCAGTAAATATATATGGTAAAAAAATATCAAAAATTAAAGACGAATACATTAATAATCAATATACAATATCAAAAATTTTTATAAATAGAAAAGAACTAAGAAAAACATTACCAACTACACTGTCATTGTATTTTCTAAAACCATCTTACGGTTTAAAATTAACATATATGAGTCTAAAGAAATTTTTTAAATAGGAGGAAGAATGTTTCTAAAAAAAAGTAAAAACGTAATTCATGCTAATAATCCAGCAGTTTATCATAGCCAAGATTCGGTTATAGAGTTAAACTGTTGGGAATTATCTGATTTCGTAATAAAAAAGTTAGTCCCAATAGTAGGAATGCATCCATTTCCATTAAACGAATTAATGCTACTTAGCGGAACTCTTTGCTATTTTAAACCAAAAGCTGTATTTGAATGGGGTACACATCTTGGAAAGTCTGCGAGAGTATTTTATGAAACCGCAAAGTATTTTGATATAGACTGCACGGTTTATAGTTTCGATTTACCAGATGAAGTTGAACATAACGAGCATCCACACGAACAAAGAGGTATTCTAGTAAAAGGCCTTCCAGTTAAGTTGTTTCAAGAAGACGGAGTAGAAGGAGCATCAAAGCTAGCCAAAAAGAAAAAATATACAAGTAATGAAATATTGTTCTTTGTTGATGGTGACCATTCTTATGAATCAGTAAAAAGAGAGCTGACTCAAATATATAAAAATCATGGCTACCCCACTATTTTATTACATGACACATTTTTCCAAACAAAATCATCAGGCTATAATGTAGGTCCAAATAAAGCAATTACAGAATTCTTAAAAGAACATAAAACGTATAAATCAATTAGCACAAACTTCGGCTTACCTGGTATGACATTGTTATATAATGAAAATAATGAAAAAAAATAAATTAAAAATCCTTCACATGGTTGAGTTTTACCATCCATCGATTGGTGGTGCTCAAGAAGTCGTAAGACATTTAAGCGAAAGAATGGTCCTACAAGGACATGATGTAACGGTTGCAACAACAAAAATTCCAGAAAGAGAAAGCACCATTCATAACGGAGTAAAAATAATTGAATTTAAAATTTCCGGAAATAGTGTTAATGGAATTAAAGGTGAATCTAAAAAATATAAAGATTTTTTAGTGAATAGCAACTTTGATATTGTAATGAACTACGCTGCCCAACAGTGGACAACTGACTTATTTTTTGAAGTAATTGATAAAGTGTCAGCTAAAAAAGTCTTTGTACCGTGCGGTTTCTCTGCCCTTCATGATCCTGCTTATTCAGAATATTTCAATGAGTTACCTGAAATTTTAAGAAAATATGACTCTACCGTTTATTTGTCTGAATCATATAGAGATATTGATTTTGCTCGAAGGAATAATGTAAGTAATACTACTATCATACCAAATGGTGCAGATGAAAAAGAATTCACTAAAGAACTTTCAAATGAGCGTAGAGAATTTTTGAGAAATAAATATGCATTAGGTGGCTTTACAATAATGACTATTGGGCTGTATGGGGAAAAAGGTCATATGGACGTATTAAAAATTTTTAAAAAATTGCCCGTATCTAAAGCTACTTTTATATCTGTCGGTAGTACTAGGCCAGAAGAAGTTCATTACCAAGAATTTTCAAAAGAAGCTGCTCTGGTAAATAATAGAAGGAAGTTCTTAGGTAAAAGAATTGTAATGGTCGATGGTAGTTTACGAAATGACATTAAAGATCTTTTAAAAATGAGCGACGTTTTTGTATTTTTATCAAATATCGAATGTAGTCCTTTGGTTCTATTTGAATCAGCAGCTGCAGGAATACCATTTTTAGCTACTACAGCAGGTAATAGTGCTGAAATAGCTAAATGGACTAAAGGTGGAATAATTGTAAAAAGCCACTCAATTCATAATAGTAGAGTTAGAGCAGATCTAAAAGATGCTCTAATTAAATTATCGATGCTGGCTCACAACCGAAAAAAGCGTGAACAAATTGGGAGAGCTGCCCATAAAATATGGCTAGAAAAATATACCTGGGATAAAATAACAGAAAAATATCTGAATCTATATATGAATATTTTAGGAGACAAAAGATGATAGCAATAAGATTAATGGGTGGTTTGGGCAATCAAATGTTTCAGTATGCCTTAATACGTAAACTATCTATTAAAAATAAAATTAATTTCTCTATGGACTTAACATTTTATGAAAATATTGCAGACTCGTATACGCTTAGAGAATATGAACTAAGTTGTTTCAACGTAGTCGAGAGCTTTTTACCAGCATCGAAAAGGCCAAATGAAAATCTTGATTCAAAAAGGTATACAGGTTTAATAGGAAAAAAGAAACTTATAGAAGATAAGTTAAAAAAACGTGACATTTGGACAATATATAGAGAATCTCACCACAACTTTGACAATAAAGCTCTTCTTTGTAAAAATAATTCATATTTAATTGGATACTGGCAAACTGAAAAGTATTTTAGTGACATTAGAAAAGTTTTGTTAAATGATTTTTCCTATAAAGAAAATCCAAATTCTAAAAATAGCTTATTTCTTAATCAAATAAAGTCATCTCCTAGTATTTCACTTCATGTAAGAAGAGGAGACTACGTAACTAATGAAAATGCTAATCAATTTCATGGTATAAAAGATAATGAATATTATAAATCAGCTCTAAAAAAAATTACAAATAATCCATCTAGGTTCAATATTTTTGTCTTTTCCGATGACATAGAATGGTGTAAAAAAAATTTAAACTTAGGTACAAAAATGATTTTTGTTACTGGTAATAAAAAAGGCAGTGAAGACATGCGTTTAATGATGAACTGTAATCACAATATCATCGCCAATAGCTCATTTAGTTGGTGGGCAGCCTGGCTGAATAATAACCCTAGTAAAATTGTTGTCGCACCTTCAAAGTGGTTTAATGATGAATCAATTAACACTAGCGATATAATACCGAAAACATGGGTAAAGGTTTAATTTCAAAAACTCCCAAAATTTCCGTAGTAATGTCTGTTTATAATGGTGAAAGATTTCTTCGGGAGGCAATTGATAGTATTCTTAATCAGACATATAAGGATTTCGAATTTATTATTGTAAATGATGGCTCTACTGATCGTTCTGAGAAGATTATTAGATCTTACAAAGACAAAAGGATTAGATTAATTAATCAAAAAAATCATGGTTTAGTGTATAGCCTAAATAAAGGAGTAAAACTAGCAAGAAGTGACCTTATTGCTAGAATGGATGCTGACGATGTGTCTGAAGAAAATAGACTAGAAAAACAAATTAAATTTATTAAAACAAATAAAAGTGTTACCCTAGTCGGTTCTTCAATGACTGTCATAGATGAGTCAAGCAAAATAAAACACATACATCATGTATTGATAGATGACCCTGAACTAAAGCAAGAATTATTAGTTAGATCGCCATTTGCTCATGGATCTGTAATATTTGATAAAAAAAAGTTTATCAAAGCTGGTATGTATAAAATAAGCAATTGGCCAGCAGAAGATTATGGGCTCTGGCTCGATATATCGAAACATGGTAATTTTTATAATATTAATGAACCATTATATAGATACAGGGAAAATAGTAATGGTATATCATCAACGAATAATCATCAACAAATAATGAAATCTAATCAAATCAGAAAAAAAGCTTACATTATAAGAGGTCAGTTGCTCGCCAAAAAAATAGATTTTAAAAAATATATTGCACTCGATGATGGCTTACCCAGACTTGTACGAATGCTTGATGATTTTAAAACTATAAACAATTCCCTTTGGTCTCTAGAGTTTAGGAACAAGTACTATTTATTAGTAAATCGTCTAATATTAAAAAAAATAATTAAATCACATAGAACATAATGATTAATAAGCCTGATATCTCAATAGTAATACCAACTTATAACAGAATAGATATAGTAAGAAAAACTATAAATCACGTACTTAGACAGAAAAATAAAAATTTTGAACTTATAATTGTCGATCAATCAAATTATGAGGATGAAATACCTAATTTTAGTGACTCTCGTATTAAATATTACTTAGTGGATCCTCCATCGGTAACGGCTGCTAAAAATTTTGCTGTACAAAAAGCAAAATCAAATATAATTCTATTTATCGACGACGACGTAGAATTTGACCAAAATTTAATAACTGAACACCTAAAAGCTCATAAAAAATATCCAGATGTTGGTGCTGTTGGAGGCAGAGTATTACAAAAAGATTTCCCTATAATGGATGAGGTCCTTCATTTTGATGATATGGCAGTTTCCCGAGGTGTATTTACTTCACCAAAAAGTGGATTTACTAATGCCTTTCCAGGAGGAAATTGCTCCATTAAAATAAATGCAATAAAAAAAGTTAACGGATTTGATACAAGATATTATGGTAACGCTTTTAGAGAAGAAAGCGACTTATCGATGAGAATGTTTAAATGCGGAATTAAAATATACTTCTGTCCGACTGCATGTCTAACCCATCTAGCTGTTCCAACTGGTGGTTCTAGGACTAAAACATATATTAATATATTAGATACAGCAATGTTTTATAGAAATGAAATGTTTTTTACACTACGCATGGCCGATAAACTAATTGATGCGATAAAATATAAGAAGAAAGAATACTGTGATATTCCAGATATTGCATTAAAGAAAAAAAGAACAAGATTATTTTATCGAGGCATATTATTTGCAATATTCAGACTACTTTTTAATAAACAGACTGTTTCAAAGGAGAAAAATGTTAATAGGGATTGATTTACGTTCATTAGAAAATAACTCACAACATAGAGGAATAGGTAGATATGTCACTAAATTAATCGAAGAAATTTCTATCATAGACAACGTGAATGAATATATATTTTATGGTTCATCAGCTGACACAATAATGCCAAAGTTTAATTTAGCTAAGGGTTTTAAATATTCTTATAAATATGGAGATAAAAAAATACCATTAAATAGAAGACTAAAATTTATAAGAACATTAATAGTTTCTCCGAAAAAACTTGATATCCGAAATGATAAACTTGATGTATTCTTTCAGCCAGATATAAATCAGCCTATAAAAACATCAGATACTAATGTTGTAACAGTGGTTTATGATCTTATTCCTTTTATATATAAAGAAATTTATCAAAAAATTGAAATCGAAGCATATACATTAGGTCATTTAATTTTTTATATAAGACATAAAGTAAAGTGGATGGTTGCGAAAAGGAGGCTTAATGATTATGCTAAATCAAAATATGTTATAAGCATTTCAGAGCATACAAAAAAAGATTTAAAAAAGTATGTAAAAATTAATAGTAATAAAATTATTGTCACTCCTTTGGCAGCAGAAAATTCTATTAATTCTACAAAAAAAATCAAAGCACCGAAAGATTATAATAGTAAAAATTTATTTTTATTTTATGTAGGCGGTGCCGATGAACGTAAGGGTTTATTAACCTTGATGGATATAATGGAAGACGTGTGGCAAAAAAATCCAAATATTAATCTTGTTTTAGCAGGAAAAGAAATAATAAGCTCTGAAGTTGCAGCAGCAAGAGAGTTAAAAAAGAAAGTAAATGAATGTTCTCGCCCAAATAATGTTAGGCTATATGGTTTTATATCAGACGAGGAACTAAACTATTTTTATAAGAATTGCCTTATATTTGTTTTCCCTAGTATTTATGAAGGCTTTGGTCTTCCTGTTCTAGAGGCAATGGAAGCTGGTTCTCCTGTAGTTGCTTATAGAAATTCGTCAATTCCTGAAGTAGCGGGCGATGCAGCTCTATTGGCAGAGAATGACGAGGAGTTCTCGGAAAATATAAAGAAAATTATTAAAAGCAAAAATTTAACGGACTCTTTGATAAAAAAAGGGTTATTAAGATCTAAAAAGTTTAACTGGAACATTACAGCAAAAAATACATTAGAAGTTTTTGAAAAATCTATGGATTCAAAATGAAACTTGGAATAGACTTAAGACCGATACAAGGTGAAACTTTTTACAGAGGGATAGGTAAATCACTTTTTTATTTTATTCAAAATTTGAGTACAGTCGATATTAAAGGTATCGAGTTTATCTTTTATGTAAATAAAGGCGAAAAAATACCTGACGATTTAAATTTACCTTCTAATAGCTCATTTGTCGAGTTATCCCCCAGAAAACTAGGCAATGTACCTAAAATAAAGGTTTTTGTACCAAAAAATAAGAGTATTAGAACAAGTAAAAATAAAGTCGATATATTCCTCCAATACGACTTTACGCTAGGAATACCAAAAAACATACCTACAATTGCAGTTTTTTATGATTTAATCCCTTTTCTTTTTAAAAATGAGGAACGAAAGCTTTTAGATTCAAAAAGTATTAAAGATAAACTTGGATATGTTATCTTTTGGCGACGTTATTTGAAAAATTTAGGATATTTCAAAAAAATAGATAAAATTATTTCTATATCTAATGCTTCTAAAAAAGACCTCCTTAAATTATTCCCAGAAATTCAAAAAAATAAAGTACAAACCATATACTTAGGCATAAATAAACCAAATTTAAAAAACGAAAAAATTTCTTCGATAGTTTCTGAATTATTGAACGACACTTACTTATTATATGTAGGCGGTATAGATTATAGAAAAAATATAGTTCATATTCTTGATTCGTTTATAGAATTAAAAAAAGACTTCCCAAAATTAAAGTTAGTTACTGTTGGTAAAGAATTTAATCTTACAAATAATTTAGAAAAAATAGGCTGGAATGAGAGATTAAATAAAAATACTTCCTTAAAAAAAGACGTAATATGGGCAGGTTACGTTAACCAAACCGAACTCAGAGAACTTTATAAAAACGCTTGTGTATATGTATTTCCAACGAAATATGAGGGTTTTGGCTTACCTATTTTAGAAGCTATGGAGGCTGGCTGTCCAGTAGTTTCATATAATAATTCGTCAATTCCTGAAGTAGCGGGCGATGCGGCTATATTAATTGATAATGGTAAGCCCATGGCACCATATATAAAAAAAATTATTTCAGATAATGCATTTAGAGCTGAAATGATTAAAAAGGGTTTAATTCAAGCAAAAAAATTCTCCTGGCAGAAAAACTGTCAAGAAACCATTAATCTAATTAAAGAATTGGCCGAGAGTAAAGGTATAATGCAACCATGATATTGGTTACCGGAGTAAATGGATTTGCTGGAAAGCACTTAGTAAAACAATTACATAATAATGACATATCGATAGTTGGCTTGGGGAAAAACGAAGCAAAACCCGATAATTCAATAGCTAATAAGCTTAAAGACTATATCCAGTGTGATATAGCAGATAAAAATCAAGTAGGTCAAATAGACTTTTCTAAAATCGATACTATAGTAAACTTAGCAGGCCTTGCAAACGTCGGATTATCTTATCTAAATGCTTCTGATTACATGAGAATTAATGTTGATGTTTTTGAATTATTAGCTAAAAAGTTTTTTAGTATCAATAAAAACGGTCGAGTTATTGCTATTAGCAGTTGTGCAGTATACCAACCATCTAAAAGAATTATTTTCGAAAATTCAAAATTAATCTCTAATGGTTCCCCTTACGCTCATAGTAAACTTAAAATGGAAAAAATAGCAACAAACTACAAAAAGAATGGTTTTGATTGTATTATTGCTCGGCCATTTAATCATATTGGACCAGGTCAAGGGCTTGGTTTTTTGATTCCTGACATGATTGCGAAACTTGAGCAAGCTAGAAAAACTAATGAAATTACGGTTGGTAATATCTATACTAGCCGTGACTATACAGATGTAAGAGATATTGTAAAAGCTTACGCCAGTCTGATAACCAAAAAAGATCTTGATAACGAATATATATTCAATATTTGCTCTGGGAAAAGTATTAAGGGCGAAGAGATAATTAAAAAATTGTGTAAAATTATGGGCATAGACTTTAATAATTTAAAAATCAATATCGACGAATCGCTCATTAGGCCCTCCGATCCAATGCAAATATGTGGAGACTACTCCAGATTACGCAAAATTACAGGCTGGAAACCTACCATAAACTTAGATCAAACCTTAAGAGATATTTATGAACAAAGTCCTTAAAAAATGGAAAAAATTAAGTTCTGGGCAAGTATTTAGTCACACTAGACATAATGTGTTTATTGATTGAGTAGCATTACCTGACGGAACACATACAGAATACATTCATTTTGGTAAGTCTAATGATGCCGCAATGATAATTCCAGTCGATAAGAATGGAAAGATTCTTTTGCAAAAAGAGTATAGTTACCCTATTAATGATTTTTTATTCCAGTTCCCAGGGGGATTAGTCGAAGATCATGAATCACCAAAAGATGGTGGATTAAGAGAGTTAATGGAAGAAGCTAAGCTAACTGGCGATCTTAGACAAATTGGCTGGATGTACACCAATAATCGTCGGTCACAGAATAAATGTTTTTCTTTGTGGCAACAAACCTTAATTTTTCAAGTCTTGATTCTGATTTTGAAGAAGCATTTGAAAATTATTGGTTAAGAGAAGAAGAAATTGAACAAATGATTAAAAATAACGAAATATGCAATTATACTGCACTAGCAGGTTGGGCATTTTATAAAGCTTATAAAAATTAATTTGATACCATTTATAATTAAATTACTAAAAATCGATCTAAAATTCTTAGAATTACTTGATAATCCGCAAACTTTAGCAAATCTATTTTTTATTTAGGTATATTGCCCAAGCAGATAAAAAGTTTTGTTGAATGATTTTGCCCTCTGAGATTAGTTTATTTATATCATTTGGTTGATATAGAGCTACAGACAGATCTTCTTCTAGCCCTTTTAGATCGGGGTTTGATACTTTATAACAATTTTTGGCTAAAACTACGTATTGAAGACGAGTTGAACGTCTATGTGCAGGCAATGATCTCCCAATCTCTATGAATTTTTCAGCACTGTAGCCTGTTTCTTCGAGTAGTTCTCTTTTTGCACATTCTATAATAGATTCGTCTGAGTCTATATCACCTTCTGGAAATTGTAGTATTCGTTGATTTAATGGGTAAGTGTGTTCTTTTATGGTTAATATTTTAGCGTCACTTGAAAGTCCAATAATAGTTACATAAGATTTAAGATCTACAAAAGTTAAATAATCGTTAATTATTTTACCGCTTGCTAGCTGAACAGTGTCTTCAGCGACCGTCAAAAATTGATGTTTAAGAATTATTTTTGAGCTAAGCTTTTTCCACTTCGACATACTCTATGCTAGAATTTTCAAATCGTTTTGGACCATTAGTTTAACTAAGCCTGGAAAATCAACTTTGCGTTTCCAGCCTAAAAATGTTTCTGCTTTTTTGGGGTTGCCTAATAGTATGTCGACTTCTGCGGGCCTGAAAAATTCTGGATTAATTTTTATAACTGTCTTGCCGCTTTTTCTATCTATACCGATTTCGTTTACGCCGCTACCCTGCCATTCTAAATCAACTTCTATTTGTTTGAATGCCAGCTCACAAAATTCTCTGATAGTATGAGTCTCACCAGAAGCCAAAACATAGTCATCTGGCTTATCTTGCTGCAGCATCAACCACATGCCTTCTACATAGTCGCCAGCATATCCCCAGTCACGCTTAGAATCCATATTGCCTAGTTCCAATACATCTTGCTTGCCAAGTTTTATACGTGCAACCGCCTGACTAACCTTACGAGTAACAAATTCTTGTCCTCGTCTTTCGCCTTCGTGATTAAACAAAATTCCACAACTTGCATGTATATCATAACTTTCACGATAGTTTTTTGTAATCCAGTGAGCATATAACTTAGCAACGCCATATGGACTACGCGGATGAAACGGTGAATCTTCATCATAACCTTTGCCTGGACGATTGTAGTCTAAGCCACCAAACATTTCTGAAGTAGATGCTTGATAAAATTTTGTAGTTTTTTCTAACCCCGATAATCTAATAGCTTCCAAGAAATATAGAGCACTTTTACCTGTTAAATCGGCAGTTAGAATTGGATTTTTAAACGAATAACCAACATGACTAATGGCCGCTAAATTATAAATTTCATCAGGTTTAATTTCTCCTACAGCCCGAATAATTGATGACAAATCTAAGCTATCAGCAAGTACAATATTTACATAAGGAAATTCATTTTTTAAATTCACATAACGAGGATGAGTTGCTTCTAATTGCCCACGTATCGTTGCATAGACTTCATAGCCCTTTTCGTTTAACAGCTTTATGAGATGACCAGCGTCTTGTCCATTAATTCCAGTAACTAAAGCTTTTTTTGCCATATAGTAAATTTCCCTATTTTTAGTTATTTTGTAGTTATTATTTTATCATATAAGTATGAAACCTAAGAAGTTGACGATACTGTTCGACGCTAGCCCAATTTTTGATACCAAAAAAAGTGGTATTGGGTATTACACTTATCAGTTAATCTCAAGTTTAAATCAATATCATAACCAAGATATTAGACTTGTTGGCCATTACTTCAATTTTTTAGGCAAAAGAGAAAGTTTAGATATTAAAGTAGTTAAACTCGTAGAGTCTAAGTTTTTTCACCCCAAAATAAATTCGCTACTAAGAAAAGTTGGAGTTCAGCTTCCTTTAGAATTATTTTATAAACACAGAGGTGATGTTGCTTTGTTCACAAATTTTGTGAGCTTGCCTAGTTTAACTAAGGTACCAACGTGTGTTGCCGTTCATGACTTATGCTTTGAAGAAAAACCGCAATATGTTTCTGATAAAAATCAAAAGTTTTTAAGCAAATTTGTGCCACGGTCGATAAAACGTGCTGAAAAAGTAATTACAATTTCTGAAAGTACAAAAAATGCAATTAAAAAACATTACAGCCTAGATGATAACAAAATATTTATTACTCCTATCCCTCCTAGCAAACCTATGCGTAAAAATAAAACATATCTTAAAAAATTTAATATTAATGAAAAATATATATTGTTTGTTAGTACACTAGAGCCACGCAAAAATTTTATAAATTTGGTAAAAGCTTATGAGCTACTGCCAAAAAATGTCAAAGAGGAGTACATACTTGTTTTATGTGGATCGAAAGGCTGGAAGTCGGATCAAGATTTTACCTACATTGATAAAAGTATAAAAAGCGGCAACCAAATAATCGTAACCAATTACGTAACCGACGACGAGCGAGCGGCACTCTATTCTAACGCTTCGCTTTTTGTTTTGCCATCGCACTATGAAGGATTCGGCATGCCAATTTTGGAGGCTATGAGCTATGGGATACCTACGATTTGTAGTGATATTGAGGTATTCCATGAGGTTGCAGGCAAGGCAGCATTGTACTTTGACAAAGATAATCCAGCTGACTTAGCAGACAAAATCCAAAAAGTATTTTCTGATA
>CAZYMH010000002.1:0-53865 GCA_964648105.1 uncultured Candidatus Saccharibacteria bacterium
AACCTTGCTCTTTCGGTGGGCAGGATTCTCACCTGCCTTATGGTTACTCATTCCAACATTCTCACTTGATACCGCTCCACCAAACCTCGCAGTTTGACTTCTACGCTGATATCAACGCTCCTCTACCACATCCCAGCATCACATTTCATAATGCTTATTTAATGTACTAATTGTACATTTCAAAATCTTCAGCATTATGAAAACTGATGCTGGGACATCCATATCTTCGGTATTATGCTTAGCCCCGTTACATTTTCCGCGCAAGATCTCTTGACGAGTGAGCTGTTACGCACTCTTTAAATGAATGGCTGCTTCTAAGCCAACATCCTCGTTGTTTAAGAAATCTCACCTCGTTTCCCACTTAGCATAAATTTAGGGACCTTAGATGATGGTCTGGGCTGTTTCCCTTTTGAGCGCCGATCTTCGCACCGACGTTCTAACTGCCGTAGTTCCACATGTAGTATTCGTAGTTTGTCAAGGGTGGGTACACTTGCGTGCCCCAGTCCGAAACAGAGCTCTACCCCTACATGCTACCGTACGACGCTAGCCCTAAAGCTATTTCGAGGAGAACCAGCTATCTCCAGGTTCGATTGGCATTTCACCGCTAACCACAGGTCATCCAAGCGTTTTGCAACTCGCCCTGGTTCGGCCCTCCACGACGTTTTACCGTCGCTTCAGCCTGCCCATGGTTAGGTCACCTGGTTTCGGGTCTACCATACATGATTCAAATCGCCCTATTCAGGCTCGCTTTCACTATGCGTCCGTCAGATGACTTACGCTTACCATGTACGGTAACTCGTTGGATCGTTCTACAAAAAGCACCCCGTCACCCTGCATGAGACAAACCTGCGGTTTTTCTCATCGCTTCGCTGCTCTTTTCCCTAAAGCAGACAAATTTATCCGAAATAAATTCAGATAAATTTGAATTAAAATAATTCAAAACAATAAAAAAGACAGATTTACCTAATGCAAGGCTCCGAGTCCTTGTATGCACATAATTTCAGGTTCTATTTCACTCCCCTTCCGGGGTTCTTTTAACCTTTCCCTCGCGGTACTTGTTCTCTATCGATCATAAGATATATTTAGCCTTAGGAGGTGGTCCTCCTAGATTCAAACAGGGTTTCTCGTGTCCCGTCCTACTCGACACTAAAAGATATTAATAAATCAATATCTTTCTCAGCAAAAATGCTGACACAAATATAAGGTTAGCGATACTTAATGTACTAGGCTTTCACTATCTATGGCCTGACTTTCCAGACAGTTCCACTCGCTTCGCTAATTTCTGACCTTATGCAGGATAATGGTAGCTCCTGCCTCCAAAACGGAAACCTGGATAATTCCAGAACTCCGTCTTGACTGTTTGTGATGTCACAACTCTCTTTAAATATTCGTCTACCAACTTATTTGCCTAAATTAATAGGCAAAAACTTAAAAAGTTTGGGCTATTCCAATTTCGCTCGCCACTACTCTCGGAATCGTTGTTTACTTTCTCTTCCTCAGGGTACTAAGATGTTTCAGTTCCCCTGGTTACCGCCTCATAATCTATGTATTCAATTATGGGTGCATAGGTATGAATCTATGCGGGTTTCCCCATTCGGATATCTACGGATCAAAGCTTGTTTGGCAGCTTCCCGCAGCTTTTCGCAGCCTACTACGTCCTTCTTCGGTATCTTATGTCAAGGCATTCATTATGTGCACTTGAGTAACTTTTTACGTTACAGAAAACAAAAATTATAAAAATTAATGTTTTCTTATGATTCTAAAAATAATTTAGAATTTGCATTGACTAGTTATTGGTATTCACTAAATTTAATAAAATAATGAACTCAATAACAGATGTCGTTTATTTACTATAATCTTAAAATTCCTGGTTTTAAGATTATTTTTTTGTATCTGTATATTCTACAGATACTATGTCAGCCAAATTTTTAAGTTGCAAAACTCAGTTGTCTGATTAAAGTACGTAAATTTACAGTACCCTAATTCAGTCCTCATAAAATGCCGAGTTTACGTTTTGAAGCTTGCTAATCTTAGCTCCACGACCTAAACTCGAGAGACCTAGAAACAATCATATCAATAATAACAGATTAGGTCAAGCATATTATGGTGTCAAAAAAACTACATATCGATAAGAGATTGGCAATACCAAAAACAGCTATTTATGAATGCATGGCACTAATATAGGCCACCCATGCTTCATCACTAACTTTACTGGCCGATCTAATCGTAATTAACAGGTTGCCCTTTATAAAAATCAAGCTCTGAACTCCTTTTACAGACTGTCCACTATAAACATTGACTCCGTCTACTTGAATTAAGTTGGTTTGGTTATTAGATTTAGCAGTTTTTTCCAGTTCATTAGCTTGGTTGTTTTTTAGATTATCTGGTATTTCTTGTTGTGTGACATTAATCTGAACACCAGCAATAGAGTCAATATAAGTATAGGCGGCTGGTTGGTTAGGTGGGCTAATTTTTACTATTTTACCAATATTTTCGCTGTTTTTACTGCCGGGGTATAATATTTTGAAAGTCGGTTTTTCTTCATAAAGATCCGTGGTTTTTGAATCACTATTTTTTATAGCGACACCTGTAGACTTTGAAGATCTTTTACTAAAAAACACAAATGCAGTGGTGGATATAACGATTAAAGCAATCACCACAACTATAACCAAGGCCTTTCTGCTTAACCTAAGTCTCGATATTTTTTTAGAAACTCCAGTGCGTATTTTTTTTATTCTGTCGAACTGCACTTTAGGCAAAGAGAGCTTAACGTTAAGCTCAATATTTTTGTCATTTTTACCAGTATCAAAAGAAGAGCTTTTTTGAGAAGTTTGATTAGATTTTGCTAGATCTCGCCATTCTTCATCATCGTCAAGCCAATTATCAAAACTACCTACTTTTTGATTAGTGTACTGTTTTTTCTTTGATGATCTGGGTCTAAATTCCATAATACTTTTTTAAGTGTTAAAATGGCGTATCTAATGGCTGTTGCTCACCGCCCGTGAATGTTTTGCCGTGTCGCATGCGTTTAGAAGGGTCAGCCGTGAAAAATAATGATAAGTCACTGATAGTTGGGCCACGATTAACATCTTCAGGATAACCAAAAGTTTGCGAAGCATCAATGCTTATAGAGAAATAAAAGTATCTGGCACAATTAATATTACCACCGCTAGTATTTTTTGGAGTATACGTACCTGGAGTACCTAAAGTTACAGGTCCATAATCAGTTTCCTGGCCCCATGTAGTCATAACAGGCATCGTACTAGATGTACCACAGTCTTCATTTGGATTTTGTTGAGAAGCACCATCGGAAATATCATGCATACTCCGATATTTTAGGTACCATCTAGCACCAACTGAGTTATCAAGACCATTGAGTAACCACTTCGTCGGGAACACGTCGGTATCGGTATCTATCATTCGAGAATATTTAGCTAGTTGAGGTTGAGATTTAAGAGACCAATAAGTGTGGCGAGCCGAAGTCAGGCTGTATGCCTGAGCTGAACCAATGGTTTTTGTTTTGCTAACAACTATTGAGTTAGTGGCATTAACACTCACCACTGTCGCAGTTGAAGCATCGGCATAGGTTATGGTTGCTCCTATGTAGTTATCGGTCCAGTTTGTGCCAGTACCAGTTACTGTTGTACCAGACTGAGTAATTGTGCCAGTATTATAGGTGCCAGCTTGGGGAGACGTACAACCACCTCCCATTGTATACATTTTACCCTTATCATAAGCCAGTGCTACCCCATATCTTCCACCAGCATATCTAACGTTAGTTTCGTACCAGTCACCAACTCCCGTAGGGTCATTACCGCTAGCAATGGTTGTATTCGCACTAATCGGGGCGATTGTGATTTTAGGAGAACATGTGGCTGTACCTGAACGACCACCAACGATATAAATATAACCGTTGGCAGCAAAACTCTCAGCTTCTGATATAGATCCAGGTAAACTAGTCGTGAAAATCCAGGCATTTATTGATCCATCTATTATAGTAAAACTTGTACCAGCTGGAACTGATTTACTGGCATTGACTGTAATAGTAGATGCATTTGTGTAACCTGTGACCTGTGCCGTAGATCCGTCGTGTCTATACTGGATTGTGCTGCCTACCATCTCCGAATTAAACGATGTGCCACTACCAGTTACTGTTGTACCCGTTTGTGAGATTGTGCCAGTTTTGTAACCAATCGAAGCAAACTGAACATCACTAAGATAATTTGTTCCATTATTTCCACCTACCAAGTAAAGGTTGTTAGCATATGCCGTCAGGGTTGCCCCATAACGAGCTACGTCGGGGACATCAGTATCTTGACGCCAGCTATCTGCAGCGATATTTCCACCAGTTGGCAAAAGTGACGTGAAATAAACTGTGTTAGTTTGGTTACCACTACCATCTTTGCCGGCAACAACATATATTCTATTATTCCAGACTGCTGCCCCAAACTTTGTCCTAGCTTGTGCCGCACCAGACGAGGTATCCCCAATACCACCGCTAGCCGTCGACCAAGCAGCCGAGATATTACCCCCACTAAAAGTACTGGTATAGTAAATAGTTGACTGAGCGGTTCCAGCATTATTTTGACCGCCTAAATAGTACAATGTTCCACCAATTGTCAACAATTTACCCCATGCTCTACCTGCTGGCAATGCATTGGTTGTACTAGACCATGTTCCGATTGACCCATCATTACTACTAATCGGAGCATACTGAATATCATTAGTAGTATTTGTACAATCTGTGGCACTTATACAGCCACCAGCAACATAAATGTAGCCATTTAAGACTACGGCACTTGCCCCCCATCTATCCGTATTAGCCGCAAAAGTATCATCGCTCGCATTATTTATCTCCCTGACCGCACCACTGTCGTTATTATACATCTGAAAAGTCTGTATAGAGTTGGTTCGGCTAGAGCATGAGCTTGGAGCAGCACCCGAAGTACAACCACCTATTACATAAGCATAAGAGTTTGAGACTGGAACAGTTAGCCCCCAGCGTTTGTTAATACTAACCGAAGAAGATTTAAATGGAGCAATATCACCAGTACTAACGTCTATCTTTGCAAACTCAATATCAGCCAGAGCATCAGTACCATCGTAACCACCAGTGACGTATAAATACCCGTTATAGCCATATCCAGCTCCACGCCGACGACCAACCAATATCTCATAGCTAGCAAGTTTCCAGCTTGAGCTACCTGGCACTGCTACAATGTTATTATTATCGTCAAATTTAGCATAATAAACAGTGGTAAGGTCAGTAATTCCAGGAGCTAAACCTCCCATAATATATATATAGTTGGCATATACCGTACCCGCAAAAGCGGCAATTCCTGCACTTGTGGCAGTTGCCCCACCACCCGCAGGTGTATAGATTTTACCAATCTGAAGCTGATTTGAAGTTGTACACCCAGAAGGAACACCAGCGGTATTTAAATTACACTTATAAACAGCACCCGTATAAGTACTACAACCAATTCCACCATTGCTTGTACAGCCACCAAAGATGTAAAGATTGCCGGGTATACTTCCGGCTGAATTAGGGTTAGCACGAGAATAAGCAAAAGTATACGACATAGTTTCAGCTACACCAATTGTTGTCATGTCAACATTACTCCAGGTACCCAAACTTCCATCAGGATTAGAGGTAATATAAGAAATATTAGAGATATTTGGAAAACCACCTATTACATATATTTTATTACCAAACGTGGTAACTCCGGGGGCTCCTAGAGCGTTAGGTAAACTTATTGGTGCATCACAATATGAACTCATATAAGTTCCGCTACAGCTGGCTGGTTTTTGAAGCGTGCCATCGCTACCAATAGACTGATAAACTATACCATTTGAGTAGCTAGTACAAGCATTGTTTCTACAGCCACCCATAATATACAAATATCCATTTATTATTACAGAAACATTTAGCATATTTCCAACAGCACTACTAGATAAGTCGCAACTATACGGGTCGGAACCTGTACAAGGCGATGTACCACTGGGTGCTGAAGTGGCTACAGTACTTGCTTCACCGGTTGCATTAACCACTCCGTATGTTACATCTATTGCTGTATCGGTACATATTCCGGTTACTGAATCTTGCGACCGACAGCCACCTAACCTGTATATACCACCCTGCCAAGCAATCGCCGTATAAGCGAAACGATCATTAGATAGACCAATTATTGTGTTCCATTCCGACAGACTACCATCAGCATTTATACTAGCCAACTGAACATCACTAGATATAGAGGTACAATAGCCACTAGCATTCATAGTATTACAACCTCCAATTGCATATATATACCCTCCCCAAATAGTGGTATAGCTACCACCCAAAGACAGTTTTCCTCCATTCAATAGACTGCTGGCATTAACCCAAGAATTCATTGTTCCATCACTATTTAGCTTAGAATATTCAACCGTAGATACGGGCGTACCGCCAAAGCTTGCACTACCACCAATCGCGTACATAGCATCGTTATATACCTGCAGAGTTATACCATATCGAGCAGATGTTAAAGCAGTCATTCCACTGGATGACCAAGTAGTTAGCGTACCTGTAGGATTTATGTTAGCTGACTGGACAGTATTTGTGCTTAAAACCGTATTAACACCCGACAACCCACCCACTATATACATTTTATTATTGTAAGCTGCAGCCCCAAAGTAACTTCTAGCATTAGACAGCGAGGTATCCGTATACCAATACACAGGAGTCCCTCCAGAAGGATGCCATAACTGTGGTTCACCTTTGGCACCTAGTTTAGCAATATAGACATTAGTCTGCGGTGTACCGCTGCTATTTGACCCACCAATCGCGTACAAAAATCCATTATAAGCAATTAGTGAAAGTCCAGTTAATGCTGTCGGTAAATTATAGACAGAATTATTGCACCAACCACCACATGAACCATTTCCTGGGTTGGGACTAGAAATAGCATTAGTGCCAGAGTCGAACTGTGCCCAAGATACTTGATTAGTAGTAGAACCTGGGGTTGTATAAAATATAATAACTTTGCCATCAGCACCACTGGTAGCATTAGCTGCATTAGTGCCACCGTTACCTCCAATGCCAGCTGTACCTCTATCGGCATCTCCTAAGTTACCCGGGTTCACACCAGACCCGGCTGTATTTACTTGAGACGTACCACTAATTAATGAGCTACCGCCACCGCCACCACCAGAACCTCTGTTGGCAGCTCCACCAGCATTACCGCCAGAACCACCACCATAATTACCACCGCCACCGCCACCAGCACCAGAACAAGTAGTGTTGTAGGTACCACCGGCACCACCGCCACCAGTACCTGCAGCACCTCCAGTGCCTGTCCTTACAGTGTTACATGCAGCTCCAATTGAAGGTGCATTTCCACCCGCATTAGACGCACCAGCTACACCTACAGCACCGCCAGTACCAGCATTACCACGAGTTCCACCTGCGGACGCAGTTCCACCGCCACCGCCACCACCTTGACTTCCAGAACTACCACCTACTCCATTAGTACCACCACCGGCACCACCGGCACCACCGTTAGAAGTTCCACGAGATCCGCCACCGCCACCGCCACCGCCGGCTTGAGCTAGGAATGTAGTGCTACGCTTGATAGCACTATAGCCACCACCATCTCCACCTTGACTATTGGCTGTAGAGTCTTGACCACCAGATCCAATTTCAATATTCAAAGATTCGCCAGGCGTAACACTTAACACCGAAGAGACGTAGCCACCGCCACCGCCAGGTCGACCAGATCCACTACCACCACTGCCGGCACCACCGCCACCGCCACCGCCCCAAACTTTAACTGTTACAAAATTTACTCCCGCCGGAACCACGTAAGTGTCAGTACCCGCCACTGAGTAACTCACAGAATTTGTAGTCGGTGAACCAACTCCTCCAGCAGAATATATAAAACCACCAGCAACAGCTGTACCTTGACCGTAGACAGCTGAAGTTAGGCTGGTCGTACTAGACCAAGCATCAATCCTAGCACCAGTAGTTTGACTCTTTTGAATAAGCTCATTGTTCACATCAAAATCAATATTGGTCTCATTATTGCCTCTCATTAATTTACGAGCAGATTCAATATAGACACTAGGATCAACACTTAACGGATAGTTAGCTTTATCTAAATCTACGACTTTGACCGTCAGTTTATTGCCCGAAAGTTCATACTTAGAAGTCGCCTTACTTACTTTTTTGTATGGTTCCACCACAGTCGGCTTTGGAATTACAAAAAGTAAGTTATTTTTTTGATTGTTTTGTCGAGCTTTATCTAACAACTGAGCATCTTGATCGTTTGCGGTCGACACATTTCCTAGTAAAGACGAAGACACCCCATAAATACCAACTGAGCCGTCTTTCTCTAGCCTAGCTTCTGTACCCGACGAAAGTACTAGCTCATAACTAAAGGTTAGACTTTTACCTTGATACTTGCTCAGCAAAATATCTTCCTTTACTCCAATTCCGCGCATCGTATAGACAGCCGTAGCATCTAAATTCCTAAAAGGATAGATTATCCTATCGTTATCTTTTTTTGGCTCTGCCAGAGAGTCAAGTGGCTTCATGTCCAATTTTGTCTTAGTCATTGGGTCGGTCACTGATAGCGTTTTATTATCTCCACTACCAAGCTGAGCTATAATTTTAGGACTGCTATCATCACCGCTAATTTCAGCTGGGGTTGGAGTATACTCACTATTAAAGTTATAGTTTCTCGATTTTGAATCATATTGTAATTTAGCCCCATAACTATTTACTGATTTTGGCAGCAAATTATAGCCAGTTCTAGAAATATCGTATCTATCTTCAATCTTTCTAGCTTCATAAATCGGTATAAGTATGCTCGAAACTATCAGCAAGACCATTGCCAGTGCCACTATCCTGAACGGCATTGGCACATGTTTTAAAAAACGCTTAATCTGCTTACTTCTTTTAAAGTTTAAGCTATTTTTAAGACTAAATCTTTTCTTTCTTGGAAGTGTTTTTTTAGAAACGTCAATAGAGCCACCAGAAGAAAATTGGACATTAAAATTATCTCGCCTATAAGAACTCCCGTTTTGGTTTGAAAAATCGTAATTTTTTCTTTTGTATTTAAATCCATCCATCAGACATTTAATCTTAACTCTAATGCTTACAATTATATCAGTTTTCATGCCCTAAAAAAATAGTTCTCATAGGCTAGAAATAAGCTTATGAGAACTATGGATGGTCTACTATCAAATTCTTCAAAATATAGTTAATATTTGAAAATTTGTTTTTCAGTTTTTGTTTGAGAATAACCGCAAAATTATCGAAACATAGACTTGAAATTTATACGTCTTTATACTCACCAAACCGCAAAAAGGTGGTAATTTTACATATTACTTTCGGTAGTGCCAAGCCTTCAAGAGATGTAAAGACTTGGCGTACTCGGCGGCGAGAGGCCGCCGAAACTATGTACCAGAATTATTTTTTTGTGCTGAATAAAAAATGTGTTCATATCAACTACCTGCCCGTCGTTACAAAGCTTAAGGTTGATACGTAGGCATTGGCATTACTGTTAGCCTTAAGGTTGATTTTGAATATAACAAAGTTACCTGCACTAGAAGCATTGAAACTACAACCAGTTGCTTCATTACCATTTATACCTACAGACTGCCATTGATTTGCAGCAGTTACTACCGTTGTTTCATTGGTACCACATTTGGTAACCGCACTGCCAGTACTCTTAAACATTTCGTAAGTTACAGCAGCATTAGCAGTACTATCGGTCCTAGCCACTAACTGTACAGTATCATCACTAGAAAAGCCGTTAAATGTTGCTGGCAACTGATAGGTTACATATATACTGTAGGCTTGTTGGGTTGCCTGAGGTGATGTCCAACGATAGTAGTTCTTTGCCTGACCAGTGCTGCAGAGTGTTGAGTTTATCGATAATGCTGCATCGTTAGAGCATAGATCGGCAGTCATAGTACCAACACCTGTGCCATTTAATACAGCACCAGAGTATTCAGGGTTAAGATTAACGTAGTTATCTGGAGCTGCACCACAAGCACCCCAGCCATCTGCCTCATAGCATTGGATACGACCAGAAGCAGTATCATAGTACATGCTACCTAGGTAAGCGTCATTATTGGCAGCAATTGGAGCTCCAGCAGAACGATCAAGTGTGAATAGTGTTACAGGTCCACCTTCATTACCTCCACCGATCTGAACATTATTCGCATTATTGGTATTAAGAGTAACGGTTAATGCATCAATGTAGATTGTGTTTGATGCACCACTAGACTGAGTAATCCTAACCTGAGCATTGCTTACAGCAGTACCAGCAGTAGTAAAGTAGCAACTTATTAAAGTATAGGCACTTGAACTTATAGTTTGAGTGTTATAGTCCAAACAAGGCACACTTGTTGTACCATTATCAGGCGTGTAGGCCACTGCAATATTTGCAGAATTAGTACCATCTCCCCTTGCATAAAAAGCTACACGATACTGGGTATTAATCGATGGATTAATATTGTTACTAAGCTTGTTGTATACACCACGTCCTGTGGTACCAGCAGTAGCAACCGACACACTACCACTTGTGTCGTATAGTATGGAGGTACTTTGAGTGACCGTAGCACCGGATACTGCAGCCCAGTTAAGTGTACCTGCTCCAATATTTGCAGCTATATCTGCACTTCCGTCAGATGCGTGATTAACGCTGGCGTTTACTGAGATACTTAAGTTATCTATATAATATGTGTGAGCAACTGCATCAGTTTGCCTTATAAATATTGCATTAGCTGTTGTTATGCCACTCGCAGGTGCCGTAAAGGTACAGTTAATTCGGCTATATACACTAGTGGTCACAGTCTGAGCAGAAGCACAAGAAGTAGTACTAGCATTAGTCCCGTCTCTCGAGTATACAACCTCTAGAGTTGAAAAGTTGGTGTTACCTCTTATAGTAAATGCAACGTTATATTGTAAGTTAGCCGTTAAGGCAGCACTTAGTGTGTTGGTTACCCCCTGCCCAGCTGTGGCAGCTGTTACAACTTTGGTAGCGGCCTGACCGGTAGAAAATTCATTTGCTACGGTAGTCTTACTAACCGTTCCCCCTGTAGGAGCAGATGACCAGCCATTATATGTAGAATTCTCAGAACCACCGTTTACAGCATATTCAGATGCACTATTGTTGACACTTAACAGATTTGAACCAATAGATGACTGTACTTCGAGTAAAGCACCAGTAATAGGGGCAACTGAGCTATTTCTAATAGTCAATCCATCAGCATTTGGACTCTGTCCGACAAGTAATTCTGCGGCACCAGCACTAGATAAGGTGTTGTTATAGGCAGCTTGAAGGTCAGTCGAACTCGATGCACCAGCCGCAGTCCAATCAGTACCGTTCCAGATTAGAGTAGCAGTCGAATTTGCTTTCATATTAATATCAATTGGCGTACGTGTAGCATTAAGCCTCAGGGTAAAATCATTAGAGCCACTCCTTGCACTAACATATAGTACCCGACCAATAGTCGCCTGATTAGGATCTGGAACCGTTAGTGTTAAGCCGCTAGCCGTTGCCTTAACTGGTAATGAACTATATAGGTCAACATTACCCGCTGTAATAGACGTATTAACCGCAAATGACTGTTCACTAGCTGATGAGAAAGCTGTTGTCGACAAGTTCACTAAGCCTTGAGAGCCAGTACCAACACCAGTACCGCCAGCAATTGTAACCGCTCCACCGTTAGCGTTTCCTGTACCAGCAGCTGCCCCACCCTGGAGGGTTAAGCTACCACCGCTAAACGCCGAGCCTCCTGCTCCAGCACTACCTGCAATTACGCTTAAGTTATTACCGACTGCGTTGGTGCTTCGTGAATCAACTGATATTGTTCTGTTGGCACCTTCGTATAATTTGATATCACCAACTACGCCTAATTGTCCTGCAACGCTCGCTCCACCTGTTACTTGCAGTCCATTGCCAATATTTACACCGCCCGACACATCAAGGAATTTAGCAATATTGACTATTTGCGAACTTATAGTCGAAGAAGCAATACTACCTGTTTCTAATTGCTGAATATATGCACCACCGAGGTCATAAACTTCAAAAGTATTTCCAGTGTAGGAAACTGCATAAGCATAGCGTCCTTGAACATCGAAGTCATATACCTCTGTACCAGTGACCACACTGCCCAAATAAACTGGAGCAGCTGGGTTGGCTATGTCAAATGTCAGGAGCCGAGAGCCAGTCCTGGTAGTGGCATACAAATATCGACCTTGAATATTTATTTGTTCCACATTGGTACTAGTTGGCATAGAAACTGTAGTTACAGCGGTTGGACTGGCAGGATTTTTGATATCGAAAACTCTTATATTAGATGGGTTATTTTGGTCACCAATGTAGGCATACATACCTTCTACGGCTAAGCCTCCTGGACTAGTTGTTGTATTTACACTGCCAACCTGTGAAAGGCTAGCTGGGTTACTAACATCAATAATTCTAAAGGTTGTATCGTTTTTGGTAGTTACATATAGGTACCGACCAATTAATACACCATCTCTTAAGCCGTCGCCAGTAGTAAAGTTAGAACCAACTTTTTTCGGTATGACTGGATTAGTTATGTCATATACTGCAACAGATCCTGCACCTGGGTTAGCACCAAAGTTAAGTACATAAGCATAATTGCCGCCAATAATTATTCTATTAGGGTTTGTACCTACGGATGTACCACTGTTATAAACACTTGAGATACTATTTACATTAGATATATCTAACACTTGCAGGCTGTCTGTACCGTAATTAGCCACATAAGCGTATTTACCTCTTATGGCTATATCCTCAGGCGATGACAATAATACACCTGATGTAGCTACAAGTATTGGGTTAGTTGGCCGACTTATGTCATAAACTTTTAAGGTGTTGGCGTCATACGATGCTACATATGCATAATTATTTTGTACAGATATACTCTCGACGCCAGCTTGTGATGTAAGTGTAGCCACGGCTGCACTTGGCAATGTGCCGCTAACGTATAGCTGAGATGTTGGTGTACCAACTCCTGAAGCACCAATTACTATTCGTTTATTAGTAGTATCGGCGGTTAGGATGTTAGCTCCTCCAGTATCTTGGACTCGTAAGGCAGTTGTCGAATCTGTTTGATTACGAAAAGTGGTCGCTCCACCGTCAGCGATGCTCATTACATCTTGAGGTGTACCGCTTGAATCAGTAATTTTTAGCAATGTATCATTAGCAGAAGAATTTATTTGCAACCTCGCAGTTGGTACGGCAGTGGTGCCAATACCGATGCTACCGCCGCCAGCAGCACTACCTAATATAAGATTAACGTTTTGTGTTGCATCCCATACACCTGTGCCAACAGCTGTAACGTTACCAAGTCTTACAGTGTTATCATTCAATCCACCTAATTGACCAAGTCCATAAAATCCAACCGAATTCCACTTACTAACAAAGTTAGCAGCCGTAGTGGTACAACTACTACAATCTACTATGTAAGCAGAAGCACCAGTCGCACCCCGAGATGCTATTTTGCCATTTACATCAAGTTCATAGCTAGGAACTGCGGTATTTATACCTACTCTATTGTTAGCAGTATCAACATTTAATACTGTGGTTGTTCCTGCGGCATTTTGCACCTGGAAGGCAGAAGTTGAGTTAGCAGAGTTTTTAAATAATGTTGCTCCACCAGCGGCAATGGTAGCTTGCACATTATTATTAGTTTCAAATTGCAAAGCAAAATTATCGTTGCTTCCGATTACGACTGGTGTACCAAGCGTATTTCCGTCTTGCACAATATCACCTGTACCACTACAGCTGCCCCAGATTGGAGCTCCAGCTGTAACACCCTTGAAACATTGTCCACTTGTACCAGCAGCAGTTGTAACGATATTGCCACTACCATCTCTATAATATATGCCGTAGTTTGTACCACCTGCTATACTGATGTTGCCTGCCAAAGAAGTTAGTACTCCTGTATGTCCAATCGATATACCTGATGTGGTGGCTGTACCTATACTTATAGTGCCAGCGGTGCCAGTTGCCGTACCGACATCTACTATAAGATTACCTGAGTTAGAAGTAGCACCAGTGGCATTACCAGTCTGAATTGTTACGTTACTACTATTTGTTGAAGCTGTAGAAGTGTTCGAGCTAGAAACTCCTAATGCACTACCTGCTCTAAAGGCATATGGTACACCAGTTAATTTAGTTCTCAAGTTTCCAGGGGCTAGCATTTCACCATCATATGTTGGTGTAGCTGTTTGGGTAGATCCACCAACATTCATTGTCATCCATAGTTCTTGGTCCCAATTAATTGTGCTAGGAAAGGCATTTTGAGAACCTAAGCTTACACTGAAGTATCCG
The DNA here is from genome assembly GCA_964648105.1 of uncultured Candidatus Saccharibacteria bacterium. Classification (GTDB taxonomy): domain Bacteria; phylum Patescibacteriota; class Saccharimonadia; order Saccharimonadales; family 2-12-FULL-41-12; genus JALHOM01. The sequence continues at coordinate 14,352 of CAZYMH010000002.1, forward strand.
TTTACTACTCTTACTCGATTATCGTTGCCAGCAGTTACACCGTTAGAGTCGTAATAACTTTCAGTCCAAAGGTTTGTACCAGCATTAGCCTGGCCAACTCCTGCACCACCGCCACTTGTTCCACCGTCGTAGAGTTTAAACTGAAGGTTGTAATAACCATCTGGTACGGTAGATCCGTTAGAGTTATAGATTCTGGCTTGGAAGTTAAGATTTGAAGAAGTAGCTGCTTCAACTCTCTGAGGTGAACTAAAGTTTTTGAACCAAATTCCAGTTAAGCTTATAAACATAAAAAAGCCCACCATTAGTGTGTAATGGATATGGGCAATACGGGGGCCAAAGATAGTTTTATGTTTTTGCGGAAACATTTTGCGGTTTATTTGATTTTTTTGTTTAAGGCTAAATTTGTTTTACTTTTTTTTATTTTTAGTAATTTATTTTTATAACCTTGCTTACATTATCCACAATTATTATCTAGAGGTCAACACTTTTAATACTTTTTTGAGTTAGTTTTTTACTCAATTTTTACATCAAGTTTATATATGAAATTCAGAAATTGTTTTAAATTTTTGTAGCTTTTATGACAACTATTTTTTTATTTACAGTTTTAAAATTAATATCATTTTGTATTAAGTGAGCATCTAGCTAACATATAATAGTTGTGTTTAGTACATCACATAATTTTTCGAAAAATACTTATCCACAGATTTATAATATTTTTATTAAAAAAATATTGAATTTTGTATAAAAATTTTATAAAAATACCAAAAAATTATTTGCTATTTACTACCTCTATAGAAGCGAATTATAGTAGATTTAATGAGAATTACAGTACTAAACCTAGAATATTATTACTAAAGTGTTAGTCCCTAAACTTATGCCTTATTTTTTTATGGTGGGGCTATCTGGACTCGAACCAGAGACCTCGTCATTATCAGTGACGCACTCTAACCAGCTGAGCTATAGCCCCTTCATAAAAAAATAACTTTTAATTTACACTTATACTTTAGCTTTAGTGCCTCATAATATAATGCTTTTGTATCATGGTGGAGCGACGGGGATTCGAACCCCGGACCCCCTGCTTGCAAAGCAGGTGCTCTAGCCAACTGAGCTATCGCCCCTTATGAACATATAAAATATTTTACCTTATTACCACTGTTAACACAATAGAATTATTGGTATTTATTTGATATTAAAAACTTAACTAAGTGCAATCAATCGTCGAATCGTATGCTTTAAGAAATGTATCTTGTCTGCAAGCAGAAAATATAATTACTCACACTTCTTAAAAAAAGAGTAATTATCAAGATCGACCGTAACTCTAAAGTACTCTATAGAGGTACTTCAGGCTTCGTTTCTCCCTAGAAAGGAGGTAATCCATCCGCACCTTCCGGTACGGATACCTTGTTACGACTTAACCCCAATCATCTCCCCTACCTTAGGCCAAGACTAGCTCAGACGTCAGGTATTGGCGACTTTCATGGTTTGACGGGCGGTGTGTACAAGACCCGGGAACGTATTCACGGTAGTGTGCTGACCTACCGTTACTAGCGATTCCAGCTTCATGCAGGCGAGTTTCAGCCTGCAATCCGAACTTGGACCGGCTTTGATGGGATTTGCTCCGTCTCGCGACTTAGCTGCCCTTTGTACCGGCCATTGTAGCGTGTTTGTAGCCCCAGATGTAAGGGAAATACGGACCTGACGTCGTCCCCTCCTTCCTCCCCGTTACCGAGGCAGTCTAGCTAGAAAAATTCAACTAACTATAAGGGTTGCGCTCGTTGATGGACTTAACCAAACATCTCACGACACGAGCTGACGACGGCCATGCAACACCTGTCACTTGGTTCAATAAAGCACTCTCGCCTTTCGGCAAAATTCCAAGGATGTCAAGCCTGGGTAAGGTTCTTCGCTTACCGTCGAATTAAACAACACGCTCCACCGCTTGTGCGGGTCCCCGTCAATTCCTTTATGTTTTAAGCTTGCGCTCGTACTCCACAGGCGGGATGCTTAACGCGTTAGCTTCGCTACTAGAGGGGTCGATACCTCTAACAGCTAGCATCCATAGTTTACGGCGTGGACTACCGGGGTATCTAATCCCGTTCGCTCCCCACGCTTTCGTGCCTTAGTGTCAATAATAGACCAGTAGCCTGCCTACGCCATTGGTGTTCCTCCTAATATCTACGGATTTCACTCCTACACTAGGAATTCCAGCTACCTCTTCTATATTCTAGCTTAGCAGTTTAGATAATGTGAGTATGGTTGAGCCACACGCTTTCACTACCTACTTACTATGCCACCTACGCAACTCTTTACGCCCAGTAATTCCGGATAACGCTTGGATCCTCCGTATGACCGCGGCTGCTGGCACGGAGTTAGCCGATCCTTATTCATATGCTACCGTCGATGTCTTCACATATAAAAGCAGTTTACAACCCGAAGGCCTTCATCCTGCACGCGGCGTTGCTCCATCAGGCTTTCGCCCATTGTGGAAAATTCCCTACTGCTGCCTCCCGTAGGAGTCTGGGCCGTGTCTCAGTCCCAGTCTGGCTGATCATCCTCTCAGACCAGCTAAAGATCGTCGCCTTGGTGAGCCATTACCTCACCAACAAGCTAATCTTACGCAGGCCGTTCCCAAACCGCCGTAGCTTTACTCCTTAGAGCACATGCGGTATTAGCTACTCTTTCGAGCAGTTATCCCTCAGTTTGGGGTACGTTCCTACGTGTTACTCAGCCGTCCGCCGCTCGTGTACTCCAGCACGTCATTTAAACTACCTTTTACTTTTATGTAAATTAGGGGTAAAACGAAAGTTTATCACTTCGTTATAGATGCGGCTGATTTTTCTAACGAAAAATCCCCGCGTCCTGTCTCACCGTTTAAATAACCTGCAGGAGCCTTACCGCTCGACTTGCATGTATTAGGCACGCCGCCAGCGTTCATCCTGAGCCAGGATCAAACTCTCCAAAAAAGATTGAAGGTCAAAACTGGACAAGATAAACCTATACAAGAACGCTGGCGGCCGAGGCCGACATAATTCTTGGCTTCGACAAGCGAAGCTAAGGGTTCATCCTGAGCCAGGATCAAACTCTCCAAAAAAGATGAATTTGCTCATAGCATCAGATAAATCTGACTTAATTACTATATTAAAACAATTCAATATCCTGTTATAGCACAGGATTGAATCGACGTTGATTTGCACTTAGTTAAATTTTTAACGTTCAAAATAGATCTACCTTTTTTTAGGTCAGCAAGATAACACTCGCAAATGATCTCAATTAATTCTACTTATTTTATATCTGTTTGTCAACTATTTATATTGTAATAAACTCTACGACTAGAATATTGACTTTTATTTACTTAGCTTCTTCAATAATCTCATCTTCGATTTTATCAACCAAAGCTAATGAAACTACTTTGTCCCCATCATTAAGCCTCATGATCCTTACGCCTTGAGTAGCTCTACCAAGTGCTGGTATATCTTTCATACCAAGTCGAATAGTTTGACCATTGGAAGATATTAATATCACCTCCTGAGAGTCACCATCAAGTCGTTTTACGCCTATCAAACTACCTGTCTTGCTATTGACCACTGCCGAACGGATTCCGACTCCACCACGAGCGTGCGGTGTAAATTGTGCAACTTTTGTGCGTTTACCATATCCTGATTCGCTTATTACAAAAATACTGGCTTCATTTTCAACTACATCCATTCCAATAACCTTGTCATTTAGCCTAAGTCTGATACCCCTCACACCTCTAGCCGATCGTCCAGTTGCCCGAACTCCTTTTTCGTGGAATCTTATGGCTTGCCCTTGAGATGTGGAAATAATAACTTCATCATCACCAGAAGTTAAGCGAATCCACTTTAATTCATCACCATCGTCTAAATTAATAGTAATTAGGCCAGAACTACGCACATTTTTATATTGCTCAAAAGGCGTCTTCTTCACTACACCTTTGACCGTACACATTATTAAGTTTTCTGCTTTTGTCTGCTTACTAATATTTATCACTGAACTCACAGTTTCTTCTGGCTGCAGCTGAAGTAAGTTTACAATTGCTAGTCCTTTAGCACTTAAGTTTGTAGCAGGGACTTCGTAAGTTTTTATTCTGAAGACTCTACCTTTATTTGTGAAGAACAATAAATAGTCATGTGTAGACGCATTAACAACATGTTCAATGACATCTTCTTCACGAGTAACCATGCCACGCTTTCCTTTGCCACCGCGATTTTGCCTCTTATAATCGACGACTGGGCTACGTTTTATGTAGTTGGCTGATGTAAGTGTAACAACAACTTGTTCATCTGGCACAAGGTCCTCATCATTCATTTTGCCCAGTTCAGTTGCTACAACTTTCGTACGTCTTTCATCTCCATATTGCTTTTTGATATCCAATAATTCTTGTCGGATAATGGCTAGTATTTTCTTTTCGCTAGCAAGAATTGCTTCGAGTTTAGCAATTATTTTCATTAATTCTAGCAACTCATCTTCGATTTTTTTACGTTCAAGCCCCGCCAATGTACGTAGTTGCATAGCCAAAATTGCTTTAGCCTGTATCTCACTTAGTTTAAACTTCTTAATTAAATTATCTTGTGCTTCATCGGTAGTTGCACTAGATCTAATAGTACTAATTACTTCATCGATATTATCTAGAGCAATTTTCAGGCCCTCCAACACGTGAGCTCTGGCTTTGGCTTTCTTGAGTTCGAATTCTGTCCGACGACGGACCACCACTTGTCTGTGTTTAATATGCTCGCTCAATATATCAGCTAATCCCAAGACTTTTGGTTGAATTCCATCGACAAGTGCCATCATATTAAAATGAAAGCTTGATTGAAGAGGCGTTAACTTATACAGCTGATTTAAAATCTTCTTAGGAAAAGCATCTTTCTTAAGCTCGACAACAATTCGCACCATACCTCTGGCACTCTCATCTCTCAAATCACTAATACCAGTTATTTTTTTGTCTTTGACTAATTCGGCAATTTTTAATATCAGGCTCTCTTTATTGAGTGAGTATGGAATTTCGGTAATAATGATTTTTTGACGACTATTTTTATTATCTTCTACTGTCGCAACACCTCTGTTTACAACGCCACCGCGACCAGTTGCATAGGCAGTTCTTATCGATTCTTTGCCGTAAATTATGCCGCCAGTTGGAAAATCAGGACCTTTTACGTACTCCATAAGATCATCGAGCGTAGCTTCAGGATTATCAATCAATGCTACTTCGGCATCGATCAATTCACTAATATTATGTGGCGGTATGTTAGTAGCCATTCCAACTGCAATACCTAGCTGACCGTTTAGCAATAAATTGGGTAGCTTGGCTGGTAAAACAGTTGGTTCCTGCAAACGACCATCATAGTTCTCTCTAAAATCAACTGTTTCTTTATCGATATCAGCTAATATCTCATCAGCTAAACGTTCCATTTTTGCCTCTGTATAACGCATAGCAGCTGGTGGATCGCCGTCCATACTACCAAAGTTACCTTGTCCATTTACTAACATATATCGCATTGCCCAAGGCTGAGCCATTCGTACCATTGAGTCATAAATTGATGCATCACCATGAGGGTGATAGTCACCCATCACAGCACCTACTACTGTGGCACTCTTACGGAATTTAGCACTACTACGTAAACCGTCACGACTCATAGTAAATAATATTCGTCTATGCACAGGCTTAAGACCGTCTCTCACGTCTGGTAAGGCACGATCTATAATCACACTCATCGAATAGCGTAAATAGCTATCTTCCATCACGTCTTCGACTGTTCTTAGTTCAACACTGCGTGAATGGCCAGTGTCACCACTTATCTCTACCACCGGAGCTGATGACTCATTTTCGTTTATAGCTTCATTATCTAATGTATCGTCTTGCATACTATATATCCAAATCCTTTACAAATTTTGCGTTTGCCTGAATAAAATTCTTTCGTAATTCTACTTCTGTTCCCATCAGTTTATTAAAGATACTATCAGCTTTTTCAGCATCCTCTACCTTTACTTGCACCAAAACTCTTTTCTCTGGATCCATAGTAGTTTCAAATAGTTGTTCGGCGTCCATTTCGCCTAGACCTTTGTACCTTTTTTGTTCGCTAAAGCCTGCTTGCTTGTACTTCTCTTGTGACGGATCAACAATGACACCCTCTTCTTTGCGTTTTGAAATTTCTTGTTCAAGTTTAATGTTTAATTCAGCCTCATCATAAATAAATGTATTTTGCTTTTTGCCAGACTTTACTAGTTCAAATAGTGGAGGTTTAGCTAAGTATAGATGCCCGCCATCGACAACTTCTTTCATGTACCTAAAGAAAAACGTCATTAGTAATGTACTAATGTGACTTCCATCAACATCGGCATCAGTCATAATAATTATTCGATCATAACGAAGTCCAGCTATATCAAATGAGTCTTCGATCCCAACACCTAAAGCTTTTATCAAACTGACGATTTCATTATTTGCCAGCATTTTATCTAATCTTGCTCGCTCAACATTCAATACTTTACCTCTTAGCGGCAAAATGGCTTGAGTTTTGCTGTCACGGCCAAATTTAGCTGAACCTCCCGCTGAGTCACCCTCAACGAGGTAAATTTCAGAGTTTTTGGGATCTTTAGATGAACAGTCAGCCAATTTTCCAGGCATACTAGCTCCTTCAAGTATTCCTTTTCGCAGTATGCTATCCCTAGCGGCCCGAGCGGCTTTTCTGGCTCGGGCAGCCAACAAAGCTTTTCCGACAATTTTTCGAGCAACACCTGGATGTTCTTCAAGATAATAATTTAGGTACTCATTTAAAACAGTTTCAACTTGACCTCTAGTTTCTGGATTGCCTAATTTATTTTTAGTTTGGCCTTCAAATTGTGGGTCTGGTAATTTTACTAAAATTACTGATGTTAAACCTTCCCTAGTATCTTCGCCTGATAAATTTTCTTCTTTTTCTTTAAGTAGCCCATTTTTTCTGGCATAATCATTGATTACTCTAGTCAAAGCTGACCTAAAGCCAGTTAAGTGAGTTCCACCATCTGGGTTAAGCACATTATTGGCAAAAGCTTTGACGGTCTCGTTATAAGTATCAGCGTATTGAATCGCTACTTCTATCTGAGCATCGTCAATTGTTTTATCTACATAAAATATGTCATTATCTACAACATCTTTTCCCATATTAAGGTGTCGAACATACGATTTTATCCCACCTTCGAAGTAAAATCCATATTTTTTACCAGACTTCTCGTCTTCGATAAACGTCTTTATGCCTTTAGTTAAATATGCTGCATGTCGCAGCCTATCAAGCACTGTATTGTAGTTTATTTTAGTTATTTCAAATATGGTTTCGTCGGGATAAAAAGTAATTTCAGTACCACTTTCGGTGGTTTTGCCAACAACTTTTAAATCTGTTTGTGGTACTCCTCGTTCATAAACTTGTTCATGAATTTTGCCGTCTATATATACTTTGACAATTAATTTACTTGATAAGGCATTGACAACGCTCGAACCAACACCATGTAAACCTCCAGAAACTTTATAGCCACCGCCGCCGAATTTTCCACCTGCATGCAAAACAGTTAGTACGGTTTCGACAGTACTTTTGCCAGTTTTGGCATGGATATCAGTCGGAATACCTCGGCCGTTATCGCGAACAGACACCCCTCCATCGGCAAGTAAGCGAACCGACACTTCATCTGCAAAACCTGCTAATGCTTCATCTACGCTATTATCGACAATTTCCCATACCAAATGATGTAGTCCTTCAACACCTGTCCCACCAATATACATTCCTGGACGTTTACGTACAGGATCTAAGCCCTCAAGAACTTGAATAGAACTAGAATCATATTTTTTTTGTTCAGACACCGTTTCCCTCTCTCTTACTAAATATACGTGATTAAAATCACACTACTAGATATACAGTAACATGCTTTTGGTGTGCATAATTTACTCTTATACTATTTTAGCAAAAACACCTAAAAATATCAATTATTTACACCCTTTAAATACGCTTATTTTTTATCATAATTTAGTACTTGCATGAACACATAAAAGCATGATTAAATAAGTATATAAATTAATCAAATAAAAAGATAAAAATTATGTTCAATAAAGTCATCAATAACTTAAATAGTCACCCAAGTAGCTTTAGCCAGTTTAACTTTTATGTTAATCGGCTGAAAAAAGAAAAATCGATTAGAACAATCGGTATTGTCTTCATTATCCTATCAATGCTAGTCCAAATATTTGCTACTATGATCCCTACAGAAAGATCTCTAGCTGCCTCAGCCAATGACATAATTGCTGGTGGAGTTAGCACAAAAGCCCAATTAACAAGCATTTGTCGAAGCAATGCCCAAATTCGAGCAATTTATGCTCGTTTTGATATTTCTTGTGATCATATAGCTAGCGGTACTACAACTGAAACTACTATAAATTCTTCTGCTTATAACTTCTGGAGTATAGGAAGAACACCACTAAGTAGTAATGGAATAAGTAGTGATGACTGGGGCGAAGTAAGGCTTACTGCTGGAGGAGTTAATGTCTATCAACGTCCACTTAAAGCATGGGGAAATGTTTCTTACAAAGCCTTCAATATTAAAGCTAATGGTAAGAATTATTGGATAATTAAAGATTGTGGCAATTTGGTGACAATAGGTCCTTACTCTCGGGTTCCAGATCTACAAGTTAGAAAAGAACTTGTTAGTTCACCCCAAGTCAAACCAGGCGACACAGTTCATTTCAGAATATATTATCGTAATCCTGTAGATGAATCTGTAGCAGTTGATTTTCGCTTGAGAGATCTTCTAGATTCTCGCTTACAACTTGTTGGTATGGATGGCAGGAATGCGTATATTGACAGTGACCCAGTACAAAATCTGAAAGGCCTTGGTGGTAGTAATGAATTTAGAACGATTAACTTAGTTGCTCGAGTAAAAGACAACACTCCTAATGGCCAAATTTGTAATGTTGCACGAGTAAGTGCTGACGTCGTCGGTGTAAAAGATTCTAATAAAGTCTGTGTAACAGTTGTCAGGCCAGTAACGCCAACTGTTATTGCTACTACCCCAACACCTACTCCACCCAACCCTACACCAAAAGCCATGTGTTTAGTGCCAGGTAAAACCAATCTTCCAGCTGATAGTCCAGAGTGTAAAACAGATATTGCCGAAGGTATATGTCTACTAACTACATCTTTTATAGATAATCAAAATAAAGATTTCAAAGTAATAACAAAAGCCTCAGTTGAAGGCAATACTAAAGTTGCCAAATATACATATAGTGTAGATGGTAACTCAAGTTTAAGTCGTGAAGCGAACACTAGCTCGTTAGAAAATGAGCAAATATATAAAGGACTCGCCAAAGGTGATCATAAGATTCAAGCTAGCGTATTGTTTACTAATGGTAACCAGTCTGTGAGCAAAACTTGTGTTGCCGAAGTAACCGTTGCCGAAGACGCACAAGTCTCACTTTCAAAAATGGTTAGCCGTGACGGTACAGATATAAATGGCAAACAAGTAAATACAGGTGATACACTTGTGTTCAAGCTTACAACTAATAATATTTCGACCAGTACTTATAAAAATTATTCAGGTAGCGACTACTTTGGAGACGTACTTGATTATGCTGATATCGTCGATCCAGGTGAGTTAACTCGTCAAGGCATGACCCTTACCGCAGATAAATACATTAAATGGACAGTCGCAAATATCAATGGCAAAGAAAAAGATATCAAAACCATAACTGTAAAAGTAAAACCTATCACACCATCTACAAATCGACCTTCAAATATTTCTAGTGAATACGACTGTGTGATTTCTAACAAATATGGCAATCAAGTAACAATGAGTATAAAATGCCCATTAGTAAAAAGCGTAGAGAGCTTAAACGGCAAAATGCCCGATACAGGTCCAGGTACAACTGCTGCAATAGGTTTTGTGGTCACAGTATTCGCTGGTTATTTCTTGGCTCGAGCAAGATTATTAGCTAAAGAATCTGACATAATAAGAAGAATATACCAGCAAACAGCTGGAGGAGTTTAAGATGGGTGAGCAACTTAGATACAATTACGAAAATGAAAAAAATGATTTCGACCAAGAAAAAAGTAATGAAAAATTACGATCTATTCACGAAGCAGCTGCCAATAAACGCGAGATAAAAGATAAACAAGAAAAACTAAATGAGCTTCACGAAAAAATTGAACGTAAAGCCAAAGAGTCAAAAGAGTTAAAGCAAGAAATTGAAAACAAGCACACTAATCCCAATCGGGACTCAAATAAATCATGGCACCAATCGCCTCCTAGTGCCTCAAGGACCCTACACATGGCTCAAAGGCAGCTTAAGCCAACTTCAAGAGCATTTAGTAAATTTATTCATAACCCTACAGTCGAAACCGTAAGTGACGTTACAGGCGGAACTATTGCTCGTCCTTATGGGTTACTTTGGGCAGGAATACTCGCATTCTTTGTTCCTCTAACAGTGCTTATGATATGTAAACATTATGGATACACATACAATGCATTCATTGCTATTGCCTCGTTTAGCGGTGGATTTATTCTCGGCTTACTAATCGAAGCTTCAATTAAGGCTTTGGCTACAAAAAAACTAAGCTAAGCTACTTTCTTTTCCTAATATGTAATACACCTTCTGTTTCATTTAAATTATTGCTTGATGCTTGATTATTATTTTTGATGCTAGATGAATTTGGCTGATGTGGAGAATTTGTACTGTTATTAAACCGACTTTTATCAGGTTTTGATGAATCATTAAAAGAAGGATAATTTTGGTTATGGTGAGGTCTAGATGACTGGTTAGCTGTAGCCTGTTGAGCATGTTTAGCCTTATAGCTTGCCAAAAAATCATTTTGTTCAAGCATTGACTGAGGATTATGAGTATTTTGATAATTTTGTGTACTAGTATGATTACTCGGATAACTTGTACTCGTTGAATTTGATGCAGTTTGACTGCCTTGAGCAGGACTAGTATTTTGAGTGCTTGCTTGACCCTGACGTTTTGACATCCACTGATCTAAGAATGAGCCATTATTTGGTTTGGTCCGATTTGTATTCTGTGTATCACTCAATAAACCAGGGCCAGATTTTGCTTTAGTTGCCGCATTAACATCGCTAACTGTCATTCTTTCAAAAATCTCTTTCTCTACAATTTGCCTTGGTCGACCAAATTTGGCCGCCGACAACTGTTTAAGTGCCTCGCCTAGCTCTTTGTTTGGGCTACCCAAAGGTGGAGCAGTTGCCATACTAAATGGCTGTGTAGGCACACCACCAATCAGTGTCCGAATAATTGTATTGAAGTTTGGCACTCTTAGTAAGTCATCACCATCAAATAAAGGTTGGAAATATTGGCTTAAAGCTTGGATATCATTTTGTCCTATCCTAAAGCTCACAGTCGTACCTACATTACCAAATACAGCATCGCGTATTTCTTCGGTTAGCTGAGTAGTAAATTGGTTAGCAACGATTAAGTTTAAGTGGTATTTACGGGCCTCTGACATAATTGTCGCAAATGAATCAGTCGAAAAGTTCTGAAACTCATCGACATACAGACAAAAATCAACACGTTCGTCTTCAGGTATACTGGCTCGACTCATAGCTGCCGCCTGAAACTTCATGACAAATATCATGCCAAGAAGTTTAGAATTAAGTTCACCAGTACGACCCTTACTTAGGTTAACTATTAGAATTTTCTTATTATCCATTATGTCTCTAAGGTTAAATGAACTCTCAATCTGACCAATAATATTGCGCATCATTGAGTTACTCATAAATGCACCGAATTTACTGACAAACCAACTAACTACTTCACCACCATCATTCGACCGCATGGAGTTTGGGAACTCTTTTAGCCAAAAATCTAGCACATTTTTATCTGTTACATGCTCGAGCTTTTTATTCAAAAAGTCTTTATCAACAAATAATTTTGGAATATCAATAAATGAGCCGCCATTAGGATCGGACATTATCGCGAGTGCAGCATTTCGAAAAATATGATGATATCTAGGCCCGACTATACCTTGATTATTCGGGTCATACAGTTTCTCAAGCATATTGATCATTTCTTGAACCACGAAGTCCCGCTGATCTTCATTATCAGCTTCAAAAACATTAAGTCCTAACGGATAGTCTGTGTCAGACGGACAAAAATATATAACATCTTCGGTTCTCTCTTTTGGTGCCATAGATAATAGTTTTTCGGCAGTGTCCCCGTGAGGATCAATAAATGCAAAGCCATTACCCATTAACATATCTTGTAAGGCTAAATTTTCTAAGAATGTCGATTTACCAGTACCAGTTTGTCCAACTACATACATATGCCGTTGGCGATCACCAAGAGCCAATCTTATCGGCTTTTTTATACCCCTAAACAGGTTGTAGCCTAGCAAAAGTCCATGTTCAGGAACATTTCGCGGTCCATCAACTTGTTTAGAATCTTGACGAGTTAGTTGCGAAGTCGGTATATCGTCTTGCTGCGGAAAATGAAACAGAGTCGCTAATTCTACCGAATTAAGAATATTTTTATTATGACTTTGAGGAAAAGTTCTTAGAATAAAAGATGTGACAAAGTGTCCTATGTCAGACGCTGAGTTCCACTTAAAGCCATTTTTTCCTGGTAAATCGAATAACGAAAAGCTGGCTACGACATTACTTAATATGTCTTGAGATCTCTGATAAATGTTCGACGATGCCAAAATCTTAATTGATGTTTCGAAGCCCGGATGTTTGGTTTTCTCATCTATAGAGTCCAAAATCTGTTGTTCATGTGACGACAGTTTACTACCAGGTGGACCACCATCTTTGTCGGACTGATCTTCTGGTGGCTTAACTAATGCACCAACTAATTGCCTTACCCACCAAAAACCCACTCCAGCTTTTCCACTATAATCTTTTTCTCCCTTTCGTTTGCTCGTCGCTATGCTACTTGCTTGCTTAGCCCAGCCTGATTGAGCAGGACGAACCATAATCTGAATTGCTAACCCATCTTGTTTATCTAGAGCAGACATGGCATTCAATACTGACTGCATTGGGTCGCGTTTAATATCTCGATAAGTTGCTATTGGGTAAGCAAATTTCTTCTTAAGTGTTAGTTCGCCTCCCACAGTTGCATTAATGCCGCCTGTTTTATTGAAAATATTGTAATCAGCTACTTCTTCTAGCCTAGCAGATGGGTAGGCACTAACTACTGCTTGTTTGACTACTTCAATCAATGTCAACGGAACCGATGCATACAAATTCACAAAGCCATGTTGACAAACGATCTCGAAACTCACATGTTTTTGGCCATAAAAAGAGCTTTTAAAGCCGCTTTGCAATGTTGAGGCGATAATATTATAAATAAACTCTGCTTTAGAGATATTTTCATCAGTGACGTCTCTAATATCCCTCGAGCCTACATCTGTATCCTCGCTTGGTGGAGGCAGGTGTATGAGCAGTGTAACCATCTTAAGACCACGTTCATAGTTCTTCTGGTCACGAAGTGTTTTACGTGCTTGCAAAAAAATTACTGGAGCAACTATAACTCCCACCAATAAAAATGCACCGATTATTATAAGCAGAGCAGCCACCTATCGATCCTCTGCTAGCCTTATTGTTTTTCCATATCGTTTTTGTAAGTACTGTGCTTTAATCTTGCTAATTTCTTTCTGCTGAGTGTACGGACTGTCTTGAGTGGTGTTTACAACATTTTGAACTAAACTAACCCATTCTTTCTCGATTACATCTGCATCATTGGCATTCAGTTGTTCAGGTGTTAAATTAATTGTGTCATTTGGACGTGATTGCTTAAGTGATTGATCTGATGAACTATCAATAGTCCGATCCCCACCACTGATCGTGGACTTATTATCACCTTGTGGATCTATAATGTCTGGTATGTCTCCATTCATAAAATTTATGCCCTTACTTATCCTATTTACAATATATTATAACAGATAAGAAATAATCTTAATATATAAACTTAGATTTTACTGCTATAAAAATATGCTACGACCAAAATCAGCAAAATAAGCGTTGTATCACTCCATGAAACTCCGCCTGACGACTGAAAAAGCAAAAATAATGCCGACACTGCCCCGAGTAACACTGCTACTACTTTAACTCTTCGAGAGCCTAGTAATTGTTTGTTCCAAAGGCCACAAATAATAATAACTAACAAGTATATAAGCAAAAAAATTAAAATAATTGGAAATATCAAAATACCGATGGGCAAATTATCTGGGCTTGCAAATGTTAAAAAGCCAGCTAATGCTAGCAACGCGATGACGAAAGTAATTAAGTATCTTCTCATTTAATAAACTGTAGGTTTTGTATTTTTATAATAATACATTAAGCATAAAATTAAATAATGTCGCTTATTAATAAACGACATTATTTATACGAAATATTTTTGGAGAGGATAATAAAACTGCTCTTTTATTTAAACTATTTAGCACTTACTATCCTAAGCTCCTGACTGACCGCTCATTATTGCTTTAGGCAATTTTGAGCGTAATTTTTTTAAATGTATTTTTGTTTTAACATTTATGAATTTATACTACTACGGATTAAATAATAAGTCAATAGTCATTGTAGTTATAGATACAACTATAAGGTGTTAATTGTTAAATTCTATAGTTGTAAAATTGACTACTATAGTTTTTTTTGATTATACTTGTTGAGTTATTTACAGCATAATAATATTAGTTCAACCTCGTATCCTAACCTAGTTTAATCGATGATCACTTTTTTAAAATCAAGTTTATCTTTTGGCTGTTATTTGAAAAATATTTTGTGACTTTTATTAATTTTTCTTGTTTTATATTTAATATAAATCTCAAGATTTTTGGATGGAAATTTGTGTAATATTTGTTTCACAAATTATCGAAAACTTATTATTTATCAAAATTTACCTATCAATATATATTAATAATTTTAATGTTTTTTTAATTAAATATTCTTTTACATAAAAATAATTTTTATAATATTTGTGTGTTTTTTCAATTTAGTAGCTTAAGCATTAGCTAGTTTGACATATAACATTTTATATTAAAATAGATTAAACGATGATATTTTTTTATTTATTAATCAAAATCAAATTAATTTATTCACACTATTCATAAAATACTCACTTGCCTATTTTTTGCATTATTTAATAAATTCGATCAAAAATCTATAATAAATTATTTAAAAAAATTTATTGAATGATCAAATTGCTTTCTTAAATAATTTATAAAAACTTGTAATTATTATTTAGTGAAATATCTTAAAATGTAGTTGAATTTGATGTTCAACAATTATGTAAAGATTTTTATATGTAATTAGTCATGGTTTATTAAAACAAAACAATTAAGAAATTATATTAAACTTGATTTTAAATTTTATAGTTTATAACAATTCAAGTAGTTGGATTTTATTATTATGTTAACGAAATTTTTTAAGTACAAAAAAGCTGTGGATAATATATAATATTTTTATTCAAAAGTCGTTGACATAAGCAATATATACATATATATTTAAGTCAGTACTTTGAATAAAAAAAGTACTCAAAAACAAAAACGTATCTGTTACAACGGCTTCTCGCAAGCCGTTGTTCCATAGAAAAAGGAACAACAAATACTACACTTAAAAAATTAAAATCAAAACCGTAATAGAAAAACCTCTGAAAAAATCAGAGGTTTTTTTATTGCTATTTTATTGAATATGTCTGTATAATCTTACCCATAAATTATGTCCGAGGTTAAATCGATACTTGATGACTTTTCTGGTGGATTGATTATTGATATTGAGTGCAATTTATCTAATTCTCTACCCAACATTATAATAGTAGGATTTGCTAGTAAGTCAGTAGATGAAGCAAAAGAAAGAATTCGTGGCGGACTGAGTGCCAGCAAAATTAAGTTACCACCGAAAAGAATAACTATTAACCTTGCCCCAGGGGATATACCTAAAGAAGGCTCTTATTTCGATCTACCAATTTTACTAGCTATTTTACATGAAGCTAAGATAATTACAGATACAAATCGCAAAAATACTGTTGTAGTTGGAGAAATAAGTCTTGATGGTACTATTAGGCCAGTTAGAGGTGTTATTGGCAAAATTTTATCAGGTAAGAAACTTGGTATAGAAGAGTTTTGGATACCAGAAGATAACTTAAAGCAAGCAATGCTTATTCCTGATATTAAGATTTTACCTATAAAAAATATCAAGCAAATAATTAATATTATTAACACGAATACAATTGATGAGCATATAATTACCTCTAAACCTCAGGTTCAAAATTTAGTTTCTCTTCCTCATAAACTTACTATTGATGACGTGATTGATCAAAAAGCTGCTAAAAGAGCCTTAGAAATAGCTGCTTCTGGACATCACAACATCTTACTATCAGGACCTCCAGGAACTGGAAAAAGTATGTTGGCTAAGGCACTAATTAGTATCATGCCGCCATTATCACAAGACGAGATGTTAGAAGTTACTCATATACATAGTTTGTCTAGCAAGAATTACGATAAGATTTTAACTAATCGGCCATTTCGCTCACCCCACCATACTTCGAGTTCAACAGCCATAATCGGTGGTGGCACCAGCCCAAGACCTGGCGAGATAAGCTTGAGTCACAACGGCGTATTGTTATTTGATGAATTTCCAGAGTTTAACCGATCTGTTATCGAAGCCCTACGACAACCGATTGAAGACCAGGTAATCACTATTTCAAGAGCCAAAGAAACCATCACCTACCCTGCTCATTTCATACTAGTCGCGACTTCTAACCCATGCCCATGTGGGTACTTCGGCAGCAATAAGGAGTGTATTTGTACTCCTACACAGATCCTAAATTACCAAAAGAAAATTTCAGGGCCAATTTTAGATCGTATAGATTTGTTTGTAGATGTTGATGAAGTAAATTATCGAAAAATTATTAGTAACTCTAATCAAGAAAGTAACTTAGCCAAGACAATATCAAATGTCGATCAAGCCCGAAAAATTCAAAAATTACGATCTGGCAAGCTAAACAGCCAGCTATCTAATCGAGACCTAAAAAAACACGCCAAACTCACCAACGAAGCAAAAGAAATACTAGATAATGCCGCTCTTAAACTTCAGCTTTCGGCTAGAGGTTATATAAGAGCAATTCGAATAGCCAGAACGATTGCGGATCTAGATAAAAGTCAGAATATAGAAACTAATCATATTACTGAAGCTTTACAGTACCGGAAGCGTCAATCTGCCATCTAAAACTCAAAAAGAATTGACCTCTGTTGATCAATCTGTTAAAATTATATTAATCTGTCTGCATAAAAGATTAAGGAGATTAAAAGATTAGTAGCACAAATCGCTTGAATCATGCTATTCGAGCCAGTAGTCTGCGAGTTATCGATGAAGAAGGCAACCAAATTGGAGTTATGTCCAAAGAAGAAGCTATTCATCTCGCTCAAAGTAAAGATTTAGATTTAGTAGAGATTTCACCAAACGCTAGGCCACCTGTGGCGAAGATAGTTGACTGGGGAAAATACAATTACCAAAAAACTAAACAACTGCAAAAATCCAAGAAAAACTCCAAAACTTTTGAGGTAAAACAGATGAGATTTAGCTTAAAAATTGGTGACCATGACCTAGGAATTAAACTTAATAAAGTTACAAAATTTTTAGATCAAGGCCATAAAGTAAAAATCGTCATTTTTTATCGAGGTCGCGAGCTAGCCCACAAAGACATCGGGTTTAGCTTAGCCGACAAAGTTATCGACATGCTCGGCGAATCAGTCGTAGTCGATCAACCACCTCAACTAGCAGGCAAACAACTAATATTCGTAGTAAGGAGCAACCAAAATGCCAAAGCAAAAAACTCATAGCGGCACCAAAGACCGTATTCAGATTACTAAGACTGGTAAAGTAAAAAAACGTCACACTGCTGTAAATCATTTTTTGAAAAAGAAAAGTGCTTCAACAAAAAGAACTTTTTCTGGCCTAGAAAATGTAACTGGTAAGAATATAAAAAACATGAAGCGTAAATTAGGAGTATCATAAATGAGAGTAAAAAGAGGCGTAACTAGCCGAGCTAGACACAACAAAATTCGTAAAAGTACCAAAGGTATGACTCGTTCTAACCGCTCAAGTGTTAGACGTGGAAAACAAGCTGTAACTAGAGCTTTAGTAAATGCCACCAGAGATCGTAAGGATCGTAAACGAACATTTAGAGCATTATGGAATATCCGAATTAATGCTGCCGCTCGCGAACATGGCACAACTTACAGTCGTCTAATCGCTGGCCTTAAAGCAAAAAAAATTGGTCTAGATAGAAAAGTTTTGGCAGAGCTAGCAATCAATGAACCAAAAGCTTTTGAAGCGATTGTAAAAAGTATTAAATAACTTTCAAAGTTTCTACATAAAATTAAATAAACCCTTGCTTTAAAGCCAGGGTTTATTTAGTGTCAGATTATCTATAAGCCGGGTTCTGTGCCTCGATTTAAGTAAATTTTTACATAATTTAGAGCTTCGATCATCTATCTAGTCTTGCAATTACTCACAAGCTCAAGCGGATTTTATGACCTAACTTCGACGGAGCGTCTTAACGAAGCTAAATCTCCTTGCAACAGACAGGGTTTACCAATCTCTTATGTCACCATAAGCGATTGTGGGCTTTTACCCCACTCTTTTCACCTGTACCTTCAAGAGGTAGTCTTGTTTCTGTGGCACTTTCCCTAAGGTTGCCCTTGGTTGCAGTTAACAACTGTCTTCTCCTACGTTGCCCGGACTTTCCTCCTCATTTTTTAATAAGCGAGGCGATCGAACAATGATCTGACTACTCAATTATACCAGATCGTAAACGCCATCAATTTTATCAGCCAAATTTTTATCTGTTTCGGTAACTGTTTTTTGATCGCCGTGAGTATAACAAAAAACTTCAACTTCTTTATAATCTATCACTATTTTGCCATGATGATTTAATTGCTCGAACAAGACAGCTAATTTATTAACAAATTCAACCGATTTCAGAAAAGAATCAAAACTAAACTTTTTTGTTAAGCCTAATTCAGTATCAGCCCAGTAAGATTCATTCACTTTCTTTATCCAAACAATCATTGACCATGGCATCGGCTGTTTTATTCAGCTCCCTAGGCACATGAGAGATATTAATTTTCTTAAATTTAGTCATTAACTCTTTGATAGAATCATGAATCGGCCATAATTCGCGGTTTTTGACCTTAAATATACCTTTTATTTGATTAACAACTAGCAAGCTATCCATATAAATATGCACAACTTCAACTTGGTTTTTTTGGCACCATTCTAAACCGTCTTTCAGCCCTAAATACTCTGCTTGATTGTTAGTAGTTACACCTAAATAGCGGCTCGACTTATAAATTTCTTGATCTGACATATCATAGATCACAAATCCAAGTGCCGATGGTCCTGGGTTACCCCTCGATCCGCCATCACTAAACAATTTTACTTCTTTGGCACCTTGATTATTAACTTCAACATTTTGGTTATCATTTATAAGGCTTGGATTAGCTACACTCTTTAAATTAGCTAAGGCAAAATCTCTGGTATCTTGCTTATCAGTATCATAAGCTTTCATAAACCATTGTTCATAATCATGCCATTCATTCACCCCATACCACAATTCAACAGGTATGATATTTCTCTCTGTAATTGCCCCTCGGTGATTCAAATAAGTAATAGTAATTTGTTTGTTTTTATCAATATCCATACATACATTTTACCAGATATTTTGGTCGGGATGACAGGACTTGAACCTGCGACCTCACGACCCCCAGCCGTACGTGCTAGCCAACTGCACCACATCCCGTAAACTATCTTCATTATAATATAAAATCTTGATTGGGGTCGTTCGGTCCTCACGGTCACGCTAGCGCGACCCCGAAACTTCATTCTTGGCAACAAGTTGCCAGAAGAAGATTTCCTTGCAACATGCCACTGGCATGTCTCACCCCAGCCGTACGTGCTAGCCAACTGCACCACATCCCGATATGATTTTTAGTGTTTATAGTCAACTTAATAGGCCCTTTAAATCATTACTCGAGCATATTGATTAACTTGGAAGAACCCAAGTGGGTGGTCTCACATATCAACCACGATTGATATAAATTTCGACTTCCCATAATCAAAGAATATTCAAGATAATCTTACTCGCCTTTCATGGGTTTAAAGGGCTATTTATATTTTAACTCGCCATGCAAGTTGTTTTCAATCGAATATGATTAAAAAGCTTGCTATAGCAAAATATTTATAACTCTAGTATTTAGATTGATTAGTGTTTGGCCAAAGGTTGGTAATGCCAAAACTAAGGCAAAAACAATAAAAATTCCAAACTGTTCAATACTTGCCATAAATCTTTGAAGTGGTTCAGGTGCAAAAGCATATAGGACTCTCGAGCCATCGAGTGGAGGTAATGGAATCATATTAAAGACGAAAAGCCCGACATTAATTATTAAGAAAATCGACAGAATTTGCACTGTATCGACTCCTAGACTGCCGCCAAATAACCTTAAAATTCCAGCCGTAAATATCGCTAATATTAAGTTGGTCATAGGTCCAGCAAAAGCGATCAGTGCTGCTCCAAATTCCCCGCCTTTGACCCGTTCTGGGTTAAACGGTACTGGTTTTGCCGCCAAAATTGGTGCCTTTAACAATAAAAGAGTTACGATCGGTAAGATAATAGTCGAGAATAAATCGATGTGCTTTATCGGATTAAGTGAGATACGGCCTTCATTCTTAGCAGTGTCGTCACCTAACAGATAGCCCGCGTAAGCATGCATCGCTTCATGAAGAGTTATAGCGATAACTAGCGTTATTATTACAGCGACTAGATTTACTAGGCTTAAATTTCCAATCATATCAATTGATTATATCAGGTTTTACTAAAAATAATTGACTTTTAAGGTGTAAAAAGTTAAAATATATACCTGAACTATCAAATTTAAGTAAGGTAAACTAATGCAAAAATGCGATATTACTGGTAAAGGTAAGCAATACGGTCATAATGTTAGCTTTTCTTTAAGGCGAACAAAAAAGGTCTGGAAACCTAACCTTCAAGTCAAAACCGTAGAAGTTGATGGCAAAAAAGTTAAACTAAAAGTTAGCACTTCTGCTATCAGAACTCTAAAGAAAAAAGGCTTACTACAATAAGCCTTTTTTAGTTGTTTTAAGCCTCCAAAATAATTATTTAGACGGATTTATAACAACATATTTAGTTACACCATCGAGTGCATCTGCACTTTTCAGCTTCAATACATCTACTGATTCACTTACTTCTACAGACATTGACTTTAGGGCGGACTCCAAATCATTTTGTGGAATCTCATAATTAAGACCAGCAATATTATAATGTGTCGGAACAACTAATTTAGGGTCTACTTCTTTAATTACCTTTTGAGCTCCAATAGAATCTAAGGTTAAACCGTTGCCGCCCACTGGCACAAAAAGAACATCTACTTGACCTAGCGACTCTAATAAAGTATCTGTTATTTCTGGGTAGATATTACCAAGAACTACTAAATTTGTGTCATTGATTGCGATTTTATAGATTACAGATTTTTTACCATCAGTTTCGGAGTCTAAATGACTGCGAGCAGGAACTCCAATAACAGATACCTCCGATACCTCATATTCTCCAGGCCTATCGATTACAAACCTTGCCACTCCAGATGTACTACCAAAACGATCATCGGTAATCAGTAAAATGTCTTCTTTGCCGACAATTGATTTTCCGCCAATTTTGACTACGTCATCAACGACTATTGAAGCTTTTTTAGTGCTAATTTTTATACAATTTCCACCATAGAATTTAATATCCACAACTGTTACTACCCTTTCTTAACTGGTTTTTTCTTATGATCAGGTTGCTCTTTGTCTGCAGCATTTTCACTACCACTAAGCAAATTATTATCATATAAAATCTGATTTTTTGACTCTAAAACTTTTAATAAAAATTTATCATTAATTTGTAGACGATACTTATATTCCTTGAGTGGCATGCTGACATAACGTATTTCTTTATCTTCTCTCTTTTCGAGATCTGAAATATATTTAGATAATTGTGTTTGGTTTATATCACCAACTATCAAAAAATCTATTCCACTCGATTCATCTCTAGTAAACTGGCCAGTTAGTACAATTAATTCGAGATGACCAAGAGCTTTTAACTCTTCTGGTACGTTGGATTCAACATGTTTGGCCATATTATCGCTTGGTACTTCTGACTTTACGACTCCACTGGGCATAGCAACAATCGGAACATTGCCAAATATTTGAGATAATGGCTGATAATATTCGTATTTTTGGTTAACTTCATAAAACAATTTATTGTTAGTGGTTTCAGAACTAATTATTCCGACACTCAATAAATTAGACAGTTCACGCCTGACAGAATTTATTTGCTCATCAACTTTACGAGTAATCTCTCGTACATAAAATGGACGATTAGGATTAGAATAAAATAATTGCAAAAGCTTAACCCTAGTTTTTGACCCAAACAATTGTTCAACCATAAATATATTGTAACAGAAATTTATGGACTATTATAGCCAATGCTTTGAGACAGCATATTTCAGTTGTTCAGTTAATAAATAACAGATAGAAATAATGTTAAGTTTAAGTAAAATTGTGATTTAAGATTTACTCAAAAAATTAGTAAGGTCGTTTAGCGGCAACTTGACTAGCCAGGTTCTCTAACTTGTCATCGAGCTTAATTAATTCTTTATTCATTCCAGCATGTTCCAATGCTAAACTCAGTAAATAATCGGCAAAAACTGGATTTTTGCTAAGTAAAGGACCATGTAAATATGAACCAAAAACATTTTTTACTCTGGCACCTTCTTGACCGTCTTTACCATTATTGCCACCACCCTTTATGACATTACCTAATGGTTCGACACCGTCACTTAAATAAGTCTTGCCGCTGTGGTTTTCGTAGCCGACTAGCTTGCCCCATTCGGTGTCGACAACGACATTACCAATTAGTCTTTGCTTTGTCGCTACTGTTTCGCAGTCAAAAACTGATATACCTTTCAGACTCTTTTTATCGGAAGTTACGAATTTATTGCCAAACAATTGATACATTCCACAAATCATTAACATCGGTACATTGTCATTGGCATAATTGTGAATTGTTTCGGCTTTGAGTTGTAAATCTTGCTCGACAACCGATTGTGCCGCATCTTGGCCACCGCCGCCCAAAATTATATCTGGATTTTTCGGCAAATCATCACCCAGTCCAGCGGTGTGAACTTGATAATCTATGCCTCGCCACCGTAGTCTTTGCTCAAGAACTAACAAGTTACCAGTGTCGCCATAAATATTCATTTCTTTTTTATAAAGCAAAAGTATATTAATTTTTTTCATTTTACTAACTCCACATGCCCCTGTTTTTCTAAGCTTTTTCTAATTTCGAGCATAGCCGTATACGTGCAGAAGATTATGCCCTTTTGATTGACTTTAAGTCGTTTAATCACCTCCGAAATTGCTTTATCCATATTGTCGATTACTTCAGCATTTAAATCGTCGTACTTTAGTCGAACTGCCATCTCGTATGCACGTATACCAGATGTAATTATATGATTATCGGCTTTTATATCATGATTATAGACGACATCCCATAGCCAAGACATATCACGTCCATCGGCATAATCATCATTTATGGCAATCATGATTTGATCTGGCTGCTCCTCATGAATTAGCCGAAGCGACTGCATAAATCCTGCAGGATTTTTAACTAGTTGCAAACGAACAATTTTTTTATCAATCTCTATCACTTCTCCACGTCCAAACGCTGGTTCAATATTAGCCAAAAAATCAAAAATTTGTTGGTTACTAATCGGCTCTTTGGCGACTGCCCGAACAGCCAAAAATGCGGTGGCTAAATTTTGATAGTTGTGTAGCCCGCTAACTTTCGGAATGATTGTAAAATCTTGGTTTTTATAGGTATAAGTGACTTCATTTTTACTAATCGACTTTAGTAATACATCGGAATTATTACTTTTTGTTGGAGACGTGATACTATCACCGTGCATTTCATCATCAGATACAAATAGATGTGCAATTTGCATGTCAACTCCAAAAGTTAATTTTGTAACTTTATCTTTAACTTCAAGCTGACTAACCCGAGAATCGTCATCATTCAAAACCACAAAATCATTAGCTGTTTTAGTTACTTTACCCAAAAGTTGAGCTGTATTATCAATCTCACCAAATCTATCCATCTGATCACGCATGACATTTAATATAACCACTCCTCTAGGGGCAAATTGGTTCACAAAATGAACTGCATAGGCCTCATCTTGTTCGAGTACAGCAACATCTTTTCTGAGCCGCCCTAGTATAGTAGCTTCAGACACAATTAGTGATATTACTCCCCGAACAAAGTTACTACCAGTACGGTTAGTCAATACGCGATAACCAGATTTTTCTAAGCCTTCGGCAATCAGTTTGGTGGTGGTAGTTTTGCCATTAGTACCAGAGATTAAAATCACCCCCTCTGGCAACTGTTTTAGGGCTTGGGCTAAAAAATGCTTGTTGATTCTTTCTATTACATAGCCAGGCAGGGCACTACCACGGCCACCTCTTAATCGTGTAATTGCTTGCAACGTCTTACCGATATATAAACTGATTAAAAACATGTTGTTTATTATAAGCTTTTTATCTTATTTTGGGTAAGAACTTTTGTTTCTTTCAATAAGTCTTCGCAGCTAGCAAACCACTTTATCTCAGGATATCGCTTAAACCATTTAATCTGTTTTTTGGCTAAGTCTAGATCAGCTTTCGCGAATAAATGCTTTGCTTCTACCTCTGAAATTTCGCCATTTATAAGTATCTCGATTGGTCGAAATCCAGGAGTATTAAAAGCAGATCGTTGATTACCATATTTTTTTATCAAATATTCGACCTCTTCGACTGCTCCAGAATCAAACATCACTTCGACTCGCTTGGTAATTCGAGCTTTCAACACATCTAAACTCGGCTTTATCCCATAAATGATGATATTTTGCTTTAGTTTAGCTTTTCCAGCCTCTCCACCTCTATTAAGTAAGCCCCTCAAATGTCTAGGATTCTTGAATACTTGCTCGCTAACTACATAACCTCGCTCTGTGGCAATTTTTTGTAGCTTATTTAGCGGAAGATCATCAATTTTTTCAATAATTTCGGGAAAGTTATAGTCAAACACGACACTGTTAATGTACAGTCCGCTACCTCCCACTAAGATTGGTGTTTTATCTTTACCCATGATTTCACTAATCATTTTATCGGCCATATTTTTGAAATCTTTGACTGTATAAGCTTGATCTGGCGATACCAAATCCAGTCCATAATGCTTAATCGCTTGCATGTCATCTTGATTTGGCTTGGCGGTAATAATATTCATATCTTTATATATTGTCCTAGAATCAGCACAGATAATTTCACCATTGTAGCGTTTGGCTAATGTAGTCGCAGCTTCAGTTTTGCCAGATCCTGTGGGTCCAACAATTACTATCAAATTTTTGGTTGCCATAAATATTTTTCAATCTTAATATAAAAATTGTTATCTACCGATATATCCTCAGATTCTAGATGTTGCTTGTGGGCTTGTCTGCCACCTGGGTATCCAGACGCCAAGCCACCATTTCTGTTGACTACTCTGTGCCAAGGCAAATTTGGGTCACCATAATGTGCAATCCCACCGACAATTCGTGCTGCCCTGCCATTGCCACAAATTGCTGCAATTTGTCCATAAGTCATAACTCTTCCAAATGGTATTTGAGAGACAAGTTGGTTAACTCGCACTGCAAAATTATCTTTCATACTACTTCAAAGAGAGGTTTTGTTTACTCTCATTACAGATTCGTTATGAACTGTTTTGAAAAATCCATCCATATTTAATTCTAAATGCTTATCATTTACCAACAAGTCGTGTCTAATTCGTGGCACAACCTTATCTGTTTCAATCTCTTTTTCGCCGACAACTAAAGTGTAAGGAACCTTCATAAGTTCTGCGTCTCGAATTTTCTTGCCAACAGATTGGTTAGAATTATCTACTGTGTAGCGAACATGATTTTGTCGTGCTAACTCCTCGAGTGTTTTTATATATTCAAGAGTGGTCGGCTCTTGGTTAACCGAGATTATTCTTACCTGCTCAGGGGCCAGCCAAACTGGTAAATTACCCGATGTTTTCTCTAACAAAAAGGCCATAAATCGCTCGAATGCCCCCATAATCGACTTATGGATCACATAAGGGTGTTGCTTTTTATTGTCTTGGTCGACATAGTTCAACCCCATACGTTCTGGCACCAAAATATCAATTTGGACAGTGGCAATTGTATCTTCTTTACCAAGCACATTTCGAGTTTGAACATCTAATTTTGGACCATAAAATGCTGCTTCACCAACACCTTCTTCGTACGGCAGCCCAGATTCTTCTAAAACTTCCCTAATTATTTGTCCCGCGAATTCCCACTTATCACTCTCTTTGGCAAATTTATCTTTTTCAAAGTCTGGTAGTGATAGCCTAAACCAATAATCATCGAGGTTTGTCTCGGCATAAACTGTTCTAAACAGCTCCAAAACAGATCTAAATTCTTCTTTTAGCTGATCGCCAGTTACATATGTATGCGAGTCGTTTTGAGTAATCGGCCCTCGCATTCGTATAAGACCAGTCAACGTGCCAGATAGCTCATAGCGATATAACCCTGAATGTTCACTCAGCCTCAACGGTAGGTCTCGGTAGCTCTCGACCATTTTTTCGTAAATCATATGATGGTGAGGACAGTTCATAGGCTTTATGAAGAACTTGTTGCCCTCTTCGTCTTCTTCGGTAGAATACATATTTTCGCTGTAATAATCGGCGTGTCCCGACCGTTCATAAAGTTTACGATCAGTCAAAACTGGTGTTGAGACATACTGATATCCAGCTGATTCTTCTTTATCTCGCATATAGTCCATTAGCGTCCTTTTGATTTGCTCACCTCTCGGCATTAGTAGCGGCAAACCTGCACCAACATCTGGTGTGATGAAGAATAATTTTAACTTTTCGCCTAAAA
Organism: uncultured Candidatus Saccharibacteria bacterium; assembly: GCA_964648105.1. GTDB lineage: Bacteria > Patescibacteriota > Saccharimonadia > Saccharimonadales > 2-12-FULL-41-12 > JALHOM01. The sequence continues at coordinate 41,363 of CAZYMH010000002.1, forward strand.
CACGATGATCAGACTTTTTTGCTACCTCTAAAAGTTCTAAGTAGTTACTGAGGTCATCTTTTGTTTTGAATGCCACTCCATATAGTCTTTGCATTTGTGGGTTAGACTCTTTGCCACGCCAATATGCCCCAGCTACTCTCATCAGTTTAAATGCCCCTACTTCACCAGTGTTATCTACATGTGGCCCACGGCATAAATCAGTAAAATCGCCATTTGTATAAAATGACACACTATCGACTTTACTCTCAGCACTCGATTCAAGCCCAAGATTATTAATATCAAGGTCTTTGACCAGTGTTGTGCCAGCCCTTTTCAAATCATTGAGTAGCTCTTGTTTATAGGGCTGATGAGTGTTTTTTGCCCAATCAATTGCTTGATCGATTGGTTTTTCACTTCTTTCAAACTCTTGCTTCTCGGCAATAATTTTTCGCATTTCGGCTTCTATCTTCTTGAAGTCTTCTTGGCTTAATGTTTGGCCATCTAAATCAATATCATAATAAAAACCATCATCGACTACTGGGCCAACACCGAGTTTAATATTCGGCCAGATTCTTTGGACGGCACTAGCCATTATATGAGCCAGGCTATGCCTCATTGCGTAAATACCTTCTCTGTAATCAGCTGAAAAAATCTTGGACTGTGCTTGTTGTTGGCTGTTATTCATACTTTCTCCCTAAAAAAATAAACACTCCGATAGTTATATTACATATCTAGAGTGCTTCGGTCCGAAATTCGGAGGTTCCACCTTAGCATTGACTATTGTTACATCTGTTATCGCACATCTGTAACCACTCAAACGAAGCTCTGTGGTTGGTTAGTCCACTTCATTGCTTAACAATATAATAACAGATTAATTATTATCTAAAAACTCTCTAGCTAAAATAAAAAATCGTGTCATCTCGCAAATTGACACGATTCTTTCAAAAACACCTCGTCAGAATTCCATCTGACAAACCAATCATAACAATGTTAGTACTATAATGCTAGTACTTTTATCAAAATATTATCCACAAAACTGAATTTTTATCCACATACTTGGAGTACCTAATACACTAAGATATATATCATATATGGTTAATCTAGAATTTATTACCCCTTTTTGTTATATTAGCTACATCCCTTATGACTACCGAGGGCGATTAGCTCATTTGGCTAGAGCGTAGCATTGACGTTGCTAAGGTGATAGGTTCGAATCCTATATCGCCCACCACAATTATTAACTAAGTCTTATTAATCAGGCTTAGTTTTTTGTTTTATAGAGTAAAATTTACTACCTTCACTTGCTTTTTTTGGTGTTTTATGTTAACATAAGCATGTTAAACAGGGATTTTGTGTGAGTAAAACCACCAATGCTTTGGGAAGCTTTAATCTGTTCTATGAAGAGATTGGGCTAACAAAGCCAGCTAGTCGTATTAAACGTAATCGTTAATATGACCGGAAGTATACACCTCGACCTTATTTAGATAGATAAAGGTCATTTTTTTGGTCTTTATACCCAACTTTTACACTAGCTTTTTAATTAGTGTTATGTCAATATATAGTCATGGTATGTATATATTGTCACTCAAAAACTAAGATTATAAATTCTCGATCGTCTTCTAAGGTTCATAAAACATGGCGAAGACACGCCTGTACCTCTTGTAAGGCTGCCTTTACAACTTACGAACAGCCTGATTATGGGTTGTGCTTTAGGGTCAAATTAGATAATGGGTCTTTAGAGCCTCTTGATAGAGACAAATTGTTTGTCTCGGTAATGAACTCGGTATCACACAAAAAATCTAAAATAGAGGCGTCTAAACAGCTCACAGAGACTATTTTGACCAAAGTATTGCATGATAACAGAAATCACACCCATGGAGTGATTAATATCACTACATTGAAGTCATTTGCCTTACAAACTCTAACTAATTACGACCATGTGGCAGCTACCTTTTATGAGGCCCATTACCTCTCACCAACTAATTAATTTATGTTGATTTTAAGTTTGTTTTTTGGTGGCTTTTTCGGTGACATCGAATTTATCTAGATACTTCCCAAGCATTAATCTGGTTTGCGAATACAATGCAGCACTAGAGTTATAAAGAATTGTTGTAATCGGCAAAAGTACCCATTGAAGAGCCATAAAAACGGTGTGGCGTCGTTTGTAACGAGCTGGCTTAGGCGGCAAGGACTTGAAGCTCAAAAACAAAGTGATAAACAACCCAACCATAGCTATTCGCTGAATGCCACTTACAATTCCCGGAAGTTGATTAGAGGCAATATCATCGGGATTAAATAACACTGGTACAAAAGCCGCAAAAGCCATCAAAATCGGAGCAGTCGCCCAGCTGATATGACTCTCCATCAAACGAGCTAATTTAGCTAATTTATCGAATTTAGGGACTTTGTTAGGAGTAAAATAGGCTTTGGTAGCCACGTATGCGATGTCCGATGCTCCCCATGCCCAACGCCGTATTTGGATAAATTGCATTTTTAAAGTTCGCTTATAGCCTTCGGCCAAAACCGCATCTTGGTAAATTGGCACAAAGATTGGATAAACATCGTGTCGGCCATCATAACCAAAATACGTTCGCCAAAATTGATGCCCATCTTCGACAATTGTGCGGACGCTCCAAAAATCTACATCTATTAAAGCTCTCATACTTTGGGCATGCGAAGAGAAATTTCGAATCATATGCGGCCTGAGACTTTGGACAATATTCCAAAATGAATTACCAGTGGCAATCACTCTCATGAGTGCTGGCACGTCCCAGATATTATTGGTAAATATCGGTATCGGCTGAAAAGACACGTACCGAGGTTCTGGCACTAAACAAAATGTGTAAGTTAGTGCCGAAATATAGTTTTTATGTGGTCGATTATCGGCGTCAAGCGTAGTTACCTGAACACGTTCTGGATCGATTTTCATTGTTTCGAGCCGTTTTTGCAAGACTCTGCCCGCATAAGTTATATTACCACCCTTGCCTCTTACTTCGTTTGGTATACCATCTGGGTGTTCGACTGCTTCGGCGTACAAAAATTTATCGCCGTAATCTGTTATTAGTTGCTTGGCTTGCTCGGCGATATGTTTGCCGCCACGCTCTTCGTAAGCGATTATTAGTATTACTTTACCCTTTACATCGTAGTCAGAATCGAGTACTGACTGAATTGTCGGCTCTAAAATATCTCGACTTTCGTTGTAAGTGGCAACCATCATCACATGGACTGCCTCACTTGGTTTGATTTTGGCTGGATATTTATCAAGTCTGGCAATGTTTCTGGCATGCCAATCTGGTGCATTAGCGACTTTGGCTTGGCGGTTTTCGATATCGTCAATCATTTTGTTCCATGGCAATTTTTCGTGAGTTTTCATGTTGTAATAGCCCTGCAAAACTCGAACACTCAAGACCATCGACCTGATAAACCAAGTCATTATATAAATAACAATAAAGAATATGGTTAGTCGTGCATCGATCAAACTCAAGACAAATGGCAAAGCCAATAAAGACCAGCTCAGAATAGCTGGCAATCGCTCGAACCATCTGTAAATAGATGTTTTTTCCGACTGCAATGGAATTTCGATATTTTTCATGATTAGTGCAAATCTAGAAGCACGTTAACTACCAAAACATTAAGAATTAATAAAAATGTGGTCATTAATAACGAGGTCCAAGCTGCACTTTTGCGAACTTTATAAAAATTTATACCTATAAATATATGAGCTACAAATATCCCCGCCGCAAAGGCCAAAAAAGCCAATATTTCGCCAACTCCACCGACTGTTGAGGCTGCTAACCCTAAATTGGACCGATAATATTGGACATAAGTATTGGCTTCGCCACCAATTCTAAGCAAAACACTGGTTAGAGTTACAATCAATATAAAAGAATTGATAGTTAAGATAAATAATACAAAACGGTCATGAAAAAAATTTTTTAGGTGAGGCATAATCATATATATTTTACCGCTAGACACATAAATAATAAAGTAAATTGATTAGATTGGAGCCGAAGATGGGAGTTGAACCCACGACCTACGCGTTACGAATGCGTTGCTCTACCAACTGAGCTACTTCGGCAAATTTATTGATTTATCAATATTATACTGAAGTTTTAGTTTGTTTTAATAAAACTTGATAAAAAGAGTGCGAAGACGGATTTATGTGAGATTTCTCGATATTTTGGCCATACTTTAGATCTATCTGCCTGAAAGTTTGCGGTGAGCTGCCTAAATCGACATAACAAACTTCCCTTAAGCCAAATTCGGCTAATTTAGTTTGGATTTCGGACTTTTTCTGGTGAGGCGTCATTGTTTCTCGCCTAATCACTACACCGTTTGGCTTTAGCAAGCGAGCAATTTCTTTAATAGTTTGCTTGAGTGGATTTGGGCTGCGATTAATCATTGGGTCACTCAAAACATTGGCTACACAAACTTCATCTGCAACACCACTGGGCAAAATTGACTGACATCTAAAGTCATCAGGATTCTCGATATAACTATCATTGCCAGATTCGGCCTCATAGCAAATATTACTACCACTATCTAGATCAATCCAGAAACAATTTTGCCCATCGATGGCTGCATTTGCTAACATTTGAGTAACCTTCTTTTCGGCAAAACCACTAATGTCTCGTAGATTAGCCTCTACTCCTATATAACAACGATTATTGGTATAAAAATCTGTTTGATTATCGAGCATTGGCCTAGATCGCGGGCCAATTTCGACAGTTAACCACGAGCCTTGATTTTGTCGCTCTCTTAAATAATTGTAAATATTGAATTCTGACGACATTTAGTTATTATATAATAATTATAGACAAAATCAATATTAGTACTTAAAAATTACATATGGACTAGCTCAATATATTTTGTAATGGTCAATAATTTGTGGTAATATTAGCCAAAGATTTAGGCATGGGCTCGTAGTGAAGAGGCCTATCACGTCTCCCTGTCACGGAGAAGATCGCCGGTTCGAATCCGGTCGGGCCCGCCATAAGAAATCATTACTACTTATTAGGTAATGATTTTTTATTTTTATACTCAAATTAGAAGATATAGGTTTTTCGGGCAACTGATGCTCGACCAATAAAAATATCCCAGATGATATGATCTGGGGTATTTTTTGATAATTATTATTTATCGGAGCCAAGAATTGCGTTTGACTACATCTAGCGAACGCCACCAATCATTGGCACTTAAGGCAGTTTTGCCAAAGGCGACAACCCACAATAGACCAGCGTAAATTAGATGATCGTCGATAATTGGATTGGTTTTGAGTGGCATAGACGACATCCACATCATAACCATCATTACTGTGCCAAAAAGTGCGGCCATTCGCAGGCTAACACCGAAGATTAAAGCTAAACCAATCAATAATAGGCCTAGCATAAATAGCCATGCAAATAATGAATTAGTTGCTAAACCGCCAAAAAAATCGGCAAATGGACCACCTGCTTTTTCGACACCCTTCAAGTAGCCTGTAGTCGGCAGTACACCGTCCACCCATGCTTTACCAGATGGAGTAGCTTTGCCCCAACCTAGTAATTTATCAAAAAAGGCCCACAAAAATATAAAGCCTAGCATAATTCTGGTTACTCCTAAAGCAACCCACGCTCGATTAAATGAGCCTGTTTTTACGTTTTTAATTTTAGTAGCCATTTTTCCCTCCTCGTAGTTATTTGGCTTATGTTTTAATTATACTCTACTGTCAAATCTATATAAAATAAGATATTAACAAAAAGACTGTAGCCAAAAATGTGACAATAAAAGCTAGGCGTATAAAGATGTTAGACAGCCGACCATTCTTGTACTCACCCATGATTGAACGATTGTTGCCTACTTTAGCAATCATAAATAACAGAGGTACTGAAGCGACACTATTGAAAACTGCCGAGAAAATTAAAGCTTTGATAGGGTCAATCCCCAAAAAATTAATAGCCAGCCCAATCAGAATTGCCAAAATTATAATTCCATAAAAATTAGCTGCTCGTTTGTATTTGCGGTGTAGCCCCTCTTGCCAACCCATAAGCTCACTAACCGCATACGATGATGAACCTGCCAAAACCGGAATTGCCAATAATCCAATGCCAACAATCCCGACTGAGAATATCAACTTAGCAATCAACCCCGAATTTGGGAATCCCTGGACTAGTGGCTCTAACGCTTTGGCCGCGTCTTGAGCATTATTAATTTCGGTTATACCGCTGTTATGAAGGGTGGCCGCACAGGCAATCACAATAAACCACGCTGTTAAAATAGCTAAGGCCATGCCAACAAAATTATCTAAACGGATATTATGCAAAAAATGTTTAGTCGAAAGTGGTTTGACGCCAATTTTGCTTATATTACGCTTCGATATTTCTTCCTCGACGACTTCTGAAGTGTCCCAAAAAAATAAATACGGTGAAATTGTAGTACCGAGTATCGCCACCAAAATATAAACTGTCGACATACTAAACTCGGGCATGCTAAAAGTATGTCGAAAGACCTCAGGCCAATCTTGCCTAACCAACAAAGCAGTAATCGGATAAGCAAACAATACCACGGCAAGCCATTTAAGAATCTTGGCGTAAGTTTTGTACCGCACCAGCACAATTAAACCAATGATGATTAATGCATAAAAAATCGTTAAAACAGAGTAATTTGCATCGATAAACAGCTGAGTTGTAGCGGCCATCGCCCCTAAATCGGCTCCGATATTAATAACATTGGCGATAACAACCAAAATTACTAAAGGTGTCAAAATTTTACGACTATAATTGTCTTTTATGACGGCTGCCAGCCCCTTACCTGTAATCGCTCCGACTCTGGCACAACTCTCTTGTACGGCTAACAAAATCGGAAACATAAATGGAAAAATCCACAGCAGCTTATAGCCAAACATTGCTCCAGTTTGCGAATATGTTGTGATACCCGACGGGTCGTCATCGGCCGCCCCTGTAACCAACCCTGGACCCAAAATTCGCAAAAAACGATTATAACGTTTGCGGTTGACTAAAGTTTTGGCCAAAGCGACAGTTTGCTTCTCCCTTTTGTGGATTTGCTTCTCAAATTGCTTCTCGGTTTTTGATAAAAAAGATTTTTTGGCCATGAAATAAACTTATATTTAAGCTTAATTATACAACCAAATTACATTTTGGTTATGCTTATTTAATTATTGATTGAAAATCTTGTAGGCTTCGGTGGCTAAGTCAGCAATATCGCTAGCATTTGCTCCATCACTCATAACACTAATAACATATTTGGTATTCGGTGAATAAACTAAGCCAAAGTCATTTTTGACACGACCATAACTGCCCGATAAGCTTGCCACAGATGTATTTTTTGAGCCAGCTGGGATACCTGTGCGGTTGGCTGAATTTTGCATTTTGGTTAGTAACATAGATGAGTAACTTCTAGAGATAACACTGCCGTTATATACTTTTTGTAAGAATATCGAGCCGTCGCTAGCAGACGTTAAACTCGAATTGGGCGATAAAGTAGTGCTAGCTAATCCTTGAGCTTTCAAAGTGGCGTCACTGGCACTCCAGCCCACTACATCACCCAGCAAATTTGTACAATTATCATCGCTAGCTTGAATCATTTTATTCAAGCAAGTCTCAATCGTTTGGCCACCGACTAGTGTTTGTAGCGAGCTATATCCGCTGGTAACTTTGCCATAAATTAAGCTAGCAATATAAGCTTTGTTAAATCCACTAGCAGGCATAATCCGAAAACCATTGTAATTGGCTGAAATTTTATCGTCGATTGAACGGATATCTATGCTGTATTCGCCTTTGTGGGTCGACGTCCAATAATTAAGCATCGATTGAACACCTTGATTATCCTTAGAATAACGTCTTTCGGTCACCTCACCTGCTGGAATCGTCGCTATACTAACTTCTACCGAAGTTACCGAAGGATTTGTCGACTCGCTAACACGTTTGATTAGGTCGTCTTGATCAGTTTTTCGGCCACTGCTACCCTCTTGTCGGCCAGCCTGTACACCGTTAAGTAAAGTTGTTTTGCTAGGAATTTGGTTTTTATTAATCTGCGAAATAAAAATGCTCAGTGTTGAGGCCACCGCAGACTTGTCAAAACTTAGCTCAATATTTTGTTGCTCGGGAAGCAGTTTGATCACCACCCAAGAAGCCAGCACATCTGAGCTAACAGTATAGGTTTTGGTGTCGCCACTGATTATAAGTGGAGTGTCGATTCTTCGTTGCATTTTGTTAATTGCCTCTTTGGCCGTTTGAGACGATAATTTCGGCCTAAGCACAGTTGGTGCAAAAATTATTTGGCCGTTATTAGATAAATCAGACCTCAAAATCTGATTACGCAGAGCTTCTACCTCGTAACGATAGCCGTCTTCAGATTCGGTAGTACTTAGCCGTGTGCCATTTTTGCTAACTACGGCATCGACTGGTTGCTTACTTGCCAGAGCTATAACATCTTTGACATACAAATCTAAGCGAGATGAATCAATCGAACGATCAAGATAATATGTTTTATTGCCTTTAAAGACAAACGAAAACGGAACCAAACGCGATTTTAGACTGTAATCTGTCATTTGGTCAACAGTTTGGTGAGGACTTATAGTAACTCCAAGATCATTATAAGAAGTTGTAAGAGTTTTGGTATGAGTATGAACGGTAACTATTCGCTCACCAAAATTATCAAACGAGCTTAGTACTTCTTGTTTACTTGCAAAACCTTGGTATCCAACTGATTGTAAGCGAGCAAACGGCAAAGTGCGGTCCTTGGGGTATAAAACCTGAAAAATCACCACCACTAGCATAAGAACACCTAATACTAACGCCCATCTTTTATAATTGAAAGCTTTTTTATACTTAATAGTTAGCGACTGCGGCTTATTTGGGGCTGTTGGCTGAGGTGTTAAACCAAGCATTTTCTTTATGTCATCAAGATTTTGGTTTTTGGCGGTTGAGATTATATAGTCTTCTTCTGCTTCAAAACTGGTCTTTTTTGAGGGGGCATTTTCTTCGGTGACGGTATTATTCGCGGTTTCAGGTACAATTTTGTCATTTTTTGGGGCAACTTTTTTGGGACGTTTATTTTTGAAAATCTGTAGTTTTACATCGCTTTTAACAGTTTTTTGGGAACTAACAATAGACTCCAGAAGAAGCTGGTGGATAATCTGGTCTTTGAGATACTGCGACCGAGAGAGGGTTGACCTCTGTTTTTTTGTTTTTGTCATTTTAAGATTTTTATTTTAGCATCTTATATCACAAATTATAACAATGCCTACAAAAAACCACAAATTAAAATGATATGTATTTTCGGGATTTTTGCTTGGCCTTAATGTCGTTGAGATATTGAGGTGTGTCTTTGTAATTAAATGCAATATGAGCTGCCCTAACTTGGTTACCCTTAACTTCTAAGACTTTTACAATTTCTAGGCCATAACCAGTGTCGATTACACCCGAATACTCATTGGGCTTAAGCTTAAAGATCGCATCGGCTATTTTTGGCGAGAGATCTCGACTCGATTTGTCGAGTAATGCCCCATATTCACCGCCATTTTGAGCAGTAATGTTGTCTTCGGACACTTCTTTGGCTAGCTGAGCAAAATCTTTGCCATTTTTGAGCTGCTGATATGCAGTATTTGCTTTATCATGAGTATCTTTGGCTAGAAATGACACAACTTTATGGTTAAGTGTCTGGGTTTTGAGCGAACGCCGAAAATCTTTGATATTCCAACCCCAATACTCGTTTAAAATATTAGATAATTCTTGATCATTACCACTTAGTCTGTTTTGGTCACGAACAACTTTTATAGCATCATCGACCTCTGATTCGCTTACAGTAATGTTATTTTGTTTAGCGATTTCCTTGACATAGGCATCGTCGACGACTTTGTCTAAGGCACGTTTCTTAAATTCGGCTAGCTGAGCCTTGCCAGCATCAGTATTGAAGTCTAATTTTTGCTGAGTTTGGTAATAATGTTTGTAATGATTTATCTCAAAAAGATAATTTTCGTAAGGCACAAAATCTGAGCCAATTCTGGCTACTGGGAATGGCACAACTTTAGTGACTTTATAGATGAAATCAGAGTAATTTTTGGTTTTGTATAGCACTACAACGCAGTAACTAAAAAACCCAAGTAAAGCTACCAAAAAGACCGATATAGATATACCAACTAACTTATGCTTGGCATGCTGCAAGGGGTAAATATACTTCCTAGCTCCTTTTAGCACTTCTTCGCGGTGAAGAGCGACTGTATCATTAGTAACCCTAGTGTCTTTATCGACAAGGGGAGCTTTTTTGCGTGGGTATATTTTCTTTAATTTATTCTTCATCTTCACTATATTGATTATTCATCGGCGAGTTAGCACTCAAAAAGCCTTGATCTCGCAAAATCGCCAATAACTTTTTTTGGGTTTTGGCAGGGTGATGAATATCATGAATTACCAAATCGCCAACAAAAGTTTGTATATTTATTGTACCAAATCCTAGCAGAGTTTGCTCGAGTCCTGAAATCTCGTAATTAATCATTTGTATCTGATTTAGGCCAATATCGACCACACTTTTGTTCCAAAAACCTTTTTGAGTTATCTGAATTAAACGCTGGTCGGTTACCAAGTATACACTGTAATTCCATGTAATCCACCATGGCATAAAAACTAGCCCAGCCAAGATAAAACCACCGACTAACCCACCAATAAGATAGCTATATTCGGGCTTAATGTATGCTGGAATGGTACCTAACAAGATAGCCAGCATTGCATAAATTAAGCCTCGTCTCATAACAATTGGGTGCTTACGAAAAACATAAATTAGTTCTTCGTCGTCCATTTGATCTTCAAAATTTTTTTTAGATTTTTTGGCCATGTCTATACATATTATAAGCATTACCTAAAATTAGGCTACCTCTATTTTAGTTTGGCATAATCTGGTGATCCAGGTAGGAGTCGAACCTACAACCTTCTCCTTAGGACGGAGCTGCTCTATCCATTGAGCTACTGGACCAAATAAAAGGCAGTTTTAGCTGCCCTTCTTTTATTTTAATTGAGTATATTTATCGTGGACGGATTCGTAGTCAAAAAGTTCTGCCTCGCTAAACCAATGGGCAACTTCTTGCTCAGCTTCTTCAACGTTACCTGAGGCGTGAATGATATTGGGGATACCCATGTCTTTTTTGTCGGCGTGAGCAAAGCTGACATGAGCATAATCGCCTCTAATTGTACCTGGCAAAGCAGCTTTAGGTTCAGTCGTGCCAACCATTTTACGGACTAAAGCAATCGCTTCGATACCTTCAAGTACGAAAGCAATAACTGGTCCGTCTTGCATCATTTTGAGCGTTACATCAAAAGCTTTTTGGCCCCGCCGCGACACCATTTTGCTTATACTTTCATAATGATGATAGTAATGATCGGCAGTTGGTTGGACCATTTTACTACCAACAATTTTGAGTCCAGCTCGCTCAAAACGAGTCAAAATTTCGCCCACCAAACCACGCTTAATTGTGTCAGGTTTGAGAATTATTAATGTTCGTTCCATAAAATTATACTCCTTTGTTTGCTATGAATAAATTAATTATAACAGATAAAAGTGATGAATTTTTACTTATTACGGCTGCCCCGTTGTACAATAAACGTATGCAATTTGATAAAGCTTTAGTCGACTTTTTGGAATATCTCGAAATCGAACAAAATCGTTCTCAAAAAACAATTGCTAACTACCATCATTATTTGCTCAGACTAAGTGATTATGCAGGCGAAATAAAAGTCAGTGATATTACCCCAGAACTTATCAGAAAGTGGCGTTTATGGCTAAATCGAATTGGTACTTATGAATCTGACGAACTCCAAAAATCAACTACCAATTACCATCTGATTGCCCTACGTAGTTTTCTTAAATATTGCGTTAAACGTGACATTCCAGCAATGAGTCCAGACAAGATTGAGCTTGCTCGCACCAAACGCAAGCAAGTTAGTTTTTTGTCTAACGAAGAAATGCTACGTTTGCTAAACCAACCAAATATTTCTAACAAAACAGGCCTCCGTGACAGAGCAATCTTAGAACTACTATACTCTAGTGGCCTGCGTGTATCCGAGCTAACCAACTTAAACCGCGAGCATATCAATCTTAAACGACGTGAATTTATGGTGAGAGGCAAAGGCCAAAAAGATCGGCCAGTTTTTATTAGTGACATGGCAGCTAATTGGATCGATAAATACCTAGAGTCGCGGGGCGACAAAGCTCCTGCATTATTTATACGCTTTAGCGGAATTAAAAAACCTGATTTATCTGGCAATTATTTACGGCTTACACCTAGGAGTATTCAGCGAATGGTCAGTAAATATGCTCTGCTAGCTGGAATTACTAAGCATGTCTCACCACATTCTCTCAGGCATAGTTTCGCGACAGATTTATTGATAAATGGAGCCGATATTCGCTCGGTTCAGGCGATGCTTGGCCACAGTAATATTTCTACAACTCAAATCTATACTCATATTACTGACCCACACTTAAAGAAAATACACGAGCAATTTCACCGTAAAAAAGACTAATAGCTATATTTA
>CAZYMH010000002.1:53965-182224 GCA_964648105.1 uncultured Candidatus Saccharibacteria bacterium
ACCGTTACAGTACTAGTATCGGCAGTTAAGTAGATTCGTTTGACTATTAGGTAATACTGATCATTAAGAGCTGGATTTATATTTAAGCCTGACCCAATAATTACACTGCATTCATTGCCATTACAGTCAGCTAGAATTTTAACTCCCTTTTGATCACCGCGAGAACTATTATAATTAATAATTCCCCCTCCTGACGAGTTTTTTGGAAAAGCATAGGCAACCATCGAATCACTTATGTAGGCATCTTTACTATTTAAGCCTCGTTTAAATAGTTCTAACCGTAACCCGCCAATACGACAGTTAGTGGCAGCTGCAGAAGTAGGTAATGTATTGCCACCAAAGTTGCAGCTAGCTAAGTTTGCGGGTGAAACTTTCCATGACACTTTTAGGGTATTTACTAGTGATGCTGGCTTGATCAAAAATAAATCAGAGTTATCGCTGCTATTTTCGCTAACCAAATAGCTTGGCTGGCGGTTATATTTAACACATGTGTATCTATTTGTTCCATCTATGTCTAAGAAATTTTTGGGGTAATCAGCTCCAGGGAAACTACCTGAAAATTGGTTTGGGTCACATTCTTTTTTTTCAATAGGTAACGCTGGATTATTTTTATTTTTATTAATAAATTTAGTCCAATCGTTTATCCCCGATTCAGCGTTATAAAAAGCTTGATCACTCAGCTGCCTATCGAGCGACTGGCGACCTTCGCGGGTGGCATTACGGACCATTGCCAAGATTATTAGGCTCATTAGCAAAATAATTATTATAGTGACAAATATAGATACAATGCCTTGTTCGTTGTGCTTGATTGATAAATGGTTTTTCTTCATAATCTTTACCTTTTATTTTATACGTCTTTTCAGGGTTGTGTCTAGCTTAGATACGGCACAAAAACTTCCACCAGATTGGTTTGAGGTGCAGCGAGCTTCTGTGGCTTTGGCTGGATCTTTGAAGATTATATCACTCATAGCCGTACCGCTATTATCGACAAACAAATCTCCGTCGCCATAAGCAATGCCTACTTTTATGTTCCACAAGTTATTATTAGGATCGCCCACTTGACCTAAACTAAACTCTGTTAGACGCATGTTTTTTGATAAAAGCTGTCTTTTTTCGAGTTGGCAACTCTGCAAAGTAATTGGACATAGTGAACATGACGAAGCATTAATACCTTTTAGAGTACCATCTGGATTGTACTCATAAGTACCTAGCCTAATTGCTACCAGACCAATTTGACCTGGACTATTTAAGGTTGCTGCTGGATCATCTACTTTTGTACCAATCGTGTAATAATACCTTGTATCTCCCATGCACAAAATTTTGACCGAACCATTATTAAATTCGGGTCTACTTCCAGAAAATTGCAATGACTTACTTAATTCCTCGGATATAGTCCGAGCCTTCTCTTGAGTCTTCGACAAAGTGACGCCTTTATAAAAAATCTTACCTAAATATATTATGCCGCTAGTAGCAACTAGCAAAATAACACTGAAGATCGCAGTAGCGATTAAAAGCTCGAGTATAGTAAAGCCAGCTTGTTTATTGATTTGACGGTTCATTAGTTAGTTGCCTCACGCGGGCTATAAACTTTGTAAGGCATAGCAACTTTGTTGTAGCCATTGCCCGAGACGGCTTCCCAGACTACATAAGCCGTATAAACATTTTTATAGTCAGTTCCACTGCCTCTAGTAACGTAGAAATTATAATAATTATTCTTGCAGTTATCGGGGCTACTTATAGTTCCATTGGTATTATTAACATAAGCAATAGATTTTTGGACTTGGGCATTCGGACCTATGCCAGGAGTTAAACAAAATGACTGACGTTCAGGTATATCACTAGGATCACCATTAGCCATATATGCTTTAAGCATCTCTAGCTGAGAAATAGCCATTTTGCTTGCCTCGCCCCGCTCTTGAGCGGTGCGGGTGGTAGCTGACGAGCGATTAGCTAGTGTAAAGGTGCTTGCCAAAATTAAGCTAAGAACCGCGACAGCTATCAAAACCTCCATGATAGTATCTCCAGATTGTGACTTAATCAGCGACATTAACTACACTCCGACGGTGTATTATCGATAAATCTCTCTATAGTTTGGTTGGCAGATATTACTAAAGCCGCTTTACGCCCATTCCCATCTTGAGCAAGACAAATAGTAATGGTATTTGTACCTTCTATTGGGAAAAAATCCTCTTTACTGGGGTAGTGAGAGGTAGTTGACTCTCCCTTATATGCATATAGTTTAGAGCGTGAGGAATTACCAGTTTTAGATTTATTCAAGCCTTCTTCACCTGCAAAATCAGGTACACTTGCAAATCCAGTTATTATATTAGAGTTAAAACTACGATTAACTGAATTAGCAGCACGGGGATTTTTTAGTAATAATTTTGTCACCTGCAATTGGTATTGAATATCTCTTTCTTCTCTTACCCCAGGATTGACGGCCGTTAAATCTCCTGTCTTGCCAACTCCTCCCAGTAAAAGTGTACAGTTCATTTTATCAAAATCAGCATCTTCTGCGGAGACCATAGTATGAATAAAATATTTATTGTACATTTTGTTTCCACCAGTAAAGTCACTCACAGGCATACTCACTAATTTCCCGGCAAAAATACAATCACCATTCGATCCTTGTTCTTGATTGCCAACAGACTGAAGTATAGGTAAATTATGTCTTTCCCATGTATCATAATATGTTGTACACTTTATTTTTGAGTTTGATGGGAAATAACCGACAGATACATCGTTGAATATATCTTGGAGGTTTTCGTCGAGGTCGACAACCGCCTGCGAGAAGCGAGTCCGATCATTTCGACCGCTCATCATCGTACTGACCGACAAAAACAAAGCAGTCGACACAGTCAAAAATACTATCACTTCGATAATTGTATAGCCATACGACGTACTGGCAAGCTTTCTGGCAATTTTTGTATCTGTTAAGTGTTTTGTAATGGTCACTTACAAGTCCTACCCTTCTTTGCTTAAAATTATAGCATAAGCCTGATGATTTTATCTATATATAAGGTAAGAATAGTACCAGTCGCTGATTCCTCGACCAAACAGCACAACCACCCAACAGGCCATTATCAGAAACGGTCCAAATGGGATTTTGGTGTTTTTGGTAATTTTCTTGCTCAATGTTCGTGGCAAAATGTACATGCAACCTAATAGTGATGCAAAAAAGAGCAACATTACGGCATTTAGTGGAGTTAATGCTAAACTACCCAGCAAAAAGCCAAGTTTTACATCGCCGCCGCCAATCCACTTCTCGTGAGATACCCTAAATAATATATAAAATATCCCGCCGCCGATAAAAATTGCTAGCACAAGCTCCGAAAGTGACTTAACAATATCGCTAGTCCCCCATAATTTAGCAATTACAAAAAATATGGCTAGTAGATACAACGGGAAAACAATTTTATTAGGCAATAACATCCAGCGAAAATCATAAATAATCAATGCTACCAAACCTACCAAGATAAGTAACCAAGCACCAAATGCTAGCCACTCTAACCCTGATATATTTACTGGCCAAAACACGTACGATGCTACGAATAGACCGACCGTAAGTAACTCAACTACTGGGTACTGCCATGATATTTTGTGGTGGCAATACCGACATTTACCCTTTAGCAAAACCCAGCTAAGAACTGGAATTAAGTCAATCGCTTTAAGTGTATGCTTGCAGTCCACACACATTGAGCGACCATGCATTATTGAATATTTAGAGCTAGATTTTTTGGTAGGCTTAGATTGCTTGTAGACTCGCCAAACCAAAGCATTGGCAAAGCTACCGAGGGCAAGCCCCAAAATCACCAAAACTAAAATAACCATAAACGAATTCTAACATAAAAAAGAACCTAAATCTTAGACTCTTTTTTATTTTTATTTAGAAATTAACTTTCTTGGCAGACAGTAGCTGGGCTACCTGAAGTCTCTGACTGGTACAACACTGCGATATTCCTCGATGTAGCTCCAGTTGAAGTAGCTGACTGAGATGGATATGTTCCAGCACACTTAGCCCCAATTACAATATCAACATTGTCTGCTCCACTACTGGATACAGAAGCTCCCTTTGCAGTATATTTAACATTTGTTTTGTCATACAAACTAATCTTCGCATTACTTAGTGCAGAGTCTAATTGAGCTTGAGTAGTTGGAACTTTTCCATCATTATTACTACTATACTCGCTGATAGCAGCCAAAATGGCACTTACATCATTCTTACGTTGAGTGTTACGGCTATTTCGTTGAAGAGCTGGTACGGCCAAAAAGACTATTAATATAATCAGCCCAGCAATTGCTAGCACAATCAAAACCTCGATAATCGTGAAGCCTTCTTCTCTTTTAGATTTGTACAGTTGTTTCATTCTATGCCCCCTAGAAGGTGATTATTATTGATTATGAGTTTAATATACCAATTATGCTTAGGTTTAGCAACCTTATCAACGGATTAGGTTTTTGCCTGCTAGGCCATAAATAGGCAGTAAAACCGCTGCCACAATCACAAAGGCCACAACACCTAATATAACCATCAATAGCGGCTCGATAATTGTGCTAATTGTCTTGATAGCATTGTCGACTTCTTTTTCGTAGTAATCAGCTGTTTTGGCCATCATGTCCTCTAAAGCACCAGATTCTTCACCAATCCGTAACATATTGGGTACCAACACCAAAAAGTTTGGGTCGCCCTCTAGAGCATCGGCCAAAGATTTGCCACCTTTTACCTTCTCAATAGCGTTATTAATAGATCTCTCGACATGAACATTATTGATAGACTGCGATATAACCTCTAACGACTGAATAAGCGGTACTCCACTAGCCACCAAAGTTGTGCCTGTGCGAGCAAATCTTGCCATGTAAACCTTCATGAATAACGAGCCAAATGGCCACGCTCTCATTTTGATTTTGTCGACAAACTCTTTGCCTGGACCTGTGCGAGCATAGCGACTGCCCATAAATACCGAAAAGCTCAAGATTAAGATTACTAACCACCAATATTTAACCGTAAAGTCCGATACTGCTAGTAACGCTCGAGTGATAAATGGCAATGACGCACCCGGAATATCCTGATAGATTACTTTCACTTGTGGCAAAACTTTAACTATCATAAAGCCAACAACTAGTAGCATAACCAAAATTACGATTGCTGGGTAAGCCATAGCTCCCCGGATTTTGGAAGCAATTTCGGCGTCTTTTTCTTGCTGGAAAGCAATTCTTTCGAGAGCTGTGTCTAAGTTACCCGACACTTCACCTGCGGCAATTAAGTTGACATAGATATTATTAAAAACTTTCGGGTGTTTTTTTAGGGCTTCACTTAAGGCACTACCACCTTCGACATCGGCGATAATTTTGTTGATAACTACTTTAAATGCTTTATTTTCGGTTTGGTCAGCAACATTTCGGAGGCTTTGGACCAGCGGCAATCCAGCATTAATCAGCGTCGACATTTGCCGAGAGAAAACAATTTTTTGCTTGGTCGAAATATGATTACGAAACCTTTGAAGTCCTTTATCACTTACACCGATTGGTTTGATCGACAGTGGAGCCAAACCTTGGTTTTGAATGGCTTTGGCAGCAGACATTTCGTTGGCGGCTTCCACCATCGACTTTACCTTTTGACCTGTACTTGGGTCACGAGCTTCGTATTCAAAACTTAGCATTTTATGGTCTAGCCTCGCATTAACCTATCAAGTTCATCGATATCTACCGAGAAATTACGAGCTTCTTCATAAGAAATCGTGCCAGCATGAATCAGGGATACTAAAGTTTTGTCCATACTCTGCATGCCATGTTCGGCACCAGTTTGGATAACTGCATCAAGTTGATGAGTCTTGCCTTCTCGAACGATGTTACGTACTGCAGGTGTAGCCACCAAAACTTCAGCAGCTGCTACTCGCCCACCGCCAATTGTTGGAACCAACCTTTGCGAGCAAATGGCCATAAGAATATTGCTAAGCTGTGAACGCACTTGAGGTTGCTGGTGAGGTGGAAATACATCAATCATACGATCAATACTCTGAGCGGCCGAGTTAGTGTGAAGCGTCGCAAACACCAAATGACCAGTCTCGGCGATTGTAATAGCTGCCGCAATTGTCTCAAGATCACGCATCTCACCTAGCAAAACTACATCTGGATCTTGACGGAGCGAAGACCTTAGAGCAGCCGAAAAAGAATACGTATCGTAGTGAACTTCACGTTGAACAATTACAGATTTTTTGCTTTTGTGCGTAAACTCAATTGGATCTTCAATAGTTATTATATGTGTGGCCCGCTCGGAATTTATTTTGTCTACTATGGCTGCTAAAGAAGTTGATTTACCAGAGCCAGTTGGACCTGTCACCAAAACTAATCCACGAGGGTAATTGGCAAACTTTTCCATAATTTTTGGCAAGCCTAGTTGATCGATAGTCAAAATCTCGTTAGGTATAAGACGCAAAGCTGCTGCCAAATTACCTCGCTCATGAAAAGCGTTAACCCTAAATCTTCCAAGATCGCCAAATGCAAAACTAAAGTCGAATTCTTTGTCTTTTAGCAAGATTTGCTTTTGTTCGTCATCCAAAATTGCAAAAACTAAGCTCTCGACCATTTCTTCGGTCAAGACAGGCGTGCCAGCAATCGGAGCCAAAGCTCCATCGACACGCAAAATTGGTGACAAACCAACTTGCAAATGAAGATCAGAGGCTTTTTTCTTTATAACCTCTTCGAGTAGTAGTTCTATGCGTAATGTTTGTGTTCCCACCTATTCACCCTCCTTAGGCACTATCTGCAGCCGCAACGCGGTTTACTTCACTTACGGTAGTTAGCCCTGCTAAAGCTTTGAGATATCCGTCTTCTCGCATGTCAATCATGCCGTTTTCTCTAGCAACCTTCTGGATTTCGCTACTGGTTGCACGCTCTAGAATCAGTTTTTGGATTGCTTCATCAACCTCAAATACTTCATAAAGTCCCATTCGGCCTTTATAGCCAGATGGAGTTTCGGGGCTATCTTTACCCTTGTATAAAGTATAAGCGTTTTCGGTACTAAGTGGCAAGTTTTCGTAGCCTAAATCTTCACTAATTTTAGCTTTTACCTCTTCTGTTGGCGGCAAAAGATGGCCAATATTTTGATGAATTGCCTCGATTTCTGTAGCCGAGGCGTTATAATTAGACTTATTTTTATCGGCAATTCGGCGAACTAAACGCTGACCAATCACTGTTCTTACGGTAGAAGCGATCAAAAATGGCTCAATGCCCATATCGAGTAGCCTAGGCAAAATTCCAGCCGCCGAATTGGTGTGCAAAGTACTAAAAACAAGGTGGCCAGTCAGGGCTGCTTGGACCGCCAAATTAGCAGTTTCTTTATCACGAATCTCACCGACCATCACTACATCTGGATCTTGACGCAAGATTGACCTCAAGCCAGATGCAAAGGTCAAGCCAACTTCTGCATTAACCTGTATCTGGTTAATTCCTTCCATTTTGTATTCGACAGGATCTTCCAGAGTAACGATGTTTATAGTGTCATTCTTGATTTCTTGCAGGAGTGCATACAACGAAGTTGATTTACCAGAGCCAGTCGGACCAGAGGTAAGAATCATGCCATTAGAGTATTCTAGGCCTTTGCGAATAGTTTTTAAGGCCCTGCCTTTGTAGCCCATAGCTTCGAGTTTGAGCGAAGTGCCAGATTTATCGAGCAACCTAATCACCACTTGCTCACCCCAGACAACTGGACTGATGGCAATACGTAGGTCAATTGGCTTGTCGACTACCATAACTGTAAATTGGCCGTCTTGCGGAATTCGATGTTCGTCAATCTTGAGGTTACTCAAAATTTTGATACGTGATACTAGTGGCGGCTCAGTTTCTTTAGGTAATTTCATAATTTCTCTTAGCACACCATCGATTCGGCAACGAATTTTCAGCTCATGTTCTAACGGCTCAATGTGTATATCACTGGCTCGGCTTTTAGCAGCATACTCCAATATTGATGACAAAGCTTTGCTAATCGGCGAGTCTTGGACAATGGTTTTGATTGGATTATCGGTAACTTGAACATCCTGGAGCTGCTGAGAGCCTTGCTCGCCCGTCTTGATATTGACACCAATTGCTTTGGCGACATCGGCCTCGACGTCTTCGTCATACTGCTTGATGACCTTACGAATACCCTCTTCGCTAGCCGTATAAACTTTGAGTTGTCGGCCAATCCGATTGGCCAAAAAATCCACCGCTTGAACATTATCGGCGTCCAACATAGCAACCACTAATTTACCGTCAATTTGGCCGAGCGGTACGGCCATATAACGCTCCGCAACTTCTTTGGATAATAACCGCAAAATATCTTTCTCGATGTGGGCGTCAAGCAAATTTACGTATGGTACTCGATTAACTTTGGCAATAGCTTTAGTCAAAAACTCACTCGACACATGGCCATCATCAATCAGCGATTCAATAAGCGGCTTAGAATTTTTAGCAACATTTTCTTTGACAGCCGCTAATTGTTCTCGAGTAATTTGGTTTTCGGCCAGCAAAATATCTTCAATTTGCTTTTGATTGGCCTCTGATAGAATGCTCATTAATTAAGCCCTACCTTAAAATGGCTTATCGTTATTTCCGTCACCAATTTGAATATTTTTGGTTGGGTTGACACTTTCGCTATTGAAATATCTTTTGTCAGGTTGCTTAAATTCCGAGCTGATTTCGTCTATTTTGTAGGCTTTAAGGATTTTGACAGATTTCGGCGTAAAGATTAAATTCGATGCCACCATAGAGAAGATACCAGCAAAAATTGCCACCGCCAAAATTACAAATAAGTCATTTTTTTTCATTTTTTAACTGTCTCCTGCGTCACATTCATTTTTTTCTCGGGCTGGAAGTATGTGTTACCTACAATGCCTATTTTGAGAGTACCACCTTGACTGGTGATCGTCATTTTTTGGACTTGAAACGGCCTGATCGACTTCTCAAAATTCTCCATTAACTTCTTGCCATCAGCATTGGCTACTTCAGACTCCATATTAAACGGAATAGAAACTGCCTGAGGACTGACTGAGCCATTGTTGCCTGCTTGTGCAACTTCATCATCGGTTCCTGTAAATTCTTTTAGCTTAAAACCGTTGCCAGCAACCAATTTATCGATACTTGTCGCCAGAGCTGGAAAGTCATATTTGCTAGGCAAAGCATCTAGGATTATTTTGGCGTTTTGGCCATCTTTTTCTCCGTTACCTTTTGGATTTCCACCCAGGACATTTTGGGTTGAGCCATCGAATTCGGCGTAAGCCGTTTTGAGCTTTTCGACTTCTTGTTTGTTTCGTTCGACTCGCCGCAAAGTAACTTCTTGCTTCTTGATAACTTTTGACTGATATTGGAACTGACTGAATAACGACTTGCTAGCCACTAGCGAAAATACCACAATAAATGAGGTTATCGCCACTACTAACACAAGAGTTGCATTGGCTTTGTCGATTGCCAAATGCTTGATAGACAGATTAGGTTTATTAGCCATTAATTTTGCCCTCCTGTCTGGGTTGGAGCTGGAGCAGCTTCCACTTTTTTATCAAATAGGCTCTCAGGTTTTTGAGTTTCGGAACGAGTCGTAATTATTTTCGGCACAACGAGTTTTACATCGTTGCTAAGTGGATTTGAATCTTTGGCGTAATTAACAAATATTGCTTCGTCGTACACAAAATTGAGTGCATATGACAAACTTTTGTTAGCCCCTCCACTAGATCCTTGGGAATTAATCGAGAAATTTTCGAGGACTACTGAGCTAAAGGCTTTACTCTTTTTGGTAGTACCGTCAGTAGAATTTTGCTCATAATCAGTAAACTTTAAGGTGTCAGCAAACTTGTTAACCATGGCAATCGAGTCGGCATCGCCTTTGAGCTTAATTGTCTTGGCGTCATAGTCGACTTCGACATTACTGATACTAGCATTGGCAGGGGTAACTTGAACCAAATAATCAAATAATCTAGATGACATAACTTTTTTGGAGTGCAAATCTGGCAAGCTATTGAGCTGATTTTGGATTGTCAAAATTTTATCCAAATCTTTGTTGCTCTGCAACTGAGCAACATTACTTTTTATATCTTTTTCTAGATCTGATAGATGTTTAGTCTGGCTAATTCGCACGAATACAAACATCATAATAAACAACGCCAAGAACACTCCACCGACCAAAAAACAGATGATTGTAATAATTCGTCGCCTGTAAGTAGCCTTGATATACTCGAGTTTTACATCGGGCAGTAGATTAAACTGGACACGACTCATCCGAGACATTATTCATCCCTCCCAGCTAAGCCTACAGCTACCGCAAAGTGATTAGACAAGGCCATCAGCTCGTTTTGCCGCTCCATCGGGGCCTGTACATTTCGCCAGGCGTTACCAATTTCGACATTAATATTGAATTTATTAGCAATATACAGCGGAAATTCAGGCAGTGACGATGCTCCACCAGTCATAATAATCTTGGTTATTGGCACCCCTTTGTAGCGGGCTTGGAAGAATTTTATCGATTTATCGATTTCGGTCATTAAGGTATCGACAGTCGAAATAATCGCGTTATAAACCTGACCTTCGAGCTTTTGCTGACTCAAACCAAACTTAAAGACAAATTCTTGAGCCTGTTTTTCATCAATATTGAGGTTTTGGACCGCCGAGCGAATAATCGACTCCGAACCTATCGGCACCGCCCTGATTAACCGTGGAGCTCCATTCATAACAATTACAATATCTGTAGTTTTGCCACCGATATCTATGACCATCTGCGGTTCCATAGATTCCGGGGGGATGATTGCTCGAATCATCGCCAAGTTATCTGGCTCAAATGCAACTACATTTAGCCCAATCGACTCCAACAAATCCAGTCTAGACTCAACAAACTCATTCGCCACACTAGACAGCAAGACTTCGACTTTATTAGGATCTTTTGGCGAATCGCCTATCACTTCCCAATCGATTTTTGACTCATTTAGCGGAGTTGGGATAATCGAATCTGCTTGGTACTGGATAGTTTTGGCTAGCTCGTTTTGAGTTAATCTTTCTATATCCACCACCACTGTAAAAACCCTAGATGAAGGAATCCCAACTGTTACGTTCTTGGTAGTTATTTGAGCTTGAGCAATGGTATTTCTGATTGTTTCGGCAACTTTTTGCCTATCTACAGCTGAGTCACTCTGAACTAACTTACTATCGATCGGTGCAATCGCATATTTCATGAGCTGACGAGAGCCAGATTTATTATTGGTAAGTTCGACTACACGTAAAGTGTCAGAGCCAATATCAAGGCCAAAAAAGTCAGTCACTCCACTCAAAAATCCCATTATTTTACTTGGTCTTTCTTTTTATTTACGGTTTTAATCATCTTAGTTATTAACCCACTCATTAATACTTTTACTTATCTGCAGTATACCATAAGCAATTTCATTCTCCAACACCTTATAGTACTGGCGGCAAAGTTCCAATGAACTTGTAATCATCAGAGCTTGGGCCTGTAGTTTCAGCATCAGAGCGGTTGGCTTCTGGTAAGTATAAGTATGGAGGCCAGATAAATACTTCTGAGGCGTTTGTACTATTATAATACTCATCTATAGAGCCATCGTTGGCAGTATTTATAGAACTAATAGTACCCGTGTTCTTTATGCGGTCCAAAAAGACTCTTTTGGCAGTAAAGTTGCCATAGACTTTTAGTTGGTTTTTGCAGGTGTTGGCATAGCTAAGTATTGATGGTCCATTTGTACCAAAGCTAACTTTGTTGTTGCCTAAGGCACAGGTATATATCTCACCTCTTGTACCATCATCATTTGGCTGAGCCACAAATACACCGTTTAGCTCAGTTATACCAGCATCGACATAAATATTACCTTTTACATATAGTCTGAAGGCTGGTGGTTTATTAGAGTCAAAGCTGTTTGAAGTTATGTTGCTACTTAAAGTAACATTGCCTTCTACAAACACACTGACACTTTTACTACCTAAATCTCCGCCGTTTATTGTTAAATCTCCAAAAGATTTATACTGTTTTGCATCTTCTAGATTAGCAATATTTAATGTATTAGTAACGGGGGTAGGCTGAGGAGAAGTTCTTTGTTTGGTTGTGAAGTAATCTTCTTGACAACCATTAATACTATAGCCACCACCAATTTTCTGATCGGCAGCCAAAGGACCTGTCAAAGGTACGCCTCCAAAACTTAGACCATTGGGCTTAGGTGCTGGGTTAGTATTTTTGACAGAGCTAAGAAATCCAAATATACCACCTGGGGCAAATGTTGCTAACTGTGAGCCAGACCCAGCATTGGCACTTGAGATATATGCCTTAACATTAGCCCCAGCACTGACGCCACACGTTCCGTTAGCTTTAGCAAAACCTAAGCCTGCTACAGTATCGCCTGAGAAGGTTTTGATGAAAGGATCTCTAAATACGTCATCTACATTATATGCTGTATCGCATCCATATCCATATGGCACCTGATTGCCGTCGACATATATCATGAATAAGAAGCTACCTTTAGCGTCTGCTATGACATTCATTATCCCATCCAATACGCTATTTCCTGGACTTAAAGTACCACTTTTATCTAGTGTTGCTGGTCTTAAACCAGGCTTTGTATTTACTATCATTCTTGAACCATAAGTGGTGTCTGTACTATTAGTAAATTCTGCCCTAACAGTAGTAGGCGTAGGTTGTCCAGCTCTGTAACTCGTCTGGGTTACGCTACAAACTACATTCAAACATTTTTCATTCATATAAGCTGAGCCTATCCAAATATTGTCTACTCCGTCACTACTTTTTGCCCATATCTCATAAGTTCTTTGCTCGTATGGCATAATTGGCTGACTATAACCATTGAATGCACTAGTTTGATTCACCCCTGCTGCTACATCTTTGGTTGCTCCGCTTGCATTTACTGTATACGGTGCAGAACCACCACTATATTGCCATCCTACATTAGCAAATACTCCGTTGCATGATACTGTGACATTCCCTACTGGATTATCGAAAACTGTATATTCGATACCGCAAACTACGCCACCTTCTATGTTGACAAAGCTCCCATCTAGCTTATCTAGCCATACCAAGTAGAAATTATAGGTTTTTAAACCTAAGCTACTAGTATCAACATTTATTGTTGTTTCGCCGCCAGTTTGATTTGGGTTTAAAGTTGGCTGATTACCGCCATTACCGTACTTTTGAATATATCCTGCATACGGACTAGGGTTATTCATGGTAAGGAAAGCAGTAATTCTCCATGGACTAACAGATTTATTGGTTGTACCCGCCCATATAGTATTTGAACCATTAGTTACCTGCACTGTGAATGAAGCCTGACTACCATAGGGAATACGAGTGCCAATACTTGGATTAGTAGGCTTTAACACACATGTAGACGTACCGCCAGAAGTGACTGTTTTAACACAATCACCATTTGCCTTTCTTGTGTAGCCTGGGGGTACAGAATTTTGTGGCTTAGAATCTGGTACGCCATCAATATATGGACAAACATCCGTTACCCCGCCACAGTTTATGGCTTGATTTCTTTTTGCCGCAAACTGAGATAATCCGTTTGGTAATTTTACCTTCAAGGTATTACGAGTGCCTAAATTTTCGAATGTGACCATATATCTAGTGTTTGCTGAATAGGTCATATCACCAAACCCGCCAATGTTTGGAATAGCCCACCCTTTTTGTGAAAAAGTCCCAAAATTATTCCAGGCATTGGGATTTGAAGGAGAACTTGTTATAGACTGTTGCCATATCCGAAAAACCATATTATCGTTCCAATCAGTTCTATCTGGATCTGAATCAAACCATTTCACTGGTCCTGACGAAGTTCTAGGCTGAGAATTTACACACGTAGAGTCAGCAACTGTAAATTGTATATTAAACCCCCAAGTTGCTCCTAAGTTAATGTTTTCATCTCTATAACCATAGCCAATCGCATCACCAAAATCTCCATTTACACCTACGGAAATACTTGGATCACTAGCTTCTACCCTAAATGCGTTTTCTCTGTCGTCACCTCCTATGCTAATTGATGTGTCTAGATAGTAAACACAATAAGCACTACTTCCATTAATAATTTCGTCGGAATTCTTACAATAATCGGAATTTCTTATTGAGTTAAAATTTATTTGTCCACAACCACTACCTGGATTTCTTATTTCATTGTAGCTTTTTGAAGACATTGAATATAGATGATAAGTTGTAGCAGCCCCACCAAAGTCTGGTCCAGTTAAACTGCCACTAGTTACACTTGTACAGTCGAATCCAGAATTCTTTATGTATATATTAAAACTACTAACATTAATAGGGACAGCTATTGAAATATATGACGAGGCATAATTATATCCCCCTTGCCCCACTGTATAGTAAGGAGTGATTGTTTTACCCGGATTTAATATACCACTGCCTGAAGTTGGCCCAACGTTATTAATTGAGCTTGATATAGGAACTGCCGCACTTGCATTTTTTGGATAAAAAATAAAAAAAGCTGCGGTAAAAATCGTTATTAGCAAGAAAAGTGCATAGTAAGCTTTTTTACGAATTAAATTCATAGCTTCTCGACCTGCTGTTTTAATATTTCAATAGAATTTTTAGGTTCAAAATTAACATCTTTATAATTAATAATTGCCTGATTAAAATTATTTT
This sequence comes from uncultured Candidatus Saccharibacteria bacterium, assembly GCA_964648105.1. GTDB lineage: Bacteria > Patescibacteriota > Saccharimonadia > Saccharimonadales > 2-12-FULL-41-12 > JALHOM01. Next base: position 68,592 of record CAZYMH010000002.1, read on the forward strand.
TTGCAGAAGTTTTATCATCTAATTTTAAATCTAAATAGGCTTGATCTTTATAAATAAACCATGGTATTGGTGATTTTTTACTTATTCTAAATGAACAGTTACTTAAACTATCTTTAGCATCTTTGAATTTTGATACAACATAATATTGTGAGGCAATCGTACTACACATTTGGTAAGCACGTTCAAAGTCATTTTGTTTAACGTAATTATCAACTTGCTTTGTGTAAAATTGATCAAATTCATTGGCAGTAATTCTAGGAGCAAGCTCGTTATTTCTTTTATCCTGAACAGATGTAGTCGGTTTTTTGGCAGAATCCTCATTTTTGATAAAAAATACCCATCCAGCTATTACAATTAAAACAAAAGAAAATAACACTACAGCTTTTAAAAATCTTTTATTTTTAGTATAGCCATGTTGCTTAGGTTTAATACTCAGTAGATCTTTTTTTTGAGTTTCGTGATTTAAGTTTTTATTTGATGTGTCTAACATCTAGTTACTCCACCGCTTTCAAAAAGCGTTTATGCTTATCTAGTGTTTAGATTACTACGTATTAGGGTAGTTTTGCAAGTATTGACGTATATTTAAATATGCAATAATTATCTTAAGGATTTTGACTTAGAGTATACAGATTTATCTATACAATTTTTAAGTGTGCCTATTGGGGCGTAATATGTAGCTGATATTGTTTTGTTTGTTTTTACTTTGAGCGGTATATTCCATGGACGATTGTTAGAAATTACTCTTGTTTGGTCGAAATATACTCTTGAGCCTATTTTGCGTGAAGCTTTTGGTAGTGGTCCTGTGAATTTTGTATCTTTAGGGAGATTAACCATTACTCTTGCGGCTTTGGCTCTTTCAGATGCTTTGGTAGATGCCCCATTGCCGTTTGGTGATACAGTTTGGCTAGGTGCAGGCTTTATTTGCATAGTATAACCTTTGCCATTTGCTTGTTTAGTCATTTTAAAGGTGGGTGGTATGGAGCAACTTTTAGGAACACTTGGGTTTACTGGTGCAGTATCTCCTAATGCAGTTGAATTATTGCCAATAGTTACTGGATAGTCGTAACCAATGAGTTTTTTGGCCAAGCCAGGTTGATTTGATAGAACAAAAACATTTGACAAATCTCGATGTGAATTCACACCTAACATCACCCTATACTTGTTTGTTGCTTCATTATTACCATTATTAACATCATCATCAACTCTTAGGTTCATTGTCTCGGTATTATAAAGTGACTGTATTGGTAATGAACTAATATCTATACCAAATGGTTTACGCTCGCCTGGAGCAATAGATGGCAGTGGACACGTTGATATGAGTGGATTTGACGAGTCTGAAGTGCATGGTACCTGTTTATATTCTGACCCATCATATAAATAAATTGATGTTACAGCACTACCTATGCCTCTTGTGACCGTTGCATACCTTTGACCAGCCTCATTAGAGGCAATTGAGCCGTTATTTTGTATATCAAATCTTACTGTACCTGCATACTGAGTATTTGAACAAGTTTCCTTACTCTCGCCCTTTCCTCCTAATGGACTTTCTGTCCCAAACACTTGCAAATCAACACCCTCTACTCTTGGGCTGGTTGTGTCAAATGGCCCAAAAAGCTCTGGCGAGAGCATTTGTGGCACTGGTATAGTAGGGCATGGATCAACAAATGTAGTTCTAGCATCTGCCCTTTCAGGCTTTACTAGATTATAGCCACCTACTACAGATACACTAGCGACTAATAACGCTGTACTTGTACGACCAAAATGTTCCATATTTGGTTTTGGGGCTGGCGGTAATTCTCCTAAGCCCATTTCTGGATTGTATTGTCCTATATATTGTTCAAAACTTGGTTGATTCATAAATCTGCCTCACAAATTAAAGTATTTATAGCTAATATATACCATTGTTTGTGAGATTATGCAAGCATAAATAGTGTCTAATGTGACATTTATCACGCTAAATGTGCTTTCCACTCAAAATTTATTAGAGCTTACATACAAAAAATTTAATTTTCTACCTCTGATTGCTATAATTAATATATATGAGTTTAGGTATAGCGATTGTTGGATTGCCGAATGTTGGCAAAAGTACACTTTTTAATGCCCTGACTGGCAGTAATATTCTGGCGGCCAACTACCCTTTTGCAACAATTGAGCCAAATACAGGTATTGTGCCAGTGCCAGATAACCGCCTCGAAAGACTGGCAGAAATTTACAAATCTAACAAAATTATCCCTGCCACAGTGACCTTTGTAGATGTGGCTGGCTTGGTAGCTGGAGCTAGTAGTGGTGAAGGCTTGGGTAACCAATTTTTGAGTCATATCCGTAGTTGCAATGCAATTTGTCAAGTTGTTCGGGCTTTTGAAGATAATGATGTTGTGCATGTAGACAACCAAATTAACCCTAAAAATGATATAGATATTATCAATACCGAATTAATCTTGGCAGACCTCCAAACTATCGAAAAACGCTTGCCTCGCACCGAGAAAGAAGTCAGGGCCAACCCTAAACTCAAGCCCGTCCTCGAAAATTTACTAAAAGCTAAACAGATTTTAGATAATGGCCAACCAATTTACCATAACCATCAAGACCTAGATTTGGATATTTTGGCCGATCTTCATTTGCTGACCGGCAAACCAATGATTTATTTATTTAATATCGATGAACCTACACTTACCAATTCGGCCCGCCAGCAAGAGCTAGCTAGCATAGTTGGCGACGCCAAAGCAATTTTTGTTTGTGCCAAGCTAGAAAGCGAGCTAGCTGGACTCAACCCCGAAGAAGCAGCCGAGCTACTACAGACATATAGTGTTGATGAATCTGGCCTAAACAAGCTTATTCATTCTGCCTACGACATTCTGGGCTTACAAAGTTACCTAACCGCAGGCGAAAAAGAAGTTCGGGCTTGGACTATTCACCAAGGTGACACCGCCCCCCAAGCGGCTGGCGTAATTCATACTGATTTTGAGCGAGGTTTTATTGCTGCTCAAGTAGTAACTTACGATGATCTCCTAGCCGCTGGTTCCGAGCAATCGGCAAAAGCCCTAGGCAAAGTTCGCACCGAAGGTAAAACCTACGTTATGCAAGAAGGTGATGTCGTCGAATTCAGATTTAATGTATAATCTGTATCAGCACAATGAGGAAACAATCAAATAATTCTAATATTCTAGCTCTCGACGCCCAAAAACTAGGAAAAACCTATTCAGACGGCACTAAAGCTCTGCAAAAAGTTGATTTACAAATCAAAAAAGGTTCTTTTTTTGGTTTACTAGGGCCAAATGGTGCTGGTAAATCAACACTTATTCATAGTCTTGTTGGCTTATCCAAACCTACATCAGGCAAGGCTTACGTCTTTGGCCAAGATGTAGTGAATGACTATAAGCAAGCTCGCTCACATATCGGTTTTGCCCCGCAAGATGTCAACCTTGACTGGTTTTTGACCGTCGAGGAAACACTCGACTATCACGGCGGTTACTTTAGTATGCCGAAAGCCGAGCGACAAGCACGTACCGAAGAATTATTAGATATTTTTTCGCTCAAAGATAAACGCAAAGCCAATACTCGTATGCTGTCGGGTGGTATGAAGCGACGTTTAGTCATCGCCAGAGCCTTAATGCATAGCCCCGATTTGTTGATATTAGACGAGCCGACCGCTGGAGTTGATGTCGAGCTTCGCTTAGAGCTATGGAAGTACATCTCCAAAATCAACAAAGCTGGTACGTCTGTGCTGCTTACTACTCATTATATCGAAGAAGCCGAACAATTATGCGACCAAATAGCTTTGATTAACAAGGGCAAAATTATCAAAACTGGCACATCTGACCAACTTAAAAAGGCCTACAACAAAAAAACTCTCGAAGATGTCTACCTTGAGCTAGTCGGCCGTGGTGAGCTAACAAGGAGTACCAAATGAAATCTGATTTTATGCCCTTTTGGACCGTATTACGCCGTGAATTAGCAAGGTTTTGGAGTATTAAACGCCAAACTATCCTAGGACCTTTGCTGGAGACATTTTTGTATATCAGTATCTTCGGTGCAGCATTGGGTTCGAGGATAAATTCCCTCGACGGCCACCCATATATTGTTTATATAATTCCGGGCCTTTTGATGATGAGTTTTGCTATGAATGTCTTCTCTAATAATGCTTCTTCACTAATGCAACAAAAAATTCAACGCTCTATTGATGATCAGCTAACCTCGCCGATCAACAATACCCAGTTATTTATGGCCTATGCCTTTGGAGGAATTATTCGAGCCTCAATTATTGCTAGCATAATCATGGCCACTTCGTATGTCATGATTAAAGAACTCCCACTTGTCCACCCATTTCTATTTATACTAAGTCTAGCTTTTATTGGCTTCTTTTTTGCTATGCTAGGAGTTTTTGTAGGTTTAAGAAGCGAAAAATTCGACGACCTAAGCCTGTATCAGACTTTTATTTTGCAACCGCTTATCTTCTTGGGCGGAATTTTTTATTCAGTGTCTTTACTACCTCATCTGTTCGCGACGCTGACCAAATTTAACCCAATTTACTACATGATTAATATGGTCAGGTATTCGATGCTTGGCAAAGCTGATATCCATATGACTACAGCTTTGTTAGTAGTTGGCCTAGCTGGTTTAGTACTGTTTTATGTGAATTATTCGCTATTTAATAGCGGCTACAAATTACGTTCGTAAGGCTACTAGTCGTTAATGTGCTTCATGTGATAGTCGATTCCTTTGGCAATATCACCGATTAACTGCCAGTTAGAACCTTTGCTCATAATTACTAAGACGTATTTAGAATTGCCGCTAGTTACGACTGCTGCATCATACTTATAGTCTGCTTGCTCACTAGTTTTGTTGCCTACTAAACACTCACTCCCACAACCAATTGGTATGCCTTTTCGAATCTTTTGCTCATAAAATCCGTCAAAAAACGTCCGACGGCCTTTGTCACTAAGTAGTTGCGAGCTTTGCAAACGATAGATTATTTCACTTACATCACTTGCCGAGGTAGTTGATTTGGTAATATCTTCTGTGTGCGTAGAATTAAAACCTAGATTTTTGTTGTAGCTATCAAGCGTCTTGGCATCTACGTATTTAGTGATTGCTTCGCCGCAGCGGTTTTCAGATGACTTGATCATTTCTTTGACACAATCACCTATATTGCTCTTACCATTAAGCCATTTATTCCATTCACTCGAATCAGTTTTTTTCTCCAAACTAGGTAACAAAAATAATTTATAAAGTTCACCTGCAGGCATTTTTTGGCTAGATTCTATATTGACTGAACGTCCTGATTTTAAGTCTCGTACAACCACAGAGTACTCACCCAGACCACCATTTCTGGCAATTACCGAACGCACATTTGTCGTCAAATTTTTATCTTCATACGGCTTCACTGTCTTTTGTTCAGTTATTATTTCAGGCTTATTAGGCTTTTTCACTTCGCTTAGTGCAGTGGCATTTTGGGCAACTTGTACAGGCTTGTTAAAGATACTTTGGTAACTAAAAAATCCGCCAATACCGATTAGACATGCGAGTGTAAAAACAGGTATTATGGCGGATTTAATTAGTGGCTTACGAGTATTGATAACCCCAGAGGTATGCTCATAATAAGATACTTTCTGACCACGAAAAATACTTTTGTTTCTCTTTAACATTTTTATCTTTCTTTTGTTATTTTTGTGCTGTTTTGGTATTGAAAATTTATTTTATTTTCAAACCTTTTTGTTTACATGCTCAATTTAGCATAAATTATTTATACTATGCAAAAGATTATTCACTAAGTTATTCGCAGTCTATTTTGTAACTGTTAAATATTAGCTGAGTACAAAATTTTTAATGATTTCATCACTGTTAGGAATGCCTAAACATCATTTTCATAGTTCTAACTTAACAAATAAATCTAAAGTATAATGAGCACAAAATAAAAAATTTGATCAACCAATTTACAGCCACTTGCTAGTCAATTCCGAATAGTTAAAATAGTTGTTCGCTGTCAGTTACTAGAGCTTTTTAAGCAAATAAAATCGCTCTTTATTGCCTTTTTCGCCTGTAATTGAGCTATCTTGCTTGGCCTGAATAACAAAGTATTGTTTCGCCCATAACTCAAAATCTCGCAAAATTAATCTCCGTTTAGATTCGTTTTTGATTACACCTTTATGTTTCTCAGAAATAACCTTCGATTCAAATTGAGGCTTGACCATGGCAAGTATAATCGCTTTTTTAGTTATCAGTTTTGATAATTTCGGCAGTATTTCGCGTAACGATATAAAGCTCACATCAATCACTACAATATCTACTGGGCTACTTAGTTTTTGGACTGCACGGATATCGGTTTGTTCGTGTAGTTCAATCCGTGGGTTATGATGCAAGCTTGGATGAAGCTGATTAGTGCCGACCTCGACAGCAATAACTTTACTTGCTCCATGTCGGAGGGCAAAATCTGTAAAGCCACCTGTACTACTACCGACATCAAGAACGTTTTTTTTATCAAAATCGACCTTCATAACATCGGCCACCGACTCTAACTTATAGGCAGCACGTGATACATATTGAGTATCAGTTTTTATATCAATTTTAGATAAATTGTCGACTTCTTGCCCCGCTTTAGTAGCCAGCTTTCCATCGACATATACCACGCCCATTTTTATATAATTTTCTGCTTGCGAACGAGAAAATACCAGCTTTTTATCTGCCAAAAGTTTATCGAGCCGCATTTTAAATTAAGCCTAATTTACCAATATCACATAGTTTAGCTTTATTGCCCCGAACTTCCATAATTGCCAAAGAGCCAATTCTTGCGGTTATCAAACTCCTAATCGATCGCAGGTTATTATAATCGTTATTTGAGAATGACATACAAGCTAGCTCGTTTATATGCTCATAAGACCTCGAACATGGAATATTTTCGGTTTCTATTTCGAGAGCCAATGCATCTATAAACGAAGTCAGTTGGTGCTTTGCATCATAAAAATATTGGTCTCTCATACTATGCAGAGGAATTACCGCAAACCTACCTGATTTCATATGATGAATGCTTCCCGTCAGTCTCAAATCGTAATAAACTTGTTGTTTGCATAAATTTCGATGGCTATCATTAGCTTGGTGAATTTTTTCAGTGGCCCACTTTTTTGCTCGGTCTCCATATATTGGAGGCGTTAAGGACACATATGGAGGTAATTGATTATAAGCTCCTTGATAATCTGCCTCCGAAATATAGCCGCTTGTGCCTCGAACAACTGGCGAGGGAGCAATAATTTGATAATAATCCAAGTCACGTACGTTCCATTTGGTTGGGTCTAGCTCTGGAATCTTCTCATAATCGATACTCACATGTTTGTAGGATAAAGAAGCGGTCATATTACTTTTTTCGCTCACGATAATCTCCACTACTTGTATCAACAGATATAATATCACCAGTTTTAATAAATGAAGGCACTTTTACTTTGGCACCAGTTTCTAGTGTTGCATCTTTGGTAATTGCCGAGCTGGTGTCACCTTTGACAGCATCTTCAGTATAAGTTACCTGCAAATAGACATTTTTCGGTAACTCGACATTTATAATTCGTTCGTCAAATTTTTGCAACTGCACACGATCACCTTCTTTTATAAAGCTGCTGCCATTGGCCATAGTTTCGCTATCAACCTCATGCTGCTCGAATGTAGCTTCGTCCATAAAATAAAATTTTTGGCCGTCATTGTATAAATATTGAGCTGACGAATTAACTACACTGGCTGGCTCGATTGAGTCGTTGCCTTTAAACGTTTTGTCCAATACTTTGCCATCAATCAAACTTTTGATTTTGACATTTACTATCGAGCCACCACGCCCCATCACTTTTTGGCTATATTCAACTACTCGATACGGCGTACCGTTAATCTGAAATATCGTTCCTTTTTTTAAGTCAGTTACTCCAAATGCCATTTATATCTGCCCTTAAACTCAATAGTTTAGTTATTGGCCACAAAAGGCATTAAAGCTAAGTGCCTTGCACGCTTAATAGCAGTTGCCAAACGTTTTTGTTCGGTCTCTGTTAAGCCAGTTTTTTTACGCACTTCGATCTGACCATATTGATTTACATACTTTTGCAATGTTTTAAAGTCTTTGTAATCAAAATATGGTACATCTGTATTCTGTTTAAAAATTTTTGCCATAATATTTAATTCTTTCTAGTTCTTAGATTAAGTTGTTAATTTAATTAAAAAGGTATGTCATCCAAATTAATTGGTTCATCACCGATGTCATTTACGACTACATCTTCTTTTTTCGATGATTTTGGTGATGATTGATAAGATTGATTGCCACCACCGTCATCATTCTTGTTGCCAATAAAGGTTACGTCCACTGCTACAACTTCGAGCTTGCTACGTTTTTGCCCATCTTGCTCCCATTGTCGGCTTTGCAGACGTCCACTGACTAGCACTGGACTACCTTTTTTCATATATTGAGACACTCTTTCGCCTAAGTTTGCCCAAGCAACAACATCAACGTAGTCGACTGCTTCTTGCCAGTTTCCGTCACTACCTTTGTAGCTGCGGTTTAGTGCCAAGCTAAAGCTACAAACGCTTTGGCCACTTGGTATTTGCCTTAGTTCTGGATCTCTTGTTAGGTTACCCATTAGTGTTACTTGATTAAATGATCGTGCCATTTTACCCTCCTATTTTACTTCGTTCTATTCTTCGGTTTCTTCTTCGTCTTTGCCAGTTCGATTAGCTGCTCGCTCGGCTTTAAACTTGCGAATTTCTTCAGCCTTTTTAAGTGATTTGTGGTCAACTTTACTAATCAAATACCGAATTACTTCAGTAGTAATATTGAGAAGCGACTCAACTTTTGCAACTACTTGAGCTTCCATCTCAACTGTATAAAAAATGTATACAGCGTGATCTTGCCCTTTGATTTTATAAGCCATTTTCTTCTTGCCCCAATTATCAGTTTTTTTGATTTTTACGCCATTATCGGCAAAGATCTTTTCGAGTTTTTTTGTACCTTTATCTAGATCTGCCTCTAGACCTGGGTCAAACAAAACTGCTACTTCATAGTCATTCATTTAAAACAACTCCTTTCCTTTGGTCCCTCAAATATTTTGAGGTATCTGGCTAGGCACTCTATTTTACTCGGCCCTAACCTGAAACTTAGTTTATTAACTACTTTATTTTACCAGAAAACTCTAACTTATTCAACTAAAAGCAAAATTTATTCTGTAGCCAAATCAAAATGATTGGTTAGATGCTTAGTCAGGGCATCGATGGTAAAATTCAGCCCAAAATAATTATAAACAGAACTTGCTATCGGCAAAGTCGAGTAACCTTCTTGCCTAAGCTTTGGCGTTTCTCGTTCGAGATTACGCAAATCTTCATTGAGAGTATGTCCCAAGATATAGTTACCAATCCTACGCTTTCGTCTTAGCGGTGTATCGACATCTAAAAATTCTTCAAATAACACTTCGTCGATGATATCAGTGCATTTCTTGGCGGCATAAGTACTCAAAAACTCTTCAATTGTCGATTTTGATTCCTTAAATGTAGACAAATGATTTTTAGATTGGCTTTGGCCACCTTCAGCAAATAATCTTTGCCTAATGTACCTTTTATCTTTTCTAGTAAGCTCAACGATATTAACTTCTCCAGGTTTAGATAAATCAATCGCCTGAGGTGGCACACTACCAGCAATTGACATCACCACTAACCGAAAAAATTGGTCATCATCATCTATAATTTCAGGGCCTTGAAATATTTTATGATACCTATCATGAAGATATTTCTCTATAACTTGCCCACGAACTACCCGTACTGCCTTACCACCTAAACTATTGAGCAAAACTTGACTTCTCTCCGGGTGAAAATGGTGATGATAATTTTTCTTCTCTGTCTCATATTGTTCGCCAAAATTATGCCGCCTATCAAGCAACCCTCCTGGAATTATTGGCAACGGCAATCCGTTTAGACCTACTGGCGTTTCTAAATTTCTATTAGACATATAATAAAAATATTTATTTTGTATCAGCTCCCCAACAAGCTTATGCCTATATTATATATGCGTTTTTAAGTTTGCACAAGAAAATTACTTAAGCGTTATGCTACTGAGTATGGCATCTAAACTATTAGTGATATCAGTGTTAGTTTTTACATAATCACCACTGAACGTGATATATTTATTGTCTTTTAAGGTCGTTGCATAAAAGACGCTTCGATCACCTTTTTCACTTACATAATCGCCGACATATTTAGTAGTTGTATTGCCTGCCATGTTTACTTCCGAGCTAGTAAGATTATTTATTTGAACAGATTCTTGGTCAACAACTTGGTTCAAGATATCGGCACTAGCCTCTTCATTTGGTGGCTCGTTGGTAACTTTTACCGATATTTTATAGCTACTATTCAAATAATCCTCTTCAGCAAAAGATAAATACCAACCATCACTGTCATCTTCTAGTTTCTCGTCCAAATCTTTGCGTAATGAACTCGGATATTTCATCGAAAAATATTGGCCATCATACTGTGTTGTAGTTACACTAGTTTGAGCGACTGGCAAGCTACTACTTTTTTTGGTGGCCGAATAAACAACGGCTAAAATAGTAATAATTATCATTGGCACCAAAACAAACAAAAACAACTTTTTATACCTTGCTAGTAATGAAGGTGGCTTTGGTGGTTGGCTAGGATTATTTAAAAACGACCACTCATCTTTATAAACTGTTCCTCCGTACTGTTGGTTATTATTTTTTTGGTTATTAACATCCATAACTTATGCTTATCAGTTTACCATAATTGATATTGATAGTTATTTTGCCAAATAGTTTTCTTCTGGTTTTTCGACGTCTGGTTGGTCATTATATTGATCATGCTCTTCGTTATTATCTCCAAATACATCGTCCATACTACTTACCAAAACTTCTCTTGGCCTGGAGCCATCAGCTTGGCCGACTATGCCTTGCTCTTCCATAGTCTCAATCAGTCTAGCTGCTCTAGCGTAGCCGACTCTTAGGCGTCGTTGCAATAAGCTAGTGCTAGCCTTGCGGCCCTCTATAACTACTCTTACAGCGTCTTCCCACATATCATCATCAGCGTCATTGTTAGCCATCGGAGCGACAATTCCACCTTTACCATTAAATTGAACAGGTTGGGCGACAATTTCATCATCATATTGTGGCTCACGTTGTTCTCGCAAAAAGTCGGTAACTTTATTGGTTTCGTTATCATCAATTAACGAACCCTGAACCCTGATCGGTTGCGGCATCTCGCTAGTTTTATAGAGCATATCACCTCGCCCGAGTAATTTCTCGGCACCAACTTGATCGATAATCGTCCGCGAATCGACCTGCGAAGTAGTCGTAAAGGCAATTCTAGCTGGCACATTAGCTTTAATCAGTCCAGTAATTACATCTACGCTCGGTCGCTGAGTAGCTAAAATAAGATGTATTCCAACCGCTCGAGCTTTCTGAGCGATACGCACAATCAAAGCTTCGACATCGCGGGCGGCCATCATCATCAAATCGGCCAACTCATCAATCACGATTACAATATAAGGCATACTTTCTTCTTTTTTCAGAGCATTGTACTCACCAATATTACGTTTTTTGACTTCTGCCAATGTGCGATAACGCCGTTCCATTTCGGCGACTGCCCATTTTAAGGCACTCATGCATTTTTCTGGCTCGGTGATTACAGGTGTTAAAAGATGTGGAATATCATTATATGGAGCCATTTCGACAGTTTTTGGGTCGACCAAAATCAACTTCATATCAGACGGCGAATTATGATACAACAAGCTCGTTAAAATAGTGTTGATCATGACCGATTTACCAGAACCAGTCTGCCCCGCCACCAATATATGGGGCATTTTGGTAAGGTCGCCGTAAACTGCTTTGCCAGAAATATCTTTACCAATCGCAAAATGAAGTGGACTAGAGGATTTGTCTTGTTCCCACTCGTTGGTGAGCAGTAAACTACTCAAGCGAACCGTGGCTGATTTGATATTCGGTACTTCGATACCGACTAACCGCTTGCCTGGAATTGGAGCTTCCATACGAATCGAGGTAGCCGCCAAATCGAGAGCAAGATTGTTCTCAAGAGCCGTAATTTTAGTTAATTTTACACCTGTCGGTGGACGCAAAGTATACTGGGTTACTCGTGGCCCGATATTTGCCCCTTCCATAACAACATCGATATTGAAGTTGTTGAAAGTCTCGCGAATCACCTCGGCATTACCATTTACATCACCAGCATTAGCTTTGTCTTGAGTTTGATTGAGTAAGTTTAGCCCAGGAAACTGCCAGTCCATATCGCTAGTAGTTATTAAGGCTTCGTCAGATTTACTAGACGATTTTTCGTTAGTTCGAGCCGAATTTCTAAAGCTGCTAAGTCGAGGCTTGGGCCGAGGTGGTTCTGGTTGCTCAGGCGTTCCAACTGTTGGCACACCAGCGTTCAGCTTGAAGTGCTTTTCTTTTAAATCATTTAGATCAGTGTCTTCGTGATCACCTTTTCTAAATGGAGCCACCAAAATCCTAAACGGAATATAAAAGCCCAAAAATAACAAAACAAAACTAATTATTCCGATCAAAATGGCTGCTGGAATTTTATCTAAAGCATCAAGGATTGCCCCGCCAACTAATGAACCGATTTGGCCGCCTTTTCCGCCTGTTGCTTCAGTTGCCATAACATCATTAATATCAGGTAGTTTTACAAACATTACATGAAATAACGACGAAAGAGCTATAAAGAAGCCAATCAGAGCAAATAACCGAACTTTAGGTATCAGGTGTTCTTCGTTGCGAAACTTAGTGTAGGCCAAAAATATCAATCCAATCGGCAATACAAAAGCTGCCGCACCAATTAACCAATTAACTCCGTCGAAGACTGCAATAGGCATTCGCCCACCAGTCTCGAAGCTACCTAGAGCAATTATTATGGCGAGTAGCACCATCAATGTCATGCCGACATATGGCCAAACGATTGATCGCTCCCCAGGATTTGCCTTAACTGGAATTTTTTTGGACTTTCTTTTTTGTTTCTTTTTAGCCATAAGAGTTATTATATCATTTTTATTTATTATTTACTTGCTAATTGTAGCACAATTTACCACAAAAGTCAATATACCAAAAAGAGTCCTTTGTATTTAAGGACTCTTTCGGCTCGTCAAATTAGCTATTGTTTAGTCGGTGCGAGGGTCTTGATTGAGTAGTTTTTGTCTCATTTGAGCAAATCGCTCCTGCAAATCTTTGGCTTCTTGCTCAGGTGTTTTGGCGACTTGGTTAGATGATTTGTTTTTAGGATTTTTGCCGTTATTGACGCCATTTTGTCGGCCACCACCGAGTATATTCACCACTGGTATAACTATCGGACTGCGGCCTGTTTGCTCATACAAGAAATGAGTGACATGCTCTCTTAGTTCGGCTTTAAAGCGATCGATGTCGATCCGCTTAAATCGCTGAGCGACTGCCCGCTTGAGTTCAATTCTGAAGGCATTCATTAGCTCTTCTTGGTCTTTCATATAGATAAAGCCTCGGCTGATAATATCTGGGCTAGTCATCAGTTGGCCAGTCTTTTTATCGATTGTTAAGACCACAGCAACTAAGCCTTCTTGACTAAGCATGATACGGTCTTTAACGACGATGTTACTAACTACTGCCCCTGTTTGATCAACCAAAATTATACCGTGTGGCACTTCGCCAGCTAGCTCAAGTTTGTTATTGTCGAGGGCAATAACTTGGCCGTTCTCGGCATTAATCGTATTGGCCCTCGGTATACCTTCTTCTATGGCAGCCTCGATATGTCGTTGTTTAACGCGATAAGCACCGTAAATTGGTATAAAAAACTTCGGTCGAGTCATCTGAAGCATCTCTTTATACTCATCTAGACTAGCATGTCCCGAAACGTGTAAAGGACCACAGCCATCAAGTGCGTAAGTTTCATGCCTAAAGACATGTACACCTTTACGCATCATATCGTCGACCATGTTGCCGATTAAGGCGTCGTTACCTGTTTCGGGTATAGGTGTCGAGCTTAACACAACTGTATCTTGGGGTTTGAGTTTAATAAATTTGTGTTCACCCGCGGCCATTCGTTGCAAAGCCGAGTTTGGTTCGCCCTGCGAGCCAGTACATACCACCACTACTTGATCATCTTTCATATTCGGTACGCTTGCGATAGGCACAATTGTACCTTTGGGGATTTTTACAAATCCGTGGCGAACAGCCATTTCTAGGGTAGACACAAGGCTACGACCATCAAGGGCAATTTTGCGACCGTGATGCGATGCCGCATTAATTATCATCTGAATACGGTTAATATTAGTCGAGAACATCGCCATAAAACATCGACCTGGAGCAGTTTCCATAATATCGATGAAGCTTTGTTCGATGGTACTCTCACTCGGGGTACGGCCAGGACGATCACAAGTGGTACTTTCGCTTAAAAGTGCCAAAACCCCTTCGTTACCTAGTTCTTTTAGGCGTTCGATGTCGGTTTTTTCGTGGTCGAGTGGATTAGGGTCAAGCCGAAAGTCACCAGTGTTAATAATCCGCCCGACAGGTGTATCAAGCACAATACACGTACTACCAGGGATTGAGTGCGTTACTCTGACTAGCTCGACAAAAAAGTTGCCGATTTTTAGCCGCTCATGTGTATCTTCGTTCATAGCGACAGTCCTTAGTTCGAAGCCTTCGGGCATCGGCAAACCGAAGTTCTCAAAGATTTCTTCGACTCGACCGATTGTAAACCGACTACCGTAAACTGGTGCTGGATATTTGGGCAAGATGTGTGGTAAACCACCAATATGGTCAAGGTGTCCATGAGTAATCACGTAGCCTTTTAGCTTGTGTTTAACAGATTCGAGGTAGGTCATGTCACAGATACCATAATTAATACCAGGTAAATCAACACCCAGATCTGAGCCATAGTCCATTATGATAAGGTCGTCTTTGTACTCAACTAGAATACAGTTTTTGGACCCACCGCCGTCCATACCACCCATACCAATTATCTTTAGTTTCGGGCTATCGTCGATAAAATTTGCTCGACGAGGTTGGTCGCTGGTTTGACCTTTATTCTCGGCATCTAAATACTGATTAGCAATCCTCATTGCATCATCAATACTGCGTTTTTGGGCTCTAATCGCTTCTCCTCTGCTAATAGATCTTCGCTGAGAAGACTGATTGGAATTTGAATTGTTAGACGGCCGATTATTTCTTTTATTTTGTTGTTTTGGTTGCATAAATTCTCCTTTTTTTAGAATTTTATATAATTATTTGCTTAATATTTTTGAAATCGTTAAATAATGTTTGCCTCAAGCTACCGTTATACAGTGCGGCAGCAGGGTGATAAAGTGGCAAGACAAGCGTCTCTTTGCCGCCCAAAATGGCTTTTGAGGCTTTACCGTGAGCTTCGCTGATACGAGCATTTGGCAAAAAGTAACTCATACTATGTCTGCCTAGACAAACTATTAGCTGAGGCTTGATAATTTTGAGTTCAGCCACTAAATACGGCCAAAAAGCTTTCTTCTCCTCTGGCAGAGGGTCGCGATTATTTGGTGGCCGATATTTGACAATGTTTGTAATGTACACCTTAGCTCTGTCTAAATCGATACTTTCGAGCATTTCGTCGAGTAGCTTGCCAGCTGAGCCAACAAAAGGAATGCCATTTATATCCTCTTGCTTGCCAGGAGCTTCGCCGATAAAGACAATTTTTGCCTCTGGACTGCCATGACCCATAACTAATTGGGTGGCACCTTGAGCCAAATTCGGACAGATATTATTAGCTAAAATATCTGCCTTGATCTGTTCAAGCTGTTCTTTTTTTGTTTGGTCTAGTTTTGGCATCTTGTTTCATTCGAAGTTTTTGATGGCTAATAAGGCCAGCGATAAGGTCGATAGTCTCTGTTATTAACAATACCATTAATAGCCAGTAGATAATTTTGCCCGTGTCGACTGCCAGTGAGCCGAAAACATAAGTTAGGGCTAAGCAAGCAATAATAGCTAGGCTCAGCCGAAATGTACTTAGTTGCTTGTTATAAATCTTTCTTAGCATTTTTACTCACTTTTTGATTTAGCATCTTTCATACTTAATTGTAACCGACCTTTATCATCAATTGCTACTAATTTAACGTCTACTCTGTCGCCTTCTTTGACTACATCACTTGGTTTATTAACTCTCTCCTGGCTCATGGCACTAACGTGAACTAGACCATCTTTGCCTGGCAAAATCTCGACAAAAGCTCCAAAATCTAGCACACTAACGACTCTTGCACCTCTGTAAATCTTGCCAACTTCGGGTTCGGCGACAATATCTTTAATCATCTGCATGGCTTTATCAATACTGGCTTTGTCGGCACTGGCTACACTAACTGTACCATCATCTTTAATATCAATTTCAGCCCCTGATTCGGCAATAATTTTATTGATCATTTCGCCACCTTTGCCGATAACTTCGCGGATTTTATCGGGGTTGATCTGCATCGATTCAACTCGAGGGGCATATGGACTAAGTTCTGGATTAGGGTGGCTAATAACACTTATCATATGATCAAGAATATGCATTCGGCCCGCCTTTGCTTGCTGTAGGGCAGCTTTGAGAGTTGTTACTGGCAAGCCATGAACCTTCATATCCATCTGTAGAGCAGTAATGCCTTCGCTCGTACCAGTCACCTTAAAGTCCATATCGCCAGCAAAATCTTCGGCATCGGCGATATCGCTCAAGATAATTGGGTTATCGCCGTCAAGCATTAAGCCCATGGCAATACCACTTACTGGCCGTTTGAGCGGTACACCTGCGTCCATTAAGGCCATCGTCGATGAGCAAGTTGCCGCCATTGAGGTGCTACCATTTTGACTCATAATCTCTGTTACAGAGCGAATAGTATACGGGAAGTCAGCTTCGCTTGGTAATACAGCCGTCAAGGCTCTCTCGGCCAAATATCCATGGCCAATCTCTCGCCTACCAGGACTACCTAGTCTGCGAACTTCGCCAACGGTCCAGCCAGGGGCATTGTAGTGATGTAAATATCGACGTTCTTCGTCTTTTTCCATGGTATCGACTATTTGAGAGTAGCTTAGTGGAGCCAAAGTCACTATGTTCATAGCTTGGGTCACTCCCCTAGTAAATATGCTTGAACCATGAGTTCTTGGCAAAATACCGACTTCGCTCGACAGCGGACGGATGTCAGTGAATTTCCGACCATCAGGACGAATGTTATCGGCGACTATGCCCTTACGAACATCTTTGTGAATCGCTAGGGTCAAAGCATCGTCATATTCCGACTTTAGCGGCATAAACTCTTCTTCACCGAGTTTTTCGTAAAAATAATCTTCCATTTGCTTTCGTAAGTCGCTAATCAGTTCGTTACGCTCAGGATAATCAACTCTAAGCGGTTGGCCAAGTTTGCCATCGACCCATTTATCGACTTCAGTCTGAATATCTTCGTTGGGCAAAGACAAACTATACTCTTGTTTGGTGACGCCAACCTTTTTTACCAGCTCGTTCTGAAGTTCGATAGCTGGTTGCATGGCTTTCATAGCAAAATCGATAGCTTCGACTACTTGGTCTTCGCTTACTTCATTAGCACCTGCTTCAACCATCATTACACCGTTAGCGGTACCAGCAACTACTAAGTCAAGTTTGCCTTGGCTGAGCTGTTGATTAGTCATAAATGCTTGATATTTGCCCTCATCATTTATACCGACTCTAAGACCTGCTACAGGACCATCAAATGGAGCTCCAGTTAGCATAAAGGCGGCACTCATGGCGATCATAGCAATCATATCTGGACGAAAGTCGGGGTCCAAACTCAAAATAGTTGCCACTCCTTGAGCTTCGTGACGATAACCTTTCGGCCAAAGTGGTCGAATTGGTCGATCTATCAATCGGCCGATCAAAATTGCATCGTCGCTTGGCCGACCTTCGCGTTTAATAAAGCGTGAACCGCTAATTTTGCCAGCAGCGTACATCTTCTCTTCATAATCAATGCTAAGTGGGAAATAATCAAAATTATCAAGCGGGCTATTGCCTACCATGGCCGTACCCAGCACAACTGTGTCTCCGTAAGTAGCCAAAACACTGGCACTAGTTCTAAAGCCAACACGGTTGACTTCTAGAGTTAGAGTCTTGCCGCAAAGCTCGCTTGAAACTTTTGTTATTTGTTTTCCATAAGGATTTATTATTGACATATTTTCCCTTCCTTCGTCATATCTATAACCAAGGATTAATCTTATCAATTCAGACTATTTAGATTTTAAATAAATATATCTGCAGTCAATAAGATTACTTTAAGCCTTGCTTATTAATGTTTACGCTAAATATTATACTTCGATTTAGGCGTGAACAAAATTTTTAAGTTTGAGATTGTTTAATGGTCTCACTTCTGTTGTTTAAGCTTGTTAAACAACAGTATCAGATCAAATTAACGACGAATTCCCAGTTTTTGGATTAAATCAAGATACTTTTTGCCGTCTTTTTGAGCAATATATTTAAGTAATCTTTTGCGTTTGCCAACCATTTGCAATAAGCCTCGACGAGCTGCAAAATCTTTTTTGTTCACTTTTAGGTGATCGGTTAGTTCGGCAATTCTAGCACTCAAAATTCCAACTTGAGCTTCGGCAGAACCAGTATTTTTAGCATCTTTTGCTAAATCTTTAACAATTTCTTGTTTTTTATCAGATGTAATCATCAACTTCCTTTAACTTTATAAATTTTTAGATCAATGGCGTTAAGGTTATTTTAGCACAACCCCTGTTATTTATCAAGTAGCTTAATATACTCCTACAAATAATATTTTTAAACCCTGATCATATGTGCTTTTGGTATTTCAACAATAAAATTACTATTAGATACTTTCTTAATCATGTACCTCGATAATTCTCTACCATTATGGTTAGATTTATTTTCAAAATTTAACACTTTACCAGAGTTATACTGTTTGCCACTTAGATATTCGTTAAAGACTTGTGTGTAGTAAAAACTCATAGCAGTAATAGTCTACTTAAATCAAAATTTTTATCTAAATCATGCATACTTATACTGTCATTTATTTTCTGATTGCCAACTTTTGTTCGCCTGAGGTCGGTTAAATATCCTGAAGTTCCTAGTTTTTTGGCGATGTCTTTGACTAAGCTTCTTATGTAGGTTCCGCTGGAGACATGAACTCTGAAACTCAGTAAAGGAAATGAATAATCTTTTAATTTTATATCATAGATAGTAATTTTACGTGGCTGTAACTCGACTTTTTGGCCCTTGCGGGCTAAATTGTAGGCTTTTTGGCCGTTTATTTTGATGGCCGAGTAAATTGGTGGAGTTTGTAAACTCTCCCCTATAAAAGACTCTAGAGTTTTCTCAACCTGCTTAAGACCAAACTCGGGGCAAGCGTGATATGTTTTCTCACCTTCTTCATCGCCAGTAGTTGATGATACTCCGAATTTCATTTCTACTTCGTAAATTTTATCTAATTTTGAGAATTCGTTAGCTCGCTTGCAGTAGCTACCGACGACTACAATCATTAGCCCAGTTGCTAGTGGGTCAAGCGTGCCAGTATGGCCCACTTTCACTTTGCAACGGCAACGAAACTCATCAGCAGTTTGGCCAGACTTCGGTGGGTCGACGCAGAAGCCGCGAGTAGTGTGAAGTCGACGTTTTTCTGCTTGCAAAGTACCACGAATTTTGGCAACTACATCGAAAGATGTCCAGTTTTTTGGCTTGTCAACTAGCAAAATTCCATCTGTTATCATGGATACCAGTATACCCTACTGAGGGGGTAATGGTGGTGGAACTGGCGGTGGTGGCGGACCTTGAGTTTCTGGTGGTAGAATTGGTGGCGAACTATGGAGAGGATCTGGAGTAAGTGGTTGTGCGTTCAACGAGGCGATCGGTTTAGGCGGAAAATCATTAGCAGATTGAACGGCCCGATTAACCGCATCTCTGGCATAATCACTATCTGGTGGCAAAATTGTCGGTGCCGTTACCTCATTAACGTTCATGGTTGGCAGATTATTAGGCTCAGTCGGTGGACTATAATCACTTAGATGTGGACTATTAACCGATTTTTCAAGCTCTGATAAAGTTGTGGTATCAGCACTAACTTCACTATGCTCAATTGGCTCAATATGTTTGACTTTGTTGGTCGCTCCAGACTCGTTAGAAGCTAGCGGGTCAGGATTGGATGTATAATCTTGGTCGACTTTTTCAGAATTGGCAGTTAATTGTGACCCAAAGGTTGGCGGTTCGGTGATCATTGATGGACCACTATTTACTGGTTTGTTATCTTTCTCGACAATATCTGGAGTTTCGGATGTAGTAGCTTCGCTAGTTTGGTTAATTTCTGAGCTAGCTTGCTCGCCCGCGTTAGACTCTACAGGCGAAGACATCTCGGTTTGTTGTTCGGACTTAAGTTCCGCTTCGGCGGCGTCGAGGGCAGCTTGCTCTTCGATTTCTTGACGTTCGTTTTCGATATCGGTGACTTTTTGAAACTTACCAGAATCATCAATCTGAATGGCACTATGATCAATCTCGATCACACCACTAGTTTTGGACTCCGTGTGTTTTATTTCTTTAACTTCTTCTTTTGGTTCTTCGGGTTCAGGCAATTCTTCTGGTTCTGGGGTTGGTTCTGGCTCACTTACAGGTTCGGGCGGAGTTTCGTCTTCTGGTTCTTGACTATCATTTGATTCTTCGAGCTTGGTTGCAACCAAATTAGGGCTAGCTCCTGCCGAAATTAGTATTCCTGACATATCCATGGTTTTTTGTGTGACTTTATCGTTCTTAAACCGATCAGTCTCGGCCACAATACCAGTTAGCAGGGCCGTAGCAATTTGTGAATCGAACACTTTATTGTCTATTTGCTTGATAATTTCAGCTACCATTTCACTTAAGCTACTAGCTGATTCATTGTACCAATTTAGCGAGCCTAGCTCTGAATTATAGGCATTATTAACAGATATAATTGTCGCATCATGCAAAATTCGGCCATGAGCCAAAATTGCTTCATCTAATTGGGTCCGCTCTTGGACACCTAGTGCCACAACCGCATCAACATTGAAATCGCCTTGACTAAATTCTAGGTCATTTTCCGAAATTGAGGTTTTATATGGAGTAATAAAAATTCTGACAAAGCTATCCTCTACTTTATAGCGAAGTTTATCGGCTTTTTCGCGGTCAATTGAGATGATAAAATCTCGCAAACTATCAGTGTTTTTCTCGAGGGTTTTGTTTGGTTCCAAAAACTCCATAACACTTGGTACTTCACCACTAAATACTGCCGCAGCATGTTTATCTTCTTTGTTTAAAGCTAAAGTTAGTCCGATACAAGCGGCTAATTGATCAACCGACGGATCTTTATTGACCGTCACTAAAACATTAGTAGCTTGGCTTAAACTAGAAGCAATTTCAGAGGTGATAGATTGAGGTTTTTTTGTTTCTTCCATAATATTTTTATTTTTACGTTAACTTACGTTTAATATTTTAGCATTAGTATTATGTAAATGTCAAAACTAAAAACAATAATTGATTTTTGAGTTTGGTATCTGTTATTTGATTAATTACAACTTTAAGTGCTTTACATTATTTTTGACAACGCTTATACTAATAAGTACTTTCAATATCACTAAATAAAAAGGAAAGATATGCCAATTATCAAATCTGCCAAAAAACGAGCCAAGACTGCCGTCAAAGCTACAGCTCGTAACTCAAAAACTAAACGTGGTCTAAAAACAGCCGTAAAAGCTTTACATGCAGCGGTTAAAGGTGGTAAAAAAACCGAGTCAGCCCTTAAGAAAGCTCAAAGTTCTATCGATAAGGCCGCCAAAAAGAACGTTATTCACAAGAACAAAGCCGCTCGCAAAAAAAGCCAAGTAGCTAAAGCCGCCAAAGCAGCCAGCAAATCTGCAAGCAAACCAGTTAGCAAAACTACTAAAAAAACTACAGTCAAAAAAGTTGTTGCCAAAAAATCTCCAGCTAAAAAAGTAGCTAGCAAAAAACCAGTTACCAAGAAAAAATAATTCATTTTAAATTTAGTCTAAACCTCGTTTACTTTGGGGTGTAGCCTTAAGTGTTTATTGCATTTTTATATGCATCTAAGCGAAGGATAAAATGCTTGATTGCCCTATCGATGTCAAAGGTTTGGTTTTTGGATTTGATATCGATTTCGCAGGCCAAATTTAAGATCTCTTTGGCGTTCTGTAGACCGATTTTAGTTGCCAAAGATTGATTTTTGGAAATAACGTAATTATTAATGCCAGTTTGAGCAGCTATTTCGGCAGCAGATTTATTAGCTCCAGCCAAACAAACACAAATAATATGTAGTTGCCAAATAATCATGCCCATAATCGCTTGTGGTGCAACTTGTTGAGCTTTTTGGTCATCATAAATTTGCATGGCTTTATCAAGCTTGCCACTAAAAATACAGTCAATAAGATTGAAAATAGTACTATTTGGCGACTGTTCAGTTAAAAGATCGATATTATCTCTAGTAATTTGCTGGTCATAAACTACTAGTTTATCCAGTTCGTGAGCTAATTTCATTTGATTTTCGCCAATTCTTTCGCATAAATAGCGAGCATCTTGACTAGAAATATTACCATTTTTTTGTTTGGTATATTCGATAACCCAACTAGCTAGTTCATTAGCCACCACTACTTTATATTCGATAAAATTTGGCTGTTTTTTGAGTGTTTTATAAGTACTACTGCGTTTATCGATATTTTTCTCTACCAAAATCAGCGTTGTAAGTTCATCTACTTGACCTAACCAAGCCTCTAGATCTTGAGGCAAACTACTATTAGCTGATAATTCATCAATGATTATGAGTTTAGGTGACGAAAACAATGATACAGTACGTAGTGAATTAGTTATTTGGGCAATATTTACCTCAGCTCCATCATAATTTTCTATCTGTAAATCACCATTATATGTTACGAATTTAGCTTTTAGCTCACTTAATTTCTGTTTGATTGCGTAGTGGTTGTTGCCAGACAATATATAAATCATTAATTTAACCTCTGACATTTTGGACAAATGTGAGTTCCGCGGGCGGCTACTCTAATTTTATTAATAGTTGTTTGGCACCTCGGGCAAGGTAAATTTTCTTTACGAAAAACTCTAGCAAATAACAAATAACTGCCCCTTTTGCCCTCGGCATCAACATAATTCTTGTCGGTCGAACCACCCTTTTCGATTGATAAATTTAAGATAAATTTTATCTCGGTGAATAACTTTTTTAATTTTGCTTCGGGTATGTCCTTGACTAGTGTCAGCGGATGGATTTTTGCTCCCCAAAGTGATTCATCGGCATAAATATTGCCAATTCCTGCCAAAACCGTTTGATCTAGCAATGTGGCTTTTATATTGCTATTTTTTCGCCTCTGCAGCTGTTGCTTAAAAATTTGGTAAGTAAACTCGGATTCCAACGGCTCTGGCCCGACTTTTTTAAAAAAATCTAACTCATTTATAAGTGGCGTGGCGATTAAACGCATCCAGCCAAATTTACGCTGGTCATTGAAAAATAATTTAGATTGATCACTAAAAGTTAAACTAACTCGGGTCGATTTATCTGGTAACTCACCGATTAGCGAGCTGTTCGGATGTCCTGCCCCAAAAATTTGTTTGCCTCGATAAACTAATTGACCAGTCATTTTTAAATGAATAACTAAACTATAATTTGTATCAAGCTCGATTATCAAAACTTTTGCCCGCCGCTTAACTGTAGTCACTTTTGCCTTAAGCAAAAACTTAGTCACTTCAGAAGTCGGATTAGGAAACGATTTCGGCCAATCAAACTTAACATCGGTAATTTGTTTACCAATAATTAACTTCTCTAAGCCACGCTTAACAGTCTCGACCTCTGGCAATTCTGGCATACATTCATTATATCGCCATTTTGTCGCTTGAGCTGTTGTTAAAACTGAACTGAACGAGTCAGCTCGTTATAATTTGGCACTTGAGCTTGCATGATTTTGATAGCCATTTGTTCATCGCCACCAAAAGTACCATCAATTTTTGGACAATTTGTTGACCAAGTTTCATTTTTTGATCCATCGTCAAATTCGATAACATATTCGTACGTCCAATTGGTCGGACAAGCTGCTCGTTTGTCAGTTATACGACTGGTAATTTTGGCGTCATAGCCAATTGCTCTCAAGTTAGCCAACAGGTTATCAAAGCTTTCCTTGGTATTTTCGAAGACTTTAGTCGATTCTACTTGATCAGAATAAGTCTTGAGAATATCTAATTTTACTTCTTTAGCATCAACTTCAATACGAATTCCACGACGTTCTTGGTCACTAACTAAACGACCGTGTGAGGTCAAAGTGACTTTTTTAGCAGACTCTAATTTTGAGGCTTTTTCGACTTTTATTTGTTCGGTAGTTTTTGGAGTATTATTAGAACTTTTTTTGGAACTACCACGGTTAAATAAGCCTACAGCAATCAAAACTATAGCTAACAAAACAACCGCAGTTATTAATAGTGTTAATAAATATTTCCTCGGCATAGTATAGGTATTATACTACAAAAAGTATATAAATGCAAGTAGCGGGTTAGTTGCCGACTTCCCTGTTATAATAAACATTATGACAGAATCTTTAGGTGATTTGCTAGCTAATTCACGCTTCTCTGAACCGCCAGAAATCCAAAAAATTAAAAAATTTGTCCTTGAGCATATCGATCAAACTCCCAAAGTACGCATAAGCGGACAAAATTTTATTATATATATCGAAGGTGCCTCGGCGGCCAACGCTCTAAGGTTTCAAATTTTTCGTTTGCAAAGAAGTTTTGGCAATACTCATAAATTAATTATTAAGATTGTTTGATTATTTTATCGAGTTCAGCTATAAAATCTTCAAAATTTGTATAGTGAACACTATACATTCCTAAACTTTCAGCGGACGAACAAAAATTTAATTTATCATCGACAAAAACTGCTTGACTAGAGTCTACCGCAAGTTTTTGGCAAGCAAATTGATAGATCCGTTGATCTGGTTTTGTGATACCCAACTGATAACTGCAGATAATTTCGTCAAATAATTTTTGCTCTTTCTCGTCTAAGAAAACCCTAGTTATCCAATCGTCATTAATGTTACTTAAAATTGCAATTTTATAGTTTTGGTTTTTTAACTTTTTAATGTGTTCAAATAATTGGGAGTTTTTGGAATTGCCTGGTTGAATTGCGTATCTGATTTTTTGTTCATCTTGGTTTGTTAACTCAACAATTTGGTGAACAAGCTGATCTTGACTCAAAATACCCGCATCGTAGGCACTGACGATCGAGCTGGCTTCTCGACTTAAATTAGGTGCTAAAGATGACGAAAAGTCTCCCCACCTATCGATTGTTAACACCCCAAAACAATCAAAAATTATAGCTTTTATCATAGCTTAGTTACAGATGTCGGTATTCTTTTTGAAATAATCTGCCAAACTACCTGTTCCTTCACAAGCTTTTTTCTGAAGATTAAGCGAATCAGTAGTTGAATTTTTGATATTGTCGATACGTTTATTGGTGTCATGAACAAAACTCATCACTTGCCACAATATATAAATCATGACAATAATTCCGATAATAACAATCGAGCCAAATAAGCTAATCCAAAAATTAATAATTCTCATTTGTCTGAGCAATTGTTTTTGTACTTTTTCGTTAGTTAGACCTTCTTGATTCATTTTTGACTCCTTGTCTAAAGTTTATCATTAATTCGATTTTACTCCTTAAAATATAGCTTTTTTTGCATCTGCTAGCAGTTATCCTACAACTCTCCCCAATTTGGAGCAGTTGCAACGTCAACTTTCAATTTGAC
The DNA here is from genome assembly GCA_964648105.1 of uncultured Candidatus Saccharibacteria bacterium. Lineage (GTDB taxonomy): Bacteria > Patescibacteriota > Saccharimonadia > Saccharimonadales > 2-12-FULL-41-12 > JALHOM01. The sequence continues at coordinate 94,346 of CAZYMH010000002.1, forward strand.
AGGTAATTTATAGACTTTTTCCATGGTTTGTTTTAGGATTTGGCTAATATGTGCGGCTTTCGATTTTGGGCATTCAATCAAAATGCTGTCGTGAATTTGTAATAACATTTGACAGTCATCATCTAATTTTTCGGCGACTTTGATCATAGCTAGTTTGGTAAGATCAGCTGCTGTTCCCTGCACTGGCATATTTACTGCGGCCCTAAAAGCGGCTTCCCGAAGAGCAAAATTAGAATTTTTGACATCTGGTGAAGGCCGTTTGCGACCAAGTAAAGTCTGAACGTAACCTAAGTCTTCGGCTTGCTTACGAGTTTTGGTGATATATTCTTTTAATTTTGGACGAACCTCAAAGTAACGATCTATAAAAAATTTGGCATCTTGAAAACTCATGCCTGTACCCTCGGCCAAACCATGTGGCCCTTGACCATATAATATACCAAAATTGACGGCCTTGGCCTCGTACCTCTGTTGCTTAGTGACCTCTTCGGGTTTAATTCTCAATATTTCGGCAGCAGTTTGGCGATGAATATCAATATCTTGGTTAAAGTTATCGATCATTTCTTGATCCTCGGCTAGCACAGCCGCCAATCTAAGTTCGAACTGGCTATAATCAGCACTGACTAGCACTTTACCTTTATCAGCTACAAAAGCTTCGCGAACTCGATTGCCTAGCTCGGTACGGACTGGGATATTCTGTAAATTCGGATCTAAGCTACTTAGCCGCCCAGTTTGAGCAGTCGTCATGTTAAAGGTAGTGTGGATACGAGAATTTTCGTCGACCATTTTTGGCAAAGTATCAACATAGGTGTTTTTTAGCTTAGTAACCTCTCTGAATTGGCTTATGCAGTCTATGATTGGGTGTAAGTGCCTAAGTTTTGCTAGCTCGTTTGCCGCCGTCGAATACCCAGTTTTGCCTTTTTTGACAAACGTAGTTGGCAGATCAAGTTTATTAAATAACACATCTGCCAGCTGCATTGGTGAAGCAATATTAAATTCGGTATTAGCGTAGCCATAAATTGTTTGCTCAAGGTCAGAAATGGTGTCCTCAAGTTGAGTTTCGAGATTTTTTAGGACTTCTACGTTCAGCTTTATGCCATAATATTCCATTTGAGCCAAAACTGGAATAAGAGGAAATTCGACCTTGTCGGCCAGCTGAATCATATCTGTTAATTCACTCATTTGCTCAGCTTGGAATTTATAAAGCCCATGAATAACCGACATAATCTCAGGACTCCGCTCCAAAAATTCATCTGGCGACAAGTTATCGAGTTCAACGCCATCATAACCCAAATCAGTCCGAGCTAAATCAGTTAAGGTTTGCTCCCGACGAACAGAATTAAGTAAAAATGCTCCCACCTGCACGTCATGTTCAACATTTTTTACTTCAATACCGATTTCGAGTAAAACTTTTAGAGTTGATTTGATATCGTAGCCAATTTTTTTAACTTTTTTATCTTCGAGAATGTTTTTTAGTCTGTTTTTTTGCAAAGTGCTAGAAATTTTTTGGAGATCAAAGGCATAATTTTGCTTAATATCAGGAGAAATAACTAAATACAAACCACCTTTGCCATGTTTGGCAGTTGCATAACTATTGATAATAACTTCCTGCCAATTAGCTGATTTTAGTCGATCAAGTTTTTCGGTGGTGTCAATTAGCTCCAACTTACCTAACTCTAAATCGAAGTTTTGGCCAGCCTGCAAACTATTAGTCTCGTCCATATCTAAAATTTCAGGTAATTGCCTGACAAGCGAGCGAAATTCTAGTTTTTTGAGTACATTCATTACCTTAGCGACATCATAATCTTTGACATCTTTGGCTTTTAGATCGAGTTCCACTGGAGCATCAAGCCAAATTTCGGCCAGTTGTTTGCTCATATAAGCCGATTCTTTGCCCTCAACTAGCTTTTTGTGGACCGATCCACTAACTAATTCGATATTTTCATAAATTCCATCTAGAGTTTCAAAATCTTGTAATAATTTAACACCGCCTTTTTCACCAATACCTGGAACCCCAGGTATATTATCTGAGCTATCGCCCTTTAAAGCCTTAAGGTCAATAAATTGGTCAGGTCGAATTCCGTACTTGGCGACAAAACTTTCGGGGTGATATTCTTCAATATTGCTCAAACCTTTTTTGAGTGCATAAACTTTTACCTTTTGGTTGACCAACTGTAGCATATCAAGATCTGATGTAACCAAAATTGTCTCAATATCTTGTTCACTAGCCTTAACTGCAAGTGTACCCATAATATCGTCAGCCTCATAATCGTCGCATTCATACAGCGGCCAACTAAATGCTTCGAGTAGCTCATGCAACATCGGTATTTGAGCATAAAAATCATCAGGTGCGGCCTTGCGACCAGCTTTGTAGTCGGCATAAATTGCTAGTCGCTTACGAATATTAGTCTTGGGTTTGTCCCACGCTACACAGACGTAGTCTGGCTTTAAACGCTTGATTACTTCGAGTGCCATGACTGCAAATCCGTAGACACCGCCAGTTGGTGTGCCATCTTGAGTAGATAAACCTGGCATGGCATAATATCCTCGATAAAATACACTTTTACCATCAATCACCACAAGTCGCTTCATACCTTATCAGTATAACACCTTATCTTCTAGGCTTGTCTGGTAAGAATTTGATCTGTTAAACCAGCCAAAAAATTAATGTCTGTTTTGGACCAAACTTTTTCAAGCTGACTAAGCGATTTTAGAGCCTGGTCATGCTCAGTTTGAGCTAATTTTTTAGCATATTTTAGCCCACCACTCTTGATAATAAGCTCTTGAGCCTGTTGAAACTCTTTGAGGGTAATATTCAACTTACCCAGAAGTTTCAAAAATCTTGTTCTATCGCTAGTGATTAGATTTTGGGCGGTGTAGACACTAAGCAAAGTCGCTTTGCCCTCCTTAATATCATCAATATTACTTTTGCCAGTCTGCCTGTCGCCGAATACGCCAATAATATCGTCGGATATCTGGAATAATTTGCCAAGGTGGCTCGAAAAATCCGACAATAAATCTGTTTGATTAGCTTTACCCGCCAAAATCATGCCGATTGCAAGTGGGCAATAGATTGTGTAGTGAGCTGTTTTTAACTCATAAACAGCCAAAACATCCTTCTCGGTAGCTGCTGAATTATTTTGGTTGGTGATATCTAATGTTTGACCATGCGAAGTGGCAACCATAACAGAATTTAATTGCTTTAGTGCAGCTAACAAATTTTTCGAATCAAAATTTTGTTCACTCAAAATTCGATTGGCTTCGTGAGAGCCTACTAAAGCAGCATTAAGAGCGAGTGACATGCCAATATGAGCTTTATCACTAACCTTGTTAGTATTATTAATTTGCTCAAAGGCTTTATGAAGTGTTGGTCCGCCCCGTCTTATTTGACTGAGGTCCTGGATATCATCGATGACTAAAATATAGGCATGCATTAATTCAACAGCCAAGGCAACATTTATAATGGCTTTTTTATTTTTACCACCACTCGCATAGTAACTAAAAATTACCAAACTACCTCTGATACGCTTGCCACCGCGACTAATAAATTTACAAAATTCCCTAGCGACTACAGTGGCTTCATCGCTATAATTTTTGTTGGTGTTTTTGATTAGTTGTTGGCAATAATCGTCTACAGCTTGGTCGACTAATCTTTTATAGTCTGCTAAGGATTTGGCCTGCATAAATTTTACAAAATACCAGCTGTTTTAAGTGCATGTTCGCTGGCCTGTAAAAAATCCTCAATATTGTCATAGTTGTTGTCGATTATTACATCGGCCGACTGTTTCATGGCGATTAAATTTTGGATCGATTTATCGTTGGGGTCAACATCTATTTCACTCCGTTCAGAGGCCATAAATTCATCAAAAGTTTTATTATCACCTGAGTCGCGCATGCGAGCGATTGACCTCTGATATCGAAGATTTGGGTTGGCATCAACGAAGATTATTTTGCCGCCTAATTTGTGTACTGCTTCGGCCTCGCCAATAGCACGAATGGCACTGGCAATACAGCCAGCTGGATATTTAGTTTTAGAGGCTTGCCATTCTTCATAAACACTATCGACCAAAAAACCTGGGCCACGCTCATCTCTTAGTTTATTAATATATGGGTCATTTCGGACTAGCAAAGCTTCAGGTCCATTGCCAAATTCACTTTTTTTCATCTCCCGAATCATATCAGAGGTAGAAATATGCAAAAAACCATACTTTTCGGACAATAAATTGCCCAAGCTATCTTTACCTGCATTTAACGTCCCAGCCAAACCAATTATCATATGTTTATTATAATCTTTTTAATAACTAAACAGAAAAATTATTAATCTTGTTCGTAGCCTTGAAATTCCGGAAACTGCCTAATTTTTTGTTTGGCAAGAGCTAATATTTGGCTTACTTTGTCTCGATGAATTTTTAATCTTTTTGCAATTGATCTAATATTTATTGGCTCTTCTTCGCCTAAACCATAGTTCATTACCACAATTCGTCTTTCTAAATTGGATAAGCTGTTTAGAGCATTGTTTAAAATTCGACTACTGTCTTTGGCCTGAACTACTTCATGAATATCTTCACCATCATCGAGTAAAACGTTTGCCAAAGTAGCTGACTCCTCGGAATCACCCAACGGTTTATCAAGCGAGGCGATAGTTAAACTTTCTCTTATGCGTCGATATTCGCCCGGTTTTAGTCCAATGAATTTTTCTAGATCTTGATCAGTTAACTCCCTGCCAAGCTCCTGAGTTAAAATAGGTATGTATTTTAGGCAGGCTCTATATGACTCCATAAGGTGTACTGGAATTCTAATAGTTGATCCTGTATTATCTCTTGCTCTAGTAATATCGTGACTAATTTGAGCTTTGGCTAGAGTAATTACTTTGGCTTTTCGATGATGATGCGGATCAAAGCGATCAACAGCTTTTATTAAACCAATCAAAGCCTCGGAAGCTCTATCTTCTTTTTCTAAATTTTGATCTCTTTTTTTGTAAGCGGCAGACAAAGCGAAACGGGCATTTCTTAAAATAAGTTGTTCTCTGGCAGCAGCGTCGCCGTTAACCTTGGCAATGGCCAGTTGCCTTTCCTGACTTCGTGACAAAACTACAGTCCCAATTTGCCGGACTAAAACATCTACCGACGATTCTCCGACCTCTATAGGTTCTCTTGAGGATTTTTTTCTGGCAAATGGAATTATCGGGTACTGAGAAGTATTAATCTCTACATTGATTGCTGGAGGAAAAGATTCTGGCATACTAAAAATATACCTTAATTTAGTTGGCTAACCATGAGCATATTATTTGATGTAATCGTGCAGTTTGCGAGCGTCTTTATGCTTACGTAGCTTAGCCAAAGCTTTGGCTTCTATCTGGCGAATTCGTTCACGAGTCACGCTAAATTCTTGACCAACTTCTTCCAATGTGTGATTTTTGCCGTCTTCAAGACCAAACCGTAGTTTAAGAATTTTTTGTTCACGGTCTGATAAGCCCGCTAACATATCTTTGACTTGCTCTTTTAGCAGTTGGTTGGTGGCTGATTCTTCAGGACTAACCGTATCTTCATCTTCGATAAAATCACCCAAAACACTATCTTCTTCATCGTCTCTAACCGAAGCATCAAGCGAGTGAATATCTTGCTTGATTTTCATGATATGTTCGACTTTATCGACTTCCATCTCCATGGCTTTGGCGATTTCTTCATTGGTTGGCTCGCGGTTCAACTCTTGCGTTAAACGACGTTGAGTTCTGAGTAATTTATTGATTGTCTCGAACATATGTACAGGAATACGAATTACTCGAGCCTGATCGGCAATCGCTCGAGTTATCGCTTGGCGAATCCACCAAGTTGCATAAGTCGAAAATTTAAAACCTTTATCAGGGTCAAATTTTTCCACCGCTCGGAGCAAACCCGTGTTGCCCTCTTGAATCAAATCAAGCAAATCCAAGCCGCGTCCGACATAACGCTTAGCGATCGATACCACCAACCGCATATTAGCCTCAGCCATTTTATCTTTAGCTTCTTTTTCGCCAGCAACTACTCTTTGGGCTAACTCTAGCTCTTCATCGGCTTTAAGTAGTGGAATCTTGCCAATCTCTCGCAGATAAAGACGGACTGAGTCATCGGCAATATCGTCCATATAGTCTTTATCGTTCAAGACGACTTCTTCTTCCTCTTCTTCGACCCATTCGTCGCTAAATTCGACTGGCGAACTCGGCTCTTCTTCATCAGGTGTGGTAACGACAATTTTTTGTTCACTAAGTTGTTTATATAAATCGTCTAAAAATTTCGAGTTTTTAGGTGAATCAGGAATGACTTTCTGAATTTCTTCTTGATCAATTCGACCATCTTTTTTGGCTTTGGCGACTAATTCGTTAACTGTTTCCTGCGAGATTTCAATAATTTTTTCGTCTGATTTTTTCGGCATAGATTACTCCTTATCTAAGATTGCTTAAGAGTTGATCGAGGTCTTTTACTTCGGCAAGATATTGATTCATTTCCGACTCTTTAGCGTTATTCATTTTGCTTATAATTTGCTGTTTTTGATCTTTTACGTATAGTTCAACTAGCCGTGAATATAACCGAGTAATTTCGTCTTGCAAATCTACTGGGTCGACTTTGGCGTATAGTTCCTCAAATTGTAATGTTATAATTTTTACATATTCGCTCAATACTTTCAAGTCTTTAGTATCTTTTAAGTCGCCCCTAAACTCAGGATTAGACTGCAAAAAATTAAATAATTGCTCAGCTTGATCATTTACAAACATTGCTTGATTGATTTTAGGCAAAATAATTCTGGTTTTTGGCAACATCAGCAAAATCGTTAACAATCGATCTCCAACTTTGATACGTTCTTGCAGATTTGGGTCCGTATTATTTGGTTGCTTGATCTGTTTTAGGCGTTTAATGGGCTGGCCAGCTTGTATGCCGCCGAGTTCAGAAATAACCGAATTTTTATCAACTTTTAAGATGTCAGCTAGTTTAGATATGTAATGATCTTTCTCAATTTGACTAGTTAGCCCATTTAAGACTGGCAGCAGTACCCCAGCTAAATGTTTTTTGCCCTCGATCGAACTTGGATCAATCTGACTGAGGTGCTGGTTGAGCAGCCAATCAATCGCATAGTCTGATTTTTCAATTACGGATTGCCAGACGGCCGCGTCTTGTCTGATTAATTCATCAGGGTCTTTACCGCTGGGGATAGTAATTACACTCAGTCTTACATTGGCCTGCGAAGCCAAGGGAATCGCCCGTTCGGTAGCTGCTAAACCTGCCCTATCCTCATCAAATGCCAATCGAACATCAGGCGAAAACCTACCCAAAGTCTTTAGTTGCATCAAAGTTAGAGCCGTCCCAGCGGTAGCCACAACATTTTTTACACCAGCTTGATGTGAGCTAATTACGTCTAAATTTCCTTCGGCCAAAACACTAAACTTATGCTTTTGAATCGAGGTTTTTGCCAAATGTAGTCCATAAATGTGCCGAGATTTATCGTATAAAGGTGTTGACGGTGTATTAATATACTTCGGTGCATCGGACTTTTCTTCCAAAATGCGAGCTGTAAAACCAATGGTTTTGCCAAATTGATCACTTAGTGGAATCATCAGCCGGCCCCTAAACATATCGCCAGTTCCACCTCGTCGCTGGCTAGTTAAGCCACTTAAAGTAATTTCTCTTGAGTTATAGCCGAGTTTAGTCAAGAATTTTACTAGGACGTCACCGTTATTCGGGCTATAGCCCAGCCGAAAATCAACTAAAGTTTGTTTATTAAAACCGCGTTTTTTGACTACATAATCTAGTGCTGATTGATTGGCTAGCAAATTAGCCTGATAAAATTTTGTAGCCTTTTCTAAAATTTCATGTAGCAACTCTTTATTTACGCGATTGCCAGACGATTTTTGGTATTTTTCTAAGTCTACGCCTGCTTTTCGAGCCAATAATTCTAATGTAGCCTTAAAGTCTAGTCCTTCGACTTCTTGAACAAAACTAAACATGTCGCCGCCTCGGCCAGAACTAAAATCATGCCATATTTGTTTGTCTGGGCTAACTACAAAACTCGGTGTTTTTTCAGAGGTAAACGGGCTCAAACCCTTATAGTTTTTGCCAGCTCGTTTAAGGCTAACATACTCAGCCACTACATCTTCGATATTTAAACGAGCCTTGACCTCGCTCACTGCATCCATAATTTTATTATAGTGTTTTTTGGCAAATATCACCTAATCTATAGGCGAAATGCCTCAAGCTGTTGTAAAATAATGCTTATGTATCCCAACAATCAAAATGTTCAAAATCCTGATAATTTTAATCCGAGTCCTTCACCGCAAAATCCAAATCCTTACTCATTTATCACTGATGAACCACACCATTCTCCGCGTAAATTACCATTACCGAGTGGTAAAACTGGTAAATTTCTTGTTATTGGCATAGGCGTAGTTGTACTAATTATTATTATCGGCGTTTTTATAAATCTGCTTGGTAGTGGCGACAAAGATCGTACTCAAAGTTACATCGAACTAGCCAAGAAACAAACCGAAATTATTCGACTGAGTGGTCTAGCCGAAACTAAAGCCAAAAACTTCGACACCAAAGCTTATTCCCTAACCACTAAATTATCGCTAGAAACTTCTCAAAAAGAATTGATTGGCCGACTCGAAAAACGCGGCATAAAAAGCAAGGATTTATCAAAGCAACTATCGGCTAGTAAAAATAAACAATCCGATCAACTGCTTGCTGATGCTGAAAAAAATGGTCGTTACGACGAAACATTGCTCGGTCTGATCAATAAAAATCTCGAAAATTATCAGACAGAGGTCAAAACATCTTCTGGCGGAGCCACCGCCAATGACTTTAAAGTCCTCGAAAAAGCCTATAAGCAAGTTTCGGTGCTACAAGCTACCAACAACTAGTTCGTAACTATGCCTGATTAAGTCTTTGACTTGTTCATCAGTTAATTGACCAGACAAAACCAGAGTATTCCAGTGCTTTTTATTCAGGTGATAGCCAGGCATGACTGTCTCGTACTTTTCTCTTAAAACTTCAGCAAGGCCTGGGTCGCATTTCAGACTTAGCCGCAGCGGGTCGGAGTTAGCACTAATTAACGCAAACATTTTGCTGTCATTTTTGGCAGCTTGTTTAGAGCCAATTTTATAAACATAAACATCTTCGCCAAATGGAAAGTCTAGCCAAGTATTTGGTAAGCTAAGAATATAGTTTTCGACCTCGGTGTGTTTCATAACAAACAGTTTAGCACAGTACTTTCGATTATTTAATCTGTTAGATATTTTTTAGAGCCTGCAAATAATACTGCAGTTCGGCAATCGAGGCTTGAATATCATCGAATGCTCGATGCTCGTCTTTTTTCTGAAAGCTAACACCATATTTGGTTTGCATAATTATTTTATAGCTACTAACATCCACCATCCGATAATGGAGTAAATTTTCGACACTTAGCCACTGCTTGCGAATAAAAAAACGATCATTATGAATCGAATTACCTGCTAGTACAGCTGGTTCGTTGCCAAATTGAGCTTTTATAAAGCCAACTAGTTCATGAATTACCTCATTTTCTGGGCGACCCTCTAGTTTTATTTTATCGATTAAACCGCTCTTTTGATGTTGACTTTGCGACCACGGATTCATGTTGTTTAGCACTTCATCATCCCTTGCGATAATTGCTTCGTAGCTAGCCAAAGTTTTAAAGTCCATGTCTGTTACCTCAGCGGCAACCTCGATAATTACATCCTGGTCTGGGTCAAGCCCTGTCATCTCCAAGTCAATCCACAGTAATTTAGTCGGTAATTTGTCTTTATCTATATTTGCCATACTCATAACCAACAGTATACCAAATATGTTATTATCAGCTCATGAAATTTAAGTTACCTAACAATTATAAAAGCCGTAGAACCTTGGTTGCTTTGACGATAATTTTGTTAGTAATAATCGGCGTAGTAATTTATTTAGTATCCAAAAAACCTCAACAAAAGGCCCTGCCTAGCCCTGTCGGCAATTCCAACTCTCAGACCAAGCCCCAAACCACTCCGTCGCCAGCCCCAGCTCCAACCCCAGAGCCAGTCAAGCCTACTCCAACTCCAGCTTCAGTATCTGACCCGAGTTCATTAACTGCAGTTATTAATAAACAACGACCTTTGCCAGCGGGCTATGTACCACCAAATCTTGTTGCGGTTGCAGGCGGCACAGTCCGCTCTGAAGCGGCAACAAACCTCAATCAACTCCTTCAAGATGCTCAATCGGCAGGTGTTGGCATGAAAATTATTAGTTCATACCGCTCATATGCCACCCAACAATCAACTTACAATGGTTGGGTGGCCCGCGACGGTGTGGCTCAGGCCGATACTTACAGTGCCAGACCTGGCTACAGCGAGCATCAGACGGGGCTTGCGATTGATTTAGGTAATGGAACTTGTGACTTAGAAATTTGCTTTGGAACTACTGCCAGTGGAATTTGGCTCAAAAATAATGCACCAAAATATGGGTTTGTAATCCGATATCCACAAGGAAAAACATCGGTGACAGGCTATCAATACGAGCCATGGCACATCAGATATATTGGCAGTAACTATGCTCGCCAAGTAGGCGATCTCACCTTAGAAGAATATTTTAAACTACCAGCCGCTCCTAGCTACTAGTTAAAATCTCTTTTAGCTGACTTACTGTATCAACTAAATAAGTTGGTTGCTGCTGAGCTAGCAATGAGCCGTCTTGCAGGCCCCAACTAACAGATATTGTGTTAACTTTAGCTTTATTACCTGCCTCGACATCACGCACCTCGTCTCCGACCATCCAAACGTTTGCTTTGTCATATTTTTTGGCACTGACTAACTTATTTATACTTCTGGATTTACCAAATAAACTTGGTCGTTTCAAAATTGTGACTTTGTCGGCTACTTTATACCGTTCCAAGACATTCTTAATCGTCGCCTCACTATTTGAGCTAAGCACATAAATATCACATTTATTGTCATGTAATTTATTAATAATTTCTGGTACTCCATCAAAAAGCTTAGCTTCTTTTTTGTGGTGGGCAAACATTGTGCGACCCTTACTTAAGATACTAGGCAGTTGCCAATACCTTATTCCAGCCCATTTTAGGACTTGTTTGAGGTTTTTTTTGCGTAGCTCATAGAAATCTTCGTCGGTCACCTCAGGTAGCTTATACTGGGTCGCCAACTCAGCGTAAATTTTACGAAAAATTGGCACAACGTCGGCTATCGTGCCATCGAAATCAAATATTATAACTTTTTCTTTCATATTTTGGTTGGAGTTGGCACACCTACCAACTCTAATCCTTTTTGCAAAATTTGTTGATATTTACTGACCAAAAATAATCTCGCGGCTTCTCGCTCGTCACCAATAATTCGGTTTGTTTCATAAAACCGGTTAAATTCTTGAGCTAAATTGTACAAGTAACTAATAACATGGTGTGGTGAAAAATCCTTAACAGCCAGGCCCAAAGCTTGATCAAAATCAGTTAATTTGAGACCAAACTGCCGTTCACTACCAGTTAATTCTTGAGGCACGGAAGCTTGTTTTTCGGTTTTATCGAGCAAAGAATTGGCCCTTGCTAAAGCATATTGCATGTAAGGTCCGCTGTTACCTTCAGTACTAATTGATTTATCTAAGTCGAAAGCAATATCGCCACCTACCCTACTCTTGAGCAGTGAGTATTTGATTGCTCCTAATACCATATCGTCTTTAACTGCCTGATTATTGGCAGAAATCGCTGAATTTACTGATTCGATTACATCAGTCGCCTTAGTAACGTTACCTAAGCGAGAACTCATTTTTTGGCCATCGGCAAATTTTACCGTGCCATTAGTGACGTGTCGTTGTCTGGCGGCTAGTTCAGGGTCGATTAAGTCCAGTGCCTTAAAAACCACTTTCATATATTCAGCTTGATCATTGCCAGTTAAGACAACTCGTTTTTGATAATCAAAATCTTCAGTTTCTAAGGCGATTACCCCTAAATCTTTTGTTTCGTAGGTAGGTAAGCCCGCCGAAGTTACAAAAACTCTGGTGTGCAGTCCTGATTTCGCCTCTGTTAGCACGACTGCCCCATCACTTTCCTCAAAAACATCTTGCAGATTTTGACTAACTAGCTCTAGCCCAACACCTGACGTTGCACTTTCGGGGTAATATTTGTTGAAGGCTTTAACTCGAATATTGTAATAAAATTTGTCAAAATAATCATAGCTCCACTGTCGAGTGGTGAAATAAATTCGAGCAAAATCTGAAGTTGTATCGCCTGACTCATGTAAACCATAAATTTGTTTATTCAAATTATCGATATCGGCTTTGATAAATTCGTCGGTTTCATATGCCTTTGAGCCAGCAATATATGCCTGCGATATCCATCCCGCATGGTCTTCAACATCTGTTAATTTATCGAAATTTTGTCCACCAAGTGCTTCCAAAACTCCCCACATACACTTTGCAGCATGCAAGCCAACATCACCACCAAAACTGGTCCGAAAGACCTTTGCCCCTAAATATTCGTAAATTCTACCAATGCTATCACCAATCAGCGTTTGATAAAGGTGTCCAGTATGCAGCTCTTTAAAAGCATTCGGACAAGAATATTCTAATAAAATATTTTCGTTTTGATATGTATGATCAATCGAGTTATCAGAATTTAATTGATCAATAATTTGATTATCATTTAGCCAAATATTTAAAAAACCAGGTCCAGCCACTTCGACTTTACTAAACATAAAATTAGTCGAAATTTCCGACAGTAATTGATTGGCAATTTCTCTCGGATTTAAACCCAGTTTTGGACTAAGCTGCATAGCTGCATTACTTGCAAAATCACAGTGTTCAGACCTAATAAAATCGGCTTTAGCCGCTTGTCCGTAAACTTTCTGGATAGCCTCATTCAAAACACCGTTAATTTTATTTAACATATTAGCTATTATAACAGAGACAATTAACCGTAATATGGTTAGTGATTTTTTGCATATAAGTTTGCCAGTTCATAAACCACCCAATAAATCGCCGACAACAGTAAAAATAATAAAACCGTGACAACGTAAGTTGATTTGTTGGCAAACGGATTAACGATCTGGTCACTGACATCGAAAATTAAACCCATCGGGCTAAGTAACAAATCCCAACTATTCCACCGCGAATATCGTCCTAGATAAATCGCAAAGCTAGCTAGAGCAAAAATAACCATAATAACTATATTTGACCGAGAATTACCAAGCCTTTTTTGCAAAATTTTGTGAACCATAAATACGCTACCCAAACCAATGATTAAACCACTAATAATAAACGATTGCAGCAAAATAACATCGTAGATTAGGCTGATTTCAGTGGTTTTACGTAAATGCAGCATATCAGTTAACATATAAAAACTATTTGGCAAAAATATTAGCCACAGTCCAAATATAACCAACCATTTTGGGGTAATAAAATACTTAGCTTTAGATAAACTTCTCAGCCAAACCGCCAAAAACAGTGGTACTACGCCAAGCGTTAAGTTCCACAGCATAAAAACATAGCGACTACTACCACTTTCAATCATTCTGATTAAAAATAATAAAATTGGTAGCAAACACAACCAAACAATACTTAATAGTAAATGATTTTGACGAGAAGTGAGTTTTTTGCGACTAAATAGGATTATTTGACCAGCTCCTGTTTTAATTTCTCTATCAGATCAACCGGGGATGGGTTGAGACCGTTTAAGAGTGCTAAATACAAGCTTACAAAATCACCAAACGTTGTGCCATATATCATCTGTTTCATTAAACTATCACCGACCAAATTTACAACTTCCGCGACAGGTTTTTTGCCACTAAGCAACTTTTCACTTATTTCAAAGCGTTTAATTATTTGCGGATGATCAAAACTACTGACCAAATTTATTATCTTGTACGGCTTATTCTCTGGGTGCGAAGACCAACCCAAAAATTCATTATGGTTAAATTCAGGATAGGCGTTACACCAAGCTACATTTTTGGCATTTTCGTTGAAACTAATTTTCCATTTATAAGCTATAGGGTAAAAAAGACTACTGGCGTAAACCACTACCGAGCTTCCCACTAGTTCTTGGGCTAATTGCTTAGTTGGATTGCTGGCAGTTGGCACATCTGGCCGATATTTATCAAGCTGAGTTTTTAATTCTTCGGCATAATCTTCTAGGTCTGTCACGCAGCTACTATCGCATAAGCTAGCTGCAGCTAGAGCTTCGACCACCGCCTTTAAAATAGCTAAGGTGGCATAACGCGGTTGTGGTATATTCGGTAGTTTTGCTAACGGATAGCCTTTAGTTTGAGCGATTTCGGCTAATTTACCTCCGTTAGTTATGACAACTATAACCGCATTTTTAGCTTCGGCCTGAGCCAGTGCTGATAAAGTTTCTTCCGTATTACCGCTAAAACTACAGCAAATAAAAAATGTTCGATTAGTGACGTAACTCGGTATATCATATGTTCGACATACCTCAAATGGCAGTTTATGACCTGGCCAAGTTTGGCTGAGCGAAGCCGATAATGACGAGCCACCCATACCTGCATAAACAATATTATCGAAGTGGCCCTCAATTTGAGGTAAATTATAAGTTTCCTTTAGTTGTTGCCACTGATTAAGTGCTACCCCTAAAGCATCTTGAGCATCTCGCTCATGTATCATTTTTAGATCATCTAGTACTGACATCTATCCTCCCTTTTTATAAACTCATTATACATCGAAAAATATTTGGATTTGTCGCTTATGCTCAAAATTGTTAAAATATACCTATATACAGCATGTTAAATGAACAAAAGGAGTGGTATGTTCAATAATAAGTCTGACAACCAAAGTCAAAGCCCCAAAACAGATATGGATCAAGTGGCAAATGATATAAATGAGAGTAGTCCTCAAATTGGCCTTGGCACTAATCCAACCACCTTTAACCCTGTCATGCCTGCTCAACCAAGCGAAACTCCAAGTTTGCCGTCTCAAGACGACAACAATGATAACGGTCTAGAAGAAGATAGTCCTGCTAGCCAACCTTCTTTGACCATCCCGACTGCCAATTCTGGAGTTAACCTAGATCAATTAAAAGATATCAAAACTCAAGCCTTAAACCAGCTTTCGCCACTGGTTAGTCAGCTCGATCAATCACCTGAAGAAAGATACAAAACCATCATGATGCTTATTCAAGCTTCCGATAATCACGAATTAATCAAAGAAGCCTACCAAGCTGCCAATCAAATAACAGATGAGAAATCTAAAGCCGAAGCTTTATTGGCGATCGTCAACGAGATTAATTATTTTTCTCAGCACCACAGCCAAGATCAATAAATTACTTAAGTTGTAAGCTAGTTCTAGTGACCTTCGTCGCCAGTATGTGGCAGCGGAGTAGCTGGCTCGTCACCTAGTGCAGGTGAAGCATTGCCACTAGTTGTCGTTGTAGATGAAGTTGAACCAGTGCTAGAATTTGATGAACCAGTCGAACTGCCTGTCGAAGTGGAAGAATTATTAGAACTTGTGCCATTATTAGCATTAGACGAACTATTACCGTTAGCTGATTTGTTACTATCAGATGTATTATTGTCTTGATTATTGCTACTCGCAGCTTTTTTGTCATCGATTATCGCGGTTGGAGTTTTATTTTTGCCACTTAATTTTTGGTAAGCCCACCTGCCACCCAAAAACAAAGCAAAACCAGCTATTAATGTTACTACCAAAGCCACCAAACCTAACATTAAGGCTACACCAGTACGCTCGCGTCGCTGGGCTTTGTAATAATCATTGACCTCTTCGGGCAAAACAGCTCTCTGAGTTGGGTTACGCTTAAATAATGCCATATAAACTCCTTTATTAACAGTATTGTACTACATATTTAGTGTTTATGCAAGTGTTTATAAACAAATAAAAACCGCCCAAGCTATGTTGAGCGGTTTATAACCAATCGTAGCTTGATTACATCATACCCATGCCAGACATATCTGGTCCTGCAACAGCTGATTTTGGTTCAGGCACATCAACTACTAAAGCTCCCATGGTCATAGAAGTGCCAGCAATACTAACAGCGTTAGCTACCGCTTGGCGAGTCACTCTAACAGGGTCAATTACTCCACTTTGCTTCAAGTCGACCAACTTTTCTGGAGCGTTAACATTTACACCTTGACCTGGCTTAGCTTCGCGAACTTTTGGTAACCATTCATCGGCATTTAAACCTGAGTTTGACATCAATATTCTAAACGGCTGTTCAAGAGCATTTTTTAAGATCTGCTTACCAATTGCTTCCGAGCTAGAATCATCAACTTTAATTTTGTTAGCCAAACTCACCAAAGTCACACCACCACCTGGCACAATTCCTTCTTCAATCGCTGCTTTAACAGCTGCTACCGCATCGTCTACACGGAACTTTTTCTCCTCTATCTCAGTTTCAGTTGTACCACCAACTTTAATAACAGCAACTTTACCAGATAAAGCGGCTTTTCGTTCATTTAAGCTATCGCGGTCATAGCTAGAGCTAGCACTGGCAGCTTGAGCAGCAATTTGCTTGAGGCGAGCTTCCACTTCGCTCGATTTTCCAGCACCTTCGATGATTGTAGTTGTGTCTTTGCCAACTATCACTTTACGAGCCGAGCCAAAAACCGACTCGTCAACACTATCGAATGCCATGCCTTGATCTTCGCTAATTACTTGTCCACCAGTCAAAATCGCCATATCGGCCAAAATCTCTTTGCGTTTGTCGCCAAAGCTCGGTGCCTTGACGGTAACTACATTCAAAACACCTTTTAGTTTATTAAGTACTAGTGTGCCTAAAGCTTCGCCTTCGACATCTTCGGCCACCACGAAAACATCTTTCTTACCAACTTGGGCCAATTTTTCCAAAACAGGCAAAAACTCTTGAATCGAACTGATTTTTTTATCAGTTATAACAATTGCTGGCTTGTCTAGCACCGCTTCCATGCGTGTAGCATCAGTCACCATATATGGGCTGATAAAACCGCGGTCCATGGTAAAGCCCTCGACTACTTCACTCTCTAGTCCCAGTCCTTGGCCTTGCTCAACGGTCACAACGCCGTCTTTACCGACTTTGTCGATAACATCGGCAATTAACTCGCCAATTTCAGAGTCACTAGCCGAGATTGTAGCCACTTCGGCGACTCGTTTTTTGTTAGACTTAATATCTTCGGACATTTTATTTAGTTCACGGGTTACATCTTCGCTGGCTTTCTCTAGACCTTTTCGAAGTAACATTGGGTTGTGTCCAGCGGCAATTAGTTTGTTAGCTTCATTTAAGATATGGTAGGTCAAAACCGTAACAGTAGTCGTACCATCCCCCGCATTATCATTCATTTTGTTGGCAGCTTGTTTAATTAGCTCAGCACCTACTTTGTAACCTAACGTTTCGTCATCGACATCAGCAATTTCGACACCTTTAGCCACTGTTACACCATCATGAGTAACAGTTGGACTCCCATAACTCTTGCTTATCACTACGTTGCGACCTTTGGGGCCCATGGTTGTTTTGACGGCGTTATACAAAATCTCTGCCCCTGCCAAAACTCGCCGACGAGCATCTTCATCATAAAATACTTTTTTACTCACCTTTAAAACTCCTTATTAATTCTTATTTATTAACTGTTGCCAAAACATCTTCTTGGCGAACCAAAATGTACTCAACACCACCAATTTTTACTTCGGTAGTTGAGTAACTCTTATAAATAATTTTATTGCCAACTTTGATTTCCTTGACAGTCGGTCCTGTGGCGACTACTTCGGCTGTTTTTGGTTTTTCGGTAGCATTTTCTGGCAAATAAAAGCCGCTGGCTGTTTTGCTGCTAGCTTTTTCGGCGACAGCCACTACATAATCTGCCAAAGGTTTAATTGGTACTGACATATTTCCTCCTTCAAAATAAAAGTTTAATTAAAATATAATAATCAAAGAGTTAGCACACTAGCACTTTCTCGCAAGAAGAGTAAATTTAAACCATTTTTAGGAGGTTTAAGACTACATCTTAAGCACTAATGCACTAGCACTCACTATACCCGAGTGCCAACTTAGCTGTCAATATTTTTATTTTTTTATAAAATGTTGTATAATTTATATATGACAGATTCCAGCAATCCAGAAATACTACCAACTCAAGTCCTTGATAGCTTTACGCTACGTTTTTTTACTTTGTCTATGTTAGATACTCAAGCCAATTTGTACAAAAAATGGCAAGAGGATGTCACTACCTTGCAGGCCGAGCGTAATTTACTACCTCTTTGTAATAGCCAAAAAATCAGTGCTATCAACCACGAAATCGACCGCAAAACTGCCGAGATGAACTCGCAAACAACTTTTTGTCTTAAAGTTTTAGGTGCTATTCCAATCAGTGAGTATTGACAAATTAGCAATTATTTGTTAATATAGGGTCATCAAATCAAAAATAAAAAAGGATAAATTAAATGACAAATAACGAATCCCCGAGTTTGGGCCTACCAGACGAACAACAAATTAACGCAATGACTCAACCACAAGTCGAAGCTGAGCTAGATGAAGTAGCCAAAGACTCAGAATTTCTGGAGAGCCTAAAGCAATCGGACCCAGAAGCTTATGCTATGGCTAACGATGGTCTTGAGCAGCAGTTAGGCCTTTTGGCTACCCGAGAGTCTACCCTAACAACTGATGCCGAAGTATCTGACACCGAAGCTAGACAAGCTAAATTGGCCGAAATCCGTAGAGATTTAGCCGAACCTCAACGAGTTACCTTTGATGTGAATGGTATAAGATCAACATTATCAGAAGTACGAGCAGAAAACCAAGCCATCGCCAGCGGGGCCGTCGATAAACCAAGTCGCTACTAGTTCTCCTAGTTACTCAATAAATTTTAGAAACTTTTATCTAAGAGCTTTATTTCCTTAAATTTTTTAGCTCAGTAGTGGCAATTTGGCGTTCGTCCCATGGCATTTTTTGGCCAGCAATATTACGGTAATTCTCGTGACCGATACCTGTTAAAAGCACAGTGTCGCCTGCTTTGGCCTCTTTAAAAGCTAGTTTAATAGCCGCTAAACGATCGTCAATCACTTTAGTCTTAGACTCAGCTTTGACATTTTTTATGCCTTGGTAGACGGCTAAACGAATTGATTCTGGGTCTTCGGTATAAGTTTCGTCATCAGTTAAATAAATTTTATCGGCTAATTTGCCGACAACCTCGCCCATAGCTGCCCGTTTAGTTTTATCGCGGTCACCTGTCGCCCCAAAGACGATGGCTAATTTGCCATCAGTTAGCGGTCGCAATGTTTGTAGAGCATTATCGAGAGCATCTGGTGTGTAGGCAAAATCGACTAGTACGCTAAAATCTTGGCCCTCATCGATTTGCTCCATGCGGCCAGGCACAGCTATTAAATCAGCTATGCCTTTTTGAATATCTGCCATGTTTATGCCTAGTTGACGACCAACAGCTATGGCGGCAAGCGAGTTATAGATATTGAATTTACCAAGTAAAGCAGTCTGAAATTGATATGTTTTATCATCGACTACCACCGTGAAATCTGAGCCACTAGACGATGCTTTGTAATCTGTTAATTTGATGGTTGAGCCGCCAGCTTGACCATAGCCAATAACAGGGGCGTCGGCCGACTCTTCAAAAAATCCGTACCAGTCATCATCGCTGTTAAGAATCGCGTAGTCAGGCCTGTACTCATTAGTAAACAGCCGTGATTTAGCCTGAGCATACCGCTCCATGGTGCCATGATAATCAAGGTGGTCTTGGGTTAAATTGGTCATTACCGCCAGCTTAACTTTGGGCATGGCAATCCGACGCTGATCAAGAGCATGAGAAGTAATCTCCATAATCACATAATCCACACCTGACTTATAAGCTTTGGCGAAAAATTGTTGGACCGATTTTTGTCCAGCAATTGTCATGTGTGTATGGTTAGCCACTCTGTGGCCGTCAATCTCAAAGTAGGCTGTGGTATAAATTGCCGTTTTGTAGCCAGCGGCCTTTAGAACACTGTTGATATAACTACAGGTTGTTGTTTTGCCATTGGTGCCAGTAACAGCGATAATTTGTAGTTTTTTGGCAGGATAACCATAGTAAATTTGCCAAAATTTAGCTCGTGTAGCTCGGTACGACTTCTCAGCTACCTTAGTAGCTGCTCTTGGAGCGACTTTACGAACGATTTTTTTGGCATTCATGTAATAATTTTACACTGATTTTTGCTTTTAGAGGTAAATTAAGTTTAGTATAGGGTAATGATAGTGCTAGGCATTGAATCAAGTTGTGACGAGACGGCGGTAGCGATAATCGAGCAAAACAACGGCCAAATAAATATGTTGGCCAATGTTGTGGCTACCAGTCTTGATAAGCATGCAATTTATGGCGGGGTCGTGCCAGAGGTGGCGGCCCGAAGTCATATCGAGTACATGAACCCGAGTTTAAGTGAAGCTTTTGCAGTCGCCTTCCCTACTTTAATTAGCCGAGAGGCCTGGCATAAGATCGACGCGGTCGCGGTAACCGAAGGACCAGGCCTTGGCGGTAGTTTATTAGTCGGTGTCACTACGGCTCGAACGCTAGCTATTACCCAGAACAAACCCCTCTACGCCATAAATCATGTGCATGCCCACCCATTTGCCGCCTTTATAACAGATACAGCTTTAAATAACTACAACTTACCTTCATCACCACCCGAGTTCCCGATGTTAGCCTTGATTGTCAGTGGTGGACACACACAATTAGTGATGTTTGAGAGTGCATTTGAATACTCTGTTTTAGGTAGAACTACTGATGATGCAATTGGCGAAGCATTTGATAAAATCGCCAAAATTATTGGCCTACCCTACCCTGGTGGCCCGAGCGTGTCTAAAGCAGCCTTATCTGGCGATCCCAATAAGTACGCCTTCCCTTCCCCAAAAAGCCAAAACCCCTACGATTTTAGCTATTCTGGACTCAAAACAGCCGTTTTAAGGACTGCTCAGCAACTAATCGGCGAAGATCACCGCTTCCCGTCACGTGACATCAAAAATCGTCTATCTGAAAGTCAAGTACATGATATAGCTGCTTGTTTCCAAAAAACAGCCATTAATATTGTTGTAGACAAAACAATGAGAGCCTATTACGAATTTTCGCCAAAATCAGTGGTCGTAGCTGGTGGTGTCGCCGCCAATCAAGAACTGCGTAAGCAACTACAGTCTCAACTCGACATTCAACCCTTCTATCCAGATATCAAACTATGTACCGATAACGGGGCTATGATTGCATGCTTAGCTGTTTTCAAAATTGATCAAAAGCAAGCTCCTACCGACCCCAAAACGCTAGAAATCAAGCCTAGTTTATCTATGTAAATTGAGTATTTTAATCATTGGGAATCTATCTAAATGTTGTTATATTTACTATATTAAACATAAGCTGGTTGACAAGCTAGCTCGCCTCTCTTATAGTACTAATTACAAAAATAAAAACCTCAAACAAAACCGAGTTAAAGCTATTTAAATTTGAGCTTACTGAACCGCAAGCTTAAGTTTAAGTTGGCTTTTTTTCATGTGAAAAACAGAGTGGCTTTATCACCTTCCCTTTCCTCTTTGTTTTTTGTGAGTAATAATGCTCGATGTATCTTCAAAATTATTAAGTTTCTAAACATTATTCAACAGAGGTGATATAATTTGACCATGACCAAGTTGATGATAAGTAGTCGTGAGAGTTTAGTCGTGCCTTTGGCACTATAATTTTTATTCGACAATTATCTATTAACTAATTTGAACTAAATCATTATGAAATTATCCAAAACTTATAACCCACGCGACCACGAAGACAAAATTTATGCCTTTTGGGAAGAAAAACAGGCTTTTTCACCACATATTAACCAAGATAAAGGCTATTTTTCGATGGTTATTCCGCCACCTAACGCTAACGGCGACTTACATATGGGTCACGGCCTGACTGTCGCAATCGAAGATATTGCCGTTCGCTATAACCGTATGCAAGGCAAAAATACTTTATTTGTCCCTGGAGCCGACCATGCTGGGTTTGAAACACAGACAGTTTACGAAAAACAGCTCAACCAAGCTGGCAAAAGTCGGTTTGATTTTAGCAGGGAAGAGTTATACGGACAAATTTGGGACTTTGTTGAGCAAAATAAAACTAGTTACCAATCTCAACTTCGTCGATTGGGAGCTAGCTTATCGTGGCCTGATTTTACGTATAGCTTAGACCCAAAAGTCATCAAAATCGCCTACCAAACCTTCCAAAAAATGTGGAATGAAAAGCTTATTTACAGAGGTGAGAGACTGGTAAATTACTGCACATTTCATGGTACTGGCTTTGCCGATATCGAGGTAGAGTACCAAACAAAAAAGGGAAGTATCTGGAGCATAAAATACCCATTAGCTGACGGCTCAGACGAAATAATTGTCGCAACTACGCGGCCCGAAACTATGCTTGGCGACACAGCCGTAGCCGTACACCCAGACGATGAACGCTACCAAAAACTCCTTGGCAAATCAGTGCGGTTGCCCTTAACCAACCGTGAAATTCCGATCATTGCCGACGAATATGTCGATGTTAACTTCGGTACAGGTGCTGTTAAAATTACACCAGCACATGATCCTAACGATTACGACATGGCCAAAAGGCATAACTTACCGATGATTTCGGTGATTGGCCATGATGGACTGATTAATCATAATGCCCCTGAGGAATTTGTCGGTTTGAGCGTCCAAGAGGCTCGTGAGGCGGTTATCAAGAAACTGAAGGAGCAGGGTAGTCTAGCCGAAGTTAAAGACCACGAAAACAGCGTTGGTCATTGCTACAAATGCGGGACGGTGATTGAGCCGCTACTAAAAGAACAGTGGTTTATCGATATGCAGACTCTAACTAAACCCGCGATTGAGGCGATAAACACTAAACAGCTCGAATTTTACCCACAAAATCGGGCCACTCAACTAGTCGAATACCTCGAGAACTTACGTGATTGGAACATTTCTCGGCAAATTGCTTGGGGCATACCAATTCCAGCTTTTCAAAACGCCGATAACCCTGACGATTGGGTTTTTGATGAGCGAGTTGACCAACAAATTATCGAGATCGATGGCCAAAAATATCACCGCGACCCTGATGTTTTTGATACTTGGTTTTCGAGTTCGAGTTGGCCATATGCTACGCTCGACTACCCCGATGGCGACAAATTTAAGCAATTTTATCCGCTTAGTTTGATGGAAACGGGCTTCGATATTTTGTACCCTTGGGTGTCACGTATGCTCATGATGGGCTTATACGTAACAGGGGAGGTACCATTCAAAAAAGTCTATCTACACGGACTTATCCAAGATGAACATGGGGCCAAAATGAGCAAAAGTAAGGGCAATGTGATTAACCCAATGGAAAAAATCGACGAATTTGGTTCCGACGCCTTTCGGATGGGAATAATCGCCGACGAGTCACCAGCTAGTTCACGGCCATACGACCAATCTAAAGTAGTCGGTGGACGGAATTTTTGTAATAAACTATGGAATATTGCTCGCTATATCGAGGGGAAATTGGGCGATCAGCTTGACTTAAGCTCCTTAGCTCAGCCAACTGGTATTGCTGATCACTGGATTTTAGCAAGGCTAGCTGGTGGTCAACAGACAATCAGCCAAAACCTTGAGCATTATCGCTTCGCAGAGGCCCGAAATCACGTTTATCACTTGATATGGGACGATTTGGCAGATTGGTATATTGAGGCCTCTAAACAGGCTCAAAACGCCTCAGTATTGAATTATGCTCTAGCAACAGTACTTAAGCTCGCCCACCCCTTTGCTCCATTTGTGACCGAAACTATTTGGCAACAACTAAATGGGGAAGGGGTGCTGGCGACGACTGCTTGGCCGCTTGAGCCTAGTTTTGATCAATCAAAAGCCAAGCAATTTATTGAAGTCCAAGCAATTGTCGAGGAAGTTCGCCAAATAAAAACTAGGCTCAAGCTCCAAAAGGGAAGCTTGACTTATAGTTCTAACCAATTACTGAGTGATAACAGATTATTAGTCCAACAGATGTCAAAATTAGATGAAGTTGTAGAAAGCACTACAAAAGACGGAATAATCATTGCTTCCGCCGAAGGTGACTGTCGATTTGTGATGAGTAGCGAAATGCTTGAGCAACTAAAGGACAGTTTATCAAGTGACAAAACTCGCCTAGAGAACTCCATCGAGAACTTAGATCAAAGGTTAAGCAACCAAAATTACCTCGATAAAGCCCCAGCCGCATTGGTGGAGCAATCGAAACAAGAGCTGCAAAAAGCTCAAATCGAATACCAAAAAATAGTTAAACAACTAGCTCAATTTTAGCTTTTGTTAATATCTAGAAATTGACTTTGAGATCATCAAAGTTGACTCGTTTACGGGGGTGAGGGCCAAATTGATTACGATGCTTTTTGCCAGGAATCAGGCAAATTGTCAGCACAATTAACATGCCTAGCAAATTGAGCAGCCAAATATCCATCACTCGACCAATCGCCATCAAGCCAAAAAAGACTACCACAACTAACAATCCTGGTAAATTAATGTCGTGTAACCGCCTAACCATCAAAACTACAAAGTAAAATAACCATAACATCAGGGGTAAAATCAAAATTTTTACTAGCAAACTGACACCTTCATCGAAGAGTTTGCTATGTAAAACTAGGCTCAAAATAGCTAAGGGAATCATGATTAAAGCACACACAAATATCAATGCACCGATGGCAATCACATTACCGACGATATATGTTCTTCGATTTAGTCTTCCGCTTAGTGCATTTAACATATCTTATATTTTATGACGCTTGAGGCAAATATCCCAAAATTTGTTCAAAATTCTAGTGCCTGACGTACTTTATCGCTTGATTCGTGGGGACGATAATCATCAAACCATGACACTCGCCAACCCTGTTTTTCGGCGGCCATAAGGTTAGAACGTGAGTCATCAACTAATAAAATTTCTTCTGGTTTTACGCCCGATCGTTCGGCGGCCAGTTCGAATATGCGAGCTTCTGGCTTGATCGAGCCTACCTCTGACGAATCAATTATTTGGTCGTAGTTGAGCGAAGGTATGATGTCTCGCTCAATCATTTTATTGATCAGCCCTGGCATGATATTGCTAAGTAGTCCAATATGATAATTTTCTGACGCCCAAGTGATTAGCTCGCGAGATTCTGGGATTGGATCGACCGAAGACAGGTAATATTCGGCCCAATCAAACTTATCTAGATTGAATATTCTAGCCAACTCTTGGTTATATTCGTCGATAGTCATTTCGCCCTTACAAACTATGTCATTGTAGTGCCAACAAGTAGACTCAACAAAATCAAGTGGCAGGGAGTAATCAACCGAAATTTTAGTAAATGCACGATGAAAAAAGCCCACCAAACAACCGTTGATATCAAAATAGACGAATTTTATGCCAGTGTTGGAGGTTTTTTTGGCAGGTGAGGGCGGAGCGAGCGAATCGACGCCCATAAGATTGTCGATACTCGTGCCTAACACGGCGGCGATTTGTTGAATCGTAAAAATAGATGGCGATTTAATCGCTCCGCGTTCAATTTTGGCCAAAGTTGAATAACTAAGGCCAGATTTTTGGCACAAATCTTGCTGTGTTAGCCCTGCTTCCTTGCGTGCTTTTTGTAAACGCAAGCCCAAACCCTTTTCGTTCATTAGCCATATAATACCACTAAAAAAGCTTGAAATTCAACAAAACTAGCCTAAAATGGCTAATTTTTGCCAATCATACCATCGGCTGTTAAAGCCAAGGTATAAACTACGATAAACACTACTAGTGCCAAAGCGGCGGCGGCAATTACCGAATTTTTGGTATTATTGCCAGTTGACCTCATAAATTTGGTATACAGCCAAGTGCCTGCACTTATAGCTGCTAAAAGTCCTACAATCCAATTTGCCATAATAGTTATGATTATATCAAATAACTCAAGAAGTAAACAGCTATATGTAACATCTGTGGTTTAGTTTGGCGGAGGAGGCGGGATTCGAACCCGCGGTGCCGATTGCTCGGCACAACTGTTTTCGAGACAGTCCAGTTCAACCACTCCTGCACTCCTCCATAATAATTATCTAATCATAAAACATCTAAGCAGATTTTAGAATCTATCAGTGGAAATAATCGAATATTTTAAGAGGTGATAAGTTGATTTTTTAAAAATATAAATATATTGTAAAATAATTTTAAAGATTAAACAAATAATTTTTGTATTCTGGGTTACATATTTTTAATTTAGATGAAATTATAGTTCTAATTACTATTAAAACAAGGAGAAAATAAAATGAATATAATAGTTTGGATAATCTTTGGTGGTCTAGCTGGCTGGATCGCTTCAATGATAGCAGGAACTGACGCTCAACAAGGTGTTCTTATGAATGTGATTGTTGGTGTGATTGGTGCCTTTATCGGTGGATTTATCATGGAAAAACTTGGTAAATCTGGTGTAGATGGATTCAATCTATATAGCTTCGTAGTAGCTGTACTTGGTGCAGTGATCCTACTATTTTTGTACCGTATGATTGCAAGATAATTAATACATACAAATTATAAATAACCCCTGTGAATTCACAGGGGTTATTTGTTTGGGTTAAGTGAGAAAGGAAGGAAGAGAGAGGGATTCGCCCCATCTGTCAAAAAGCTTTGCTTTTTGCAGCTCGGCAGGTCTCACGGTTTGCCGAATATCGGCAAACATCGTTCCGACCGTTCGAATCCCACGAAAGCCAAGCAGTTGGCTTTCTTCTTTCCTCTCCACCAAAACTAAAAACCCACCCACAAGGGGCGGATTCTTAGTTTGGCGGCCCTCGCGCGATTGAGGTTGAACCTGAACACCCCGTCCCAATCCGCTTCGCCCCGACCTAGACGCGATCGCGCCAATCGTGGGTAGCCGGGGCTAATCTCTGCGGGTATGGCCGAGGATCTCGTTGGGCTCCGAGGCGGCGCCGAGCTTGGCGTTACCGCCCTCGCTGCTGCGATCGACCGCATCCATAGCGCGAACGCCAATCTCCTCCGAGGTGGCGGAGCTGCTCCGACCGCCGCTGCATTGGGGGAAGGGTTGTTCTGGATCGCTGCTCTCGACGACTTCTTTGTCAGCGCCCAACCACCAGGCGTCTACAGGCGATCCCGAGCGAGTGACACACGAGGGCAGACGGTCGGCGGGCTGATCTACGCGCGGAACGGCCTCGGGCATGGTCTCCACATCGCTGCCGCCGTGCGAACTGTGGTGCACTCCCCGACGGTGGTGAAGAGAGACGGACAGGTCACTGTCCAATGGGCTCGTCTTCCCGGTCGCGAATATGGCGCACCGAATCGCGGGACCGTGCTCTCGATGCAGTTTGTCTGGGCTGAGCCCGACGTCCTGCCCGTAGCGCCCGGCCGCCAGCACGGGCGGGACCTTTGGTACCGCGACCGTGTGTCCGGGCGTCCGCTAACCCAACCCCTGACGGTGGGTCTGGACTGGTTCCGCGCCCAGCGGACTTGGCTCCGGGCGTTCGCTCCAGCCGTGCCCACGCCCGCCGAATAACCCGTGGAGAGCATCGCGGTGACGCCACGGGGGCCGCGACTGGCCCATCAGGTCCGGTCGCCAGCCTGAGATCCAGCTTCCGGGCACGTACACCTCCCGTCCAGGCAGCGCGCTATCCTCGAAGGGTGTCTAACGACTCCGAAAAAGAGCCGGATCCTCCTCCGCCCCCGCCAGCTCCGCCCGAGCCACGCCCGGACGGTCTTCAGTTGATACAGGAGAGCGATCAGCGGCCCCGAGAGACTCGTGAGCAGCGATAAGGACGAGGGCACCCAGCCTAAGCCGGCGGCCACCCCTTCGGGAGCCAAGCGACCAGCGCCTACGCCCCCTGAGCCGAGGGCAGATGGCTTGAAGACGGTTATCGGAAACGTCTTATGGGAGCCGATCCGGCCCAAGGAGGACCGTTCGGAGCGCTAGAGGTACGGCTCGACGGCAATCAGGGCGAGCAGGTGAAGAACCTGCACGGCCAAGGCGGACATGGCCAGTCGAGCCCAAAGGGTCTTCGCACCGTCCGTGATCTTGGACCTCCTCGCCGCTTCGGCCCGAAGCGCTACGAGCTGAGCTTGAAAGTCCTGCGGGTTCTGGTAGTAGTCCGCGTACGCCATCTGTTGCAGACCCTGAGCGTCAAGCAGAACCTGGTGCTCCGTGAGCCGCCAGTCTCCGAGCGCACAGAACGCGGTGAGCGCAAACAGGAGGAGATTGGTGCCCAACAGGACAGCCATGGCGTGGTCACCATCGGATCGTGAATAGACGGTACTCGCCGCCCCGGCGGCGACGGCCGCAAAGGTGAGAACTTGCTGACCGCGCGCCGTCAGGTGGCGGGCGTGGGTCAAGCGCCGCTCGTCTGCCCTTGCCGACTCTTGGTCGAGCAGCGCAAGCGTCCCCGCCGACATCACTGCTTCACCCTTCGGATCCGGGTGAGACTGGGCTTCAGCCGGATTGACCTCGCCAGCAGCCTTCTCGAATTCGTCTCGGCTGACGGCTTTGGCATGCGCCGGCAGGGTGACGAGCAGCGCGACGGTCGCCAGAAGGAAAGCGAGAGCACCGCTCCCCGCGCAAAGGACGACCGCTCCAGGTCGTGGGACCAGTACCACCATGCCGATGGCGACCGCCGAAGCTCCCGCAGCGGCAGCACCAACTGCCACCGACGAACGTTCTTGGGAGACCAGCCAGGCATCCAGCTTTGTCCACACGGCCTCCAGAGTAGCGGGAACCACGCGGTCGGCGACTTCCGGGTCGTTGACGGCTGAACCCTCCGCCAGCTGGCCAGCTTCACCACGACGTGGCGTCGTTGGTCACCAGCGTTCGGGATTCTCCTGACTGGTGTTCGCCGAGACCAATCGGAGATTGGGCGCAAGCCGGAATCTATGCTCGTGACGTTCGATGTAAGCCGATAGGGCCGTGAGCGCTTCCTCCGCAGCCTCGACCGCCGCCTTGCGGTTCTCGGACCCGGCTCCGATGATCTCGGCTAGCTCGATCTGCACATACGCGGCAGCGACGGTCGCGAAGGTGTCGTTGTCAATGAGTGGCGTGAGAGACACCCCGTGATCGCGCCAGCAGTAGCGCTCCGGTCGGAAGGAGCGGGCAAGTCTTAGTCGATTGAAGTGAGAGGTCTCCGCGAACGCGTCCAGACGGACGCGATTCCGCGCCAGTTCTTGCACGATCAGCTTCGCCGCGGCGACACTCTGGGTTCGCTGTTGATGGTTGGTGGCGAAATATCCGCCGAGCGTGGTCGCCCCTCCGCCCACCAAAGCTCCGAGGATGGCGGCGAATGCTTCAGAAGAGAAGGACACGGGTCAGCCTTGGGTCATGTCGACTCAGTTGGGTGCCCCCGCCGCCTCACCACCGAGCGGGGGCACCCGTGAGGCCGAGCTTCCGTTGGTGCTCAGCGACCTCGTCCTGCTAGCGCCGGGTGGCGTCCACCAGGACGTACCCGATCTCCCCGGGGCGGGTCGGCGGGAAGGGCTCGCCCTTCACGCACGTCACCTCCCGCGTCTTGCGGTAGCTGGAATCCACCGCGGCGTACTGGCCACTGATCGGCACAGTCTGGCCGGGGCGGTACAGCGTCTTGGAAGTCGTCATAGGTCCTCACCTCCTTCCTGGCAGCAATGCCGTGATCTGGTGATCCGCGAGGGTCTCGGCCGTCCAAATCGGACGGGTGGTGATGAGGCTGTCCCGCGCAGTTCTGCAAGCGTACCGACAGGGTCGGACGCACTGAGGCGCGGATGCGCAAGCGGCTCGGTCACCACACCAAGCCGCTCGGCGATCACCAGTCACAGCTGCACCAGGAACAGGCCCCCAGGCGACTGTGGTCGCGAAACTACTTGGTCAGTCGGACGATTCCTCCATGACGTTCGACGTCTCGCTGTGGCCGAAATGTCACCACGGGGGTCGAGGACCTTCATCCGGCATGCCAACTAGGCTTCCGCCATGGAGCCAGTGGGAGTGGTCGACCTGTTCTGTGGTGCCGGCGGCCTGTCTGAGGGCTTTCGCGCTGCAGGAGCCCGGATTCTGGCCGGGACCGACCACGACCCAGATGCCTGCGCGACCTACGCCGCCAATTTCCCGGAGGCGATCGTGGTGTGCGGCGACGTCCGGGAGCCGGCGATCAGAGAGCGCATTCTGGACGCGGCCGCAGGGGCTCGGGTCGTAGTCGGAGGCCCTCCGTGCCAGGCGTTTTCGCAGGTGCGGAACCACGTCCGGATGATCGACGACCCCCGGAATGCGCTCTATCGCGAGTTCGTCGGGATTGTGGATCAGCTCGAACCGGACATCTTCGTGATGGAGAACGTCCCCGGCATGGACCAGATGGGCGTCCGCGACCAGGTCCTTGCCGACCTGGAGCTCGACGGGCACTACGTGGTCAGGGCTCGACTGCTTGATGCCGTCGACTTTGGGGTCCCACAGACCAGGAAGCGCATCGTCTTCGTCGGCGTGCGCAGCGACCTGGCTGTGGAGCCGCCCGTCGTCGCTGGTACGGGAGTCGTCGACACCCTGACCCTTGCACGCCGGAATGGGACCGAGCCGGTGCACTATGAGGTTCAGGGACCGGGGAGTGGGCTGGCTGCCTGGCAGGAGCGCCTCGTCGACCCCAGGGACCTGAGCGTCGTCACGGCCGCTCAGGCGATCGGTGACCTGGCCGCGCTGACTGCGGGCGAGCGGCGTGACAGTCGGCCGACGATCGATTTGGGTCCGGCGTTGTCGGCCTACCAGGAACTGATGCGTCGAGGCTTGGGGTCCGAGATCACAAACGTCAGCGTTCCTCGGACGAATGCCGACACGGTTCTCCGCCTGAATGGCGTCCCGCAGGGCGGGAATCACCGGGACCTGGCTGACGAGCTTCGAGAGCGGTACCTGACGGGGCAGCGCTGGGGGCCAGATGCCGGCAATGGACGCCTGTCGCGGAGGCACTACTACGCCTACCGGCGTCTGCATCCCGACTTCTGGTCCTGGACGCTCAATACCAAGGCCGACTC
This sequence comes from uncultured Candidatus Saccharibacteria bacterium, assembly GCA_964648105.1. Classification (GTDB taxonomy): domain Bacteria; phylum Patescibacteriota; class Saccharimonadia; order Saccharimonadales; family 2-12-FULL-41-12; genus JALHOM01. The sequence goes on from CAZYMH010000002.1 coordinate 125,280, forward strand.
CGTCTACCACTACGCCGCAGCCCGGGCGCTCAGTGTCCGGGAGTTCGCGCGGCTCCAGTCGTTCCCGGATCGCTTCACGTTCACCACGGACGGCCGACGCGGTCCTTTGCCAGGTCGTATTGAGGGCGGGGCAGCCCACAGTCGCTACCGCCAGGTCGGGAACGCCGTCCCGCCGCTGCTCGCGCAGGCCATCGCCCAGTCGGTGCTCGCGGCGCTCACTGAGATCCCGGTCCGGAGTGTGGAGACGCTTGCCTGACAGCCTGACGGAGGCGCTCCAGCGCCCCTTCGGCGCAGCGAGCCGCAAAGAGCTCCTCGAGGAGTACTTCGCCTCGGCGGGTTCGATCACCGCAGACAACGCCTGGCAGCACGTCTACCGGTTGCTGCTCTGGACGGACCAGACGACCGGACTGGCCCACTGCTACGAGAGCGACAAGACGCAGCCCGGCCGGCCCTGGTACGCGCGGTCGCTGGCGTTCCATGGATGGGCAGCGGATCAACTCGGGTCGTCGCCGGCCGAGCTGTCGTTGGCGATCGACTGGCTGTTCCGGCGGGGCACCGAACGTCTGACTGAAGCGCTCGCGTCTCGGGAGGGACGGCTGGCGAAGCAGGCCGCCAAACAGCGCACCGGGTTCGAGGACTACCCGGTCCCAGGAGAGGATCCGGAGCTTGAGAAGTTGCTCTTGGAGGACTTCGGCGGGTGGCTGCGGGAGAGGCCTTCGGAAGAAGCACTCCTCGCCATCACTCGTCGTCTGGGCGCCTACTTCCGCCTAGAGAACAAGCGAAAGAACCTCGTTGGGGAGGGGTTCGAGGACGTCCTGCAAGCCCTCGTCCTCCGGTTGCGCACCAGCTCGACGGTCTTCGTGATGGTTCGCCCCGTCCTCCACGACGTCCCGGGGTTCCGACACCCACCGGCAAACGAGAAGCCCCGGAAGGTTGATCTGGTGATCATCACCCAGACCGGCAGGCGCATCTTGGTCTCTGCCAAGTGGAGTGTCCGGGCCGACCGGGAGGAGCAGTTCGAGGTCGACTATGCGACCTATGCTCGGTTGGAGGAGCACGGCGAAGACTTCGACTTCGTCCTGATCACCAACGAGTTCGATGCCGCTCGACTCGGAGCCGCCTGCGATCGCCGCCGAGAGGGGCGGGCCCTCTTCTCGTCCGTCGTTCACGTGAACCCAGAAGGTCCGCTCGCAGCCTACGGCTCCGAGCTTCGACGGTCGGCTGAGCGCCTGCCCGTACTGGTCGAGAGCGGCCGACTGGCTAGCCTTGGGGCATGGCTCAAGAGCCTGGAGCTGTAGGCCGGACGATGCCGACGCCTGGCCGGTCGCGGAACATGGCGGCCATTCGAAGCAAGGACACCAAGCCGGAGCTTCTCTTGCGGCGGGCACTCTGGGCCGCGGGTCTGCGGGGCTACCGGTGCCATCATCCTGGCTTGCCCGGGAAACCGGACATCGCCTTCACCAAGCAGAAGGTAGCGATCTTCGTCGACGGGGCCTTCTGGCATGGCCACCCCGAGCACTTCGCGTTCGGGAAGCTGGGCGCGTACTGGGACGAGAAGGTGAGGCGAACCCAAGAGCGGGATCGGCTTCAGCAGGAAGCGCTAAACGCTTTGGGCTACCGAGTACTGCGGTTCTGGGACTTCGAACTCCAAGTCAGCACCCGTCCTGCGGTTGAGCGTATAACGGCAAGACTCACCGGTCGAAAACTAGCTGGCGCCCGCAGATCGAATTGATCGAAACGTATCGGGTGCGACACTGATGCGAAGGGTTCCATCAGCAGCGCGCGAGAAGCTGCTATTGCCGACTGCGTCCAATGAAATCCGCCCCAGAGCCAGGGCTCGAATCGCTTCAAGAGCCTCCAGGCCTTCGGGACCGTCAAGACTCACGCCATCGCCATCGCCATCGCCATCGGCGTCGCCATCTGCCGGCTCGGGGTCTGCGTCTGCGTAAGGATCGTCGTCCAGGGCGTCCGGAAACGCACGCAGGTATTTTTCTAGCTCCGGCGCCATAATCCCGGTTCGCTTCTTGGCTGCTCGATAGAGAGCAGCAAGGTTCGCTTCATCTACGGCGGGCACGGCAACTACCTCAAACCCCATCTCCTCGGCACTAGCCTGCTCGGCCGTTCTCCGAACCCACTGCCAGCCTAGCATGTCACCCTTTCAGATTTATTCATATTCTCTCACTATACACACCTGCGCCCGTGATTGCAACTTATGCCTACACCGCGAGTGAGCTCGCCATAGTCCTAGCGAGCTCCGCAAGACGAGCTTGCGCTTTCGCATCTTCGGTGAGCGGTGTCGATCCGCGCAGGCAGCTGTTAGCACTAATACTCACGCAGCCGATAGCTTCGCCGCTATCAGCGTCGTGAACAATCTGAGCGATCACATAACGGTACTTTGCGGCAAGGGCAACTGCTTCCTCGCGACTGAGGCCGTGAGTACGCGCTGGCCCAAGAGCTGCCCATGCCTGGTCGGAGCCCAACGCCGAGGCGTAGGGCTCCTTGGTCGTGTCGAGACCAAGACAGGCCGCTTCTACGTCGTCATCCGTTACGCCCGCAAGGCACGCGCCGACGATTCCTCGCCCCTTCGCGAAGCGAATATTGGTTGGAGCCGGCTTAACGAGGGCGGCTGCGGCTGCGCGTCCCAACGTTGGTCGAAGAGCGTATTTGGCAAGCCTCGCCCACCGGGGGGTGGATGCCCGCCTTCGCAACCACTGGCGGAGCCGGAAGGGAAAGAGGCGGCGGTACCAGACCGGCACCTCCCAAACATGTACCACGACATTCAATGTCACCGGCCCCAGTCGCCTATTTTTGCACACAGCGAGAAGCGTCTCCTGCGCTAGGGCGTGAATGCGATCTCCTCTAAGGGGCCGCTTTGGCCGAACAAACTGCAGCAACACACGCGCGCGTTGAATCGCTGCAGCTGCTCCCAAGACTATGGCTGAGCCAACTCCCGTCCACGACACAGGCGATAGGCTGAGCGAAAGCGAGATGGCGAATGCTGCAACGACGATGGCAATGCCGACGGACGCGCCGATGAGACGACCCGGGGTCACAGCGACGTCTCCCGACAGCCGCTCCATCGACTCATGGTGAGATCACTCACTCGCGTATCCGATTCACGACGTAGAACGGCATCCCGGAGTGTTGCTCAAATCCGAGTCGAATCAGTGCATGGTGAAGCTCTTGATTGAGTTGAGTGATGCACGCCACCCCACGGAGTGGAGATTCCGGGCGACGACGGTTGAGGCTGTCGGCGAAGTCGAAGCCATGTCTTACCAGCCGGGCAAATGCTGGGGTATTCTGGAACGCCCTATCTACACCAACGGCAGGGACGAGCAGATAGCGCCCTATCGCATCTGATCCTGGAACGGTCAGTTCAATCTCGGAGAGAGCGATGTAGGCGATGACCTCGCGATCGGGTCTTGCCAGGGCGTAGGCGGTTGCGCCGCCGCCGGATAGGAGCTCGGAGTGGAGAGCACGAAGCTCCGCGTTGAACGCCTCGCTTCCACAATCAAAGCGATCGACTATGTGGTGCGTGCAGAGATTCTCCAGGTTGAGATCAGATGGCAGCAAGAAAGGCGTCCCTATCCCATTCCCCAACCCGCGCCAGTCGGTACCGCAGCTCCCGTGCCTGCGCCTCGGTCACCTCGCCGCTCCATCCGGCGAGCCGGATCAGTCCTTCGGCGCTGAACTCCGCCTCGCCGTGGAGGATGGCGCTGCCGTAACGCACCAAGTAGCGGTCGAGGTTGGTCAAGAGCCGAGCCAGGAACCACAGGGCGCCGCCAGCCGCCTCTTGGAAGCGGGCGTCCTCGCCTTCGACGTCCCGCCACCGTTCTCGCTCGATGAGCTCGGCCCGGAGTCCGTAGACATCGCTCCAGATCCGGCTCAGGAGCACCTCGTGCTCAGCGCGCTCCGGATCTGCGAGGTCTTCGGGCTCGATCGTCGGGGTATCGCCGGAGGCTTCGGCGGGAGGCTGCTTCCGTCCCCGGGGCACGTACGTCAGCGAGTCCTGGTGCAGGAGCCACGCGAGGTCACTCAGGATCTTGGGCTCGATGCGCTTCCGAAAGTGGTCGGCGTCGTAGCCAAGGGCTGAAGCGGCGCTCTGGCGCCGGGTGGTCAGGTTCTGGCCACTGGTGCCGCCAATGCCGAAGAGCGCCTGTGCTGCCGCCTGACGGTCCCGTCCCCCGGGGAGCCGGCGCAGCTGCTGTCGAGCGAGCTTGTCGAGGGCGGCGACTTGGGCCAGCTGATCGTCCGGGTTCACCGCTCGGGCTGCAACGCCTCGCAGATCGAGGAGGCGCTCATCAGCGGTGTCGGGGGTGATAGGCAAGCCGCGTCTCAGGGTCGTCCGGAGGGCGGAGACGAGCGGATCGAGGTCCGGTTCGGCCATCTCCTCCGTCCAGTTGCGGTTCAGCGGCGCAACCGTACTACGGGCGGCGGCCGTTCCGAACCTGGACGGACGAGCAGGACGCCCAGGATGTGCCCACTCGCACGCCTGGAGAGTGCCCAGTCCCGGGTCGCATCCTCTGGCCCAGATCGGTTCAACAGGAGAACCGCACGGGCTGGCGAGGGATGCATGTCGAACCTCATTCCCCAAGGTCTTGGGCCTTCGGGTCTGCCTGCCCGGGTGGAGCGTCAGCTCTCCCGGCAGGTGGCCACGATTCAGGCCAGGGCGGTCGTTCAGGCGGCTCAGCAGTCGTCGAAGGTGGCGGTGATCGAGGAGGTGGTGGAGTCGGCGATGCTGGCTACCGCCCGTGTCGGTCAGCTGGAGGGGCTGCTTAGTGCCCAGACTCCGGAGGTTGCCGGGCGGCTGCGGTTCATCGCTGAGGCCGGCGCCCTCGGGATGGGCGGGGTCGTCCAGCAGACCGCCCGGAAGGTGATGTAGCCATGTTCATCCTGGGCTTCATCGTTGGGGCTGTGGTGATCGCCGCGGTGTTCGTCGCCCTGGTGCACCTGGTCGGGCGGAACGAGGAGTCGCCGCAGATGGCGGCGCTGTTGGCCCGTCGCCGGATCGATGAGCTGGAGCGGCAGACGATCGCGCGGATGCTGCGTGAGGCGGAGATCCAGCGTGGCTTTGGCGGTGACTTCATCGAATCGGACGCCTCATGAAGCTCTACGGCCCACTGGTTCAAGGGCTCCTGGTGCTCATGGTCTTTGCCGTGGCGGTGCGAGCGGTGTGGGAGCTGCTCGCACCGGCCCTGATGCCCATGAGCATCGTGGCCGTGGTGGTCACCGCCCTCGTGGCGCTATGGAAGCGACGGTGACGCGTGCTCGCGCCGAGCGTTCACAAGGCCTGTATGGAGCGCGTTCACCGCTTCGAGCCGGTGCTTGTTGTCAATTCCACATGCACAAACGTCTTGACTGTCGTGCGTGTGCGACGCATAACAACAAGTAGGGGTTGTCCATGTTGGGCATCGCACCGCAGGAGTGTGCGGCGGGCGGTGGGCATGGACGCCCCTTGTATGTGTAAGTGGAGGGACTCATGGATGAGACAGATCGAGGAGGGGAACGGACTCCCTGAAGGGCTGGCGGTACCGACCGCCGATCAGGTGTTCATGGAGCTGCAGCTGGTCACCCGGCGGCTGCGCAGCGTGCAGCGGCTCATCGGGCCGCTGGCGGTCAGCGAAGCCGGTCCGGAGTGGGCCGAGCTGCAGGAGCACTGTCAGGTGGCGCTGGGCGCACTCAGCGTGGCCGGGGCGATGGTGCCGGATGCGCTGCCCGAGCATGAGCGGACTTCGCGTGTCCTGGTCGTCCGGGATCTGACAGTGGATCAGCATGCTCACCGGGCATGGTTCGGAGAGCAGGAATTGGAGCTGGCCGGGTTGGAGTTCGGCCTGCTCGGCGCCTTGGCAATCGACCCGCTGCGCGTCCGTTCCAAGCAGGAGCTGCTGCGCAGCGTGTGGGGGTATCGCGGCACGCCGCGTACCCGCACGGTGGACAGCCACGCCTCGCGGCTTAGGCGAAAGCTCATCGACGCTGGTGCCGGGGGCCATGAGTGGGTGGTCAACCAGTGGGGCGTCGGATACGCCCTGCTGCGGCCAGCCGAGATCTCCGGGGAGGTGCCCCGGTGACCCGACGCAGTGTTCGCGTGCGCCCCATTCCGAGAACCAACGTCGATGTGCCGAGGCTCAGCCGGGCGCTGTTGGCCATGGCGCGGGAGCTGGAGGCACAGGCCGACGAGGACGCTGCCCAGGCCCGGGAGCAGCAGGTAACGGTGTCGCCTTCGACGGAGGAGGCGGCGTGATCGGCGTCGCGGTCTTCGTGGTGGCGGCCCTGGTCATCGTCGGACTGGTTGCGGCAGCTCGAGCGCTTGACGCGGCTACCTGGCGAAAAGGACTGGTCGTCTACCGCGTCCGCTTTCCCAGAGGCGTGAAGGCCGAGCAGGTGGCGTCCTGGTTGTCGGCGTTGCCTCCCTCTTCAGGGGTGCTCGGCCAGGCCCCCATTGGACTGGAGGTGACGGCCACCGAGGCGGGCATCGTCCACCATCTGCTGCTGCCCAAGAAGCAGGCCGAGACCCTGTGCGTTCAGCTCCAGACGGCCATCGGCGGCGTGCGCTTGGAGAAGACCGACAAGGAAGTCCTGGGCGCCGCGAGCCAAATGCGAGGGGTTGAGCTGCGGGCGACGTCGCGGAGCTTCCCGCTGGCGGTTGACCGTGTGGAGTCCTCGGCCGCCGCCTTGCTGGCCTCATTAGTGCCGCTATCGCGCGGTGAGGTGATACGGCTGCAGTGGCTGCTTGTCGGTGCACCTGTTCCGGGGGTGGTGCGGCGTCGGAAGAAGAACGACTCAACGTTCGACCTTGGCCGGCTGTCGGACAGCGAGGAGCTGCGGGGACTTCGCCAGAAGCACAGTGCGCTGCTGCTCAACGCGACCCTGCGCGTCGGGGTGACGGCCTCGGGTGAGGGCCGCCGCCGGCAGCTTGTGGCCCGGGCACGGGCTGGGCTGTCGGTGATGGATGCGCCGGGCATGCGCCTGCGGGCGTCGTGGGTTCCGTCGGGTGTTGTGGTGGAGCGGATCCAGCGGCAGGTGCTGCCGCTGTTGGTCTGGCCGTTGAGCCTCAACGTTCGGGAACTGGTGGGGCTGCTTGGGGTCCCGATCGGGGAGGTGGACTTGCCGGGACTGTCGCTGGGGGCGGCCCGACAGGTTGCCGCTCCGGTTGGAGCGCTGCGGCGAGGGGTGCTGGTGGCGCGCAGCGATCACGCCCTGACCTTGGACCGGGAGCTGCGCCTGGAGGTCGATGACCGGCTCCGGCATCTGCACGTCATCGGGCCGACCGGGGTTGGTAAGAGCACGCTGCTGGCCTCACTGGCCCTGCAGGACATTGCAGCGGATCGGGCCGTCGTGGTCATCGACCCCAAGCGGGACCTGGTGGAGACCATCCTGCGGCGGGTGCCGGAGAACCGGATCGGTGACGTGGTGGTGCTTGACCCGGTGGATCTCTCGCGTCCGGTGGGCCTGAACGTGCTCGCCGGTGGCAGGTCGGTGGTCGGGCAGGAACTGGCGGCCGAGCACCTGCTCGGTGTACTGCGCGATGTCTTCGCTGAAGCGTGGGGACCGCGGACGGACGATGTTCTTCGCGCGGGCCTAAGAACCCTGACGGCCACCAAGGCCAGGGACGGGTCGCGGTTCACGCTGTGTGAGCTGCCGGAGCTACTGAGTGATCCGGGGTTCCGACGCTCGGTGCTCTCGCAGCCCTCGGTGCCGGAGGCGCTGCGGGGGTTCTGGCAGTGGTTCGAGGCGGTCAGCGAAGGCGAACGGGCCTCGGTGGTCGCTCCGCCGCTCAACAAGCTGCGGGCCTTCACCACCAGGACCCCAATCCGCCTGTGCCTCGGACAGAGCGAGGGGTTCGAGCTGCGGCGGGTGTTCACGGATCGCAAGATCCTGCTGGTGCCGCTCTCGGGAGGGGAGCTCGGGGCAGCGACCTCCCAGCTGCTGGGCGCCCTGATCGTGGCGGGGTTGTGGCAGGCCACCCTCGCCCGGACTCGCGTCGCTGCCGAGCGGCGTCATCCGGTGTTCGTGTTCCTGGATGAGTTCCAGGACATCGTGCGGTTGCCGTTGCCGATCGGCGACATGCTGGCCCAGGCCCGAGGGCTCGGGGTCGGGCTGACGCTGGCCCATCAGTACCTCGATCAGCTGCCGAGGGACGTGCGCACCGGGGTGATGGGAACGGTGCGGTCCCGGGTGGCCTTCCAGCTCGGACAGGACGATGCCCGACACCTGGAGGCCGGATTCGCGCCGGCACTGGCCGCGGAGGACCTGCGGGGGCTTCCCGCCTGGCACGTGGCACTGCGAGCCGTTGACCACGGGGAGGTGCTGCGACCGGTCACCGGGCGAACCGACCCTCTGGCGGGGCCGAGTCTGGCTGCCGGCGTCGTTGCGCGCCTGAGCCGCGAGGGCTTCGGGACACCGCGTGCGTCGGTGGAACGGGCTCTGCGAGAGCGGGTCGCCGGAGCGGTTCAGGACGTACCGCTGGGCAGAAAGCGAGACGCAGCGTGAGCGCCGATCGCTCTACCGGTCGCGTTGAGTCCGCTGCGAGCGGATCACCTTGGTCACGCGGCTCCGCCGCGCTTAAGGCCGCCGACTACTACCGAAGTGTTCCTGGTCGTTCTTCATCGGGACGGCGGCTGAGCGCCCGGCGGTTGGTGCTCATCGCTGAGGAGCTGTCGGAGCGGGACGACGCGGTCCTGCAGGCGTTGGCGCGGGTGCGGGTCCTGACGGGTGCTCAGCTTGAGCGTCTGCTGTTCTCCGACATCGCGGTGGCTTCCCGTGGGCGGACGCGGCGGCGGGTACTCGGGCGTCTGGTGGACCTGGGGCTGGTGGTCACCTTGGAGCGCCGCATCGGCGGGGTTCGCGCCGGGTCGGCAGGGCTGGTTTACGGACTCTCGGGCGCGGGACAGAAACTGGCCGGGCGGGCGGTGGCCGGTGGGTCTTCGCCTCGGCCCAGAACCACGGCCACGCCCTCGGCCTTGTTTCTGGCCCACGCCCTGGCGGTCGCCGAAGCGTACGTCGCCACCATGGAAGCGCTGCGGGGAGTCCCTGGGGTGGCGCTCGCCGGGTTCGACGTGGAGCAGAACGCCACCTGGCCGACGGGGCGTGGGCCGAAGGACCTCCTCCGGCCGGACGCCCTGGTGGTGCTGACCCGGGAGGAAGTCTCGGACGTCTGGTGGCTGGAGGTCGACCGGGACACCGAGAGCCTGCCAAGGATCGTCCGCCTGCTGCGGCGCTACCTGGCGTTCGCCCGCTCCGGACAGGCGGGACCGCGTGGCGTGGTCCCGAGGATGCTGCTCAGTGTCCCCAGCCCGGACCGCCTGGCAGGCGTGCAGACCGAGATCGCCCGGCTGCCGGCGCCAGCCGCGCAGCTGTTCGCGGTCTGCATGGAGTCCGAGGTGGCTGCGCTGCTGGTAAGCGAGATTTTGGACGACGGCTCACCAGTAAGGGAGGCGTAGTCATCACTGGACGGATCGTTGTCCATTTCACACGACATTCGTGTTGACGGCGGAACTAATGGCCATGGGACAATGTATGTACACACATACCAACCAACGCTTCGCTCATTCGTGAAGCAGAAGGGCACGACGGACGACGTATGACGGCATCCCATCCCCAGTCGAGTTCAGGAAGACACACGGACCCGGTGCGGCTGGAAGGCGTCCTGAAGACCGCTCGGGAACAGCAGGGGCTGTCGATCCGTCGTCTTGCTCAGCGTGTTGGTGTCCACCACGCCAGTCTTGCCCGCATTGAACTGGGTGAGCAGCATCCTTCGACCGGAACTCTTCGCAAGCTGGCCGGAGTGCTGGAACTCGATGAGACGGACCTGTTCGCCTTGGCCGGCTACCAGCCGCCGGAGCTCCTGCCGTCGTTCCCGGCCTACCTGCGGGCCAAGTACAACATGCCGCCAGAGGCCACCGAGCAGCTCAATGAGTACTTCAGCTACCTCGCCGAGAAGTACGACATCACGCCGGATGACGCCGAACCACCGACCCAGCGGTAACCGGCCAGCTCTTCTTCTTTCGCCTCACCACTCTTCACTAACAACAATGAAAGGAGGTCATTCTCATGACCATCAACAACACCACACCAGGCAGCGTGCTCGGCTTGCTTCGAGCGCTCATGCCGCCACGGGCCCTGGAGGTCCACGAAGCCGAAGGCGTCGCTGAACGTCAAGCCCTCAAGCTGCTGTCGCTACTGGACCAGCATTCGCCGGCCGTCGACGTGGCGGCGATCGCCGAGCTGCCGCGCATCGAGGTGCGGGTCGAGCCGAGGCTGCCGGTGTCCGGGTTCTCGCAGTGGAGCCGCGGGCGGTGGCTGATCGGCATTAACCAGGACGACGCCCCAGTGCGCCGCCGGTTCACGCTCGCGCACGAGTTCAAGCACGTCCTGGATCACCCGTTCATTGATGGCGCCTACCTGGACCGCCGCAGACGACCATCCGACGCCAGAGCCGAGGCGATCTGCGACGTCTTCGCAGCCTGCCTGCTGATGCCCCGGCCATGGGTCAAACAGGCCTGGATCGGGGGCATCCAAGACCAACGAGCCTTGGCCCAGCTGTTCGGGGTCTCTGAGGCGGCGATGGCGCTACGGCTGCGGCAACTCGGGATCACCGGGCCACGCAGCCGCTGGACGAACCTCACCGGAGAGGACTCCGGAGGCGTTGGCCGCTACTTCCGACGTCCTGCGTCGTCCGTGTCGCTGACAGCGGCTAGGGTCGGGATTCGGTTGCCGGTCATGAGCGGAGGCAGCTAGCGATGCACCAGGAAGAAACACCCATGGAGCCCACGGCGGACGGTGGTTCGGTGGCGGTGCCGACGAAGACCGCGGTGATCTACCTGCGGGTCTCGACCTCGGCACAGGCCGACACCGACTACAGCAGCGAGGGGTACTCCATCCCGGCCCAGCGGGAGGCCTGCCGGCGCACCGCTGAGAATCTCGATGCCCGGGTGGTGGAGGAGTACGTCGACCGGGGGGAGAGCGCTCGCTCGGCTGACCGGCCAGCTCTGCTGTCCATGCTGGAGCGGCTGCGGACCCAGCGGGACGTCGACTACGTCATCGTCCACAAGGTCGACCGCTTGGCCCGGAACAGGGCCGATGACATTGAGATCGCCCTGGCGATTCGCAGTGCCGGGGCGGCGCTGGTGTCGGCCACCGAGAACATCGACACCACCCCCTCGGGGGCCTTGCTACACGGGATCATGGCCACCATCGCCGAGTTCTACTCGCAGAACCTGGCGGCGGAGGTCAGGAAGGGCCTGCTGCAGAAGGTCCGCCTCGGGGGCACACCGACCCGTGCGCCGCTTGGGTACCTGAACGTCATCGACCGGGTTGAGGGCCGTGAGATCCGCAGCGTGCGGACGGATCAGGAGCGGGCCCCGCACATCCAGTGGATGTTCGAGGCCTACGCCTCAGGGGACTACCTCATCCGAGAACTCGCCGACGAACTGGCAGAGCGAGGACTCCGGACCCGGCCCACACCGAAGCGACCGACCGGCGTGCCGGTGACCACCTCCATGGTCGAGCGGATGCTCGCCAACCCGTACTACGTCGGGGTGGTGCTGTTCGAGGGGGTGGAGTACCAGGGCCGGCACGAGCCACTGATCTCCCGGGAGCTGTTCGAGGCGGTACAGACCTTGAAGGCATCCCGGCGCCTGTCCAAGGAGAAGCCCTACCAGCATCCGCACTACCTCAAGGGCACGGTGTTCTGCGGAACCTGCGGTGAACGGCTCGGGGTGATGAAGGCCCGGAACCGTCACGGCCAGACCTACCCGTATTTCTACTGTTTGGGTCGGCAGAAGCACCGGACCCGGTGCGACCAGCCCTACGTCTCCATCGACGTTGTGGAAGACCGCGTCGAGGCCCTGTGGCAGTCAGTGGTCCTGCCGGAGGATGTCTGTGCAGCCATCCGTCGGGCGGTACTGGATCTCGCCGGGCGAATGCATGTCGAACAAGCCCAGGAGATCGACCGACAGGCCAAGGCTCTGGCACGCCTGGACTCCGAGCGAGAGAAGCTGCTCCAGGCCCACTACGCCGGTGCCGTTCCCCTGGACCTCCTCAAGCGGGAGCAGGAGCGGATCGCGCGGGAGATGGCCCGGGCCGAGAGCATCACCGGTCGACTGAACGCCGAGATCGGGGACGTGGAGCGCGGGCTGGAGGAGGCACTGGGGCTCCTCGGTGACGCCAACCGGCTCTACCAGCTGGCACCACATCACATCCGACGCCAGCTCAACCAGGCCGTCTTCGAACGCATCCTGGTCGACAGCGATTCCATGCCCTACGGGCGCCTGGCGGCACCCTTCGGGCAACTGCTGGAGCTGGCGGAACGGACCGAGACACGGAACGTCGAGGAGCAGGTCGCCGAGGAGCGACTCCAGCGCTACCTGCGCACCGGACCACCGCGAAGACGAAGCCGCAAGGCGATGGAAGCTGCCGTCGCGCGGATCTTGGGCGACGGCGAGGGCGGGGCCATCACGACGAACAGCTCCGAAAACGACGAGAACCCCGACCGATCTGCGATCGGCCAGGGTTCAAACGTCGTACTAATGGCGGAGAGAGAGGGATTCGAACCCTCGGTACCGTTGCCGGCACGACGGTTTTCAAGACCGTTTCCTTCAACCACTCGGACATCTCTCCATTGATTTATAAAACTGATCGCTTTACAGGGGTATATTGTACACTATTTTACGGTCTTTATCTATAAAAATAGTTTATAATTAGATTATGGCGAGAGGAATAGCACAATTTATTTCGGATAAAAGGGCAGAGGGTAAAACTGACAGTCAAATTACCCATATTTTACTTGATGCTGGCTGGCACATGGACTTAATCCACAAAGCCATGCATACCGATCTGCTTCATAAGCGTGAGCTTAAGCCTATCTTAAAGAAAAGAAATAATCATAAACAATACATCATATTGGCGTTAGCTGTGTTATTTTTTGTGGCTTGTGCCATTTATGTATTAACTAGTTTGAGGAGTTAATTTGGACGACGGAGATTACGAAGTCGATATTTTAGATGAGTCGGGCAAGTACGCCAATAAAAAGCTCAGGAAAAACATCATAAAAGGCCAAGACATCTACCACGCTGTGTACTGCGTTTTGACTACACCAAATCAAGAAATTATTCTGAACTTAATTGCCAACAGATCAGACATGCCCAATTTGCACGCTGGGTCTTATGGAGCATCGGCGGCAACTATCAAACGAGTCGGCGAAACGAGCGAGCAGGCTATGCAGCGAGCCTTAGCAAATGAGCTTAAGATCGCTAGTTCAACACCTAAATTACTCTGGGAAAATATGATGGCAATAGATAATACTTATCGAAAAGTTGGCTTATACCATTTAACTTCGGCGTTGCCCCAAAACTACAACAAACAAGATATCGAAGAACTAGTTGTGGTCACAAAAGCTGAACTTTTGGGTATACAAAAGCAAACTCCGCATAAAATCACCCCTGTTTTAGGTATATTTATCGAGAAATATTTAAATATTTAGCTGCGAGACTTTACGAAAGTTAAAGCTACGCCAGTTTTGCCACCACGTCCTGTACGCCCAATCCGATGGACATAGTCGTCGTAGTTACTTGGTTCGTCGTAATTAATAACGTGCGTAACGTTAGGTATATCAAGTCCGCGAGCCGCTACATCGGTAGCCACTAAGACATTTAATTCGTTTGACTTAAATGATTTCAAGACTCGAGTTCGTTGGCTTTGGTTTTTGTTGCCATGAATGGCATTGGAGGCAATGCCTGCTTTTAGCAATTTGTCTGATAGCCTTTGGACACCAAATTTGGTTTCGCCAAACACAATCACTTTCTCAAATTCTGACTGTTTGAGCATTTCGATCAGTTGATCTTTGCGATGATCATCATCTTGATAGGTAACTACATCTTGATAGATATAATCGTTGGTTTCGGCCTTCTTAACAGATATAGTTACTGGACTAATCATAAAATCTTGAGTAAGTTTCTCGACGGCTGGACTCATTGTGGCACTAAAACACAGTGTTTGTCTGTCGGTCGGTAGCAACCCAACAATTGAGCGGATATCATTAATAAAACCCATGTCGAGCATACGGTCGGCTTCGTCTAAAACAAGCGTATTTATGCTGTCTGTTTGCAGTAAATTACGATTTTGTAAATCTTTTAGTCGGCCAGGCGTACCAATAATCACCTGGACACCCCGCTTAAGTTGCTTGATTTGGCCACCGATGTTAACTCCACCTACACAAACTGCCGAATATAGCCTCATGCCAAAAGATAATCGCTTAAACTCAGCGTCAATTTGCTGAGCTAGCTCTCTGGTAGGGGCCATAATAAGAACTGTATTGTACTTTTTGTTGGTGTGCAGTTTTTCGATGATTGGCAGCAAAAACACAGCAGTTTTACCAGTACCAGTATTGGCCAAGCCAACAACATCTTTGCCTTGTAATACAAGCGGCAGAGCCTTATCTTGAATCGGGCTAGGTGTGACTAAGCCTGCTTGAGCCAAATTATCGGCTAAAGTTTGGTTAAAATTAAAGTCGGTAAACTTATGATCAGGCGTATGCTCTGGTTCAGTTGATTTTTCTTTGATATTTTTGTTTACGAACAGCGAAGGGTTAATAAGCTGTTTGCGGCCGCGACGTTTGACAGGGCGACTGCGATTATTTCTAAAATTAGAATTATTTTTTGGCCCACTAAAAGACCGCTTTTTTGTATATGACATGAATACCTTTCGACACATCAGTTAAAGATGAATCGCTATTGCTATTAGTAGAGCATCCATCCGAATTTTACAAAAATTTAAGTAAAGAGACGTAAAATTAAATAAATTATAGCATACTTAAAATAATTTGTAAACTCGTGTTTATGCTATGTCGGGGTAGGGTAGGATTTTATTGTTATTTTTGCGGAGATATTGCCGCAATATTTTGTATGTATCGATATCGAATCCATTAGAGATCCTCTCTATAAATGGTTCGAATTCGTGGTGCATGATACCCTCGATAATCCACTGATTGATTATTAGAGATTTGGTTTCGCTAATTTTGACCGAGATTTTTGATTTGAATGGCCAAGAATCAATCTTGGACCTCTCGAGGGCTAGCTCAACCCTTAAGTTGTAAGTTTCCTCAGGTTCTTTGCCTATACACGCCCCCTTACATAGTCCAAGTTGGTAACGGAAACACGCCGCCACGGCGTTTTCTAACCCCATAAGCTTAGGGCAAAGTGAAAAAGTTTTGGTTAGCTCTTCTAGCCGTTTTTTGGCCTTGGCCCTAGATGTATATACGCCGTAAATATTTGTTATATCGGTGTTGTCGTTTAAGTCTTGGCTTTCGACGGTGATCGTCGCGTAATTATTTTCGTTGTTACTCTTTTTGAGGATTGATTGTTGGGTTTTTCGACGTAATTTCCTGTTGAGAAGTGGGCTAAGCTCCTTAACTTTGGCCGACTCCAGCAAAAGTGCCTCGATTTCGGTATCGGTTACCTCAAAATCGATTGAATAACTTCTTTGAGCTAACTTCATTTCTTTGATAATTCGTGTGTCACTGGTGAAGTGAGATTTTACGCGTTCCCGAATATTTACACTTTTGCCAATATAGAGCGGCGAGCCACGTTCATCATTAAAGATGTAAATCCCTGGTTGCGAAGGTAGATTCTCGACAGTTGATTGATCTACATTAGGTGGGAGTGAGCGAGTTTTTAGTTGGTTTAATAGATTGTTTTCGAATGCATCGATACCATGTTCGCTAATTGCTAGTTGGGTAAAATCGTACATTGCTTTAGCATCGTCATATGCTCGGTGGCGACTACTGGTTTGTATGCCATGACGTTGGATAATTTTCTCTAAACTATGACCTCTGTGATTGGGGTATAAAGCTCGCGACATACGGACAGTGCAAAATAATTTTGGTTTATAGTCATAGCCAGTTGCTTTGAAATGCGACTTCAAAAAAGAATAGTCAAATCGGACATTATGAGCTACGAATATTGCCCCACTAAACAAATCTTTTAATTTTTCGGAGATTTCGTCGAAATAGGGAGCATGAACCAAGTCGTTATTTGAGATACCTGTAAGCTGTTCTATCGAGGTGGGTATATTGCCACCTGGATTCACTAACGACTGATATATTTCAGTTATTTCGCCTTGTTCGACTCTGATAACACCAATCTCAATAATTCGGCCCTGGATACCCATCTTGCCGTTCGTCTCTATATCAACAAATACCATCGGTGCATTATGCATGCCTAATATTATAACGCTTAGCAATTTATTAAAGCATTAGTAGATTATAAAAATAATCTTAATCTCTATATGCTATTGCATTGTGCCACAGCATTATTGATGAAATCAGAATCAACTATTCTATTGGTTAGGATAAAAATTCTTTAGGAAAATCTAGAAGAAATTCCTTAGTGGGGGTTTGTTCCCAGGTATTAAGTGCTTCATCAAATACGAATTGATATACCTCTTTGGTATTATCAAATATCAAATCACTTGGAAGTTCATCTAACTCAGCTTTGGTTAGCCATCGTAAATCTAATGATTCTTCCTCATGAGGATTCATTTCCGGATTATTTTTAGCCACGAATGCGTACTCAATATCGGTGTGAAAATGTTTAGACGGTATGTCATGAGTGTTCATCGCAAGCGGGTAAGGATGCTGGACGACTTTTGTCATCTTTCTAATGCGAGATTTTGGCTGCAATATGTCGAGTTGAGTTAATACATAACCCGATTCCTCAGTTATCTCATGAGAGATTGCTTGCCAAGGAGTTTCTGATAGCTCAACGTGTCCTCCAATCGGCAAAAGAATATTCAGTTTCCGATGCATATGTAGCAACGCTCTGGGCTCAGGACCATCTACTCTAACTATATATGCTGAACTGTAAGGTCGTGTTCGTTATCGTTAGTGTGAATGTGTGGCATGATTAAATTATAGCAATAAATAGCCGCTATTCTGGTGTCTACTAATTAAACCTGATTGGTACAGCATACTAGAGCAGGTTAGGTCATTGTTCCTTGCTTATCATAGGTCAAATGCCCTATGAGCTACCCACCCACCATACCTACCTATATAGTCTATACTCCTATCACAATAATATGGGAGCAGATTATGCGTACAATTACGGGCAAAGATTTAGAAGAATGGAAAGTGGCTTTTGCCAAGTCTGGTATTACATATGACACTGACGAAGAATACCAAGAGGCCATTTATAACTTAGTGGGCTACATTGACACACTTATACGAATGGATCAGCAGCAATAGGCGGTGGAAAAAGCGAAAATTAGCTAACCACCGTGCTTACCTATATAGTTACAAGCTTTGTTCTTGTAGGCTTATTTTTCCTAATGCCCTGTTTCTTTCAGCAGAAAATCGCTCTGCTGCTTCACGAGTCCATACTAGATTCTCATCATCGACTATACCGTGCGGGACTGGCAAGCCACCGGCATCTTTTAGCTGACTTACTCGTTGCTTAGAGACGCCGAGTATCTTCGCCAAGCCGCTTTGACTGACAAGTTCCACCGATTCAGTTGCTGGTTCTTGTGACAAACGCAATTCGGACATTAAAAATATTCTCTGATTTAGTAACGTATTTTGCAAGGATAAGCAAAAACAAATACATATTGCCGTTCATTAAATACCGCTTAGGTGGCTTATATAAGTCCCATTTGAACAACTCTTACTTAGGTTGAGTCTGCTCTAACTTAAATACTTCGTGATGCTTCAAGCCAGACTGCTTTTCTATTATTAAGGGAACTATTTGACTGTTGCTAAACTCTGCATTCGCAGCTGTAATTGAGTCTCTTGTAAACCACTGATACTCAAATTTATCATTATTTTTTGGCATGTATTGTTCTGGCAACGAAAGCTTAAAGATATGTGAAATCGTATGATGTACAAATCCATCATCGTATGTAATTATAGCCTCGGCTATGGTTACAAGATTGGGCTTAGGAGTTTCTTCAGTAAATAAATCTTCTATGACTTTTCCTATATTCTCTAAGGCCGACCTTCCAGCATGATGTAAACCACCAGGCAGCATGTATTCGTTGAGGTGACTTTTCATACTTCCCGTTCGTTTTGCGACTAAAATTGAGTCGCCTGATAAAATAATGCATTGTACAAGTGGTCTTGGGAGTATTTCTTTCCCAAGTAAATTTGAACCTGTGTAATTTACCCAACGAGCACCCTTAGTTGTAAGCTGAAATCCATCTTGATGCTTTTCTATCAAACCCCTGTCAATAAGCTTATTAGCGTGGTACATGAATAGACTATTTTCAACTCCGTCTTCTTTGAGTTCGCTAAAGCGTATAGGACTTTCGTTAGTGGCTAACTGTTGAATAATCTGTGCCTGTAAGAAGTGGTCAACGTACTGTTTGGTTAAAAAATCACTTGTCATTACATAGCATCATAGCAAAATTTGGTAAAAATGTTTTGACTGCTTTTGTACGCCTCCTTAAGTACACTAGCTTCGTAACCTAAGGAAAGGAGTTACTAGATGGAGAAACCAAACCTTAGCAGTGAGCAAGAAGCCCAAACAGTAGAAATAGTACAGAGACTTGATGGTCAGGATTTTGCGCTTACTCAAAGAATAGAGATACGGCGTAGGGAAGCTCCTCGCAAGATAGGACATGTTGCGATGTCACCACGTACTGTAGCACCAGACTCTAGAGATGACTACCTGCCATCGGATGACTTTGACATGCTCCACTATACCGCAGGAGATAGCGATAGAGCATCTAGAACAACTAGTAAGCCACGGAATCCTGTTGGCATGAGCGATAACTTCAGCCATGACTTTGATGCACCTTGGTATCAGGGGCGAATATAAGATGTTCAAAATACCCTCAAATGTATATGAGACCATAAACGTGATACAATACACGAGGATCAATAGGAAAAACAAAAATGAGTGAAAAACCCCTAAATCCAGATGTTAACCTGCAATCTGATAAGATGGAGGTCTTTGAACGTGGTCGTGAGATTGTCCTTGCTGCACCTCAGTTATATGTAGATGTTGATGTGGAAGCAGACGGCATAGCTGGTCACGGCTCCATGCTCTCAATAGGTGCTCAAAGTCCAACAGGCGAATCTTTTTACAGTGAAATACGGCCTATAACCGATGACTTCAAGCCTGGTAATCGAGAATTCTGTGAACAACATGGATTACAGAGAGAAAGGTTACTACAAGAAGCTCCTGACGCAACTGAGGTAATGACCAAGTTCCACGCATGGGTAGCTGAGGTTTCCGAAAAGACTGGCAAACCACCAGTATTTACTGCTTTTAACGCTGCATTTGATTGGGCATTTGTTGACTTATACTTTATCAAGGCTGGCTATGAGAAGAACCCTTTCGGAATCGCACCGTTTGACCTTAAATCCCTTGCTCTGCCTCTAACTGGTGAGTGGGACTGGACTCAAACGTCAAAGAATAAACTGCCCCAAATTATTATCCCCGAAGGAGACTTTACGCATCATGCACTCGAAGATGCACAATACCAACAAAAGCTTCATTTCGGAATGGCTTCATTATTAGGAGCAAGGAATTACCAAGAGAATATTTCTGGAGGTTCCCCTGATACAAATGAAGCTGTTGGCAAACGTGCACAAGAAGTCAACGAAACCTCTATCGAAGAAGAATCTACGAGAGAAACCGTAGCTAAAATTATTGAGCTTCTACAACGTAACTTTGATGATAGCTATGATGGTGAGACTGTTGGCGGGATACAAGCAAGAGGCGGGCAGTCTCCACGTATGCAAGCGTTGGAGCAAGAAAGAGACGGTTTAGTACATGAACTATTATCAAACGGAGATATTAACCTACTAGCCTCGGCTTTAGTTGAACAGGGCTATGGATCAGCCGTATTTAAGTATGGTGAAGATTTAGACATAGATTGGAACGGATTTGGACAAAAATTGTTAGATAATAATAAACCCGAAGAAGTTGCTAGGCACCTCGACAAGTTTCCGAATGTTGATAGGAATATGCTGGCTAATGCACTAGTGCAAAGAGGAGCTCCCCACTTAATTGTAAGTAATCTTGATGAGTTTCCAGATATAGACCAGAAAGTACTTACCGCAGGATTGTTAAAATCAGGGAGTGGGTTCACAGATAGTCTTAATGCCGTACTCGCTCGTGATATAGACCGAGAAGTGCTTGGACAAGACCTCATAAATGCGGGCTACGGAATAAATGTGGTTATGGACAGGCTTGACCAGTTTCCCGAATCTGTCCGAGTAGCTCTTGCTAAAAATCTAGCACGATACAAATTTGGACAAGATGTGCTTGCACACAACTCAGATAAATTTGTAGGTATAGATATTCAAGAACTTATACATACCGAGCCAACAGAGAATACAACCAGCGTATAACCCTTTCCTCATCTTTTGCCCTAAAACCCTTCCTACGACCCCTGGAGAGTTCACAGAGGGCGTATAAAACCGTTCATCTTTTATTGCTAAAA
Source organism: uncultured Candidatus Saccharibacteria bacterium (assembly GCA_964648105.1). Taxonomy (GTDB): domain Bacteria; phylum Patescibacteriota; class Saccharimonadia; order Saccharimonadales; family 2-12-FULL-41-12; genus JALHOM01. Next base: position 145,716 of record CAZYMH010000002.1, read on the forward strand.
ATTAGTGCGTAATGCTACACAAAATTTTTGGCCAGATTTCCGAACCCTAACGCCATTTTTCATTATTCACCAGCTAACAATTACGGAACACCACTTTTATTAAAATCATGTGCGAATCAACTAGTTAATTTAGGAGAGTGTACCAAAATTAAATGACACTTTGTCACGGCACTCTATCGCATAATTCATTTTGGTTGCAAAGACTACATTATTGTTCATGTGTCGGTAGTAAGTTGTTCTGCCAACCTTAGCCCATTTACAAGCGTCAGTTACGCTGTAGTTGTTCTTCAATGCGTCAGCTAACTTAACCATAGTCCTGATGTTCATTTTTGTGGGTCTTCCCACAGGATTGTTAAACATAATAAAACTCCTTTTGTTTTTTTGTCTTAACTCTCTATATCTATTATCTCAAATCGGGCTTTTTAGGAGCTTCATGCAAACAAATTCTCAACTGCTATGGTTTGTACTAAGACAATGCTCCATAATAATTAACGTATGGACACAATACCTTACTGGGACGATGAAACACTGCTTATTTACGGGATACTTGTTGGCTTCATCTCACTCAATCCTCAAGAGGCCATTAAGTCACTTAATTTGGTCGTGAATCAGGAAAGCAATGTCTTAACCAGTATCCATGTGTTAGCAGCACTAGAGGGTAAACAGAAGATTAAAACAGGTGAGGTCTGGCTTAACTTCAGAAAATATCTTCATCAGCTTGGTGATGCAAATGATCCAGAAGCGAATAAGCTGGACGAAGTAATTGCTAAAGTTCGTAAGATTGCCGATTGGGAAGCTGATGACAGAGAGGTGCTTAGGTCAAGCTTTAGTGAACTGCTTCAACAACAAGATATTCTGACGGAATCACTTCACGGTTGCCTCGAATTTAATATCAAGGTGCTTGACAAGTCGTGGATACGGCAGCTCGTTCGAGATTATTTAGAGCACTACCGCAATGACAAACTATTTACACCCACCGCACCTACCTATATACCTTACGGCGAGCAATACGTAGCTATCACAAACCTACTCGAAGATTCAAAATATCCTGCAAAAATCACACGATTCCATGTACCAGACAATGTGAGGTTCTTTGAATCGCTTTATGACTTGGTAGATAAAGAAAAGATTGTTCTAACAGAAATGAGCAACCCGAATAACTCGGTCAATGACCCTAGATTCGGCCTAATTGTAGGTTCAGATAAAAAGAACCCCTTACGCTCAGTAGACAGAAGCTATGTAAGTGTGGAAGCTAAGAACTATGACCCAGCCTCTGGTATTTTGACAGTCGTTGGCCAACAGATACATATTATTGGCCAAGTAAACAGATTAGGCAAAAGCAAAGCGAGTAAGCAATCTAAACTCATGCGTGAGTTGTTCTATGAGTATAAATTTCCCAAAGCAGCAGCCTTACGACACATCTACCCCTATAAAGGCGAGCGTTATCCACAGGATATTATTAAAAAAGCACGTGAATTAACTGCTGAAATTAACAGAAAAGTTGCTAAAAAAATAGGAGTAGACGACTTAATAATTTCCGATGACTGGAAGTTCGAAATCAACCCTGATTATCTGAAAGATTGACAGAAAACTTTTCTGCCAGACCATACGATAGGCTTAGCTCGTAACAATAAATTACGAGCATTTTTTATGTTCAGAAGGTGGTGAAAATCATGGCCGAGAAAGACAGCCAAACACATATATTAAATCTAACAAGCGAGGAGCTTAATGCAGTCAGCTTTGGCATCCAATGGGGTTATGCCATAGCAGCAAATTCTCCGACAGTGCGTGAATGGAAGCAAAAACGCAAAGTCATTGAAAGCGTACTCAAGAAGATAAAACTCCTGCAAAAGGAGGGTCGCAAAAATGGATAAACCAATTGAAGCTCAAGGTATAACTACTTTTGACGTATACGACTTTGGACTAGCTGCCGTGCTGCTGCACTTGGGCTATGAACTAGTAGACATGCACACAAAAGATGATTGTAAGTGCCCTGTATTCCATTTCGAAGATACTCCAACCATAGAACAAGACGCAGAAACTTATATAAGCGGCAATCTGTCGGTAAACGCTAAACATTATTTCATGGCATATGAGCACATCTTAGACACCTTGTACGGAGGTTCTCATGACGAGGATTAGTGAAGACAGTATCACCAAACTCCAAGCGATTCTAAAGCAGCATTTTAACTTGGACTACGACAACGAACAGGCACAAGCTGCTGGCCGTGCAATCCTGCGTCTAGTCGGTCTAAAACTGCAACAGCAACTAAGCGAGGAATACGAAAATGAATCCTGAAACCGAAACAACGAAAGACGAACTGCGTAAGGCACTAAACGGCATTGACCAGAAGCTCTACCCAGAAATGTCCAAGCAACAATTACTAGATGTATTGGACATGACGATTAAAGAAGATGACGTATGTAAGCTCATTACGTTTTACTGTATGCTCTCGGCCTACACCCGTGATTCCCAAATAAACGTTAGCTTCAATGCGCCAAGTGCATCTGGCAAGACCTACATAACTACTGAAATTGCCAAGCTATTCCCAGATGAAGACAAGATTGAATCTAGTGGTGCCAGCCCTACGTCCTTCTACCATACTGAAGGCATTGAAGATGAGGAACGTAACGCTAAGATAGTGTCGTTTGAACGTAAGATATTATTGTTCTACGAACAGAGTAATCCAGTCCTACAGACTAAACTACGCCCCATACTGTCACACGATAGCTGGGAGATTAACTATCGCATTACTAACAAAAACAAGTCTGGCAAAAACCATACCGAGCTCATTATTCTGGAAGGCTTTCCTGCAACAGTATTTTGTTCAGCAGGACTACGCCTAGACGAGCAAGAAGCAACCAGAGCAATACTGCTAAGTCCCGAACCAAGCCAAGCAAAACTACGTGCAGCGATTGAGTTGCAGAACAAGCGTGGTAAAGACGAGAAGGCTTACTATGAGTGGCTAGAATCACAGCCAGAACGTGTAGACCTAAAGGAGCGTATTCTGGCGATCCGTGAGGCGTATGTAGAGCACATTAAGTTACCCGACAATGATGCAATCAAAGAGCGTTTCTATGGCAGCTTTCCAAAACTCAAGCAACGTCATACCCGTGACTTCACACACCTACAGCAGCTTATTAAGGTCATTGCATTACTGAACCTATGGCATCGTAAGCAAACTGATGGTTCTATTGTGGCTAACCAGTCTGACATTGACCAAGGATTTGAGCTATGGGAGCAACTCGCTCAAAGCCAAAACTTAGGAATACCACCGACAGCCATCCACTTTTACAAGACATATATTCTGCCTACTTTCTACGATTTAGTAGCAGCTCATCCGAACACAGACCCATACAGCATAGGCATAAGCCGTGAGCAACTTGCTCGTGAGTATTTGTACCTAGAAAAGACCATTTTGCCCGACACTTATTTGCGTAAGGAGGTTCTGCCACAGCTTGAGAATGGTGGCCTAGTAATTCAGAAAGCACCTGAGTTCGGTGATAAACGCACCCGCCTAATCTACCCCCAGTGGTTCCCAGAGCAAACTAAATAGGTTCACCCTGTTGGTGCACCATTTACAGGCTCTTTTTAACAAACTATAATAGTAATGTTTCCGCCCAACAGTATTTACGCTAGTCGTATTTTTGTTTCTGCTCGTCAAGGGCAGCATGGTGCAGAAAGAAGCGATTAGCGACTGGAAGCGGAAACAGCCATGCTGTCCTTTTTGATGACAGCGAGAAGGAATAAAACAATGAGTGAATATCTAAACGATAAAACTAATAAACTACGCTACATACTGTACGTGCGTAAGTCTACTGAGGACGAAGAAAAGCAAGTATTGTCTAAAGACGCACAAAAAGATAAGTGTGAAGAACAATTCAAAAATCTGAACATTGTAAAAGTCTTAGATGAAAGTAAGAGTGCATTTGAGCCAGATAAGCGTGATGTCTTTAAGCAAGTTCTAGAGATGTTAGATAACAACGAGGCTGACGCTATTATGGCGTGGCACCCTGACCGCCTCTCAAGGAATGAAGTAGACGCTTCATCTATTACATGGCGTATTCGTAAAGGTACGATTAAAGACCTCAAGTTCGCCAGCTTTAGCTTTGATAACTCACCCGAAGGCGTGATGATGTTACAAATGACTATGAGCCAATCACAATACTTCTCAGCCAAACTAAGTAAAGACGTGAAGCGTGGCAACGCACAAAAGCGTAAAACTGGTGGTATAACTGGTATCGCCCCAGAAGGTTACTTAAATGACCGTGTAAACAAAACTGTCTATAAAGACCCAGAACGCTTTCCCTTACTGCGTCAAGCGGTAGATTTAATGCTGACTGGCGAGTACAGCGTCCAGCAAATCTTAAACATCATGAATAATGAGTGGGGCTATCGCACCGTTAAACGTAAAAAGGTCGGCGGTAAGCCGATTGGTCGTTCATCACTCTACTATATGTTCCGTAACGTCCGTTACGCAGGTTGGGTGCCTGATCCTTATGATGAAGACAAATTGTATCCAGCAGATTTCCCAGCTTTAATGACCCAAGAAGAATACGATAAAATCCAACTCCTACTAGGTCGTCATGGCAATAAGCGTTTCGCAACTCGTAAACAGTTCGTTTTACGTGGCTTTATACGCTGTGGCGAGTGTGGTTGTATGATTACCGCCCAAAGCAAGGAACGTACTAACAAACAGGGTGTGACTCACGTAAACACTTACTATCACTGTACAGGTAAACGCCCATGTAACCAGAAACAATACGGGTATAAAAAAGAAGCTGAGCTGTTTCAAGAGTGCGTAGATGAGCTGAATAATTGGGAGCTAATCCCAGAACTATATGAGTGGAGCATGGACGCTATTAGTCAAATGGCTCAAGCTGACATTCCAGAGCGTAAGAATGTAGAAACTATGCAGGAACAAGCTATCAAGGGCTTAAAAGACCAATTAGACACTCTGTTAGACATGTCTACTCGTAAACTCGTAGACGAAGATACCTTTATTGAAAAATCCGCCGAGCTCAAGGCTGAATTAAAAGAGCTGCATAAGCAACAGGCTACCAGTAATGAAAACACTGAAAGCTGGTACGACTATATGACAGACTTAATAAGTAAGTTCATGAATGCTAACGCTAAGTTCGTAAACGGCGATATTGCTGATAAGAAGGAAATCCTGCTGGCATTAGGTCAGAACCCAGTGCTATTAGACGGGAAACTCCAAATAACACCTTATGAGTGGTTGCTACCCTTGCGTGATAATACAAAACATTTTGTAGCTCAATTAAATGAGGTTAGAACAATGTCTCAACAGATGAAAAAGAGCCTTCTTGAGGCTCTCCGTCTAGAATGGTACACGCGGCAGGAGTCGAACCTACGACCTTCAGTACCGCAAACTGACGCTCTATCCAGCTGAGCTACGCGTGCAAAACTACCTAAATTAACAGATGTGATTATAGCATTTTTTGATTGGAATTGCTAGCTCTAGAAGCGGATTAACTTGGTGAAGCGGTCGATTAAATCTTCTTTTCGCTGCTCGTTTGGCAAATAATCGGCTAAAATATCGAGGATTTGACGCTCATTTTCTGGTGGAAAATAGATTGACAGCTCATTGTGTAAGCGGTGGAGGGGAAGTAGGTTTACATAGCCAATTGCACCATGATGATGGTAAGAAAACGACTTATAGTCTGAGAAGAAGTAGCTTTTTTGGCCAATTCGAACACCTTGGTCATCTATATAGTACTGAAGTTGGCGAGGGCGACGAGTGGCCATAACTGCAAATAAAATACCCATAATTATCACAAAAACTATTGATATAATGTCTTTGCTGATCAGATAAATAACCGCCGAAATTATCAGAAGTACGACCCCTAAAGCCATAAACCACAGGGGGCTTTTGTAGTTTTCCATAAATTCCGAACCGGACCAAGACACAGATTCTGCTTGCTCGGGAGTTGGCTGAGAAGAGTTATCTTGAACTGCAACATTTTCTTGAGTAGGCGACGAGGCACTATCTGGTGTGTACGTCCAACTGGTATTAGGCTCTTGCTGCATATGCTTACATTGTACCATTTTCTCTTGAATCAAAAGTCTGCTATAATTACCCCTGTAACAAATACTTTTTTGTTTATCTTATTAGACAACTTAATAGATAAGGTCTACATACGGAGAGGTACCCAAGTGGCTGAAGGGGACGGTTTGCTAAATCGTTAGAGGGGCGAGAGTCCCTGCGAGGGTTCGAATCCCTCTCTCTCCGCCAAACTAAGAATCCACCCCTTTGGGTGGGTTTTTAGTTTGGTAGGGAAAAATAGTGACTTGGATAAATTTATTATATTTTAAGCCTGGGCAAAGACAATTGCATCAACCGATTTGGCTCCTGCTTGTTTGAATAAACGGGCTAATATCTCTAAAGTTGCTCCTGTTGTTGTAACATCATCTACAATTAGGATATTCTTAGCTTTTATATCTGTTTTGTTCAACTCAAATGCCTCAGCAGCTTGTAAAAACCTCTGTTTACGCGAGCTACCGACTTGGCGTGAATTATTTGTCCGATTTATTAAGCTGCGGTAAGGCAAATCAACTAATTTTGCGAGGTGTTTGGCGATTAACTTTGATTGATCGTAGCCTCTTACTCTTTGACGAGAAAACGCCGTTGGTACATGGCAAATAATAGTTTGCTCACTTAGCATGGGTAGTTTGTCGGCCATTGCCTGAGCAATATCTCTAGAGGCAAACATCGCTCGCTCAAATTTTAATAATTCTACAATGTCTTTGGCCAACCCCTCATAATACGCTACAACCCAGACGTGCTTGAGTCTTGTTACATGACGACAATCGGTGCATACTGCCGACTGCGAAGTTACTTTATGACACCTATAACACCGAGAAGGGGCATGTTCTAGGACGTTATCTATGCATACTTCACACAGAATATGACCAATTTGCTCACAGCTCAGGCAATAAAACGGAGCAAAACTACCAACAATTTTATCTAACATTCTAGCTATAGATTAGAGGTTTTTGGCAATAATTTAAAGTGTAGTAATTTTTGTGTTGTAAATAATTATGCTTTTATCGCATATATTTGAAAAAATAGGTTATACTGTATTTAAGATAAAAATACTATTCAATTAAAACCTAGATAACCTAACTACTTTTATGAATATTGGAGGAAAAAATGGCACGACGTAATCGCGATGAAGACTTACTTATGGAAGATGAGCTGACAGCAGCCTTTTTGGGCGATGAAGATTTGATGTCACCACAACAGCCGAATAATCAACAAGGGCCAGTCGACGATTCTTCTAGCCAGCAGCCAGCTGACGAATGGGAAGAAGACGAAGCCGTGCCTGGGCAATTGGCGGTTGATGTATATGAAACTAAAGAACGATTAGTGGTTAAGGCTCGCACTGCAGGTGTTAATAAGCATGATCTAGATGTTAGTATTGCAGATAATACACTAAGCATTCGGGGAACTTTGAGTGCGGGTAGCGAAGAAGATGTCGAAAATTATTTTGTCCAAGAGTGTTATTGGGGTGAATTTAGCCGAAGTATCGCTTTGCCAGTGGCTGTTAAAGAAGATGAGATTGAAGCTGTATTAAAAGATGGTGTGTTAACAGTTAGCTTTACTAAAGTTAAACAAGATACTGTTAAGAAAATACAAATTCTGTAAAGAATTAGAAGTATAAACTAAAATCGAGCTTTTGAAATAAGCTCGATTTTTTATAAATTAAGAGTAAGTTGCCGAACTTTTTTTTACTGGGCAGTTTTGCCGATGATAAACCTGACGATAAACTGAGCAAAGGCGACAATCAATAGACCAACTAATGCATATATAATGGTGTTCTTGGCCGAAGCGACTCTGTTGGAATCACCACCAGAGGTGACGTACTTAAAGCCACCGAAGATAATCATAATTACAGCTGCAATTCCAACAATTACAGAAACTACATTAACAATGGTTTCTACAAGTTTATCTAAAGTCTTGGCCGGGGTTCCAGTTCCAGTACCTTTACAATTGGTTCCTGGATTATCGAAGCTCAAATTAGCCCCTTTACATAACTCTGTTTGAGTATCTTGAGCAGCTACAGTTCCAACGCCACTAAAAGCGACTGGCACAGCCAAAAGCGATAGAACTAACAGGCTTGATAAAATATAGTTTTTTAATCTTTTCATTATATTTAGAATTTAAGTTTTACTAATTAGCTAGGCCAGTGCTTTTGCCTAGGACAAACTTGACAATAAACTGAGCGAGAGCAACGATTACTAATCCAATGACGGCATAAACAATGGTGTTTTTGGCTGAAGTAACTCTGTTGGAGTCACCGCTAGAGGTGATGTACTTGAAACCGCCGAAAATAATCATAATTACAGCGACAATTGCCACAATAACAGATACAATATTGACTATTTTGGTAACTAAATCATTAACTCTACCTTGAGCATCATTGCCATTGGCGTCGGCACAGGTTTTGTCACCGCCAAATTTGAGGTCAGAACCTTCACATAGCGAACCTTGAATGTCGGCCTGAGCAAAAACCGTACTAGTAGCAAAAGCCACTGGAACTGCTGCCATACTCAGTACAGCAACTAGTGCAATTAATGAATTTTTTAATCTTTTTATCATAGAATTTCCTTTATTAATGTTTTTTATTTTATAACACGAATTACTTATAACTTTCAAGTACTTTAGGAGGTCAGGCCAGTGGCTTTGCCCAAGACAAACTTGACGATAAACTGAGCGAGAGCAACGATAATCAAACCAATAATCGCGTAAAGAATGGTGTTTTTGGCCGAAGTGATATTGTTGGAATCACCACCAGAGGTAATGTACTTGAAACCGCCGAAAATAATCATAATTACGGCGACAACAGCCACTATAACAGAGATAATGTTTACAATTTGGCTAATCATTTCGTTCATACTTTCTTGAGGTGAGCGACCAGTACCTGATGAACAAGTTCGGTCACCACCAATCCGAAGATCGGCTCCTTCACACAAAGATCCTTTTATATCTGGACCAGTGGCTTGAGCGTTAGCAGAACCAATAACTGTAACTGGAACAAGTAGTGGGGAGAGTAAGCTAATTGCTAAAAATAATGATTTTAGTTTATTAATCATATATTACCTTTCTATAAATAATTAAATTAATTATACCAGATTACTTATGTTTTGCCGATTACAAACCTAACAATAAATTGAGCAAATGCCACAATAACTAAGCCAACTACAGCATAAATTATGCCCTTACGAGCATTAGCCACGGCAGTTGCGTCACCACCAGATGTGACCAGCCTAAAACCGTTGATGATAATTACAATTACAGCAGCAATGCCCACCACAACAGTAAGTATATTGATAATTGCTTTTATTAACCCTTCTACAGAACCACCAGCACTAGAATCACACTTACCATCCTTGGTTAAATCAGCTCCACTACACGCTTCTCGCGTAGCACCGTCGAATGGACCTGCATAAACCAAAGAAGGGCTTGCAATACCAACTAAGCCGACCGTTAAGAATATTGATGCAATAAATAATTTTATTTTGTTCATGAAGTTATTATAGCTTAGATAAAACAAGCCTAACAATAGCCTGAGCTATCGCTGCAATAAATACCCCTATGACAGCATAAATAATCATTTCACGAGCTTTGGAGACTTCTTGAGGGTTACTACCAGAAGTGATAAATTTGAGGCCAGCAAAAATTATAGTGAAGATCGCTGCTATACCAACAATTATGGTTAAAATGTTGATGATTTTGGTAATTATGCCATCTTTGCCGTACAGTGGGTTGGTGTTGCCAGCCGAGTCTTGACAAGCAGCTGGGTTTTTGGCCTTAGCCTGTGGATCGTTACAAACATAATTGTTGCCAAATAAGTCAGCCGCGTAAGAGGCGTGAGCCAAAAAGGTAAATGGGGCAATAATAGCCATGCAGAGACATAATGAAATAATTAATCTACGCACTAGCTTAGACCCTTCCTAACACAAAGTTGACTACTGCGGCGGCGGTAACAATTATCACTAGCCCAAGCAGAGAATAAATAATTGCTTTTTTGGCCCGCGAAATTTTGTCGGGGTCACCCTCGTTGGAGGCTAAGTTAATCGCTGCCAAAATAATCACCAAAACTGCCAAAGTGCCTGCAATCCCAAAAACGATATTTAGCAGACCTTCGATTGACTGAGTATTGCCACCAACTTTAGGGATACCAATATCATCGGCTTTTGGGGCAACTACTTGAGCTAAGGTATAGAGTGAGTTTAGTGTCATATTTTGCCTCAGACGCTCTTACCAATAAAGTTCACTACCGCTACGGCCGCGATTGCAATAAAAAGTCCGATTAAGGCATCAATAACTGCGGTTTTGGCCTGAGTTATTTTGTCAGAATTACCTCTAGAGGAAATATATTTGAAGCCACCGAAAATTAAGTATGCAATAGCCGCTAGTACGGCAACTCGAAGTAACATCTCGATAACCGCCAGCAATATTAGCCATAGGTCGCTAATGTGATCTAGGGACGGGGCGCAACCACCGACTTCTCTTTGGCCTTCCAAATATTTGTACCAGGTAGGGAAGCCAAAAAAACCGTTACTTTCATCGAGAGTACATTTCTGAATTGCAGCAAAATTATCTAGCATATTGACGACTAGTAGTTTAGTGTTGATTAGACTAAGAGTAAAGTTATCGATCATGTTTGTCATATTATATCTTTAAGTATTAGCTTAAAATTAGCCATTAAACAAGCCTCCGGGTACCAAAAATTGAATAGCCGCAAAGATTAACAGATAAAAGACCAGCCCGATAATGGCATTTTGGATACGATTTTTGGCAGCTTGGGTAGCTTCGGGGTTACCCTGCGATGAGCTGTACTGTATACCAGCCCAGATAATCGAAGCTGCTAAAACTAACCCTACTCCGAATGAGAAAAACTTTAGAAGGGCGTAGGCCATATCAATAATTGGGTTTTCGACTTTGCCTGTGCAGCCGAGGTCGATACGAGTTTTGACAGCGTCTTCACCGCTACCGCAGGTATACTGTTTTCCTACTCCTTTAGTAGTAAGCTGAATGTCTTCTTTGGTGGCCTGAGCCTCAGATTTTTTGTAAGTAGCCGCTTGAGCATTCAGACATTTCTGAATTTCGGCTCCAGTTTTATTGTTACAACTGTTTTTGGCATCGGTATTGCAGCCTTGTGGGTTATCGGCAGAACGGCAAGCAAAAACTATATTGTCATACTTTGAGGCAATTTTGGTAGCACAAGCTGAATCCTTACAATTATTTTTGAGAATTTCGTTGATGCAAGCTTGTTTTTTATCTTTAAATTGGCATAAATTTGATGCCTGAGAGCCTCCGCCGGTAAAATCCCCTCGCTGAGCGACTGTTGATTCGCAAGCGGCTAAGTCGGCTCCTGTTTTGCCGCTACATGCTTGTTTGACGGTATTTTGGCAAGCTTGCGGATCGGAGGTAGAGCTACAAGTTTTGGCTGTTTGGGCAAAAACTTGGGGAGTAACTGCGACAAAAAAGAATTGGCCAGCAAAAAAGCCAATTAAGAAAAGAATTTTTATATATATGACTGCTTGGACTTTTTTTATTATCATAAACGCTTATTTAATATAGTAAGTATAAAATAGATGCACACAAAAGTCTAAGCTATAAAATATATGGTACAATTTTAATAAATCATGAACGTAAAATATAAGTTGGCTGTGGGCATTTCAATCTTTGCAATGCTATCTATGTTTTTTGCTCCATTTTTTAGCCAAAAAGTTTATGCAGCACCAGCAACTAGCAAGGCTCAGTTAGAGAGTTTGGCGAAAAGTCTAAAGTTCAAAGACAAAGATACAATTGAAGGCAAAATAGGCAATAATGTAATCACGTTCAAAAAGAAAGTTGATGGCAACAATACTACAACAGGACTAACAGGTATAAATGTAGTTACTTACGAAGCACCTGAGCTTGCCTGTGACGGGTTTAATGCAGTTATAAGAAATGGTTATTTAGTTGATAGTTCATCCGTATTTTTAGTAGCTAAATATAAGGATGGGGGCGGATGTTCGGACGCTCAGCCAATTAAAACTTCTTCAATCGGACAAGCTGACTACAATACAAACACAGAAGCCGATAAAAACGCCGCTCCGAAAGGCAATAACGATGAGCCGAACTGCGATACTCAATTATCTAGTGTAATGAGCTGGATACTTTGCCCAGTAATTGATGGTAGCTTGGCAGCTACACGCTTTATGTTTGAGAATATTATTTCACCATTCCTTGAGGATGTACCTGTAACTACCGACCCTGAGGATGCGTCTTATAAAGCTTGGAAGAACTTTCGATTGATAGGTAATATTGTGCTAGTTGGTACCATGCTTGCAGTAGTATATGCACAAATAAAGGGTAGTCGCTAATGCTCGATGCTTATACTGTACGCAAAGCCGTACCAAGGATAATAATTGCGGCGATAGCGATAAATTTGTCAATTTATTTGTGTGTCATGGCAGTCGATATAGTAAATATCATTGGCCACGGCTTATCGAACCTGGTTGTTGCACCGTTTCTAGACCAAAATAAAGAGTTTAGAGACTTAGCAATTCAAAGCAATACGACTAACAATATTGCCGGGGTAATGGGACTAGTAGCGTTAATTTCGGGTGTTGGAGGAGCATTAGTATTTCCTGGAGCAGCTGCAACTTTGGCAGCTGGAGCAGCCTTAGCTTTGCTACCTATTATCGGTGCTTTTTTGATAAGTGCTTTTTTGATTGTAATTGCAGTAGTTTTTACTATCATACTTAGGCAAGCAATTATCATCTTCTTGATTATTTCATCGCCTATAGCTATTGCCTTGCTAGTTTTACCTGGTACCGAAAAATATTTCAAAAAATGGCTAGACTTGTTTGTGACAACACTTATGGTATACCCAATTATTTCAGCAATTTTTGCTATGTCGACTGTATTTACCACTATTCTTATTGGAACGGCCGCCAAATCACCAGATGCGATTGGACTAGCTAAACTGCTAGCAGCAATTGTAGTGGCCTTTGCACCACTGATAATGATACCGTTTGCCTTCAGATTAGCAGGAGGAGCAATCTCAACCATCATGACTGCTGGTGCAGGACGAGGCCGAACACTAGCCGGAAGTGCTCGAAAAGGCATGCAGAGCATGAGAGATAATCAAAATACAGCGTATGGTAAAGCATATAGCGAGAATAAGTCCAGTAGAATAAATAAGGGCCTTTCGGGTAGACAGATCTGGGCTAGCAGGCTGGGTGGTGGTGCTGAAGCACGTGCCGAAAGAAAAAGGAGTGCAAGATCTCTCGATGATTTTATACAAAGGTCAACTGTACAAGATTCCTATCGATTTAAAGCAAAAGGTGAAGATAGTGATGTTTTAGACTCATTAGTTATGACCGAAGATCAAGTAGCAAAAGACAGAAAGTTCCAACAAGAAACAATTAGAGATAATTCAGCCATACTCAACAATGTAAGAAGTAGTGCAAAAGCAAAGCAAGAAGCTCAAAACAAAATTTATGCTGCTCAAAGAGCCTTAGATGCTCACTCTGATGCAGATATGATAGGAAGGAATACACAAACTGCTCAGGCAGCATTTAATAATGCATCTAGAATCAAATTTACTCAAAATTCTCACTCTGAAGAAATTGATATTGCTAGAAGACTTTATGGCGAAGAAGGTGCTGCAGAAGCTATGAACGCACATCAGGCAATAGCCAAAGGTCCTGCTATGCGACCAGATTTATCGGGTTCGTTGTATAGTCAGAGTTATGATCTTGATAGAGCTACTTCTTCGCAGTCAACATATACACTTATGAACCAAGCTAGGCCTGATGCTATCAAAAACTTAATTGATGGCCATATGGGAAGATTAAGAGACAGTACCTCTTCTGATGAAGAAAAAGCTCGGTCTGCTGCATGGTTGACAGCAGTTAAATCGTCTAAAGGAAGTGGTACTGAAGCAAATAATCAAGTTATTGTTGAAAAAATGGATGGTATAGATAAAGAAGTAAATAAATATATAACTGACCAAGGAAGACTTGAAGCGGCAGCTAGTCCTTCACACTTAGAAAGAATGGTTGAAGTACAAAGACCCAACCCATCAGCACCTGGAGAAATGATAACTACCCGAGAAACACAAAAAGCTCCATTAACTGACCCTGCTCAAATAAAAGCATGGGGGGAAGCTCAAGCTAAGGCTAAATTACAACAAAGAGCAATGGGTTACTATCAACCGAACCCAAGAGAACTTGAAGAAAAATAAAGTTTTTAGCTGAAATTCTATTTTTATAAATACTATTTATATATTAATAGTTTAGTGAAAAGTATTAGAGAAAATAGAGGCAGATAGATTAGATTGACATAATGTTGATGTTCATGTTAAACTTGAAGTTATGAAAACTATTAATGCTGTCTACCTCCGCAAAAATTTGGGTGATGTCATAAAAAGAACGCAAAATGGCGAGAGTTTTTTGATAACTTATCGCAGTGGTATACGCGTAAAATTACAACCAGAGAATGTTCAGGCAGTTGGCACACCAGGCCTAGATGCACTCAATAAAGTTATTAAAACCAACCCTTATCAAAAAGCAAATCTTAAACAAGAATACCGAAAATTAATCAACCAAAAATATGCCTCATAACACCTCTAGTGATAAAGTGTTTTTTGATGCCAATATAGTGCTTGAGTCATTACTAAATAGAAAATTTAAGCCACAGACCGACAAGCTTATAAAAGCGACTCCTGCTCGCTATATATCAGCGTTGTCGGCTCATCTCGTAATGTATTTTGGCATAAAAGTTTATAATAAACAGATACTTAACCAGTTTCTGAATGATTTTGTAATTTTACCCTTAACTCAAGACGAATTTATTAAAGCCCAAAAAGATAGTTACGCTGACTTTGAAGATGCCCTACAAATGGCTACAGCAATCAATAATAGCTGTAACAGATTTTATACCTTAGATAAAAAAATGCGCACTCATTATAAAAACCAGACCGATACTCGGGTGATTTTGATTGATTAAATTATAGTTAAATACCTATAACAGATGGCCTGTGTATATATGGTTGTAAATCTAGCTGATACTAGTGAAGTTAGGTATATAAATGGTACAATAAGCACTAAAGGAACCGCATTCCTTAGATTGTTATTTTAACTAAATTTATGGCAACGTATAAAGTAATTCAAGATATTGAGGCAGAAGATAAGTTTTTAGGGCCAATGAGCCTAAAGCAATTTATCTTTTTTGTGGGAGGGGCTTTGGCTGCCTACATGAGTTTTATATCGCTGACCAAAGGCTTTGGGGTGGCGGTAGTTTTGTTTGGACCAATTGCTCTTTTGGGCTTCTTTTTGGCAGTGCCATGGAGCAAAGACCAGCCAACTGAGGTGTGGGTGCTGGCAAAGCTGAAATTTTATTTTAAATCGCGTAAAAGTATTTGGGATCAAAGTGGTGTAGAAGAGTTGGTAACTATAACTGTACCCAAAAAAGAAGAAAAGCAACTAACCGACAACTTGTCGCAGAACGAGGTTAAAAGCCGCTTAAACGCACTGGCCAAAACTATTGATAGTCGCGGCTGGGCAGTCAAGGAAGCTACCTTGGCGTACGGTGCTTATAGCCCGCGCAGTACCGCCGAAAGTGACCGCTTGGTAGGTGTTGAGACTTTGCCAGAGGAAGTGCCAATAATTGATACAAGTTCGATACCTGACGTTTATGTCGACGATACAGTCACTTCACAAAATCTTGATAGAATGATCGAACAAAGCAACGAACTGCGACGTATGCAAAATTTGAACAAAATGGATAAGGTAAGAGACGGTGTACCGATCGACAAAGTTCGGACGCCTGATGTTCATATAACTCCCCCATCTGTTGCCAACCAACTTAGTCCAGCTGATGAGAAGAAATTGACCGAAGATTTAAAGCGTAGCTCAGCTCCAAACCATATTGCTACCTCAAATATGCGTACCCTCAATCCACTGGGTCAACCGAGTACAGATAAAAAAACTGATCATGGTCCTGCTAAACAAAAACCAACCCATTCTCCGTCCCACACAAATCAACCTGCCAAAAGTAAGCTGTCTGCTGATATAATGAATCTAGCGAACAATAATGATTTGAGCGTAGAGACAATTGCCCATCAAGCCAAAAAAGAGCAAGATAAAGACGACGAAATAGTGGTGTCTCTACATTAAAATATCAGGGTGGAAAAATATAAGTGAATCCAAATCAACAACCATACTATCAGCAAAACAATTCGGCTCAGCCTACTCAGCCACAGCCTATGGCGGCGGGACAATACCCACAAAATCCGAGTATGGTAGGCGGGCCAGTTCCTGGAAGCTACATGCCCCAGGCTGGCCCAAACGGGATGATACCAAGTCAAGTGCCTGTTCAGGCTAGCGGCCAGCCAATCACTCAACCGAAAAATCCGGTTAACCCCAATAGTACTCAAAATCATCTGTTAATTGCTGAAATTCGTGATGGAATTGTGATTATGAACGATGGCTCATACCGTGCGGTGATTATGGTAAAATCGATAAATTTTGACCTGATGAGTCCCCAAGAGCGGGAAGCTGTCGAGTTTAGTTACCAAGGGTTTTTGAACTCACTATACTTTCCTGTGCAGATATTTATTCGCTCGCAAAAGGTCGACCTGCGGCAATATATCGATAAACTCGACAAAATTCGGGTCGAGCATGAGAATATGCTGCTAGCTATGCTAATGGACGATTATATTGGCTTTATCGACGATTTGGCGGCCCAAACCAATATTATGGACAAGCATTTTTATGTGGTGATCCCGTATTTTCCAATCGCCGAGAGTACCAAGCCGCTAGCCCAAAGTAAGGGCCTGCTCGATGGAGTAGTTAGTATGTTCGGTAGCTCAAAAACTCATGTGGTTATTAATGAAGCAGACCTTGAGGCGGCCAAAACCGAGCTACGCAACCGTGTTCAAGCGGCTTTGGGGGGACTTATGCAGTGTGGTATACAGGGTTTGCCGCTCGACACCCAAGAATTAATTGAGCTGTATTACGATAGTTATAATCCCGACACGGCTACTCGTCAGCAACTTAAGAATTTTAATGACCTAAATGCACCTGTTATTACCAAAGGTCAGGGTCAGGCACCGCAACCTAATTTAGATAGGGAAATGGTACAGTAATGGGACTTTTTGGAGGTAAAAAACCAACTTTTGACCCTGTGGCAGCGGCTCAGGCTCAACAACTCCGCGAACAACAGGAGGTTGATGCCGCATTTCGTAAGGGCATAACTGCTTTACGTGATTTCATTGCCCCAAGCTCGATTGAGCTAAACTCGAATTATTTCCAACTTGGCACACGATTTGCTCGAACTTACTATGTTTATGGCTACCCAAGGCAGTTAACAACAGGCTGGTTGTCGTCGATGGTGAATTTGGACGAAGTTTTGGACTTGTCGATATTTATTTATCCTGTCGAAAGCCAGGTAGTCCTAAAAAATTTGCAAAAAAAGGTAGCCCAGCTCGAGGCGGGTGTAATGATTGATAGCGAAAAGGGGAGAGTTCGTGACCCAGCCAAGCAGTCGGCGATTGTCGATGCCGAGGAGATGCGTGATAAGTTGCAAGTAGGCGAGGAGCGGTTCTTTCGACTAGGACTATACTTTACGGTGTATGCTGGCTCGGTAGATGAAATGGAGTTTGTGTCGCATAAAATCGAATCGATCTTGGGGCAACAATTAGTTTATTCTAAACCCGCTACGTCTCAGCAAGAGCAAGGCCTCAATAGCACGATTCCTCAGTTTACTGATCAGTTGCAAATTCGCCGTAACATGAATACAGGGGCAATTAGTACCAGCTTTCCATTTACTAGTGCCGACCTGACTCAAGACAATGGCATTTTATATGGCATAAACATGCATAACTCGGGGTTAGTGATTTTTGATAGATTTACTCTAGAAAACGGTAATGCTGTGGTTTTTGCCAAGTCTGGTGCTGGTAAATCGTTCACTGTTAAATTAGAAGCTCTAAGAAGCATGATGATGGGGACCGAGGTGTTTATTATCGATCCCGAAAACGAGTATCAGCGAATGTGCGAAGCAGTTGGCGGAGCATATGTACGGCTGAGTTTGTCGTCGGCGACTCGCATCAATCCGTTTGACCTACCTCAAGTCGTCGACACCGAAGAAGCCGATAATGCCCTAAGAAGCAGCTTAATTACTCTGCACGGGCTACTCAGGTTAATGATGGGTGGAGCTCAAGCTCAAATGAGCAACAATGGAGCCATGATGGCCCCACCGATGACTCCTAGCGAAGAAGCCGACCTGGATGCAGCTTTGATAGAAACTTACGCCAAGGCAGGTATTACCAACGACCCATTAACTCATCAGTCAATACCACCAACGATTAGTGATTTGTATGACACACTGCTGCACATGGGCGGCAATGGCCCTCAATTGGCCCAAAGATTACGCAAATACACAAGCGGCACATTTGCGGGGATTTTCTCGCAGCAAAGTAATATCAATATCAACAACCCGATGGTCGTCTTTAATATTCGTGACCTTGAGGACGAACTACGACCAGTTGCTATGTTTATTGTGCTTAATTATATCTGGAACAAGACCAAAACCGACCAAAAACGTCGCATCATGATTGTCGATGAAGCTTGGCAACTGATGAAGTACGAGGATAGTGCCAACTTTATGTTTAGTTTAGCTAAACGAGCCCGTAAATATAACTTGGGCATCACGACTATTTCGCAAGATGTCGAAGATTTTATGGGAAGTCGCATGGGCCGAGCAATCGTCGCTAACTCATCGATGCAAATTCTGCTCAAACAATCGCCATCGGCAGTTGATGTATTGGCCGACGTCTTCAAGTTAACTAGCGAAGAGCGGAAGCGTCTTAGTCAATTCCCAGTTGGTCAAGGGTTATTTTTTGCTGGCCAAAACCATGTTCATATTCAGGTTACAGCTAGCCCAACCGAGACTAGCTTAATTACAACCAACCCTCAGCAAGTTCAACAAATGAATCAATATGGCGAAATTTCTGGCAACCAAGGTACTATCGACCTCCAAAATCGTCTATCGCCTGGGGTATAATTAATAGATTATGGCCCTCAGGACACCGCATGACCAAACCGATAATCTTCATGGCGAGCAAGAAAAAGAACCATTATTTAGTGGCGATGAAGGACTAGATAACGGAGCAATTTATGACGATCAAAAAACGCCACTGGGCGATGACTCGGACCCTCGCGGCGAAGATAATATTGGGGCTGGTAAATCAAGCGACCCGCGTAACGAAGCTTTAAACCCTGAACAACTAGCCGATAAAGAAAATTCTGGTAGCGATGATGAAAATTCTAGCCAAGCCGAAACCGACGAAAAAAACAGCCTCTATACAGGTACCGAAAAACCAGGCAAACTAAGTAGCTTTCGCCAAAAATTCACCATCAAAACCACCCGCCGCAAAGCAAGTATTGGAATTGTTGCAGCCATGTTGGGGCTTGGTGGTTTTGGGGGTTTTGCCATACTTCAAGGTCCAATGCAATTTGTACATATGGCACAGTTACTACAAAAGCACTTTCGGTTAAACGAAGATTTTGGCGATGAACGAGGCAGTAAAGTCTTGCTTTACTCTCTATTAGACAAAGGAGCACAAAATGGTCGCTTAGGCATGGCTGGCAATAAAGCAGCAGATAAGTGGGAAAAAAATTTACTTGAAAATACTGGTATGCGACCAGTTTATACAGACGGAACAAGAAGATTTGCTGGATTTGAAATAGTTGACGAAGAGAAAGCATTTAAATTTCTTGATTCTCAAGACGGCAAAAATCGACAACGTATTGAGAATTCTATGGGTAAGGGTGCAGAAATTGCTAATGGAAATAATAAAGTCATAAACTCGGACGGAGAAAGATTGGGTAGTGATCGGAGATTTCTTGACTTATCAAACGTTAATTTTTCGGAAAGACGAAAAATGATAAAAACTATCGGCAAAGCTACTTCCATATATAAAGTCCCCGGCAGTGTTGCTTCTCGTTTACTTATAAAACGTGGTGGCGTGAACTTCCACCCCTTAAATAAGATAAAAGACAAAACCGATAAAGGAGTTGCAGATTTTTTAGAAAAACGTAATAAGAATATTACTGACGGATCACTGGAGGCTGATGGACCTAATGCAAAAACTCAAACAAATGCCGATGGCAAAGAGGTCACGCCTGAAGCAGACGTAAAAGCTTCGGGTGATACAAAAAGTTTTATCGATGATTTTAAAAAAACTGGAGCATTCAAAACTGCTAGTAGTGGAGCGGTGGTGGTCGGAGTCTTATGTACAGCAAAATCTGTAGGAAATAATGTAGCTGACTACAAATATAAAAGTAACTATTTGCCAATGCTGAGGTTAGGTGGACAGGTTGTTACAACTGGTAACCAAGTGATGAGTGGAGATGATTTAAATATGGATTCTTTAAAGGTTATGAATCAGTTTATGTATGACAAACAAAAGAAAACATCATGGACTCAAGCTGCCAGTGTAAGGGCCGAAAATGGTCAAACTGGCGGGGTTGCGATGCCAAACGAAGCTAGACTTAGTAGCATCGAAGATAAACCAAAGTTGTTTGATGTACTTGATAAAATACCTGGTCTTGGAGAAGTTTGCGGAGTGCAAGATACAATCAGTAACTTACCAATAATCAGCAATGTGTCGAATCTTGCTGGCTCAATAGTTCAAAAGCTAGCCGATCAAGCACTTAGTTTAGGGGGTACTAGCACCAATGATCTTATGGAGTCGGCGATGAAAGCTATCGCAGGTAAAGCGGTCGACCCTAATGCTAAAGGTGCAGATTTTGGCAACCTAGCAAATGCAGGAGCTTTTTATGCAGCTAATGATGCAGCTCGAGCCAGAGGTGGACTTAATATGACAGCTCAAGAAACTGCAACTCTTAATAATTTATTACATAATGAAGAAAATTCAGAAAATAATCAAAAGAGCTTTTATGCTAAGTACATTGACCCAAAAAACTCAATGACTATTTTTGGGTCATTGATTGATTTACCAGCTCAGTCTATAGTGAGTTCGAACTTTGAAAATTTAAGTAATTTTCCTTCGATGTTTTTTGCCAAAACTTATGCTCAAAATCAAACAACTGGTTACGATTATGGGGAAACGAAAGTTGGATTTAGTTTAGAAGAACGTGCAGACCCTAGATTTGAAGATCCTTTTGCAAACGCTAAAATTGTCATACCACAACTCGACGAACTGAATGCAAGATATAGCAAATGTTTCGGAATGAAAATTACTGTAGAGGATAATAAGCCTGTAATCGAAAATGGCGAGACGGTTAATCCTTTTTCAAACGACTACAAAGATGAATGCAAAAAAAATAATGATGAAATGTTTTTACGATATAGATTTTATATAAACGATGTAGTGACTGGCTTATCACTAGATTGCTACGAAGGCGATGAAGATGCTTGTCAACAGTTATATCCATCTGGCAGCAATACAGTAGTAAGTGAAGATCAAAATAATAATGCTGGCATAGCTGGAGATTTGCTAAAAACAATCACTATTAGCTCACCTGGCGAGTTTATTACATTACCAAAAAAATATTCTTGCCCAGGAAGAACTACCGAGATTGATTCAAGAATTGCTCCCGCACTAGCTTATATCCTTGATACTTATAATATGTGTGCTGATGATGGACTAAAAAATGGACATCGAAGCCATGGAGCAGGATTTGGTGTTGACGTAAGACCAAAAGACCAAGCAAAACAAAATGATAAAAATGAATGGAAAAATACTGCCGAAAAATTCCTAAGGGATATAAATTGGTGGGGTGCATCTGCAGATCAAGGAAATATAAAAGGTTGTGCTTTCTACAGTGGCTACGGGACCTGTGTAGGTGGAGCAAGTGGCCCCAACGGAAAAATACCTACATGGGTAAGATGGTTAGGCTATAACGGAGATATAGATCACGGTGACCCATGGCATGTTTTTGGTGGTAGCTACGCACATATACATATTGGATGGCAAAATCCGAGTGGCGATACAGTCTCTCCGAACATAATATCGAGTCCTAGGTCTAATGCTTACACTTTTGCCGTACCAATACCAGATGATATAAAAGGACTTTTGTCAGATAAACTATTACAGGAACTTCAGGCGAAAAGCCCAGATCCGATGACTCAGTCAGAAAATATCGGCTCAGGTTCATCTGACTTAACCCAACTTGCACAACAACTAATCCAGATGAGTAAAAATGGCAAAATTAACATAGCAAACTACTCGACTAATCCATCTTCAGACACTAAAGATCGATCCTTAGCCTCATTGCAGCTTGCCGACCTTGCCGCTGGTAAAAAAATAAATCTTTCAACCAGATGTAGCGATAGAAACCCCTCAATTTCAAGTCCAATTACTCCGAACCCAAAAATACTCCAATTCTTGGTCGAATTAGGCCAATCCTCTCATTACGAATTAAACACTTTGGCTGGCCAATGTCATCGTTCAAATTCCAATCATTATCATGGAACAGCAGTAGATTTTGGATGTTCGACTACTAACACCTCTGAAGCCGATAAAATTGGGATAAAATATGGCATTTCTAGAAATAATGAAAATTGTGCAAATAATGGTCATTGGCATTATTCAATCGGAGGCAACTAATGAGGTTTGATCTTTGCCTAAACATTAATAAATTTTTTTTATATATTATTTTTTTAATATTTTCAGCCATCATACTATCACAACCATACACAGCTCAAGCCCTCACCGAACAACAACGAAGGTTGTCACAAAAAGGCATTTACTATTACGATATAGAACAGAATGGTTGTGATCCTTCCTCTGACAACACTACTACAAACGATCTTAGCCCAGGCAATGGCTCACCAAACGGAACAGAATTTCCAAAACTGGATCCTTCCTCAATGGCAAATGCGATAAATAAATATATAGAAAAAAACTATCCAAATAGCACCTTGAAAGGATTGGGGGAGACAATTGTAGCAAGTTCTAGCAATTCAAACATCAACCCGTTCTTGATTGTTTCGATAGCTCAGAAAGAATCTCAGATGGCAGACGCAGGAGACTATAATGTCAGAAACGGAAATAATGGATTTGGAAGAACTGCAACCTCTAGCCAACCTCACTTTATTGGTGCTAGAACATGGTATAAATGGTCGTCACCGAAAGCTAGCGTTGACTACACAGCACCAGAAAATAAGAAAACCAAAATTGGAGATATGCCAAGTTACCTTAGGAATTCCGGTTTTTACACTAAAGCTCTAAAAACTAATGATATTACAAAATTAATGAAGACTTACGCACCACCAAGTGAAAACGATACGTTGGGTTACGTAAATGAGATCAAAAAAACTACCGCTAGTTTAACGGCCTTAGCAAACGGGTCTACGGTTGATTCACCGAGCGATAACCCAGCTGCTAATGATGTAGGTACCGTCAGTGGCGGTGATGGTTGTTGTGCTATCCAATCAGACGTTAGTGTTGACGGTGTCGACCCTAAATCAAAAATTTGGAATATGTTAACTCAAGAGATGGGCTTTACTCCTCTTCAAGCGGCAGGAATAATGGGTAATATCGAACAAGAAAGTGGATTTAATCCAACTGCCTTAAACCCGAGTTCAGGTGCCTACGGTATCGTTCAGTGGCGAGAGAACAGAAAGACAGCTCTTGAGCAAAAAGCTAGCCAAAAAGGCGTACCAATTAGTAATATCGATGTACAGCTTGAGCATTTTAAGGACGAGCTTAACACTTCTTATAAATCAAGTGTCACAGACCCTATCAAAAAGTCGAATAATCTAGCAGAAGTTACAAGAATTTTTCTAGAAAAATTTGAGGTACCGTGTACGCCTGGAAGTAGTGCGTGTGATAATGAAATGAATATTCGGCTGCCAAATGCCCAAAAATTACAAAACGGACCAGCTGGAAGTACAGAAATTAGTGCTACACCTGCAAGTGTATGCGGAAATAATACTCCGATAGTTTTATCGAATATTGAAATAAAAAAATTGCCAAGACCAATGGCTACCCCTGGAGGCAAAATTACACCAAAAGGCATAACGCTACACTGGTGGGGAACAAATACAGATAGTTATAAAGGTAATGGCATACAAACACTTGTAAGCTGGTTAGGCGGAAACTCTAGTTGTGGTGCAGGTGGCTGCTCTGTACAGGTTGGCATTACGAAAGAAGGCGAAGTTTATCAAATGACAAGAGATTTACTTGATCTAACTTATCATGCAAAAGGCGGTAACAGTACTACAATCGGAATAGAAATTGAAGGTGGACCTGGCGATTTTGGAAAAGACGGCATAGCCAAACAACCCAAAAAGTATGCAGCCGTTGTGGCTACTGTTAAAGCATTGATGGAAAAATATAATATACCACTCGAAGGTGTTATTGAATGTGATAATGTTTCTGGTGTTCACTCCCACAAAGACTTAGCTAAATGTGGCAATCAAGGTAAAACCGATATAGACAATTATTATTTCGATCAAGTTATTAAAGATATAAAGGGTGCAAATTAGTGAACTATAATAATTTCTTAACATCTATAACAAAAAATAAAAAATTATTATTTTTCGGCTTCGGATTTGTCGTTATTTTATATATATGCTCTCAATTTGGACTAGTTATTATACAAACCGAAGATAACTCAAATAAAAAAGTTTTTATAAATAAAATACTATCCAACTCTAAACAAACAAAAGGTTACGATATAAAAAAATCAAAAACAATGATTGTAAAAAAGGGAAATTACTCTTTTGATATGTATAAAGACAATCAAACATCAACCGTATATTCGAAAATTAAAGGATTTTGGGTTAAAAAACTTTTTATTAAAAATTTTAATCAAAAGAGTTCTGAATACGTAGGGGAAAGTGGTTTTGACTGCATGAACGCAAAAGGTGAGAATGTTTTACTTTATTCTTGCAAAAATAACATAGACACAAATAGTGTTGGCATAGAACTAGTTAACTCAGAAAGTGGTATAAAAAAATCGGTATTTAATTACGACTACTTAGACTCCTACACAAACCTTGACGTTGATCAAAATGGAGGTATAACTATTAAAAATATTAGCGATGGTTTGATAATTTTCTTAAAGAACAAAGCTGGAAAATTACTTTCTATAAAAGTTAATTTTAGTGGCCAACTCGAAAATCCGAAAACTTTTGAAAATGTTGATGTTAAGACTGTAATTAGTGACAAAAACATCGATACAAATACAGAGGGAAGTAGTTTTTCGGCTTTATTTGGAAATGAGTTATTTTATAGCGAAAATAATCAAATTAAAAAGATTAACGTTAATAGCAGTGTTACAAATTACAGAATAGTGTACCTTGATAGTTCAATTTATCTTTTTGATGACCAGCAGGCAATCGATAATATAGGAGCAGAACACATGGGCAAAAATAATGTTAATAAATCTGAAAAAACAGAAGTTGTAAGAATCGATAAAAAGTCTAACAAAGTAAAAAATATAAAACTTGATGAGAATTTTATGATCAATTATTTTTCAAAGAACGATAAAAGCCTTTTATTGTTTGCGGCAAACACAACAAAACGTCCAATTATGCTTGATGATAATGGCAAGAAATCAGAATTGCTTATTGATACCAACAACATAATAAGTCCGTGCTTATCAAGCGACTTTTTTTATTTCGTCTCTTCTGATCGTATGTTTATCTACCAATATTCATTTAAAGACTCATTGTCGAAAGTACTTTACCAAACTCAGAAATTTTCGATTAATAGTATTAGTTGTATGAATGATGTAGTTGGAATTAATTCGCTCGATAATAATACTTCAGATTCTCTAAATAAACTATTTAGGTTATCCGATGAACAAATTGGCTATGAAACACGAATCACTGAGTTCCTGCCGATGACATACACTTATAAGTCTGATACTTATGATTTATCCTTGATGGGCAAAAAAATTGTTGTAAAGCTATCATATGATAGCGACGGAAACGGAAGAAGTTCGGATAAAGATTTAACAGACGAATTTAATAAAATTTTTTCAGAAAAAGGTCTAAACACCACAAATTTGCAGTATATTTTTCAGTAATACCTACAGTAAGATTGTGCTGACGGATTTGGTGAAGTTTTTCAGTATGATGTCGGCGTCGGTGGTAGTGATTATGGTCTGATAGTCTTTTAGGTAGTTAGTTAGGCTTTTGCGGCGGGAGCCGTCCAGTTCGCTAAATACATCGTCAAGTAAAAGCAGTGGCCTTTTGGCGGTTTTTTCCTCTAAAATTTGGAGTTCGATTATTTTTAGAGCTAGCATGAGAGTGCGGTTTTCGCCGCGTGAAGCCACTACCGAAAAAGGGCTGTCGTCTTTAAAAAATTCTATATCATCTCGGTGTGGCCCGCGACTAGTGTAACCACGGGTTTTATCGATATTTATTTGGTCTTCGAGCTGTCCGACCAAATCAGAAGCATAGTTACTAAGCGGTGTTTTACTTTTATAAATTAGGCTTACTTGTGTTGATTTACCAGCGATAACTGAGTAAATATCGCTGATTTTTTGATTAAATTCGGCAAGTAATGCTGTACGAGCCTTGATAATTACGCTGGCTAGGTTAGACAAACGCACGTCCCAAGCAAACATTTCGGAGCTACTGCTAGCTTGTTTAAGTAGGGCGTTACGCTGAGCAACGACTCGTCGATAGTCGGCTATAACTTTGGCGTAGTTTTGATCGTACTTTTCGATAATATTATCGATAAATTCTCGCCGATTAGCTGGTTCTGAGCCTAAAAGATATAAATCGTCGGGTTCAAATAATACCACGGGCTGAAGACAATCTTTAGGGATTTTTTTGTAGGTTTTGCCGTCTAACTCAAAAGTTTTAGATAGATTAAATTCACTGGCTATTTTGATTACTCTGTTTTTATTATCATCACTATAAGCATCAAGCCTAGCCCAATCACATGATCGTTTTATCAAGGCGTAGTCTTTGGCCCGATATGATTTGCCGCTAGCAACCACCATTAGAGCTTCGAGTAAATTAGTTTTGCCAGCTCCATTTGGTCCAACGACAACATTTACGCCGTTGCCAATTTCAAACGATTCATCTTCGTACGAACGAAAATTCTGCAAACGAATATTGGTAAAAATCATTATGTTTATATTATAAGATTTTTAGCTTTTAAGCGGCATAATTATATGAACATAATCTTGGTCACTGCCCTTAATAACACATGGCTCAAGCTTACCATTAAAACAAATCGATACTTTTTGGTCATTAATAACATTTAAAGCATCGCTAATATAACGAGAATTAAGGGTGATCGAACCAGACCCAACAACTTCGGCTTCGGCCGTGGCGGTATTTTCGCCAAGTTGAGAAGCAACTGATTGAATACTGATTTGGTTTTTTTCATCATCGGCATTTAGGGTCACACTGCCTGCACTTTCACGGGCAAAAAGCGAAGACACCTTAGTTATATTAGCCAGTTCATCGCGGCCAATAGCGGCAGTTGTTTCAAACTTTATTGGAATCAACGAGCGATAGGGTGGATATTTACCATCAATTAGCCGAGTAACAAGCTCAACGTCTTCGATCTCGAATAATACTTGCTGTTCGTCGTGAGTGATCGAAACAGTCTGATCTTTATCGCCAATTATTCTTAACAAATCTGCCACAGCCGAAGCGGGGATAAGCAGTGATACTTCTTGTTTGAGCGGTATCACCTTGCGTTCGGCTAAACGATAACTATCGGTGGACACGACATACAAATCACCGTCTAATGTATAAAAATAAACGCCAGTAAGCACAGGTCTGGTGTCGTCATTGCTAGCTGCAACAACAACTTGTTGCAAAGCTTTTTTGAGCTTAAGTGAATTTATTGTCCAGGTTACGCCGTTGTCAATTTTGGGCATGACAGGATAATCTTCGATTGGAGAGCCGTTGATAGTCGAATTGTAGGCTGGGGTAGTGATATGAATTTTGGTATCCTGAACTTCAAAATTAATCACCCCACTAGGCAAACTAGACACAAATTCTTGCAAAAGCTTAGCTGGGACGGTTATCGAGCCTTCCTCGCTAACTTTCGAGCCTATGTAGTGCGTAATGGCGATATTTAGGTTGGTTGCTGCTATACAAACTCGATTATCAATTGTTTTGATTAAGACATTAGATAAAATCGGTAGGGCATTGCGACTAGACGCAACTCTGGCAACATTATTTAGAGCTTTGTTTAGGTTTTCTTGTGTGACTTGTAATTTCATTGGCTTAGGCTTTCCTTATCTTTATACTATTTATTAATTAGTAGTAGTTTTAGTAGACTATGTGGATTGTGTTCAAAACTTGAATTTAACAGATGTAAAACACGATTTTTAATGTGTAAAAAAACTCTCAAAAACTGAGTACAAAAATGTGTACAACGCTCATCTATCCACTGCGAGTATTTTAGCCAAAATTGAACCAGCGGAAAACTCATACTTAATAAACATTTTTTAAGCAACATAGACACAGCTCGTCCACAATCTTTACACATACAACTTTTCCTTAATTTCTTCTAAAGCATTTTTGATTTCTTCATCATAAACTTTTTCTTTGTCGATTTTGTCAATCGAATGAATCGCCGTGGTGTGATCTTTGCGACCTAATTCGCGGGCAATTTTTGGAAAACTCAGGTGCAGTTCGTTTCTGAGCATATACATAGCAATTTGCCTTGGCACTACAATATCGCGGTCGCGTTTGGGACCGAGAATATCCTCAATTGATAAATGAAAATACTTGGCGGTTTTTTCAATAATTTGTTTGGCAGTGATATGTTTCGGGCGGCCTTTACTCTTGCCAATCATAGCCTCGGCTGCTTCGAGAGTCGGTGGAATATTATGGAGTTCACAAAAGGCTAAGATGCGATTAAGTATTCCTTCTAGTTCGCGAATGTTACTTTTTACAAAACTTGCTAAGTATTCCACTAAGTCATGGGGCAAGCTAAGCCCCTGAGAGGCGGCTTTAGTTTGAACGATTGCACAACGAGTTTCAAAATCTGGTGCCTGCATGTCAATCGCCATACCCCATTCAAACCTCGATCTCAATCTATCGGTCAAAGTTGGTATATCTTTTGGCATAGTGTCGCTAGTAATAATTATTTGTTTATTAGCTTGATGCAAGGCATTGAAGGTGTGAAAGAATTCTTCTTGAGTTTTTTCTTTGCCAGCAATAAATTGAATGTCATCGACAATCAATACATCTGCACCCCTGTAATAACCAGCAAAAGCAGTATTTTTCTTGAACCTAATAGCATCTAAAAATTCTTGAACAAACTGCTCACTCGATATATAGACGATATTGGCATGTTTATTCTTTTTGGTAATTTCGTTACCAACTGCTTGGATTAAGTGAGTTTTGCCGATGCCAACTCCGCCATACAAAAACAACGGATTATATTTTTGGCCTGGCATACTGGCGACGGCTTGGCAGGCAGCATATGCTAGCTCATTGCCAGAACCAACAATAAAATTTTCGAATGTATATTTTTCATTTATACCTAAGCGATAAGTGTGAGTTAAGCTAGCTTTTTCGCTCGAAAAATTAGTTTTGGGAATTGTACCTACAGAAGCATTTGAATTTGAGGTGTTAGAAGCTGAAGGGCTGTTAAGAATCACAACTTCGTCACTAACTCGTCGATTGAGCGACGAAACAGGTAATATTTTATATTCGATCGACTCAACTTTAATTCCGTTATTAATCAGAGTTTTTTCAATTAAATCGTTAAAGCGATTTTCTAAATGTTGCTTAATAAAGACGTTCGGACTACCAATTACGGCTCGTCCCTTATCGAGTTTTAGTAGTCTAGTATTTTTAAACCACGTTACATAGTTGCCCTTTGAGAGTCCTAACTCTATTTCTCCCAGCACCGCCTGCCATATACCAATGGTATCCACTATTCTAACTACCCTCCTTATTAAATGTTTGATAAATTAATAGACCAAAAACCCACATTAATAGTCGCAAATTTTTCTAAACTTGTACTAAAAATAGTAGCAGTTTTTGCTAAAGTTTTCCACATGTATATACAAAATAACTACATTTATGTGCCAAAATTTCAAAAACACTAGTAAGTTTTTACACACACCATAAACATATCTGTTAAATTTGTGGATAAAATTAACGGTAGGGTGGATAACTAATCAAAATAGTGGCAAAAACCATGTAAAAAAATCTACTTTTAGCTAGTCTTGTTT
Source organism: uncultured Candidatus Saccharibacteria bacterium (assembly GCA_964648105.1). Taxonomy (GTDB): domain Bacteria; phylum Patescibacteriota; class Saccharimonadia; order Saccharimonadales; family 2-12-FULL-41-12; genus JALHOM01. The sequence goes on from CAZYMH010000002.1 coordinate 175,936, forward strand.
AACCAAAAAAGTTGGACTAGTCAATCAGACCAATGTAGTGTATAATAATCTCTAAAGTTTTAAATTATTATAAAAATTCAGTAAGGACCGTGTATTTATGCCTAAGCGAACTTTTCAGCCAAAAAAACGTCATCAAGCCAGAGAACATGGCTTTTTTAAGCGTATGGCATCGAAAGCTGGTCGAAACGTACTTAAGCGACGCCGACTAAAAGGTCGCGTTCGCTTGACCCACTAATTGCTATAATAAAAATATATGATTAGTAAAATCCATCGTTTTCATGGCCACGGTGCTTTGAATTACTTGTATCGAAATGGTAAGACCGTTCGTAGTGAAGCGATAAACTTACGTTTTTGCTCAGGCAAAAATGACCAGTTTCGTATGTCGGTTATCGTTAGTAAAAAAGTTAGTAAATCGGCAGTCGTTCGCAACCGAATTCGACGCAGAATATACGAAATAGTTAGAAATAGTTACAAAACAAGTCGGCCAAAAAGCTCGCATGACTTTGCATTTATTGTGTTTAGCGATAGTTTAGCGACTATGCCTAGCCAAGAACTAGACTCGTTAATAAATGGCATTCTCAAAAAAGCAAATATTATTTAAGTTAGTTTAAACTGGCCTATAAGTTGCAGATTTTTTAGGTTTATATCTGGTAAAGCTGCCCAAAAAGTGTTACAGTAAACCATACATGATTGAGTTTTACCGAGTGGTTATTGAACGACCAATATTTAATTTACTAGAGCTAATTTACGGGCTTATACCTGGCCATGACTTAGGTTTGTCGATAATAATATTTACGGCTTTGATTCGGTTTGCCATGTGGCCGCTAGTTAAGAAGCAGCTTAATCACTCCCAAAAAATGAAAAAACTAGCTCCCGAGCTTAAAAAAATTAAAAAACAAGCAGCCGGCGATCGTCAACAAGAAGCTAGGCTACAAATGGAGTTCTATAAAGAACATGAAATTAAGCCGTTCAGCACAATTGGTACGTTGATTGTGCAAATTCCTGTTTTTATTGGTTTGTATAAATCTGTAATTAAACTAATTCATGATCCAAATATTTTACAAACATATGCTTATCCTTGGGTTAAGAATTTGCCATGGATTCAAGATTTGGCTAAAAATCCGCAAGATTTTCATGCAACATTCTTCGGCATGGTAGACCTAGCTCACAAAGGTATCACGCCAGGTCAAAACTTATATATTCCAGCATTAATTTTGGCATTATTAGCGGGTGCGATGCAGTATGTTCAAAGCAAACATTTACTCTCGGACCAAAAAGATAGCCGTAAATTGTCTGAGATTCTTAAAGCGGCAGCTAACGGCGAACAAGCAGATCAAGCAGAAATGACCGCTGCAGTGAGTAAAAGTATGCTGATATTTATGCCACTGATGACTGCTATCTTTTCACTTAATTTGCCGTCGGCACTATCATTATATTTTATCACCAGCAGCACGGTTGGTTACTTGCAACAACGCAAAATTTTCGCCGAGGATCAAGATGTTATGCAAAAAATTGCCGATAAACCGCTCAAAAAATCTACTAAAAATAATTTACCAACTAAGCAGTCTGTTGAGCCAACCGAAAATGTTAAACACCTAAAAACCAGTGACCCAAACATAACTGTCACTGTCACAAGATCATCAAGCACTAAAACAAATACCAACTCACCTACCAAAAAATCTAAAAAAAGGAGGAGATAAATAATTATGAATAATCAAAAAGAAGAATCAATCGGCTATGCCAAAAAGTACTTAGAAGATTTGTTGTCGTTTTTTGGATTGAACACTGATGTTTATGCTACTTGCGAGGACGAAAACGTTATCGAACTTGAAGTGCCGTCAACTCATATGAACGGTTTTTTGATTGGTCAAAAAGGCGAGACAATGCATTCGTTGCAATTTTTGGTTAGTTCTGCACTTAGGGCTAAAGAATATGAGCTAAACCGAGTCAATGTTGATATTGCCGAATATAAAAAACAGCGAGCAGGTCGCTTGAGTGAAAAGGCCATGGAGTGGATAAAAACCGTCAAGGACTCTGGTGAGCCAATGCATCTTCGTCCTATGAACGCTTCTGATCGTCGAACTATTCACAAAACTGCCGAAGAATACGGCTTAACAACCGAGTCAGAAGGCGACGGCCGCGATCGGCATATTGTACTTAGGCCAAAAGACTAAACGCCTTATTAGCGGTGATTTTTCTTCTTTTTAGTTTTTGATTTTTTCTTAGAGGTTTTGGTAATTTGTGGCGGAGAAGTTTTAGCTTGCCTAGATACTGGCTTTATTTGTTCTGGGGGTAATTCGACTAGTGACATTTCGTTATTTGATCTTCTAAAGTAAAAAATATAGATAGCAATACACAGCAAAATAATTAGAATAATACTAGGCAGTAACAGATCACTTTTTTTGTTAGTTTCGGTCATAGACGTTTGATTATTCTTCGAATCGACAGTCACATTTGGTTCAAGTTGATTAGGGCTAGAAACCACTCCAAGATTTGACGGTTGGTTGTTCATTAGGGTTTCGCCAGCGTTGCTTTGCTGGAGCGAACCAGTTTGGTTTTGTAAACTTTGAGTATTTTGAGACGACTGACTTGTTTGCTGCAGATTTTGAGTTGTTTGCATAGCTAGAACAGACTGACTGAAGCTAACGATAATACTGGTCGCGACTAGACTTAATAGAATCTTATATTTCATAAATATATTTTACCAAAAGCGTTAGCCAAATTACGAATATTGTTTTAAAATTTTGTGAATCTCGCTAGACATTTTTTGCCATGAATATTTCTTGAACTGAACTTGCCCTAGCTCGGCCAAGTTTTTTTGAATTAACTTTGAGCTTATTACATTATCAATTTTTTGGGCGATATCATCTACATTAAGCGGGTCAAAATATTCAGCTGCTGGGCCGTATACTTCTGGTAGGCAGGTAGCGTCAGAGCTGACTAGCGGGCAATTATAGCTCATTGCTTCGAGTCCTGGCAGGCCAAAGCCCTCGCTTAAAGACGGCAAAACATAACATTCGGCTTCTTGGTATAACCAAACTAACTCTTGGTCGGTTATGTAGCCTGGTATATGAATGTCGGATGAGTGCTTTCTGTTTTTTAGCCAGTTTTCTAGCTCATCGAAGTATTGTTCTTTTTTGCCTGCTAAAACCAGCTGAAGTTCGGGCTGACTAGATTTAAGCTTCTCAAATGCCAAAACTAAATTATGGATATTTTTGTGAGGAAATGGACTGCCGACATGAAAAATAAATGGCTTGGTAATATTTTTTAGCGGACTAGATTTAAGAGATGAGGCTATATCGCCAGCTTCATATACGCGGCTAATTTTATTTTTTGTAGATGGATAATGACTGGCTAAATCTTGGCTGACATAGTCAGTCGGAACAATTATTTGCCTAGAAAAATAATTTCCTTTAAAAAACATAAGTCTATAGCCAAACATGCGAATTTTGTGTAGCCAGCTTGGGTATTTGCCAGGCCTGACAAACCGTAGCATGGTTAAATCGTGCGTAAAAGTCACATTTTTGCCAAAGAAAAACAGTGGTGCAAAGCCAGTCATCGTAAAAAAAACTAAATTTGGCTTAAGTCGGTAGAGTAACCAAGAAAACGATATTTGGTGCAAAGGATTCATCGAAAATCTTGGTATATCAATTTTTTTAACGTTAATATTTTGAGCGGGCGAGGTATAATCGTCGGTTTTTTCGACTAAAATTGTGTAAGTATTTATTTTATCTAACTCTGGCAAATACTCCAAAAAACGCTGGACTGGCCTACCTGTACTAGCTCTGCGGATACGAGCATCAATCACAATATGTTTTTTGTCGGCTGTCATATTGGTACAATTATACATAATGTTCTATAAACAAAACATCTCATCATACTTATATAAAGTGGCCTTAGGTCTGTTTATATATATGCCATTTCATGTTTTTTTGTCACAATGGTTAAGCACTTACACTGGGTATTTAGAGTTTTGGAAGATTTTTAAAGATTTACTAACTTTTTTGTTAGCTGGTTTATTGGTTTTGGCTGTTTATGTGTGGCGACGATCGAACAGGCTGTTTAATTATTTGTTTATTTTGATTAGTCTTTATGCGGTTATTCATCTAATAATTGGGTATTTCACGCACCAGCCCGAGACGACTTTTGTATTGGCACTTGTTTACAACTTGCGGATTTTTGCCTATTTACTAATTGGCTATAGCTTAGTCTTATTGCTTCCGACTAAAAAAGTGCTTGTATATAGGTTCATGAAATTATTGATTATCATTAGTACGATAGTTAGTTTATTGGCGATTATTCAGCGGTTTTTGCCAAGTGATTTTTTGACACATTTTGGATATTCGATCAATCGCGGCGTAAAACCTAATTTTTTTATCGATGATAAATCTGATTTGCCACGAGTTTTCTCGACACTACGCGACCCTAATTCATTAGGAGTTTTCTTAATTTTGCCAATCATTTTTTTGGTTTCAAAATTAAAGCAAGATTATAAAACCGACAAACGAAATTTGTTACTTGGACTTATTATGCTGCATTTTTTGGCATTATTTTTGACTTTTTCGCGGAGTAGTTTGCTCGGAGTAATTGTGGCTTTCGGGTGTTGGTTTTTGTTAACCAATTTTAAACATATAGGAAACTTAATTACTGCAAAGCTTTTAGTTATTTTTGTGTCAATTGTAGTAGTAATCGTCGGGCTAGTTTTTATAAATAAAGACCAATATTTTGTCCAAAATACCGTTTTTCATGCCGACGAAACTACCAAACTCGAAGATCCAAATAGTTTAAGAATTAGTCTACTGAAAAAAACCACTAAAGGGATTATTGATCAACCGTTAGGTCATGGTCCTGGGACGGCGGGGTTAGTGTCAACTAGGTTGCCAAACGGACTACTCACCGAAAATTACTACCTCCAAATTTTGTACGAAGTCGGAGTACTTGGATTTTTGGCGTTTGTAGCAATATTATATTTAGTTGTCCAAAACTTATATAAAAACCGCCTCCACGGTAGCCTTAACAATGTTTTACTTGCCAGTTTGTTGGGGGTTGGCGTGACAAGCTTGTTTTTCCATACATTGTCTAACGAAGCTTTATCAATGAGTATGTTTATGATTATTGGATTGGCTCTGGTCTGTCAAAAAACAGTCTCAAAAGTGCCGCACAAACGTTAATTTGGTCATGCCTGATTAAACTTCTATGGCTGGATAAAGGGTCATTTTTATTAACCTCTGAAATTTCCGGTGACAAAAAATTGCCAGAAATTGCCGTAAAAGTAGCATTTTTAAACTTATCTTTAGAGGTGTTAACTGGCTCTTCGCCGTCTTTTATGTAATTTTGAGTAACTTGGTGGCTAGCTCGGCCAATATTATATAAAACTACATCAATTTTAATTTTTGCATAACGTTCTAGCTCCTTGACGTAGTCAACAACATGATAATTTTTTGTCTCGAGTGGCTTGTTTACTAGGTTGGCGACATAGATTATTTTTGCCTTAGAGTGCTTTAGGGCTTCAACAGTGCCGTTAACCACAAATAATGGAATTAGGGATGTGTAAAGACTACCTGGAGCAATAATGATGAAGTCAGCCTGTTCAATCGATTTTTTGGCTTTGCGGTTAATATTGACTGGTTGGTCATAGCTAATCTTTGGTTTCATATCAATCGCATAATCGGTATTTTCAATCTGGTTTTCGCCAAATATTTTTTGGCCATTTGGGTCGGTGTAAACTAATTTACATTTTTCGAGAGTGATTGGCACGACCCGACCATTTATTTGCAAAATATCAGCCGCCACATCGACCGCTGTTTCAAAATTTTTATGTTGAATCTCGAGTGCCGAGAGCAGTAAATTCCCAAAAGAATGCCCACCAAATGAGCCATCAGGAAAGCGAAAATTAAACAGTTCTCGCAGATGCCGAGAGTCACTTAAAGCTACTAAGCATTGCCTAATATCACCAGGCGGCAATACGCCATATTCATCGCGAAGTTGCCCAGTCGAGCCGCCATCATCGGCCATACTAACAATCGCCGTTATATCAATCGGCTGGTCCTTTAGAGCCGACAGCAACATAAAACTACCAGTCCCACCACCCATAACCACAACCTTCGGCCTACTCACGATCTTTTTTTTCAACTATTTCAACCATTTCTTTATAAACCGTTTCTGCAACTTTTTCCCAGGAGTATTCAGCTTGTTTTTCGTTTCCTGCTTTTTGGAGATTTTTATACAAATCTTTATCAGAAAATACTTTTTGGATTTTGTCTGCTAAGTCAGCTGGATTATCTTTGTC
>CAZYMH010000003.1:0-164215 GCA_964648105.1 uncultured Candidatus Saccharibacteria bacterium
AACGCTTTTTACATCAGGAACTAGACAGCAAGGACATTGACACGCTTGAAGAACCAAAGGTGCTTACTGACTTCCGATATGTTGATAAAGATGGCGAGAAAGCATTGACCGCCAAGAGTGATATTGAGTTTTTTGACGAAGATGGCAATCTAAAACAAAACTTGCTTATCAAAGGAAATAACCTCTTGGCACTTTATACTCTGCGTGAGCGACTTACTGGCAAAGTGAAACTTATCTATATTGACCCGCCATTTTTCTTTCAAGATAATAAAACAGATGACGCCTTCAAGTATAACTCCAATTTCAAGTTATCAACTTGGCTTACTTTTATGAAGAACAGGCTTGAAATCGCTCGTGATTTACTTGCTGATGATGGTATTATTGTTACTCACGTTGGTGTTGAAGACAGTTCCTATGTGAATATCTTGCTCAATGAGATTTTTGGTATTGAAAACTTCATAAACCATATAACAACTACAACGACAGAGCCAACTGGCTTCAAGTCGGCAGGGAAAAACCTTGTATCAACAGCCAACAATATTTTTATTTACAAAAAATCTACTGGCGATATAAATAAGCTTTTTATCAAAAAAGGATATGACAAGGCTTACAGTTATTATCTTCTCAATAAAGAAGATAATTATGCTGACTGGAAATATGTTTCCATAAAACAATATCTTGCCGACACGAGCAGTCGTAAATCTTCACAAATAACAGATACAGAAGTTGCCAATTTTGCTTTGAGTAACTCAGATAAAGTTTTTAGGACAACCGCTATCATCGGTGGAGCGTTGGCAAAACGAAAAGATACTATCAAAAAATCAAAGGATAATAAGGGAGTTGTAATACGACACCCAAATGATGATATGGAAAACTTTTATATTCTCAATGGCGGTAGAATTACTTTTTTTGATAATTCATATAAAGAAGTTGATGGCAAAACCGTTCCTGCCCAAATACTTACTGACGTATGGACTGATATAAGCTGGACTGGAATAGCAAAAGAAGGCGGGGTGACATTGAATAACGGCAAGAAACCAGAAAAACTTCTAAAAAGAATAATTGAATTAACTACAAAAGAAGGCGATTTGGTTATGGACTATCACTTGGGAAGTGCCACTACTTCTGCGGTTGCTCACAAGATGGGCAGGCGTTGGGTAGGTGTTGAGCAAATGGATTATATTAACACACTGTCGGAAGTTAGACTGAAAAACGTAATAAATGGCGACCAAAGCGGTATAAGTAATGTTGTTGGCTGGAACGGTGGCGGTTCGTTTGTCTATTTTGAGTTGAAGAAATATAACCAAGAGTATATTGACGCCATTATGGAAGCCACGAGCATAAAGGAACTGGAAGATTTATACGTTGATATGCGTAACAATGCCTTCTTGAAGTTTTGGTTTGACCGAGCTGAGTTTGAGAAAGACGAAAACTTCCGCAACAAAGACTTAGATGGTCGCAAACAGGCACTAGCCGACATACTAGACGAAAACCAATTATATCTAAACTACACCGATATGAACGATACACGGCATAAAGTATCGGTTGACGAAAAGACACTAACGGACAAGTTCTATGGCGAAAACGAAAACTAAAATAAATGCGACACTTGGCGACTTCCTATTCAATCAAATAGAAAACGACCCTGCTTACATAGCGTGGCAAGCTGATTTTACTATTCCTGAATACGTTACTGACAATTTGAGTAAGACCCTGCGTGAATACCAAATAAAAGCCTTGAAGCACTTTATTTGGCTGTATGAAACCGACAGAGCCAGAGCAAAGCACCTTCTGTTCAATATGGCGACAGGTACAGGCAAAACGCTCGTAATGGCGTCTGTGGTGCTATACCTATACGCACAAGGCTATCGCAACTTCCTGTTTCTAGTCCATCAGATACAAATCAAAGACCAAGCACTGAAAAACTTTACCGATTATAAGTTTGAGAAGTACCTATTCAATCCAAAGGGCGTAAGGATAAACGGGCGTAATGTAGCCATCAAAGAAACCAAAAATATAACAGACGCAGACCGTAACGCTATAAACTTTATGTTTTTCAGCACATCGCTACTCTATAACCGCTTGCTTGAAGATAAAGAAAACGGGCTTACAGCCCAAGACTTTGCCGACAATGATGTAGTCGTAATTGCTGACGAAGCCCATAGGCTCAACGTAGATACCCGAAGCAAAAAGAAGGCTGACATTGAAGAAGTCCGAAACTGGGAAACTGCCGTAATGTCGGCGGTCAAAGCTCGTGAAGGAAACTTACTACTTGAATATACGGCAACTGTTGATTTAGCCAACCAAGCAATTCACGAAAAGTACAAAGACAAGCTAGTTCATCGTTACGACTTTTTGGAGTTCAATCGTGATGGGTATAGCAAGGACGTAAAGTTCTTGTACAACAAAGAGGTTCATACCGAAGACCAAAAGCGTCTACTTATCATCAACGCCGTTGCTTTGAGTGAATATCGCAGGTTGCTTGCCGAGCGTGAAATGAAAGTAGATATGAAACCGATTGTGTTAGTAAAGTCTGTCAAAATTGCCCAAAGTGAAGAAGACCGTGCGTTCTTTGACGGCGTTATTTCTAGCCTACGTCCAGACGACTTGAACCGATTGAAGGAACTTGCCAAGCAAAACGTAAACCACGAACACGAAATACTCAACGATATGTTTGCGTGGCTCAAAGAGCCTAAAAACGGCTTTGTTTCGCAAGGCGATTGGGAAGGCTTGAATAAGTTTGTTAGTGAAATACGAGCCAGTTTTGCCCACGATAATACGCTCATATACAACAGCCAGAAGAAGGAAAAAGCCGAACTGTTACCGTTGCTGGACAGCCCACGCAATACTATTCGTGCCATATTCAGCGTCAATGCTTTGAACGAAGGCTGGGACGTATTGAGCCTATACGACATTATTCACTTTGATATTAGCGAAAGTAAGAAAGTCAGTCTTCAAGATATTCAGTTGATTGGTCGTGGTGCTAGGTATTTCCCTTATGAACTGCCACGCTCGTATAAGCCAGATGATGATAGCAATAAACTTTCTCTTGATTTTGCTCAACGCAATTTAGAGTTTGATAAAGACCGCCGAAAGTTTGATAACGCACCTTTTGAGCGTGGTCGTGTGTTGGAAACTTTTGTTTATCACTTCGTAAAGACTGGTATGTTCCTAGAAAACTTACAGCGTGATTTGCTTGGCGAAGGCATAATCAACGAAGGTGTTGAGCGAAAGACTATTACGCTAAAGACGAAGTTCCTTGAAAGCGAAACCTACAAAAAAGGCTTTGTGCTAGTCAACCATACCGTCAAGCGAACCAAAACAACCGAAGACGAAATTGACACAACTTTCAACCGCACTATCAAGGCTGGTTTGTATAACCTACGGTCAAGGGGCTTATCTGACTATGAGCAAAACCAACAAATTGCGAGCCAGAAAACAAAGGTTATTCGTATTACCGATGAGTTTTTTGCCGAGCCGATAATACGCAAAGCGTTGGTATCTGCCGAAGCCAACTTTTTCCGCTACAACAACCTAGTTCAGCACATACCTGATTTGAAGACAGTTGACGAGCTGATAAACGAATACCTGCCAAAATACGAAATTACCTACACTTACGAAGACGGCAAAGATATTGGGTTATTGAACGCACAAGAAAAGTTACAACTGCTTGTTGGTGCTATTTTGCCAGAAGTTCGTAAGCGTATAGACATTTATATGCCACGAGAAGCAGGAAGCAATAAGTTTAGACCAGTTTCGCTTGCCCAAGTATTCGGTAAAGAAAAGAACATATACCTTATGTCGTTTCCAAGTATTGACCCTGCGACTGGCGAGAAGGTGTTTATTAGCACTGACGAGCGAGCCAAAGCCCAAAGCGACCACGACAATCCTGACTTACAGTTCAACATAAAAGGTGCTGATTGGTATGCGTATAGTGAAAACTATGGAACTAGCGAAGAAAAGAAGTTTGTAAAATACCTTGCGAGCCAAATTGACGACTTACACGCCAAGTACGAAGGTTCGGAAATATACCTAATTCGTAACGAACTAGACTATTGGCTATACAGCCTGAAAGATGGTCGCAGGTTCAGCCCAGACTATATGCTTATCATCAACGATGTAACCAATCAGCAGTTGTATTACCAAGTCATCATTGAGCCAAAGGGCGGACATATCATTGAGCAAGACGCTTGGAAAGAAGAAGCCTTGATAAGCCTGAACGATGACAGCGAAGTAGTGTTTGACGCCAACGAAACCGACAAGCAAGCATACAAAGAATACTTGGCTGAAATGAGCAAACACGGCTACAAAGAGATAAAGCCAATTGGCATAAGGTTCTACAATACTGACCCACGCCCTGAAAGCGAGTTTGCCCTAGATTTTGAAAGCAAATTGCTCGCCTAAAAAAACGCTTGGCAAAATGACCCCCAAAAATTCGGCATTTCATATAGCGGAGTGTCAAACTGTGGAACAAAGGGCGACTACCCCCCTATGTTACCTCTGTTGGTACGCCCGTATAGAAAGCCAGTAAGTCTTCCAAAAACTCTTTATTAGTGGCATAAGCGTAGTCTTTAGACCAACGCACAAGCAGTAAGTTACTCTGAATTATCATTTCATCGTTTGTTATAGCGTGTCGTTTCTGTTTTTTACCAGACTTTAGTGGGTCTATAAGTTCAATAAGTATTTCAGGCGTCAAAGCAAAATAGTGTCGTCTTTGGGCTATATGGTTGCTGTACATTTTTTCAACCATTGTTTTGCCAGTATTGTTGAATACCTCAACTACTGGCGTATCGGTAGTGATGAACTTCTTTGAGCCTTTAGCCAGATAGAACCGCCATTTCTTTATCACAAACCACCTATGAAACTCTTCGCAATTAGTGATGAGCTGTAAGTGATTGACGTTGTTATCAAAAGTCAGTTCGTATTCGCCACTTACAAATGTTTTTTTAGCGTCTTCAATTTGCTCATCTGTTACTTGATGTCCCTCTTCTTTCATAGCCTCTTTAGCACCGTCAGAAAAGTTCGGGTGTGAAGCCATTAGTGTAGTGATTTGCTTCATACCATCAGCCATAGTCTTGTTTATCTGTCTTCGCATATGTGGACTTCTAATCCAAAGCGAAGCCATAAACCACGCAAGAACATCTAATTGCTGGTCTGTTAGTGGTCGGTAATTTAGTATTGCGTCAACAATACCGTCATATTCTTTAGCAAACTTATCTTCAATTTCGCCAAAATACTGTTCAAATACTTGGCTTGTTTCATCTTCTTTACCAGTTTCAATAGCGTAGTAAAAGTCAGCATAACAAACACCGCTATAAGGTCGTGCTTTTATAAGTTTGCCTTTTTGAATATCTAAAGTCTGCAACATATTATCAACCGCAAACCGTTTGAAATAAAAGCGTGGTGCGAAGTGCTGTTTCTTTGTTATCTGCTTTGTCATATTTCCATTTTACAGCCGTATGGGTATGTGCTGAAACATCTGGTCTTTTGCTAACAATTATTCCCAACAACGCTACCACTGTTAGTGCATTGGAGTTGTTGGGCTATTTCGGAAAACAAACGATTTTTTGATAGCGACACATTTTTAGGTAGTATGTGCGTTTACGGGCTTTCTAAAATATCAAGGGTCAAGGCATAGGGGGGGCTATGCTACGCTAAGTAGTAGTCCCTTGATGTTACGAACTTCACTTTTGTCATAGTCCATACTAGCCGTTCGCAGTTCGTTTGCCAGTGCGAGCCAATTTGGATTTTTTACACAAAAAGCCATCAAATCGAATGGTTTTTTAATTTTTTATTAGTAAGCATTTAGATCTGTAGGAGGTATAATGGTTAGTAAGTTTATGTTTATATTTGGCTAAATAGTGGAGAGGATAAATATATGAAATATGACCATTTAAATAGTGAGCAGAAAGCGGTATTGATTGATAAGGCTACTGAAGCACCTTTTAGTGGTAAGTTGTTAAACAACAAGCAAAGGGGCATATATAGTTGTGCTGGTTGTAATGCTCAGCTGTTTTCATCAGATACGAAGTTTGATTCGGGTTCGGGCTGGCCTAGCTTCGATAATGCTTTGCCAAATGCCATCAAACAGGTAAGCGTCAAATCTCATGGCATGATTCGGACAGAAGTAATATGTGCAAACTGCGGTGGGCATTTGGGCCATGTCTTTAATGATGGACCGAAAGAAACAACTGGTCTGCGTTACTGCATCAACTCATTGTCATTAGATTTTAAAAAAGAAAGATACACCTAAAAAGTGATTAAGAAAGCATACTTAGCGGGCGGCTGTTTTTGGGGTTTGGAGGAGTTAGTAAGAGAGCAAATAGGTGTTGTCGATACCGAAGTTGGTTATATAGGTGGCTCTAATGATAATCCAAATTATCATAATCACCCAGGCCATGCCGAAGGGCTAGAGGTAAGCTACGATGATTCTAAAACATCTTATACCCAAATTCTTGACTACTTTTTCAGAATACATGACCCAACCACACTCAACCAACAAGGCAATGACAAAGGTTCGTCATACAGATCGGCAATATTTTATCAAACTGAGTCGGAACTTTTAGATGCCAAAAAGATGATTGAATTAGTTAACAAATCACACAACTGGGATAGTCCAGTCGTTACAACCCTCGAACCATTTACTAAATTTTGGCCTGCCGAAGATTATCATCAGGATTATTTACAAAATAATCCAAGTGGCTATACCTGCCATTATCTCCGTTCCTTCGGTAGTTATCTCGATTCATAAACAAAAATTAAATTACTAAGCTTAATTGATAATCAATAATTAGGGGAGTATGATTAAAATATAAGGAGGTAGACTTATGAAAGGTTTTTGCAAAAATATTGAAGAAACAACATTAAGAAATAAAGATTTTAGGAAGGTAGTTTATACTGGGGACTACATGCAACTGGTTTATATGTGCTTGCAGCCTGGTGAAAGTATCGGTTTGGAGCAGCACGGTGTTGACCAGTTTTTTCGATTCGAAAAAGGCAAGGGAGTTGTGAAGGTTGATAATCAAAAATACGATGTATCTGACGGTTTCGCCGTGGTGGTACCAGCAGGAGCAAAACACAACGTTACTAACACGTCTAAAACTGATGAACTACATCTGTATACCATCTACGCACCACCAAACCACACTGACAAAATGCAATACAAAACTAAAGCTACCGCCACCAAAAATGACAAGCCATACGACGGTAAACCGACCGAATAAATTCTACACTTTATAGCTCAATATCAATACTTGCTAGGACCGCCAAAGATAGCGACGGAGTAGCCTCTAATGAAGCAATGTTTGGACCGTCGAAACCAGCAGGCGTCCAAGATGTATCTAATGTTGGCGACAAAGCCTATTGGAATCCATCATTTGGACAGCTCAATGTGCTTAAAAATGGCAATTGGTACATTTTGAGTAATGGCACTTTAGATAAATCCAAATCGACCCAAGCCGATGCTTTAAAGCTTTATGAAGCCGTAAAAGATAATTTATAATACAAATTAGTCAATTATAGGTAAATCGTTTACGTCTATATTTAATATGCTAGCTAATTTTTCGATTTGCTGGAATTTGCCGTATTTTATTGGCTGGTTTTGATTGTTATATAACCTGTAAAAATGGTCAAAATGTCTGATTTCTCCCGAGAAAGTCTTGGCCGAAGTCGGCTGGTTGATCCGTAAGATATACCACCCAAGCGGTTGATTAGCGATTATCCGCTTCAATTTTGCGTAATGATTAAAGGCCATTTAGTGTGCTACTTTTATTGACTTACTTGCCATTTCGCTCTCGGTGAGGGCAACCCGCCCAACAACAAGGTCGTCTCATTCCACCTTGCATTTTAGAAATCCCAACATCTATTCTTTTAGCTCGCGTTTCTTTTAACTTTCCCGAAGTTATCCAACATATCCATTCGTTTCGGGCAAGCGGTGTGATGTGTTGCCATAATTTTGTGACTTGTGCATCTTTAGTTATGGCTTGTGCCAAGTCATCTGGTAGCTCATGTACAGTACCTTTAAGAAGATTTTTCGTAGACATAATTCAATTTTATCAATAGTCAGCCGCGATAGATAATTATTTCGAACTATAAACATTATATAATACCTATAATGGATACACGTCATAATGATTTATCGCCTAAGTTTAAATCACTTCGGGAAACTGCCTGTCTTATTACAGAGTGTATTAACAGGTGTTTGATTAATAATAGTCGACTTATCAGTAGTGCTTTAATCGCTGCTGACTTAAGCGACCCTCTCAATCCATTAGGTGCGAGTGTGGCATGCTCATTCGCAAAGACTGCTAATAATGCGACGAGACGTTTTACTGCCCAAAATGTCCAAGCTAGAGCGATATTTTTGCCGAACACTGCTATTGGTGAATTTATAAGCAACCCAAGCAAGCAAGACGGCTTATACCCAAGCAAAATAAATAACCAACACCTTACATATATCAAACGAGCGGATAATTTTTGTGTTCAACTAGCCTTTGAGAAAAGTTCTAATGAAATCGATTTGAACGAAGTAACTGCTGCTATCGAAAACTGTAATTATTTATTAGCGAAAGTATCCGAGCAGCTTGATAAATTGAGAGATGATGAGCCATTGTGTCAAGGATTATTACTTAATCCACCTAATATCGCAAATGCATTTGTTATAAATATCGACATCGTCAAATCAACTGAGTCAGTTAAGCATGGCGATTACCCAAAAATTGCCCGATTTATGGCGATATTTGGTCAAAAGATAGATGAGTTAATAGCCACGCACAAAGATATCGAGTTTTGGCCAACTAAATATGAAGGTGACGGTTACTCAATAATTATACCGATTCCGCAACAGATTATTTATGATAGTTTAGCAGTTGGTAAGTTTGAAACAGACCACATAAAACAGTTAGTTAATCAAGTGGCTAATTTGATGAAAATAGAAGATTCTTTAGCTATCGCTTACCGAACGAGATATAAGAGTGGGTATATTAGCCAATATTTATATGGTACGAACGGTGAAGTATTTTGGGAATTTAACTAAAAATTAAATTTTACTCCATAAATTCGAAAATAATATATACTGTAGAGAATAGATGACTGACCAAAACAAACAAGATATTTTGAAACAAGCTGTTCATGCAGATGGTATTTATTGGTGGCAAATGGAACTACCAAGTGGTGAGGTGTTATTTGACCCACAAAAAGCCATCACCTTGGGTTTCAAAGCCTCAGATTTTGTCCATTATACGCATTTTACAAATTTGGTTCACCCTGAAGATTACGATGAAATGATGAAAGCCATGCAGGACCATTTGGAAGGCAAGAAAGAACATTACGAAGTTACATGTCGAATCAAAGCCAAAAATGGCCAATACAAAAAATTTTACGATAAAGGCAAAATAATCAAAAAAGATAAAGCTGGCAACATAATAATATCTGGTACAGTTGCCAATCTCTCGCTAAATAATAAATAGTTAGCCCCGTTATATTATCGGCTGACTGTACGATATATAATTGTATGATAAGCAGGAGGTATATTATGGAAAAATATCAAAAAATTATTCCAAATTTGTGGTTTGATGGCAATGCCGATGAAGCAGTAGATTTTTATTTCGAGGTGTTCGAAAATTCCAAAGAATTATCCAAAATGCATTATCCTACATCTGATTTACCAGACTTTCAGAAAGATATGACAGGCAAAGTTTTGACTATCAATTTTATCCTAGGTGATCTAGAATTCATTGCAATCAATGCTGGTCCAGAATTTAAACCCAACCCGTCGATGTCATTTATGGTCAGATTTGATCAAACTAAACATCAAAACGCTCGTGATAAGCTTAATGAAACTTGGAAGAAGTTATCGGAAGATGGAAAAGTGTTGATGGATCTCCAAAAATACTCTTTTAGTGAATACTTTGGTTGGGTCGAAGATAAGTATGGTTTTAGTTGGCAACTAATTTTAGGAGGTCTTGCTGACAAGTCGCGACCATTTATTATTCCTTCTCGAATGTTCGGAAGCTCAGCCCAGAATAAAGCCCATGATGCGATTGAATATTATGTATCTGTTTTCAAAGATTCTGGGGTAGGGCAAATTCATAAATACCCTGAACCAACTGGTCCTGCCACCACTGACTCAATTATGTTTGCCGATTTTAAGCTCGCGGGTCAATGGTTTATGGCCAACGACTCTGGAGCAAATCAAAACTTTACATTCAACGAAGCTGTATCTTATATGATAAAGTGTCGAGATCAAGCCGAAATTGATTATTTTTGGGGTAAATTATCGGCAAGCTCTCAAGATGAGCAGTGTGGTTGGTGCAAAGATAAATTTGGTATCAGTTGGCAAGTTGTCCCTGAAGATATGGAGAAATACATGCAACAATCTCCAAATTCATGGAAAAAACTAATGAATATGAAGAAAATTGTTTTAGATGAATTTAGCGAATAATTTTGGATAAATTTTATCAATTCATTAAATTAAATAGATTCAAATAATTAAAAAATCGCTAATCAAAAAATAATATATATTATCACATATTATAAGCATAAGCACTATCATTATAATTTAAATTAGACTTTTATAAAAATAAGTATTACAATTCGGATTATAACTATACAACGGAGGTGCTTATGAAGCAAAATCTATATAAATTTTTAATTTTGTCAGCGTTGATGCTGGGAGCTGGAGTAATTTTTACACCATCTTCAGCAAAAGCTGCTCTACCTGGGGAAGATGGAGTGATTGTGACCACCGAACTTCAATCTGATCCAGAAACAGAGAGTAGCAATACCGCAGTTGTCACAACTAACCCTGTAACAGGTAGTTCGCAAACTGTGGCGACAAACTCTAACGAAAACTCCACGATCACATCTGCAACTGTCTCAGCTCCAGATGGAACGTCAGCGAGCAATCAAACAAACACAATTATGTATGCTGAAACTCAAAACAACTGTCTTGAAATTGGTTACAAAGAAGCTATTTCATTACCAGAATACTGTTACTCGATGGATACAGTTACCTACAATACTGTTAAAATAGATGTCAATGGTGCAAAAGTAAGTGATATTACACCAGTAGCAACTGTTGGAGAGGGTAATAATTATCTAACTAACGTCGTATTAGATATGTCTTACTCGCCAGATTCAACCAATGCAATTGCTACTCGATATACTAGAGAATACTCAGATGATTACATAATGAGCTTGACACGTGTAGAAAAAGTTGGTATTGATGGATCTGTTTCAGTGGTTGTACCTGCAACTAACGACAACTATCTAAATGCTGGTTATGGTGCTAATGGCAATATCTACTTTACTATGTCACACAAAATCGGTGGCGGAGAATTTCCTACTTACAATTCTGATCTATTCATGATTGAGGCAGGCAAAACATATGCCGATAGAGTACAAGTTACTGATACTCCAGATTACGACGAAGTATTTATCAATGTCGCTCCAGATGTATCCAAAGTATTGGTATATGCCTTTGGAGTAAGTGCAGAGAATCAAAATTCATATTCTTACGTTGATTTAACTAATAACTGCTGGTTGAACGCATCATTGTGTAACGTCAGTGTATTATTACCAACTAATATGTCAAATACATATTTAGCAACATTTTCACCATCTGGCAAACACTTAGCTGGTGTTGATAAAGTTGACTATCAAGTTATGGCAGCATTAGATGAAGAAAGTGGAAGAATGGGCGTACAATACGACGCTACCTTAAACACTTATGATACTGTTATGGCAAGTGTTACTCACAGCCTTAGAACAATTTCAGTTCTATATGGACAATTTGGTGATGATTCAATTCCACAAGTTGACTGGGCTCCTAAATTAGCAGATGCAACTGTTTCTGAAAATCCTGTTACAACAGTCGCTACTACAGTTAATCCAGTGGTAGTTGCCAAACTTGCAAACACAGGTGTAAGCACATACATTTTTGCGGCCTTTGCAGCTGCACTAATTGTTGCTGGCCTAGTTACTTTGCCAAAAAACAACTAAAAAATGAAGTCAAAACTCAAGACATTTATTGCTCTTAGTTTAATAATAGGCGGTGTTTTCATCGCCTATTTGACTTTGTTTGCAGCAGGATCAAAGCCGATTAATAATACACTCGTTTCTCAAGATAGTTTTGTTAAACAAAAAGCTCCTACTGCCAACCAAGTTAATACCCTAATTATTCCAAAAATCTCTATCAACGCTCTTATCAATCCAAATGGAGTTGCCACTCTTAAAGACGGAGCAATTTGGCACCGCGTTCCAGAAAATGGCGACCCCGAAAAAGGTGGGAATTTTGTTCTAGCGGGCCACCGATATGTCTTTTCGCTTAATCCAAACAAGGTTAGGGAAGAGTCGGTGCTATATAATTTACATAAACTAACAATCGGCGATAAAATCATCATTGACTGGAATAAACAACGCTATAATTATGTAATTATCAAAACTTATAGCGTCAAACCAACCGACACAGTCATTGAAGCCAAGTCAACTGAACCAAAATTAACACTCTACACCTGCACACTCAACGGCTCGACCGACGGCAGAATAGTTGTCGAAGCGACCCTACAAAAATAATCTATAAAATTACAATAAATCAGTATTACATAATCTGAGTTTATCTGGCATAATTCAAATTTACAGTTTGCCACTACTGTAGTAGTATTTTAGTAAGTGCAAAAATTTCATTATGTAGTTGATAAAAAAATCAATAATAAATTTGGACGTGCTGGGAAAATTCATACTGTTCACGGAATAATTGAAACTCCAGCATTTATTCCTGTTGGAACACAGGCATCGATTAAAGGCCTTACTCCTGAAATGATCAAGCAGGCTGGAGCCGAAGCTATATTATCCAATGCTTACCACTTGTTTCTTCGACCAGGCCCTAACTTATTGTACGAGGCAGGAGGCTTGGCAAAATTTATGAATTGGCATGGCCCAACGTTTACAGATTCGGGCGGATTTCAGATATTATCGCTTGGCAGTGGGTACAAAAAAGTGATCTCGATGAATTTGAGCAATGCGTCCAATACCCCTAAAGGCGAACGATACGCTAAAGTTGACGATAATGGAGTAATGTTTAAATCACATATTAATGGTGACAAACATTATTTTACCCCTGAAATATCAATGCAAATTCAACATAAAATTGGAGCTGATATATGTTTTGCTTTCGATGAACTTACATCTTTGGCCGATCCGTACAGCTATCAGATTACCGCTCTTAATCGGACTCACGATTGGGCAAAGCGGTCGATTGCTGAGTTTCGCAAGCTGCAATTAGATAATCCATCACGTTCTTATCAAGCACTTTTTGGTGTATTACAAGGGGCTAATTATGAAGAATTGAGAAGACAAACTTCGAAATTTCTATCTACGCTTGATTTTGATGGTTTTGGAATTGGTGGAGCCATTGAAAAAGAGAAGTTAAGCGACATAATAAAATGGTGTTGCGAAGAACTGCCAGATAATAAACCACGGCATTTGCTGGGTATTAGCGAGCCAAACGACATTTTTGATGCTATAGAAAATGGTGTTGATACATTTGATTGCGTCTCACCAACTAGAGTCGCCCGAAATGGTGCAATTTATTCCAAAACTGGTCGCTATAACATGAATGGTTCAAAATATAGTAACGATTTTTCTAAATTAGATGAGACTTGCTCATGTTACACCTGCATAAATTATACAAGAGCATATGTCAGGCATCTCTTAAAAACCAAAGAATTGCTAGGTTACACCTTAACATCGATACATAATGAATTTTTTATAATTAATTTAGTCAAAAATATACGAAAAAGTATTATTGATGACAGTTTTTACGAATATAAAAAAGAAGTTTTAAATTCATATTATAATTCTAAATCTTAAAATGAGCTGGATTAAAATCAGTCTGTTTGTCGTAGTAATCAACATTTTCTGTTTTTTTGATATATTTAATTACTTTATATGTAAATGGCATCAAGATAATTTCAGTCATAGTTTTAAATATCCATCCAATTAAAATAAATTTTATCAGATCATTTGACGTCAAAATCCCATAAAAAGCGATTAGTGTAAATATAGTTGTATCAAATAACTCACCTACAAAAGTAGACCCGATTAATCTGGCCCAAAGTTTTTTGCCTTGAGTTAAGACTTTCATTTTTGCTAATAGAAATGAATTTATAAATGAGCCGACAAGGTAGGCACACAGGCTAGCAATAACAATTCTTGGGAAAAAACCTAAGATTTTTACATATGCATCTTGAGAAGTATACTCTGGAGCCGCTGGAAGGTACCTAACGACCGTAAATGCTAATACTGCTAAAGTCATAACCAAAAACCCCATCCAAATTGCTCTTCGAGCATAGCTGTAGCCGTAAACTTCAGTGATTACATCATTAAAAATGTAGATTAAAGGGAATAAAACTGCTCCGCCATCGGTAATAATAGGACCAAAAGAAATTAGTTTGGTAGCACCTAAATTGGAGATGAGCAACATTGAAACAAAAAACACTAAAATAATGTCAAAATATTTGTAATTTTTTTTCATAAATATTGTTCAGTAATTTTACACTGTTTTTCGGTTGGATGCTAATTAGTGATCGAATAATAGCGAGAGAAGAGCGGTGGTGTGCCATCAGCGGTTGTACCATCGGCTTGAATCGGCAATTGTGCAACGCTATTTGGCCACGGGAGAGGAAGTTTACCAGTAAAATTTCGTTTGCCATACAGTACATTAGCAACGCCGTCACCTTCTGAACCGGGTAGCCACACCGCGACCAAACCATCTGTTTGATCAAGCGTAATTTGATCTAAAATTAGCGGACGACCAGATACAACCACAACAATTAATTTATCGACTTTTTGTCGAGTTTTTTGGATTGCTAATTTGTCTTCTTTGGATAGTTCAGGCTTAGTATTATCACCCCAACCTTCGGCATATGGTTTTTCGCTAACTACGACTATCCCCACATCGGCGTAAGTGTTTGTGTCAAAATTGGCCAGCAAATTATATTTAATGTTTGAGCTGTTTTTATCCAGTGCCTCTTTAATAGAGGTCGAACCAGGCAGCCAATTACCATCTATGCCTTGCCACTCTACTGTCCAAGCACCTGATTGTCTGCCAACGTTATTAGCTCCACTACCACTAAGTAAAACTGATTGACTAGACTTAAGCGGTAGGCTTGATTTGTTATTTTTAAGCAAAACTGTCGACTTAGATACTGCCTCACTTGCTAAATTTCGGTGAGTTTGACTGCCAACTTGACTAAAATCACTGTAATCGACTGCTTGATGGTCAAATAAACCAGACTGGAATTTCGCTGTCAAAATTCGCCTGACCGCATCGTCAACACGTTCTTGTTTTATATCGCCGTTATCTAAAGCTCTAAGCATATCTTTTTCAAAACTTTTGTAATCAAATGGCAACATGGCCATATCCAGCCCTGCGTTTACTGCCTTGACGGTAGCAGGATAATAATCTCCAGCTCGTTCATAAACGCCGTACCAATCGCTCACCACGATCCCCTTAAAATTCAATTCGTGTTTTAGTTTGTCGGTAATTAAATATTTGTTAGTTACGATCGATTGATCACCCCATTTGTGCAAGGCTATCATTATACTAGATACATTTGCTTCAACCGCTGCCTTGAAGGGTGGTAAATATTCAGAGTTAAGCTTAGATTCATCGATGTTTACTTTGCCTTGATCTATTTTGAAGTTTTTATTGTCGGATTTATTCCATAATTGATCGCCAGCTGCCAAGAAGTGTTTGGCAGTGGCCATGACCTTTAGTCCATTTTGATTTTGAGCCTGAACACCGTTTATAAATGATTGACCTTGAACACTTATCAAATTCGGGTCATCGGAGTATGCTTCATAAACGCGTCCCCAGCGAATATCTTTTGGAGCATCAAGCGACGGAGAGTAGCTCCAATTCACTCCAGTGGCAATCAATTCTTCGCTGGTAGCCTTGGCGACTTCTTGAGTTAAATTTGCATCGTTAGCTGCTCCTAAATTTATAGCATGAGGAAAAATAGTTGCACCAGGGATATTGCTATGTCCATGGTTGGCGTCAATGCCATAGAAGAGCGGGATCTGAAGACGAGTTTTTTTGGCTTCGGATTGGTAACCGCTGATCATATCTGCCCAACCTTTTGGAGTATTATCACTCGGCTTGGCACCTGCACCACTTAGCAACGCTCCGAGATTATAACGCTTTATATCGATAGGCTTAATTAAACTATTCTTGTCGACTAAGGCCATTTGGCCGATTTTTTCTTTTTGAGTCATACGCGACATCAAATCATCAACACGTTCATCTATCGGCAAACTGGAATTTTTATATCTAGCATCGCTCGGGATATCGACGAATTTATCTCTATTTAACAAAGCTTTTACTCCAAAAATTAAAGTGGTAAAAAATATTGCTAATGCCAATATATAAACAACAGGCAATTTAGAATAATCTTTTGCAAATTTGGTTTTATTGATTTTGTTTGATTTTTTAGCCAAAAAATTCCTTATCTATTTCATCTAGACATTAAGTAGTAAATGTTATTATTATAACTTATAATAGATTTGCAAGTTCAAAAAGGAGAGTGATAATGAAAAAAATTTTGATTTTAACAGGTAGTGCAAGACCAAATAACATCAGTGATGTATTCGCTAAATTAACCTTTAATTTATTGTCTAAAAAAAGTGATGTAGAGGCTAAAATAATCGAAGTTGCCGTACTAGACTTACCATATTTTGATGCTCCAGCTCCACCCGCATCACCTCATTTCAAAACCACTCACAAACAAGTTGAAAAATGGCGAAAAATGGTTAAAGAATCAGATGGGATAATTTTGTCGATGCCAGAATATAATCATTCAATGAGTGCTATCCAAAAAAATGCGATTGACTGGCTATATTTCGAATGGGTCAACAAACCAACAGCTGTTGTCACTTATGGTTCAAACGCTGGTAAATTCTCTCTTGAGACATTTGAGCGAGTTAGTGGCAATGTAAAAATGGGCGTGGTTAAACCATTTGCCCAATTCAAATTAGGCGAAGAAGTGGCTTGGGATGGCAATATTAATGACCAAAAATCTATCGATCGAGTTATCACAAAAACAATCGAGGCACTACTTAACTATAATAGCTAAATGAGTTTTCCAGATTTTCTAAGTGAAGAGGCTGAGCTAGTTGCTAAAAAACTATTGGGTTGCACTTTGGAGCGGACAATCGGTGATTCTAGAATAAAAGTTAAAATTGTTGAAACCGAAAGCTACGACCAATTCGACGAAGCCAGCCATAGTTTCAAATCCAGAAGTCCAAGAAATGAGATAATGTTTGGACCGAGCGGCTATTTATATGTTTATTTCACTTATGGCATGCATTATTGCTGCAATGTTGTATGTGGGCCAAACGGCATAGGCCAAGCCGTCTTGATCAGAGCAGTTGAGCCAATTAGTGGTTTTGAAATCTTGCAAAATAACCGACCAAATCAATCTTTATATAACCAGACAAATGGCCCAGCTAAGCTATGTCAGGCATTGGCTATCGACAAGAGATTAAATACTCACAACTTGCGTTTATCTCCGCTAGTTTTAAGCACTAATCAGCAAATCTCAGAAAATCAAATTGTTATATCTAAACGGGTCGGTATCTCCAAAGCCAAAGATGAACTAAAACGTTTTTACATAAAAGACAATCGATTTATCTCAAAAAAATAATGTAATTTAATTAACATTCTTTAGTAATAAAATTATATATAATTCAAACATGCATTTAGCTTGGATAGTAACTAAACGCACAGTTATCACATTTGTAGTTTGTTTAATATTAGTAATTTTCGCTCTATATAAAGGAAATCTTCTATTAGCATTTTTCTTAGGCCTTCTGAGTGTTTTAATACTGTTTTGTATGATAATACTTGATGTATTATACCGTGTAAAAGAACTAAAAGTTATTGCCAATAATCCTAAGAATTTATCAAAGTATTCATATGTAATCACTTCTAAAATGCCGATATGGATGCAGCTACTTGTCAATGGAATGATCAAAAAATACCTACCCAAAAATACTAAATAATTTACAGCTAATTTTCAGTTTGCCTTAAGTATACTTGTTATTAACGATAACTACGAAAGGATTTGAATGAAACAATCTGATAAATTATTTATAGCATTTTCCGTGCTAGCCGTGTTGGTAATAGGTGGGGTAATCACTTACAAAGTTTTAAGTAATAAATCAGTTATTGCTTCTACTTCGCAAACTCCAAGCACCAAAACTAGCACATCAACTGTATCAACTCCTAGCTCGGCTGCAACCACAAGCCCGCAAGCCACGACTTCAAGCCTTAAAGACGGAACTTATTCAGCGACTACCGAGTACTCGGTACCGCATGGCAACAGCAACACACTCACTACCAAAATCACTATATCAAACGGCAAAATAAACGATGTCAGTACTAACGACCAATATAGTGACCGTGAATCAGGGATATATATCGATGATTTTGAAAGTAGCTTGAAAAGCTCGGTGGTTGGCAAGAGTTTAGATAATATTTCATCAAGTCGAATCGGTGGGGCCTCATTAACTTCTGATGCATTTTACGAGACACTAGATACAATCGCCACCAATGCCAAAGCTTGATAATTTGTATCAATTCGATGCAATTGGTACTCATTGGTCGATCGAAATCTTAGACGACGAACAATTTAGTTCAAAACTAATTGGATCACTAAATAACTACACACGCGACTTTACCAATAATTATTCGAGATTTATTGATAGTTCGCTCCTAAATCAACTTTGTGAAAATCAAGTTTTAATAACCCCACCTCTTGAAATGATCGAAATGATGAAGTTCGCCCAAAAATTACACCACGTAAGTGAAGGTGTTTTTGATATTACTGTTGGTGGAGAGCTACATAGGGCAGGGTACGGCAAAAGAGACAAAGCTAACCCGATTATGCAAGATTTTTGGGTAAATACTATCATCAGTCGCCATAAAATAGTTGTCCCCAAGAACGTCACTTTAGATTTTGGCGGTTTCGGCAAAGGTTGGTTAATCGATCAATACTCGAGGATTTTGGTAGATAATGGTATAAATAACTTCATTGTCAATGGTGGGGGAGACTTATATGTTCAAAATCTCGAACCGATCGAATTTTTCTTAGAAAACCCTACCGATCAAAAATACGCAATTGGCAGTATTAACATCAAAAAAGGTGCGTTAGCAGTTTCAAGCTCGCTAAAAAGGAGCTGGGTTCACCAACACCAAAATTATCATCATTTGATTGACCCTCGGTCAGCTCAATCTGTAAATAGCCAAGTTTCTGCAACATTTGTCCAAGCCAAATCGGCATTAATCGCCGATAGCTTAGCTACGATTTTATTCATTGAGCCTAGTCTCGAGAAATCACTTAAAAAACACTTCGATTTTAATGCAATGATTTTAAACTCTAAAAATCAAAATTCTCGCTAAAAATTTGTTTTGCTGGCACACCAAATTCGACTAATTCTTGCTTGAGGTTTTTCATCATATTTTTTGGGCCACATATAAAATAATTTGATTGTTTGGCCATGGGAAGATGAGCCTCTATAAAGTGGGCATTAAATTTGGCTTTTGTCTGACGACTATTGTCACTATAAATTTCGATCAAATTCTGATTAAGATGTGTTCGCAATTCTTTTAATAAACCTGCTGTTTCAGGGTGACGATTACAGTAAAACAACTTAATTTTGGATTTGTCTCGGGCATAAAATATCCTCTGTATAAATGGCGTTATCCCGATTCCTCCAGCGATAAATACCGTATTTTCAAGTCCTTGTTGCTCGATTTCTTGTGTAAATCGGCCGTACGCTTTAGACAAATAAACTTGATCGCCAACATTTAGTTTAGTCATTTTATGGCTAAATCTACCAAATGCTCGATACATCAAAATTAGTTCATCTCGGTTATCGACAACCGAAAAAGGGTGTTCTTCGCTCCATAGTCCCATTTTTAAGAATATATATTGGCCTGGTTTAGAATCTATTGCTACGTCTTCAGGCTTCATTCGTAAAATATAAGTATTGTGGCTAGGCTTAAAATGCGAGATAACAGAATATTTATAGTTATCGAAGTTAAAAACACTTCTTAGTCTCAAAATACAAAAAATTAAGTAACTCCACAAAATTATCAAATAATAAATTTTTGCCAGTAATAGTTGTGAGTATGACGTGCCAGTGCTTGGAACATGCAATAAACTAAGAGGTAAAGCTAAATATACTAAATAATGTAAATATTTCCAGTTGCGATAAGTGATTTTACTTCGAGCCAGTGCCGAAAAAACCCACACGGCAAACAAACAGAAAAAAGCTAATCGACCATAGGTTACGCCATACGAAAAATTAGTGCTAATCTCTGGTTTAATAACATATAACCAGCTTTCACCATAACTCAGCACAATAAATATTGGATGCAAAAATATAAGGAAAATACCATACTTACCAAGCCAGCTATGCCATTTATATAGTTGAGCTAAATCATTAGAAAATAAACCTGCCACACTCTTTGCACCTAATGCGTACATAGCCAGCAAAAAAACTAGCCCAATGTAACCTAACACCGCCGAAATATACAGTGTTGCATCATTAAAGCTACTGGATTTTATAGGGACAACAAATACCGTAGTTATAATTAATAAACTGTATAATATTATCAAGCTATTTTTTAAAACATTTTTCATTAATCTATAATAAATTTTAGTTTAGATAAACTGAAAAATAACTTAAAATAAACTAAAACAAGCCAAGCTATAAAATTAGCTTGGCTTGTTTAAAGTACTCAAAAAAGATAAACGTATCTGTTATTGTTGGTAATTTTTGTCGTGGCTTTTTATGGATTGATAGATTACTAGCAATAAAACCGCACCAAATATTGCAAGTAATAAATTTTGAACACTCAGCATAACTACACTATCTCTGCTGATTGATACCACAAATAAACTACTAATTAATGCTCCACATACACCGACTAATATATATCGTGATAGTTCTTTTGGACGCTTTATGCTGACGATAACTGAAGCAATCCATCCACATAAGCCGCCAAAAATTAACCATACCAAAATCGACATTAGTGTCATGATGGATTAATCAACTCCTTTTATTAATTTATTATTGGTGAATTAGTTTTAGTTTTTGATATACGCTAGTGTGACGACCTTGATAAGGCTCGTCGTCGAAAACTTCTGGAAATTTTTGCCTTTTTCTAGCTAAAAAGCTTGCTATTTTAACATCTAAATCTTCATTGTTAAATAATTTATTCATAATTTGTACCCTCCTCAAGGTAACCTGATTATCGATTATTAATTCGACTTATTATCAGGTAAAAACTGTAATTTGTAGTAGTTGAATTCGCTTATGATTACTATTTTGTTAAAGTTCTAACTAAACTATGAAGAGTTTTGTTATTATTCAAACAATTTATTTTGTTTGTAACCTTATAGTAAAATGCTTAGGCTAAATGCAACTATGAGGCAAACAACGAATTTTTTGTGAGCCTGCTAACAATTTATAGCATCTACATCTGTTAATCTATTAAATAGTGAATATAAAAAATATTTTTAGCTCGATATTTTATAAGCTTCGTTCCAAAGACGAAACTAAAGTAATTACAATTTTAGCGATTGTAATTTTAGGGTTCGGTGTATTGATTTCATATATTTTATATAATTCGGCGTTAATCAGGCAAAACAATCAACGAGCCAGATATATTAATCAAGAGAAGAGTAAACTTAGTACATATTTTCAGGGTCGCTTCTCGTTATATGAGAATTTACTTATAAATGCATCTGGCATGGTAAGTTTGATCAAGCCAGAAAATATCTCGAAAGAAGATTGGGCAAAATATACTGAGTCGCTTGAAGTGAAGCATAGAACTCCAGCTTTACTTGGAGTTGGTTTGGTCAAAATTATCCCGCCCAACCAAATAGTTGAGTTCGAAGATTCGATGCACCAACAAGGGCTAACTGATTATAAAATTACACCTGATTATCGGCGTGATTATTATACAGCCATTCAATATATTAGTCCTTATAATGATATTAATAAAAAGGCTTACGGCTTAGATATGTACACCGAGAATGTCCGCCGCGAAGCAATGATTAAATCACGCGACTCGAATCAAGTAATCACCACGTCGCCTGTGCTACTTAATCAAGATGTCGGTAGAGCAGATGGAAAAAAGCCTCAAAGTGTTGTGATCTATTATCCTATTTATGCCTCATCAGTTAAAGATGATGTCGCCACAGTTGACCAGAGAAGAGCAAGTTTAATCGGCTATACTTATGCCATTGCCAGAATCGACGATATTATTGCCAATCTGAAAGGACTAGAATCATCGACAGAATATAAAATTACTGATATTACTTCGAGCCAACCAGAAATTATCAAAAATTATAATTTTCCTGATTCCTTAAATTCGAGTTCTAATGACGTTGGTTCAGAGGTGATTAATATTGCGGGTCGGAAGTGGCAACTTTTGGTCCATGCCAAACTCCAAAATGACAGTATTTTTAATTATCCTGTGGTAGTTTTTATGACGTCTTTACTGGCCAGCATGACCGTGGCTTGGATGGTGTATATGTACTTGAATCGTCGCTTTAGATTTGTGCGAGAAGTTTACAAAAACGAAGTCGAACAAACAAAAAATGATCTTTTAGCGTTGGCTTCTCATCAACTGCGAACTCCTGCTACTGGGGTAAGGCAATATATAAATATGCTAATCAATGGCTATTTTGGTAATTTGACAGATGAACAACTGGCAATTGCTCTTAAAGCCCACTTATCTAATGAACGTCAATTAGAAGTTATCGACCAAATTTTGTATGTCGCCAAAGCCGATATTGACCAGTTGGCCATGAACTTCGAAGAAATCAACTTAACTAGCTTAACCAAAGACGTGGTTGATACTATGGAAGACACCATCAAACACAAAGAGATGATAATTAAATTTTCATCAAATCCTAAAGAAATAAAGTGCATAATAGATAAAAAATATATGCGTATGATTATCGAGAATTTACTTAGTAACGCTATCAAATATTCTCATCCCAAATCAAAAATTTATATCAAACTCACCAAAAAACATAAACTTATTAAGCTTTCAATTAAAGATAACGGTGTCGGAATTGAAAAAGCTGATATTGAGAAATTATTTGTAAAGTTCTCTAGAATACCCAATGCTTTATCAAGAAAAGAAGGCGGCACTGGCTTAGGCTTGTTTTTGGCTAAAAAACTGGCCGAGGCTCACAGGGGTGATATAGAGGTAATTAGCGAGAATAGCAAAGGCTCAGAATTTATCTTAAGTTTACCGACAAAATTTTCTAAGTAATAATCTGTATTGCAGCTAACAGAAATACTCAATGCTATTTACTTAGAATATTAGATATAAATTTGAGCAATAATTTAACTAATAACTTTTATTAATTTAATATCAGAAAGGCAAATAACTAGATTGAAAGAAGCAAAAAAGATTTTACTAGTTGAAGATGATCCAACCTTGAGTGACGCATTTAGCATCTTACTCGAGAAGGAAGGCTACGAAATCGAAAATGCCTTCGATGGTAAAGAAGCTTTAGATGTATTAAATGATTTTGAACCAGATATTATTTTGCTCGATTTACTGATGCCTGTCATGGATGGTCGAGAATTTTTGAAAGCTTTTAAAAACTACAATCAAGTGCCAATAATTGTATTTAGTAATTTAGATAGCAAAGATGAAATCAACGAAGTACTTTCACTCGGAGCTACAAGATATATGCTCAAAGCTTGGGCTTCCCCAAAAGAATTAGTGCGAATTATTAACGACACGATTAGAGAAGCTCAACTAGTCAATAACTCTTAAAGCTGAAGAGATTGACCAATATCATCACCGAAGATAGTAGTTATAGCTACCGTATCAACTAGATAAAACTTATTTTTTTCGATAATTACTTCTTGTTTTTTTAGTTTGTTAAGTTCTAAGCTAGCTGTTTCTCTAGAAATATTTGCTAAATTAGCTAGAGTTTGTTGAGTTAGCTTAATTTTGATTCGCTTATATTTTTTGATTGGCATATCTTCACCAAAACGAATTACCAAATAGCGTAGTGTGTGAGCTAATTTTTCGTATGCCGAGGGTTGAACTAGGGCATTTATATGCAATAAAGCTCCTAGATATTTAGTGTGATGCTCGTCAAGCATGGTTTGACCAGTTCGCATTTTTATGTATTCATCAGGGAACAGCAGTTCGCTTTCGGTCTCGTCCATTGTTTCGTGATAAAAATACGAAAATATATTATCCTGACGACTAATTACAGGGAAGTAATCGTTCGGTCCAAATAGTGCAACAATTGCCTCATTGCCATTTTCGAGTGTTGTGTAACACTTCACAAGACCAGATTTTATTTTATAAATGTTAGTCGTTGCTTCACCTTGGTATAAAACAATCTGATTTTTGCGGAATTTTTTTAATCTACCCATTACTGTCCTTAGTTTATACAATAAACTAATTATTTAAAAATTTCGCTGACTTATTTTTTTGAAATCATAAAAAATCAATATAATTAGCACTCCAAAAACAGCACCAAAAATTCGCTGAACAATTCCATTAATTGGACCATGACCATAATCATATAAATGATACAGACCACTTCCAGCCAAAATTATGAATATAAAAGCGAATATTTTGTTATAGCTAAGTGAATTTTTATAGATATAGTAACTAAGCCAAATCATTATAAGAGCAACTACTACGCTCTCTAGTCCATGCAAAATATTTAGGATATTTTGGAATGCAGATCCACCACAAGTTATTTGGCTTTTTATGCAATCGTTTATGACTATTCCGTCGAAAACAGTCATTACACCAACGATTTGAACCGCTTTCTTGACTAGCTTATCGGCCGACTTTTTTATATTAAATAGTTGGTCAGAGAAGTGAACGATCAAATACAAAAATAGCCCTGAGAGAACTTCTAATAGCCTGAAAAGCCAGTTATATGGAGCCTTCGACACAAATAAATCGCTAATATAATCGTGGACAGAGGAGTGATAAGGATTTAACCAATAGGCCAATACCCAATAAAAGCTAACAATGAAATATGAAATTAGTAAATAACTTATTAATTTACTATTATTTTTCATAATTTTTGACTATCGACTTTCATGGCGGCGTTCAAACTTTGAGCAACTTTAACTATGCCGATTGTAGTTGATTTGTAAGCGATATAGCTATCTCTCCAATCTGGATCGAATTTAGATTTGAACCGATACAAACCTTTAAATGAATAAATTTTTCCACCAAAATTATAAACCAAATTTAAAGCTTTACTGAGTGCATTACTGTCATCTTCATCGCTCATACCAACGAGTGGGCATAAACCTAAGTTAAACCGTTTGTAACCACGTAAGTGTAATTCTAAAATTAAACAATACATCATATAGTCAGTAGTATTAGTTAATGAATTTTCTCGCTGTCGGAATAAATCCATATTTGCTTCGTCAGCCTCAAAACTTTCAATTAGATTAACAAAACCTACTATATGGTTTTCTTCATTTCTTAGCACTCCAATTTCACAATTATTCAAATAATCTTTATCAAAGTACCCCAGTACAAAGCCTCGTTCTGTTCTACCTGGTGATGCTAACCAATCGTCCGAAATACGTTTAAGTTCGTCTAAAAGAGTCGAGCTATGGGGCGGCAGACGCATTTCGAAGTTATAGCCTTGTTTAATGAATCGATTTTTAACATTTCGCCAATTTTTACTTTTGGCGGTTTGCTCAGAAAATTTAGAAGTATCCACAACCGCTTCTTCACCGATCTTTTGCAAATTAAATCCGTGCTTGTGAAATAAATCTTTGAATCTATCTGTTATATGAATAAAACTCGGTGTAAATGCGTGTTTATGGCAAAAATTGATATAATTATTAACTACATTGTCAAAGTCATTGGCATCGCCAATTGGCCCACCGACAGCCAATGCCGTTCCCCTGAAAACTTTATAGGCAATAAAAGCGGTGTCATTATCGCTGTAAATATAATCTTTATCCTCTGGCCAAAATTTGAAAAAATCTTCGCTTGAACCGCCATATTTTTCGGCAATATCTCTGGCTTTGTCGATTTTAAATTCATCTTTTTGGTAGCGATAAGCCAGTGGTTTGAGCATAGTCCAAGCTGCCATGGTTAGGCTTCCCAGGCCAAGCGTCTGCAGACTCAAGACAAAAGTCCTTGCTGCACGTGAATGGTTATGAGTTATGATTGGACGATCGTTGGTAAAGCTAATAACTCTGATAGTCTCAGCTACTGCATCTTTTACGCTTAGTCCGAGGTTATGATTAAGACCATTAAATTGCAAAAAACCTAACGTCCCGTAAATGATCGCTAATAATACCAGTCCAATACTAATTCCTAAGCTACTTAGCACTTTAGGTTTTTCTGACTGGGCCTTAAATTCGTTTTTACTGATAAACACTAAGCAGGTTAAAGCCACTAAAAATACCAAGCTAAAAAACTGGTTATATTTTATGGCGAAAATTATTTCGCTTAAAATTGCAAAAGCTAACAAAGCTACGGTTATTAGCCAAGCTCGATATAATTTTTTGTATAAGCTAAGTGATAAATAAATTAATCCCAGGCCAATTAAGGCGTAGTGTACTGGTAAGCCAATCACTAACGACAATTCTTTTTCTTTGATGCTAGCAATAACAAAGTATAGATATCCAAGCCCAGTCAAAAAAACCAAGCTAGCAATCAGATAGACTAGTGAGCCTCTTTTTAGTGACATACGAGTTTAATTTTTATTAGAATCAATGCTCGAATATTCAGTTTGGTCGGATTTAACAGTATCTTTTGAGGAGTTTTTGTTGGCAACTGAGCTTTCGAATGAGTTTGTCCCGACTGCCATTCCAAATACAACTGCTCCTAAAAATACTAATATTCCACCAATCCAAAATGGTGTTTTTGAGGGAGTATCGCTAGCTAGATATGCTCCAAGTAACATACCAATACCGATACAAACGGCTACTGTAGCTAACCAATTATATAATGATGATTTTTTCATACTTTAACTTTATCATATTTTGCAAGTAGATAAGTTATAATTAGATATAAACTAGGAGGTTTTATGGATATCAAATCAGAGATCAAAAAATATTTAGACAGTAACGCCATCAGTCAAATAAGTTCGCAGGCCGATACATCTACCAGTGAAACGAAAAGTGTGATTGATTCAGCTTTACCGATGATTTTAGGTGGTTTAGCTAAAGAATCAGATCAGCAGGCTTTAGGAAATACGCTTGATCAAAAACACGATGGTTCAATTCTCGACAATATTGTTGAGGCCATCACTAATTCAAATACTCAAACTGATGGCAATAAAATTTTAGGCCATATATTTGGCAATCAAGACCAGCAAGTCGCTCAAGTAGTTAGTAAAAAAACAGGGGTAGATTCGGCGAAAATCATGATGATATTAGCAATTTTAGCCCCGATTGTACTCGGTAAACTTGGTAAAACTAAATCAGATAACAAATTAGACTCTGGCGGATTAATGGATATCCTAAAAAATCAAAAAATAGGCAAGAGTGATAGCTCGATTTTAGGTAGTATTTTGGATAAAAATAAAGATGGTAGTGTGCTTGATGACCTTATCAATATCGGCGGTAATTTGCTTCGTAAAAAATAATTATTTGTTTCGATAAGATCTTAGTAGATTATCGATCAGATATTTCAGATTTGTTTCTGATAGAGCCATTATCATTAACATCGTAAAAATTACTCCTATAGCTGCTAAAAGCTGGAAACTATAAAACATAATTGGATACATCAATACAATTGCCATTTGCGAAGAACCTCTCAGAATATGAGCAGCTGTGTCAACTTTCTTAAAAATTAAATTTCCTAGACCCAGTAAAATTAATAGCCCGTAAATAATCGCCGAGATACTACCAACGGCTATCATACTTGTGACGCGATTTTGAAGGGCAGAATAATCAGCCAGATTTTCTAATATATAAACAACCAAACCAACTTGTACCGATGACCAAAAAATAATAAAAATTCTGACTAGTAATGGTCTTGGCCATTCGGCGGGCGATAAGAACCTTTGGTCACTACCATGGATAAGAATAAGGCGTGACACGAACCATACGGCCAAAAATGTCATATAAATTATTGTGAAAGTCGGTTCGTAAAAATAATCATTATCGCGTGTAATAAATTTTCCAGTCTCATCGATAAACAAACCAAACCCGATGCCTCCTAAAACAGCACTAAAAAATTTATTTGGCTTACTACTAAGCAATAATACGAGTAGAGCAAAAGATAAAAAAAGGCCACCAAACAAAACATGGGCCACATGTAAGTGATTATTACCAAGTTGCGGATAGCCTGTTATTTCTAAATAAGTTCGGGTTAATAAAACCGTCAAAACTCCACTCAAAACAAAACTATCGAGTAAATCAACTTTATTCTTAAAAAGTAAGTTAGGTTTGTCGGGTGTTTTCATCAGCTAATACCATAATTATATCTTAAAGATAGATGTATTTGACACTTCTTTTTAAATATTACAGGCAAATAATTATTATCTTATGAGCTTAACGACTATGAACATATTATTAAAAATGATAAAATTAAAGTGTTAAAGCTTTACCTCTTGGAGGAGGGAGTTAAATGCAAGACATTAACGCATATCCAAATAAGTTGAAAGAATTTTTCAAAAAACATCAACTTATTAAGCTCTCTCCTAAAAAAGTCTTGCTAAAACCAGGACGAAGACTAGATTATATATATTTCATCAAAGATGGTGAAATAAAAAAATACACTCATTCTTACAAAAAAGACGAAATTATCTTACATGTATACAAAGCAGGTAGTTTTTTGCCTGTCCCTGATAGTTTAGGACTAAAACTGACCAATCACTTTTATTATACGGCTGTTAATGAAGTAAATGCTTACAAAATACCGACTAAAAAAGTTGTTAACTTTATCGAGAAAAATCCTGATGTTGCGGTAGTCTTAGCCAAAAAATTGTACTTCGCCCTTGATGAGTTTTTGGTCAGAGCTATCACTATGATGGCTGGCAATGCACTCGACAAGGTAGTTTACGAGCTTTACTGCGAACTAAATCATTATCATCAAGGCAAGACAAATAACGTATTGATCAATACCAACGAAAAGATTATTGCTTCTAAAACTGGCTTATCTAGAGAAACAGTTAACAGAGTGATCCGCAAACTAAAAGATATTGGTTGCGTCGAAGTGGACCGAGGCAGCATGATAATCAAAGATCCTAGCAAACTAAAAAATTGGGTATATAAAGAGATAATTAGATAGACTAATCATTTTAGTTAAGATAAAATACTCAGCATAATAAGTTAAGTTAACAAACTAATTTAAGAGGAATTCATGAAAAAAACCCGTAAAGCCAATAAACCTAAGAACACTTTTTTACAAAACGTCAGCCTTTATTTCTTTAAACGACCTCGCAAGACTGCACTTTTGTGCCTCGCACTTGTGTTGTTTGGTGTAGCTTGTTATACAACTCTTCTTAAAAAAGAGGGTTTTCCTGCGATTAATTCGCCATTTGCTCTTGCTCAAGGTACATATTTTATTGATAATGCCGAAAAAGTTGACGCAGATGCTGCTACAAAGTTAAATGAATTTTTGCTAAAAGATGACAGTGTAAAAACAGTCCAGACTCAAAGTTTTGGCAATTTTTTTACTGGTCAAGTCCAATACAAAGAGGGAACTAACGCCGAGAGTAAAACTAGTGAACTAAAGTCAAAAATATCAGCCGAAAAAATTCTACCAGACCAAGCCAATATAAAATTTGACCCTTATAAATTCGGCTACACAGAACGGGGTGATGATTTAGTGATCTCATTTTACTCCAAAAAAACCATCGACCAACAAACTCTAATCTCAAAAGCCAATGAAATGGCCAATCTATTGAAGAGTAAAAATATTAATCTAGTAAGTGATGTTTCGATCATTAATCCAGTCGAGGAAGCTACCAATCCCATAAATGGCCAAACTGAAAAAGCAGCAAAATCTTTTGAGCGATTTGGTAAAAGACAAGATAATCAAAATAATTTTTACGATGCGATTGTGATAGGTGTTAAATCGGTACCCAAAGCCGATAATTTGGAGTTGTATGACAATGTAAATAAAGCACTCGGTGAAGTCAAAAGTGATTCAAAATTCAATGATTTCGGGGCCGAAATTAGTGCTTCAAATTCGCCAGGTATCAAGACTCAACTTAGTGAGCTACAGCGTACATTGCTTGAAGGATTGATAGTTGTATTGATTGTGGGTGCGATAGTTATTGCCGTGCGAGCATCTTTAATCACCGTAATTTCGATGGTAACTGTACTTGCTATAACTAATGGCGTTTTGTACTTAAGCGGCAATTCACTTAACACTATTACGCTTTTCTCGTTAATTTTGGCACTGTCGTTGATAGTTGACGACACCATCATCATGGTAGAGGCTATTGTCGCACAAAGAAAAAGGCATAAAGATCCAAATACAGTTATCTCCAATGCAACACGCAAAGTAAGTCGAGCGATGATCGCCGCCACTTCTACAGCTGCACTTAGCTTTACACCTCTGATATTTGTCAAAGGCATCCTAGGCGATTTTATTAGGGCTATACCGATCACTATAATTTCGGCTCTTTTGGTAAGTTTGGTGGTAGCACTAATATTTATTCCATTTTTTGCTCGACTGATTTTATTTAGAAAAGGCAGCAATCCCAAACAAACCAATGAACATGATTTTTCAGGAAATATCGAGTCAAAAATCGCCGAATTTATTGCTAAGCCGATGCTGTTAGCCAAAAATTCTAAGCCAAAATTAGTAGTTGTTTGTTTGACTGCTTTTTTGATTAGCTTTGCCTTTATCGGAACGGGTGGCTACTTGTTCAAAAAAGTTAAATTTAACATTTTTCCATCATCAAAAGATTCAAATCAACTTTACTTAACAGCTTCGTTTGCTCCCAATACAACCCTAGATTCTGCTGAGCAAAAATCTAAAGATATCGAAGCGGTGATATCAAAAGTTATTAATAACAACTTTGTTTTGGCGGCAAATAACGGCTATAACACTGCCCAAAATGCATCGTATTTTATTGACTTAAATGATTACAAGAACCGAGATGTCACTTCTCCAGAAATAATCAAACAATTGAATAGTGAACTAGGTAAGCTCGAGGGTGTCCAAATAAAAATTAATCAGGTTGATGCAGGCCCACCAGCCTCAGGCTTTACAGTTAAAGTTGACACTTCCAAAAACCGCGAAGCGGCAACTAAGCTAGCAACCGATATACAAAAGTATCTGTCAACTCTACAGCTAACTAGAGCTGATGGCAGTAAAGCCTCAATTGAATCAGTTAGTCCACCAAACCCTTCGATTTACTCTCGCCAAAACAATAAACCATATATATCCGTCACAGCTCAATACAAAGATAGCGACACAACCGCGTTGTTTACTCTGACTCAAGATGCATTAAAGTCAGAGTTTACCCCTGAGAAAGTGGCTAGTTATGGTTTGAAGAAAGATGCCATGAGCTTTGATTTGCAGCAAGAAGGCGAAAATCAAGACAGCTTCAAGACATTAGCAATCGCGTTTCCTGTAGTTTTACTGGTCATTTACATTTTATTAGTTCTTCAATTTAGAAGTTTCCTCCAGCCTGTTTTGATCTTTATGGCTATTCCATTTAGCTTATTTGGTATTACTTTAGGATTATATTTGACCGATAACCCATTCAGCTTCTTTGCAATGCTAGGTTTCTTTGCACTCATCGGACTAAGCATCAAAAACACTATTTTGCTTACCGATTATGCCAATCAAGCACGAGCTGCTGGCATGAGACCTGTTGATGCTATTCATGAGGCTTTAGCCGAGCGTTTCCGACCACTAGTTGCCACCAGCTTAACAGCGGTAGTATCACTAATTCCTTTAGCCATTACAAGTCCATTTTGGGAAGGCTTGTCAGTAGTTTTGATTTGCGGATTATTATCTAGTACATTCTTAGTAATAGTTGTGTTCCCATATTACTACTTGGCAGCAGAATTCCTTAGGATGAGTACCAAAAAACTATTTGTTAGAGCATTCAAGCACTAGAATTTAATTATGATGGTATTTTGAGCCAGATAATATTGTGTAGGCTCGATATATTTGTTCAGTTAATATCAATCTAACTAATTGATGCGGAAAGACCATGTCCGACAGGCTAATTACCAAATTACTTCTGTTAAAAATACTATGATTAACCCCATAAGCTCCGCCAATAACAAAAACTAATTGCTTGAGCGAATTATTTTGGGCCAGCTCAATTGTCTTTGCAAAATCAATACTTGATAATTTATTGCCGTTTTCGTCTAACAAAATAACATAATCTTGCTGGTCGATTTGTCGCAAAATATCTGAGGACTCACTGTCGATATGCTTAGTTGTCAAATAAACCCACGACAGATTACAAAACTTGTTTAACCTTTTTTGGTAATGATCGATGATAGTTTGAAGTTCTTGAGATGGTTTTTTGCCGACTGATATAACCTTGATTTTCATAACTTTTACTTTTAGTTACTTGAACGGAGTGACTCAATTGGGTCTTTTCGAGCTGCTTTGGTAGCAGGTATAACACCAAATACTACACCAACCACAACCGACATCAAACCTGCCACTACTATCGGTTGCCAAGATAAAACTGGCTCTAGATTTGTAAATATTCTAATAGCTAAGTGCAGCAAAATCGATACGATTACACCTAACAATGCCCCCCAAACCGATAAGATCAAAGCTTCAATCATAAACTGATTAGTGATTTGGCGGTTGGTTGCTCCAATCGCTTTACGAATTCCAATTTCGCGGGTTCTTTCGGTGACCGAAACTAGCATAACATTCATAATTCCTATACCACTAACAATCAAGGTGATCGCCGCCATACCCAAGATCATACGCGATAATGTATCGATCAATTCGCCACTTATTACACCTGCTTCATCTTGTTTAAGTACAGAAAAATCTTCTAATCCTGAGTGGTTTTGCTTGATTGATTCAGTTACTTGTTTGGCAACTGTATCAATTTTTGCAGGATTTTTGAGTTTGGCGATCACCTGAAAATACGGCATTTTAATATCTTTTAGAGGTGCAGCACCGCTTTCAGGAACATAAATAATATTATTGTAGTTTATGCCCGAGGCAAGGGGAGTGTCACGAAAAGGTGAGTATATTCCGCCAACAACGTACTGTTGATTTTTGACAGTCAGACTTTTGCCAATTGGCACAGTTTCGTTAAATAATTTTTGGGCTACACCCGCACCAATTACAACATAACGTCCAGAGCCACTATCATCTGCGTTTGGGTAATTACCGAACTCAACTTTATGATCAATTACGTCACTTAATTTACCAGAATATGCGACAACTAATCCATCGTTAAAAACTTTTTTATCATAGGTTGGTAATGCACTTATTGTCGCAAATGATGTTACCCCCGATATTTCAGGATTTTTGCTGATTGTCTCGACATCTTGCGGCGTAACACTGGCGGAAGCGGTGCTAGCCAGTAAATTAAGACTAGTGATTTTGCCAGTAGAATCTCGGTTAACTAGCTTGCCTGGTCGGATAGTAATCGCACCATTCGCTAGTTCGGCCGACTGATTGTTGACTTGTTTCTTTATACCTTCGCCTAAAGTTACAATCGTTACTACGCTGACCACCCCGATCACAATGCCTAAGATGGTAATCATACTTCTAAAACGAGACTTCTTGACAGATGCCAAGCCGATTTTGATATGGTCCGAGAACATCATTTCTTTTTAGGCCTTCCGCGTTTCGGGCTAGTTTTTTTAGCTTTAGAATTTTTACGTTTGGCATGTTTTTTGACTCGTCTGTATGGAATGTTATCGCCAGCTTTTGGTATCCCTTCGACCATAGCCGAGACAGCTTCAAGGTCAGCTTCTTCGTTGGTAATTGATTGGTACTGGACACTCTCGATGGCACTTTTGGCTACTTCACCTGGGCGATTATGCTCATCTTTGACGATA
The DNA here is from genome assembly GCA_964648105.1 of uncultured Candidatus Saccharibacteria bacterium. Lineage (GTDB taxonomy): Bacteria > Patescibacteriota > Saccharimonadia > Saccharimonadales > 2-12-FULL-41-12 > JALHOM01. The sequence continues at coordinate 34,051 of CAZYMH010000003.1, forward strand.
CTGCCATCGATCATATATAGAACTCTAGTAGCGTATCGAGTGAGTTCAGGATTGTGGGTGACCATCAAGATAGTATTGCCCATTTCATGGACTTCTTTGAGCAGCTCCATAACTAACATCGACGAGCCTGTATCAAGATTGCCTGTTGGCTCGTCGGCAATCACGATGCCTGGCTCATTGATTAAGGCACGAGCGATAGCTACACGTTGAGCTTGGCCACCACTGAGTTGATTTGGCAGATAATAAGCTCGGCTCGATAAACCAACTCTCTCGAGCATACTATGAGCCATTTTTGTGCGTTTAGAGAAAATTTTGCCAGTATAGGCAAGTGGCAAAGCGACATTTTCTAGAGCAGTCAAGCCGCCTAACAAACTCGACGACTGAAACACAAAGCCGATTTTATCACGACGAACTTTAGCCCTAGTGTTAGGCCGTAGTTTGCTGGCATTTCGACCATCTAATTTATAAGTTCCATGAGTCGGGTGATCTAGAAGGCCAATCACGTTCATCAGCGTAGTTTTACCCGAGCCACTCGGACCCATGACAGCTACAAATTCGCCTTTTTCCACACTTAAGCTAACTTCTTCGAGAGCTACAGTTGTAGCGTCACCGAATCCGTATATTTTACTTACGTCTTCTATTTCTATGATTGCCATTGTTATACTTAGTTTATTATTCCTGAGAGGTGTTACGCAAGTGTATATGCTTATTATATGTTGCAGATTTTACAACTATATGTAAATTTTTAATTAGTTGATGATTTTAAATGAAGGTTTGTTAAACTACTTAGATAAGGAGAGGTGCAAGAGTGGTTGAATTGGAACGCCTGGAACGCGTTTGTGGCGGCAACGTCACCGAGGGTTCGAATCCCTCTCTCTCCGCCAAACTAAGAATCCACCCCTTTGGGTGGGTTTTTAGTTTTGGTGGAAAGGTTTTTAGCATGGTTTACAGGTTAATGTTCAAAATTACTTGATCAGTAACTTCGCTCGATTAGGCAATTCTTTGATTAACTTGTCTAAACCGTCAATATTCTCTTGAGTAACTAACAATCTCGGTGCCAAAAATTGCCCATAGTCAAATGCAGAATCACAGCTGTAAAGGCGTCGATAACTAGTGTTAACAGCTTGATCTACAACATCTTTATTATAAAGTCCATAAGGCAAAACAAATGATAAATCCTGAAGCCCAGTAATTGCTCGTATGACATTTCCTGATTCTATAAACTGAAACTTAATTTCTTGAACAGATAATACACTTTCCTTGCCATAAGACATATTATGGTAATCGCCATTTTTGGGTGATGGCTGCAAAGTATCTTCTAAAAAAATTGCTAATGCTGCATGCGAGACTCCGTGCGAGCATATATTAAAACCTTGTTTTGAGAGTAAAATAATATCTTCTTTTGCTAGTTTATTGGACCTACCTATGTGGTCAGTAATAATCGCCATGTAGATGTTATTGCTGCTAACTCCAAGGTTAATATTGTGCAGAACATCAAGCACAGACTTATAGCCATCGTCAAAAAATATGCGGTAAGAGTCAATGATTCCTTGTGAGCGTAATTTTTTCAATAATTTAATAATCTCTTCGACCTGCTGAAATGTCGTGTCATAAACTGTTTTCACATCCGACTTATTTGGAACAACGTCATGTAAGCATAAATTTAATATTTTAGCGTGCATTAATGAACCTCTCGAGTTCTCTTTGTAGAGTAACGGGCTTATCTATTAGGACGCGTTCAAATCCGAGCTTTTTGTATTTACCACTCTTATCTGGAGAGTCATCTAAAAGTACAGCATCTCCATAATTCCATCCTTTCTTTTTTAGGTAATCATCAAAAAACATTATCTTATCAGTCGGTAGTTCGTCGTCTTTTAGATGTCCTATTTCATATGAATTCAATATGTCATCGAATAGTTCATCAAGCTTCATGGATGGAATGGTATATTGAGAAAATGTATCCATGTTATCTGTTGCTATTACTACTTGAATATCTTGCTTCTGGATTGTTTTAACAATTTCCTCTAAATTATTAATGCTATATTGCATAATTTCGCAACTATGTCGCAGTTCATGGATTATTATTTTGCTGTCAACACCTGTATCGCTACTCATTATTCTAGCAATTTCAGCTACCGATAGCTGGCCTCTCATCCAATGATTAAGGTAATCCCGATTATCTACAAAAAGCCATTTTTCGATAGATGATAAGTGCATGTGATTTGGATGTGAGCTATCTTTTAAATGCTCCCAAAAAAGACTATTTGAAAGTGTTTTATTCCAATCGATGAAAATTACTTTTTTAGTCATATTTCTTCCTCTAAAAAGGTATTAAAATAATAATCATGTTTTCGCTTAAATATTTGATCTTTTTCGAGTTGAGGTATATTTACTACGCTGTCTTCAATATGTATCCCACCTCCGATAAGGCAGGGGATGACAACATTTCCTCGTTCGGCAATCATTTTGGTAACTGCTGAGGTTTCGGTAAAGCCATAGCCTTTAAAACGTGAGTCAAACATTCCTACAGCATCAATTTCATCTTTGATAAGCGAAAAAACACCTCCAAGTACCATATTTGGCAACATCCATGCTTTATATTGACCACTCCATGATCTGAAATTATTGGTTTCATCAACTAATCTTATGTGTTGACCAATATACAGTTTATCATCATCACATCCTATCCACTTTGCATCGTACACACAGTCTACCCTAAAATCGTTGATACTAATGTTTTGGCTTGTTAAACGATTTTGTTTAAGCTTGGTCGATTTTGCATCAGAAAATTCAAAAAATCCTACACAAATCGCTTTTCTTGCTTGCCTGATTGCCTCAATATGTAATTTGACATGATTAACAATTAAATCTTCTTCAACTAATACATCACTATCTAGAAAAAAAATTATTTCGCCGTTTGCCGCTGATAATCCAGAATTTCTGGCCTCGGTACGTCCTAGATTTTTCTTATGTACAATTATACGAATTTCTTTCTGATTATTTATATAATTAATCATCGGCTTCCGAGTCGAACCATCATCAACAACGATGATTTCGCAACTACTTGGGTACTTGCTGATAGCCCGTTTTAGGAAATATAGACATCGACCAAAATTTTCGCCCGTTTCATAATAAGGTATAACTATCGATACTGACGGCAGTTTAATCATATTAATAGGTCGAGATAGTACATCATTTACATCAAAACCATAGTCATTTACGTGCCTTTCTAATAGTTCTCGTCGGGAGGTCATACAATCAATTATAGCCGTTCGGCAAATTTTATTAGTTCTTTGGCAAGCGTTTGGGGAAGCTTTTTATCAACCTCTAACATCGCACAAACACCATCACCAAGTAATGAAGCTGCATGTTCAACAGATTTTCTAGCAATATGCAGTTGTGTTGCAAACAATGTCAGTTCGCCTACTGCCGTTAGCCCGCGTTTTTTAACCCTATTATCAAACTCGTCATTATCATTTATCCTTAATACCGCTATACCATCTGGCGAAGTTATCTGTCCAGTCTCAGATAGTTGAATGATTCTTCTTGTAGCATAGTCACGAACTTCAGTGTGTACTTTTTCACTATCACTTGCATGAGCATGGAGTATTTTCATTTCTTCAAAAGTAATTAGCGAGACTACGGTCCTATCCTCGAAATTAATCTTATGAGGTTCAATCAGTTCACAACGTTGCCTCTCGCGATCAAGAAGCTCGTCAATGACAGACTTCAATCCTTTAACACTACCATCAGACTCTGGAAATGGCCCAAAAGTATCATATTCAGGAATCACCTTAAAACCCATCTCAAATAATTGATTAGCGACTGTAGTTTTACCGACATAACTAGATCCTTCTATACCGATGAGTTTGCTCATGTCGATTTAGTCTTTCGTTTTAAGGGTTTTGTGCCGCCAATACCAGCAACTATCCAACGATATATTGATACTACAGGGCCAACTGAGTGAGTCAGTACATAAGGTATACCAACAATTACTGAGATATATGAGTTGCTACCGCCATTTACTAAGGCTGATCTTTTGTATGTGACGAGCAGGGCTGGAATAATCCAATACAACGACAGGGCAACAATCCATAATAAGATATACTCTAGACCCGCCAATATACTAGATACTAAACTACCCACCAAAACAAAGCTATGCATGAGCCATACTAGCAAACCACTATATGCTTGGATTGTGAGCCATAATACCTCAAATTTTGAAATGTATTTTCCTTGACGTACGAGACGTTCACTATAGTTTGCAAATTCGAAGAAAGGGTTAAACCAAGTAGATTTTTGTAGATAAACATTGGCTATACGGTTAGGAGTTGAGGCAAGCTCCAAAGAGGGTATTGGAAATATTGATTCGCGTAAAGCACAAGCCTGCAACCCATAAGGTAGGTCTTCGTTCAATATATCTACAGATAATGGATGCGTAATATAGAAATTGCCAAGTACAAATAAACCATGTCCAATGCAATGGGCAATACGACTAAATCGTAGAGTGTCAGCAAAGTTATATCCTTGAAGTTTTTGTACTAAAGTCGATTGCTTTCGCAATTTTGGTATCTCATGTACAAGTGTCCATAATGTTTGATGTAATCCTGCACCCTCGGCAAGCTTGCTGCTGCCCCGATATTGATAAAGTGCTGACTGCTGTAATATTGTCGGCCACTTACTATCAACACTTAGTTTTTTTGATGTAATCGAGTTTACCACTTTGAACAGATCGGAATTGACATGCGAATCAGCGTTATATATAACAAAATAAACCCCATTCTTCTTCAATTTATTTTGCAAACTTTCGGCAACAAAGTTAACTTGATGAGCCATATAGCCATCTCTGCCAGGATAATGTAAACTATGGACTCTTTTACGGTCAGCCTTAGATAGGGATGCGATATAATCATGTATAACTTCTTGGGTTGTCTGTTTACCTGGTGAGGATTTTTCTTTTGCCGATGTAACAATATAAATTGATATTAAGCTTGCTGGATATGACTGACAAAGGAACGTTTGGATAGTTTCAACGATAGTATTTTGTTCGTAGAGAGCAGGAATACATACTATAAATTCAGCTTTACTTGGAGAGGAGTTGGTATCTTGTCGACTAAGCCATTTTAGACTGTCGATTAAATTATAAAGATTCATAACTGATCGAGTTATGATTACTGAACATAAAATTACTGACAAAATTACCCAGATATTCATAGAATTATACTTATTTTAATCGCGTGTAAATAGGCCGCTGACATAAGTGATACTAAGGTAGTAATGCCAAAAAGCGATTCGTTAGAATTGTCACTGTTAACCGAAAATACAAAAAGTCTCGACTGTTTAGCCAATCGTGACCTAATATGTTTGAATTCTAAATTATTAAGGCAACTCATAGTATCTATACTATACCATCTTATATGCTTTAAATCAATGACATACACCTGTCAATAGCCTTAAATAATAAATAAGTTATGATTATTTAAATCATTTATTGTAACGGTGCAGTATGCTAATAGACTTAATATAAACTGACAGTGGTGTGTCAAAATTAACTAATTGTGGTGCCGATGTCTTGGCGGTTACAAACTTTTAAGATGGCGTCTTCGTCCATTGGGTTAAAGACAATGACTTTCATGCCTTGTTCCATGGCCAGGCCAATCGCCGCTTTATCCATAACTTTAATATTCTCATCTTCGACGGCACGCTGAAAGCTAAGTTCATTAAACCTTTTTGCATCGGTGTGTTTATTAGGGTCTTTATCGTATACACCATCGACTTTAGTGGCTTTAAGAACAATCTGGCAATCCATCTGTAGGGCCAATGATACAGCGGCTGTATCGGTAGTTAAATATGGCTGGCCAGTTCCACCACCAACTACCACGACTCGGCCGTTTTCGAGGTGTTTATTGGCAAGCCTAAACACAAACGGTTCGGCTACTTGTTCGGCAAAAATGCTCGTTAAACACCTTGTACGCACATCATTTGCCTCAAAGATATCGGTTAGAGCAAGAGCATTGATCATGGTCGCAAGCATGCCCATATGATCTCCTGTGACACGCTTAATACCGTGTCCTGCAATCTGGGCTCCTCGAACAAAATTACCACCACCAACCATAATCACTACTTGAGTGCCAGACTCGGCGACTTTTTTGACTTCTTTGGCAAACCAAGCTGCTAGTTCGGCATCGATACCATTTTCATATTTTCCAGCGAGTTGTTCGCCAGAAAGCTTCAATAAAATTCGTTTGTACTTCATCTGAAATATTATTATAGCAGTCTGACGAGCGATATTATAAAATTAATATTATGAAGATTTATTCGTGGAATGTTAATGGGATTAGAGCGGTCTGGACCAAAGGCGAATTCCAGAAATTTATTAAGGCCCATAACCCAGATATTTTGTGCCTACAAGAGACCAAAGCCATGCAAGGTGACTCGCCAGTCGACATAGTCGGTTACGAAGAATATTGGAATTCGGCCCAAAAGAAAGGCTACTCTGGCACGGCAATTTTTACCAAAATTAAACCCAATGCGATTATCAACGATATACCTGATGAAATAGCTAGCAAATATTCTCTCGATGATAAATACGGCAAAACCAACCAAGAAGGCAGAGTGCTTGCCGCCGAATTCGATGATTATTATTTGGTAACTGTTTATACCCCCAATTCGAAGGGTGATTTGAGTCGACTGAAACTAAGAGAACAGGCCTGGGATAAAGCTTTTTTGGAATATGTTGATATGTTACAAGCAACTAAGCCAGTGATTTTTTGTGGCGATTTAAATGTTGCTCACACCGAAGATGACTTAGCAAGACCCAAAGATAATGTTGGCAAGCATGGCTTTACCGATGAAGAAAGACAAGGCTTTGAGCGAATTTTGAACAAAGGATTTATCGATACTTTTCGGATGTTTGTAACTGGTAATGGACACTACAGCTGGTGGACTCATTGGGCCAATGCTCGGGCCCGAAATGTTGGCTGGCGGATAGATTATTTTTTGGTTAGTAAAACTCTGAAAACTCGCGTAAAGAGTGCCAAAATACATATGAACCAAATGGGGTCAGATCATTGCCCGATTAGTATCGAAATAACTTAAAATTTATAAAATATGATCTTATGACTTGACGTTTATGGTATAATATTAGAATATGATAACTCAAAAAACCGCCCCTGAAGTCTGTTTGTCTCGCCCTAATGAAGCAACCTACACAACTAATCCTCATAAAATCGCTGCTATTAATGAGGTTATTTTAGGCATACACAATAATACTCACCGAGGACCAGTAAAATTATTCGAAATTTGTGGCGAATCAGATTTTAGAGAAATCCAAAAAGTATCAAACGAAACTCCAGGAATCGATGTTGTAGGTATTTGGGACGAAAATAACATGCAAGGTAGCACCAATCAGCCGACTAACCAACTACCACAATCAACTGGGCAACCATATGCAACTTCAAAATTAATATCTCAAGAAGTTACGGGTGATGAATACTATACTGAAAGCGATTTTATATTGGTTAATTTAGGTAAGCGTGGTCTCGAAAATTATTCGACAGATACTAATCCTTCTAAATTCCATTCACTGAAAAACCCTTATGCCATTAGACTGGGCAGACCGGCCACTAATGAAGCCATAGGCGATCATCTATCTCAAATACATGATATACATCAACAAACTAGAGCGGGTATGGTGATTGTTCCTTATGCAGCCACCCAAAGTGTAGGCGAAACTGAAGAAATTTTAGAGACTGTCAAAGACAGTAAATTACCACTATTAGTTATGGCTGAAGTCTCATATCCTGGGTTAGCTAAGTTCTCAGAATTTTTGAATGGGGCGGCAGAAATCACTCCAGCAACCATTACCAAATACCTAAGTTCATACGCTAAAATAGTTGGGCAAACAGGATTAAAACTATCTGGTATAAGATTAACTGGCGTATGTGGCTTTAGTGCCAGCGATAAACGACGAACTCGACCGCAAGATATGGCTAATGGCACTTTGCACGATGTTCTCATAAATTTTAATCACCTCTATAACCACCAATAAGCCTCGGCAAGTTGATATAATAAATCTATGACAGATTTTAAGTGGCAGGTCCAAAAAAACGAACCGCTATTTCCTGATATTTTATGGTCTCGGCCAGAGAATAAAAATGGAGCAGGCAAGATGTTGCTAGTCGGTGGATCATTAGATAATTTTGCCAATATTGCCCAAAATTACTCGCTCGCAGAACAAGCAGGAGTTGGTACCTGTTTTTTGCTCGTACCTCAGTCTTTGTATAAAGTAACAAAAAATATACCGTTTATTAACTATGCTCCCGCCAATCGAAGTGGTAGTTTTGCCAGTAATGCACTCGCAGATATTCTCGAGCTTGCACGAGGTGTAGATGCAGTGTTTTTAGGAGGGGATATCGGCAAAAATAGCGAAACCAGCTTAATGCTCGAAAAATTTTTGATGAAATATACTTCATTTGTTGCGATTAGCCAAGACAGTCTACTTAGCATAAATAAGAGTTGGCGGAATTTATTAGCCCGAAATAACACTATAGTCGAAATCAACCTGCATAACTTACAAACTATCGCAATTGAATTGCAATTTGAAAAAGCCATACTTTCCGACTCACCGAATTCTTTAATCGCCAAAACATTACATAAAATCACATCTGATTATGAATCTATACTAGCCTTGCAGACCGACACAAATATCTGGTTCGCAAAAAGTGGACAAGTGATTGCTTGCAGCAAAAACAACTACAACTACGCCAAAGCAATTGTCTGGCTTATCCAACAACCCAACAAAGTGCTTGAAAGCCTCGCCTCATCTGTTATTTGAATCTTAAAAAAATAATATTTGGTACCGTGGGCCGGACTTGAACCGGCACGAGCGTAATGCTCACAAGATTTTGAGTCTAGCGTGTCTACCAATTCCACCACCACGGCTCATAATTAAGCTTAACAAGGTTAGGCTTTATCTATCTAATTATACTATAATAGCTAAAAGTATATGAATCCAAATGATTTAATTCCACCAGAGCTACTAAAATCTAGCGAAAAAGAGGCTCACGACGAAGCAGTTAATCTTATTCGGCACAAATTAAACGCCATTTATAGTCACGAACCGAATGCTAAAAAAGAAGCAAGCGAAGTAAGTGAGATGACTGCTCATCATGAAGCACTCTCTAAGCACCAGAGGTATATGAAACAATTGACTGATTCGGGTAAAGATATGGCCGATATTCAAACAGCTTGGCATGAATACTACCAAAAATTAAACGATGAAGAAAAAAAGGAAGTCTGGCAAGAGTTTTATGCCGAGCAAGCTCATAAAAAGCAACATCATCATTCACAAAAATCACCTGAGCCAACTGAAAATCCTGCAATCGAGAGTTCAAATTCAGTAAAGCCAACCCATGGTCAGCCGACAATAACCAATCCTCATCGGCCACACACATCAACACGTCCGAGTAAGAATAATCTAGCCAATATCTCGAGAGTCATCCCTGATAAACATCAACAAAAGCTCCATAAAATCAAGCAAAATCACCATGTCAAATCATTAGCCTTTGGCCTAAGTATGGGTTTGGTTGTAGTTTTTGTTTTGTTATTTAGTTTTTTTAATGAACGATTTATTGTGCCGTTTATTCGACCTAGTGCCACCGTAAGTGCTACGCCGATTATTGTTGACCCTAACTCTAGTGGTCCAGTTGGAGCGGAACCAAAAATCATTATACCCAAGATTAACCTAGAAGTACCTGTTATTTATGATGTACCGACCATCGAAGAAAAAGATGTTCAAGCAGGACTCGAAAAGGGCGTTGTTCACTACGTAACTACACCAAACCCCGGCGAAACAGGCAATGTAGTAATCTTCGGCCATTCTAGCGGTAATATCCTCAATAAAGGCAAATACAAATTTGCTTTTATCCTTCTCAAAAGTCTCGAGAAAGACGATAACATCATTGTCCAAAAAAATGGTAAACGCTACGTTTACAAAGTCTACGACAAGCACGTAACCGACCCGACTGATTTTTCTGTCCTCAAGCCAGATGCTCAAAGAAACTCGATTTTGACATTAATTACCTGCGACCCACCTGGTACATCAACTCATCGGTTAATTGTTAACGCCGAGCAAATCTTCCCAGACCCTAGCACAAACGCCAAAAGCTCATTATCAGAGACTAACTTTGTCAAATCCGATAAACTACCCAGCAACTCTCCGTCGTTATGGCAACGTTTATTCAATTAATTATTTGTCACTATCAAGTCTAAGATCAGTGTAATTTAAGCTATAGCTACTCGGTGTTGTAGGCGTAGCTGGATTATTCGAAACCGTGTACATAACAGTATAATCTCGATCGAAATAAACGTGATCGGTGCTATCAGCACCTACCAGTGGTTGCTTATTATTGTTATCGAAATCAACAATTTTTAGCGTCCCATCTATAGTCGAATAAATAATTCTATGGCCATCCATCCATTTTGGCTTAAAGTTAGTTGGGTTAATCGAATCGCCAATATCAAATGCAAATGTTTCGATTTTTTCGGCATCAAAAACACCCAACTTTTGAGCATTACTAATCAAAATAAATCGACTGTTAGCCGAAAAATTAGGATTTGCTGAACTGTCAGCAAAACCAAGCGAGATGATTGGTTTAAGGCTGGCTAGGTCTGTTAAACTGGGTTGAGATTTTTGTGGATTTTCATATATAAAAGTTTTATCATCGCCACTACTCGATACTGCCAAATACCAATTATTATCAAACTCTGTAATTTTCAGGCCAATCACACCTGATTTAAACTTTCCGACTAATTTTTCTTCGTTATTTTTGCGAATAAATACTTTTTGTTCGGTGTCTGAACTTTTTTGGGCATAGACTAATGTGTCGTCACCGTGGGAAGTATAACTAGTAATTTGATTCTTGATTACCACAGTTTCTTTTTTGCGATTGGTTTGGGTCAAATTTAAGTCTTTATCAGAGTAAAAATACCATTTTGCTGGGTCTTTATCTTTTAAGTTAACTTTGGATGGACTAAGACCAGAGAGGTCATTTAAATTTATAGATTCTGTCGGCTGTTCGCGGTTGATAATAATAAATTCATGACCACTACCATAAACATGTTTGACTAAGAAATTTTTGTTATCTGTCGACCATTCGACTACCTCAAAGCTTTCAGCTCCATCGGCAGGTTTAAGAATATTTGGCAAAGTCAACTTAGTGTTTTTTGGTATTTTTTGATTTTTATCGATTGATTTTAAATCGAAAACATTAACTACAAATGGTGTAACTGTTTCGGCTTTGACAATCCATCGCCGATCAGGGCTTGAGGTTACAAACACTGGTGAAGTAGGACCAAAATCAGCAATCTTTGTTTGCTTTAAGTCTTTCATAATAAGTAAAGGGTAAGTAAGTCGGTAAACTGTTCCGCCAAGAATATTCATCTTACGATTCCAATCTCGATAGCCATTTTTAGAGATTTTTACATTATATTCGCCATCTGGCACTGTTAATTTAGTGTTGGTTTGATCGGATAAATTAAAATTAGAATTGACATTTTTCAGCTCAACCTTCGCCTTATCTGGGGCGCTATCGACATATAACAAACCATTATGAACAACTTCTCCAGTTTTGCGGTCAAGGTTAAAACCATAGGCGGCATAGACTAAAATACTCGCGATCATAAAAATCATTGTTGCTACCAATCCGTAACCGAGTAATAACCTTCTGGTGCGACGTTTTTTATATTCTGGGTCTAAAAAATCCATATTTACATATTACTATTTTTTTTGATTATGTGACAAAAGATACTATCTCAGTATAAAATCTATTTAATAGCTAGTTAAAAAATTTTGAATTTTTTTATAGTAAGAGTTAATATATAAGCATTAGTATTAAAACCGAAAAATAAAAGGAATAACCCTTGGCAAATTCACCTACTACAATTGAACTTAACGGCGTCAAATATGATGTTAGAACAGGACAGATTATAACAGGCAATACTTCTTTAGAACCTGAACAAGTTAAGGCAAGGCCAGCTTTAAAGACTTCGAACGCTCAAGTGTTAGACGGCTTTGTGCGGCAGCCTCAATCTCACTCAAGCAAAGTCGCCACCCACCACAAAGCCAAATCTGAGCGAAAAACCAATCTTAATCATGCTCAACGTAAATTGGCCAAGTCGACTACATTAATGCGTCCAGCCCTAAAAAAACCAACTCTCAAAAACGATATTGAAGTATCCAAAAAATCAGCTCATATTATTGGCTTGGGTAACTCGTTAAGCCGTCAAAAACGAGCTTTTGAAGCTCATAAAAGCCCAAATATTAGTAAGTTTGGAGGAGTGAGTGCTTCATTGAATATCGTCAAAAAACAACAACATGTCGAGGTTATTAAGCCTACACACTCCAGTCAAAACATTGTCAAGCAGACTAGCGGTTTTGTAAATAATGAGCTTCAACAGATCGAGAACGCACTCTTGAATGCTAATTCACACCTACAGCAGCTTGAGAATTCAGCAATCAAGAAAGTCCCTTTGCTCAACCGAATTGGACTCAAAAACAGGTTCGCTAATGTCTCGGCTATGAGTTTAGCATTAGTATTATTAATTGGTTTTTTTGCTTACCAAAATACAGCAATTATTTCGATGAAATTAGCATCTTCCAAATCAGGTATTTCGGCCAATCTACCTACCTATAAACCAGCAGGTTACTCTGTAAAAAATATTCAGTCTAGCCCTGGGAGCGTTAATGTTGCTTTCAAATCTAATAGCAATGGCAATGAGTTTCAGTTAACTCAAACGGCTAGCAACTGGAATAGTTCAACACTTCTATCAGACCAAGTCTTGAAAGAGCAATGTGCTAGTTGTTACCAGACTTATCAATCTGATGGCAAGACAATCTATATCTACGACAATGCCAACGCCACATGGGTCAACGGTGGAATAATCTACAAAATCGGTGGTAACAGCCAATTATCGAGCGACCAGATTATCAAACTTGCTAACAGCTTATAAATATTAATTAGTTTTTAGTGACGATTTGTTATTATAAGATGAATGACTGATCAAAATATTCGTACACGTTTCGCACCTAGCCCGACAGGTTATATGCATGTTGGCGGCGTAAGAACAGCTCTTTTTGCTTGGCTATTAGCTCGCCAAAATGGTGGAAAATTTATTCTGAGGATCGAAGATACAGATCAGAATCGAGAAGTCGAGGGTAGTGTTGCTCATATTATTGAAAGTTTAGGTTGGCTAGGGCTTGACTACGATGAGGGTCCAGATATAAGCGGCCAAAAAAATCAATATTTTCAGTCTGAGCGTCTGAAAATTTATCATGATTTTGCCAAACAACTATTAAATAGTGGCAGAGCTTATATTGACCCTTATTCTTCAGAGGAGATTCAAATTTTTCGTGAGCAAGCCCAAAAAAGCAAAAAGCCATTTCTTTTTCGTAATCATCGGCCAGAAGTACTGGAAACAACTTTTACACCAGGTAAATCGATTAGATTTTTGTCTCAACCCAAAGGCTATCAGTGGCATGACGAGGTAATGGGCGACATGATAGCAGGTGAAGAGGTAGTTGATGATTTTGTTCTTCTGAAATCTGATGGCTTTCCAACTTATAATTTTGCTCATATTATTGACGATTTGGACATGAAAATAAGTCATATTATCAGAGGTCAAGAGTTTTTGGCTAGCACTCCTAATTATCTGAATTTATATGAAGCCTTAAATATCACACCACCAATTATTGCTTCAGTACCACCAATTATGAACGAAAATGGTAACAAAAAATTATCGAAACGCGATGGAGCAAAAGATATACTGCAATATCGGGAGGAAGGCTATTTACCAGAAGCTTTTATCAATTTTTTGGCTAGTTTGGGTTGGAACGATGGTAGCCAGCAAGAAATTTTTACGCTTACCGAACTAATCGAAAAATTTAGTTTAAATCGGATTCAAAAATCTGGTGCTAAATTCGATGAAAAACGTTTAATTTGGCTGCAAGGCATGCACATAAGACAGATGGAGTTAGAGAAGTTATACCAACTGGTTTCGCCGTTTGATGATAATCCTAATAATCCTCATTTTTGGCCTAAATCAGCTTATAACGACAACTTCGATAAAGATTATCGCATGAATGTACTTAGATTAATTCAAGAGCGGCTAAAAACTTTTGATGAACTAGCTGATTTAAGTCAGTTTTTCTTCGAGGATTTAGAGATTAATCCTGAATTAACAGAGTCGCACAAGCAACTTAAAAAACTCGATAATCAGGAGTTAAAACAACTTTTGCAAACTTCACACGATCAACTCAAGCAAATCTCGGTTTGGTCAACCGAAAATATCCAAGACAATTTGAACCAACTGATACAATTAACAGGTAAAAAGCCTGTTGAATTATTTAGCCTAATTCGGATTGCCACCACCGAAAGTCCTGCAAGTCCTGGATTAGCCGACACATTACAACTGTTAGGCCAAGATTTAACCTGTTCGCGTATCCAAAAACATATCGACAGTTTGTAGACTTTTGTTGATAAGTAGTCCAAAAATTTGTTAAACTAAGCATAACCATGAATGACATAAAACCTAATACTCCTGATAAGAGTGTAAAAAAATTTAGCGACATCAGTAATGAGCCTGGGGTTTTTGACCCTAATAAATCATTCGACGAACAAGCCTCACCCGTTGCAAATGAACCCGAAACAAATGATACGCCAATCGTAATCGATAATAATCAAAATTTTGCAAAATCACCAAGCGAGGAGCCCAAAAAAATGGATTTTACGCCACCCCAAAACCAAAAACAATCAAGAAATCCGTTCAAACCATTATTTGCTAAGTTTGAGGCTTTGAGCAAAAAACAAAAAATTATTGTTTTGATAGTAGCTTTATTAATTTTAGCAGCGATTTTGTACGGCGTTTATGCTGTTTTCCTCAAAAAAGACAAACCTGCCCCTGTTAGTCAGCAACCAGTCGCCGAAAAGAAAGTCGAAGCTCCCAAACCGACTACCGAAGCATCGACCTTGACAGGCATTCAGGTGCCAATTGGCTCCAATAAGCGGCCAATAACTTCGATTCAAATCGAAAATAGCCCAGATGCTCGACCCCAGTCAGGACTTTTGCAAGCTGGTGTGGTATTTGAGGCCATCGCCGAAGGTGGAATTACCAGATTCAATGCTTCATTCCAAGAAGCTCAGCCAGATTACATTGGTCCGATTAGATCCGTTAGACCATATTACGCACAATTAGTAGCCCCATTTGACCCGATTTTTGTCCATGCAGGTGGTAGCGGCGACGGACTTGCCAAATTGGCGGAATTAGGCTTGAAAGACCTCGATCATGGAGCTAACGGTGCCGCTTTCAAGCGAGTGTCTGATCGCTACGCCCCACACAATTTGTACAGTAGTATGGCCGACTTAGATAAAGCTGCTCAAGGCAGGGGATATACATCGTCAAATGCCAAAGGCTTCCTACGAAAAGACGAAGTAAAAAACCAGCCACCAACCATCACCAGTATCGCTATGAACATCTCAGGACCGCTATACAACACGAGTTACACTTATGATGCGGCAACAAACACCTACAAACGTACTTTGGCTGATCGACCACACACCGATTATCGCTCTGGCGAACAAATTTCGCCTAAAGTAGTGGTGGCGATGGTCGCTCCTTGGTCACAAAATGGGATTTACTCAGTTTATGGAATAATTGGCAGTGGAGAAGTAACTATCTTTCAAGATGGCCAAATGACTAAAGGCACGTGGAATAAACCAAGCGAAAAAGAGCAAATTAGCTTCAAAGACGCAACTGGCAAGCCAATTGCTCTTGATGCAGGTCAAACCTGGATTACTTTACTCCGTTCACCTGGTGAATTAACAGCTAATCCTTAAAAATCAAAAAATGAGCGGTGGATACCTAGAAAAATTCAAAAAAAATTTCGGTGTTATATTATTTTTTGGTATTTTTCTATCAAGTCTGGTCATAGCATTTGCTGCTTACAGCTTATTTTTCTATACAAAATTAGGCTCAAATTTAATCTTAATATCGCTTGTTGCAGTTGCAATTTTAGTAAGTCTTGTGTCGAGTTTACTGCTCAAGGGTATTTTAGCTAAACCATTAGAGTACCTTGCTCAAACAATTTTTCACATTTCGCCTAACGAGCATTTTGTGGCTGCTCCAGATGCCAATAAACTAAGCCTAGGCAAAGAATTGGCAATCAGTTTAACTCGTCAAATTTACGATTTAACTACCAACGGAAATTCAATAGTCCAATCTAACATAAATCAAAATGTCTCATTACAATCAGTTTTAGATAACTTAACCACTCCTATTTTAGGTCTCGATAAATCAAAAAATTTGGTTTATGCCAATAAAAATGCAATTGATAAGTTTAATTTATTGAACTGGCAAAATACACCTGTAATGGCTCATCTCAATATGAAATTCGATAAAAAAGACCTAGATGATTGGCTAAATGAATCTTCTGGCCAGAGTATTAACTCTTCTTATTCGTTCAAAAAGGTTAGTTTAGGTGGAATTAATAGTGAGTCTAAAAGTTACTTTGATATTATTGCTTCTCACAACCAATCAAGTGCCAGTGGCATAGAAACACTACTGACATTATTCGAACATTCCGAGATATACGAAGCCGAAGAAAATACCCTGAACTTTATTGCCATGACGGTCCACGAGATTCGGACACCGCTAACAATTATGAGAGGTTACGTAGAGGTTATTAAGCAAGAACTCGATGGTAAAGTCGATGATAAAACCCAAGTTTATATCGATCGGCTAAAAGCTTCTAGCGAAGGTTTGTCGACGTTTATGGCCAATATTCTTAGTGTTGCCAAAGCTGATCAAAACCAGTTAAATCTTAATCTCACCGAAGGGAATTGGGAAACATCATTAACCTCAATTGTAAAAAATTTGCAAAATCGAGCGACTGTTCGCGGCAAAATTATTCATCTTAATATTGCTCCTAATTTACCAACTGTGGCCAGTGATATGGTCAGCTTAAACGAAGTGGTGGCTAACTTAGTCGATAACGCTATCAAGTATTCGCCGCCTGATAAAACCAACATTTGGATTGAGTCCAGTGTAGATACGGATGACTCAGTTCTGACAACTGTTCGCGACGAGGGAATTGGTATTGCCCAAACCGTTATACCGAATTTATTTAGTCGATTTTATCGCAATCATCGTAGTCGTAACCAAGTTTCTGGTACAGGCCTAGGTTTGTATATATCTAAAGAGATTGTCTCGGCTCATCATGGTAATATTTGGGTAAAATCAATCGAAAATCAAGGTACGACAATTGGCTTTACATTAGTTCCATATGCCAAACTTGCCGATAGTCTGCAAACAAGCGATAATGGATTTGTGCCTGTCGCTCATGGCTGGATTAAAAATCATAATATGCAGAGAAGATAAAATGGAAGAAAACGTATCTAATCAATCACACAAAAGTAATCTAGGTCCAAATCAAAAAAGTATTTTGTGTATTGAAGATGAGTTATTTATCGGCGATTTATATCGGCATGCTTTCGAGAAAGCTGGCTATAAGTTTGATCTAGTTGTTAGCGGCGATAATGGCCTCGACATGGCCAAGCAAAATAACTACGATTTTATCTTGTTAGATATTGTTATACCTGGCATGTTGGGGGTAGAAATCCTGCATGAACTTCGTAAATTGCCAGATCTTAGTAGCAAAGTTATTATCACTACTAATCTAGAACAAGACCAAGAAACTCGCAGTATGGTCGAAAAAGAAGCCGATGCTTACCTTATCAAAGCCGAAATTACACCTAATCAGCTCGTAGAATTTATTGATAATTTCAATTAATTTTTGTCTAAATAGTGGATTAGTTGGCCAACTGTCGAGACACCTTCGTGATCAAAGAAATTCTGAATATGAGACGTGTCGCTTAACTCTGCTTTGGCTTCCTCGACGCTATAATCACTTCTTAGTGCCATAAAAATTCTTAGTGAGGCATAACTGGCAGTTGGACTAGGTTTTTCACCGTTAGTACTCAATGCATCAGATATACTTAAGCCCAAATTTAAGTGATTTACGCTTGATCCAGTCCGTTCAGTATAGCCAGCTGGATCTTGAACAAAATTACCATATCGGACATGTTTTTCACGACCATCAGAATATCTAATATAGACATTTAATTTTTCTCTCGAACTCATCGAACAAATATTATAGAAGAACTCCTGTCAAATAGCAAGTAAATTGTACGACAAAATTCGCTCCCGCTGGGATTCATGGTTTCGTCGAGGGAATCGACTCACGTTTCACGCGAGCCCGTCGCCACATCTTTGCAAAACCAGTTTGCAAGAGTGTACTCCCTTGCGAACTGCCACTGGCAGTTCTCACCCGATAGCAAGCCTTGCAATCGGTGTTCGATTCAGTAAAATAAACCAAGAAAAGAGTCCCAAAAATGGGACTCTTTTCTTGGTGATCTCACGGGGAATCGAACCCCGATTGCAAGGATGAGAACCTTGTGTCCTAACCGTTAGACGATGAGACCATTGAATTATGATTATACAAATTATAACACCTAATTAACAGATACAAAAGTTGCTCCGAATAGACAAGATTGGCATTTAGCTTAAACATACATATTTTGGTATAATAAACATAAGATTAATTTAAATGTGGGCATGAAAAAAACAACCGTAAAAAATACTAAATGTACAAAAAAATATTGTGAAACCAAAAATCTCATCTTATCTGATAAGTTTGTAAGCAACTTTAGGGGTATCTACTAATGGGATTGTTTGGTAAAAAGGCCGAAAATGACAGTCAAAACAGCCAAAGTCAGTTTAACGCTCTTATAAAAAGCAAGGAGTTGCAAGCTGATATTTTGATTCAATCGATCGGTGATGGGGTAGTTGCTACAGATGCCATGGGTCGAATTATTACGATTAATCGGGCAGCGGCCGAATTAACAGGCTGGACAGCCGAAGAAGCTACCAATATCGACTCAAGATTAGTGGTTAAATTAATTGTTGATGAGAAAAATATGCAACTGATCTCAGAACCTGACCATCCCTTTACTCAGGTGTTAACTTCGGGCAAAACCTTCAATCAAACGCTAATTTTAGTTAACAGAAATAACCAGCATATTTATATATCAATGATGATTTCGCCGATTATCAATCCAAAAGCCAACAATTTGATCGGTCTAATTGCAATTATTCGAAATGTCAATAAAGAAAGACGCGAAGAGCAGAGAAGTGCTGATTTTATAAGTACGGCTAGTCATGAAATGCGAACGCCAGTTGCCGCCATCGAAGGCTACTTAGCCTTAGCCTTAAACGATAAAGTAAGCAAAATTGATGCCAAGGCCCGCGAATACCTCGATAAAGCTCATGCCAGCACCCAACATCTTGGCCAACTTTTTCAAGATTTGCTAACTTCGGCCAAAGCCGAGGATGGCCGCCTAACCAGCCACCCTGTTGTAACAGAGATGTGTGCTTTCACCGAAAGCCTAACGGAAGATATGCGATTTTCGGCCGAAAAAAAGGGTCTGGCTATCGAATATATTCAGGGTACTCACGGAGTAAGTAGTTCGGTTGATGCTTCGGGGAGTGGAACAATTGGCAAAACTATCGCCCCACTGATGTATAGTCTCGTCGACCCTGATCGTATGCGAGAAGTGATAACTAATGTCTTCGATAATGCCGTCAAATACACCGAGTCTGGCAAAATTACTATCTCCATAGCTGCTAACAATGATGTCGTCCAAATTTCGATAGCTGATACTGGTCCTGGCATACCCAAAGAAGATTTGCCTCATTTATTCCAAAAATTCTACCGAGTAGATAATTCGGCCACTCGGTCAATCGGCGGAACAGGTTTAGGGTTGTTTATTTGTGCAGCTATTGTCAAGTTATATAATGGCACAATTTGGGCTGATAGTAAGGTCGGCGAGGGCAGTGTATTTTACATAAACTTACCTAGACTTACCTCGCAACAAGCGGCTCATTTGCAAGCCCAAGAGAAGCCTCAAATTGTCTAGTAGGAAACTATTCAATAATGGTATAATATTAAACATAAGTAATATAAATATAAGAGAGAACAATTTATGGCAAAAATAATGCTAGTCGAGGACGACAACAATCTGCGAGAGATATACGGTGCAAGATTGCTAGCCGAAGGACATGATATCGTAAGTGCTAAAGACGGAGAAGAAGCTCTAGCATTAGCAGTCAAAGAAAAGCCTGAACTTATAATCTCTGATGTAATGATGCCGCGAATTAGTGGTTTTGATATGCTCGATATTTTACGGAATGCCCCCGAAACTAAGTTTACAAAAGTAATCATGATGACCGCTTTATCGCAGGCCGAAGACAAAGCTCGAGCTAGCACACTAGGAGCTGATCGTTATTTGGTAAAATCTCAGGTTACCCTAGAAGATGTTGCTAAAGTGGTGAGAGAAGTGCTAGAAGGCAAAGAATTACCTAAGCAAGAACCACAGCCTGTAGCCACCGCTGGAGCCTCTCCAGAAAAACTAGCTGCCGATCAATCATCTACTACTAATTACACGCCTGTCGCCAGTGAGACAAGTAGCGGAGCTGCTGCCAGTTCATCACCTACCGCACCAGTGAGCGATAGCCCAGTTACCACTGCTGCCGATGCAACAGCTGGTCATGATGTAGTGGCTCCAGTAGCTAACGATAATTCGTCTGATGCTTCGACTACTCAAGCAGCTGCCGAAAATAGTACAGCCGAGGTCACAACTGAACCAGTACCTCTTAGTTCTAACACCGAAACTAAACAAATCGATGTACAATTACCCAACCTTGATCAAGCGGCCGAAGAACTTAAACAAGAAGCCGCAGTAGCCGAGCCAGCAGTTGAAGCGACTACTCCTGAAGTGAAGGAAAGTGATCTGTCAGTTGGTCCGAATCTAGCCGAAGCCTTAAAATCAGAATCGACTGAGCCAAGCAACCCAGTACAAGCTAATCCAACAGCTGCCGCTTCGGTAGCTGCAGCTCAGCCAACGACCACTGCCGAACAACAACCTGCTAGTGAAGTTACGGCCGCCCAAGAAGCCAATCAACCAGCACCTACTTCTCCTGAGTCTGCAAGTGCTGAGTCAGAGGACCCATCACGTAAAAAAATTGTTATTGAGCCAATTCATGATCTATCTAAGCCAAACATCAATCAACTTGCCGAAAAAGAGCCAGACAACCAACCAACACCTTCTTCGGCTACACCAGTTCCTCCACAACCAAGCCCAGCTCAAACTCCGCCGTCAACTAATCCTAACGATCTGATTTCTTTATAAAACTCTAAATTTATTGTATAATTTGCATACACAATGCGATTAAATAAATTTTTAGCTCAAAATACTGACTATTCTAGGCGAACTAGCGATAGGTTGATCGAACAAGGCCGTGTCAAAATAAACAATAATTTGGCAAATCTAGGGTCAGAGATAGAAGAGGCTGATAAAGTTTACCTCGACGACAAACTTATTACCAAATCGCTTAATCAAATAACGATTATATTCAATAAACCGATCGGTTACATCTGTAGTCGCAAGGGACAAGGTGGCCAGACGATTTACGAAATATTGCCCAAAAAATATCATCATTTAAAGTCTGTTGGCCGACTTGATAAAAATTCTTCAGGATTACTAGTAATGACTAGCAATGGTGATCTCGCCAATCAACTGACGCACCCTAAATACCATAAGACTAAAATTTACCAAGTGACACTCGATAAGTCACTGCAGCCGCTTCATAAACAAATGATTACTGATTACGGAGTGAATTTGGAAGACGGAGTATCTAAATTTGTGATTGAAGACAGCGATCAAGTTGATATGCCGAAAAAATATAGAATAATTATGCAAGAAGGCCGTAATCGTCAAATCCGTCGAACATTTTCGGCTCTTGGCTACCGTGTAGCTAAACTTCATCGAACAGATTTTGGACCATATAGTTTAGGCGAACTTAAATCAAAAGAGATTAAAATATTAAACTCGAACGTTGCCGACAAGAGTTAAATTAGGCGATTTATCAACTCCTAAAAATGAGCCAATTAATCCACTATATTTAGCATATGAAGTTCCATGGTGTTGGACTTTGCCAATTCCAGCCTTTTTCATTACCTCATCAGCATTGCAACCGACCACTGAACTCATCGTAATTGATCCAGTCAGCATAACTAGTCCATAATTATCTTGAGGAGTCTTAATGCGGCTGAAAACATCTTGATGCCAATCATCTAATGTTCGTAGTCCGCCCGGTTTTTCTATCTCAATTAAATCTTCAAAAATAATAGTGTGCCCATTGGAACGGCGAGAGCTGGATAAAAACTTTCTAGCTCTTTGGTATTGCTTCTCGGCTAAATTAAAGGGAATTTCAGGATCATGAACACCTACAAACTGAACATTTTGATCAAATTTATAATCATCCTTGGCTAGCCCTGCTGCACCCATAACTCTAAAAAGTTGATCTTTCCACTCATTTTCTTGTTTTTTGCCAAAAAATAACAGTTCTGGCTGAGGTAATCCAAAAATTACTAGGTTATTTTGGCTGCGGTTATTTATTTCGATTTGATTCAATTTTAATTCTTTTAAGGGCTACTTATCGGTTAATTTGTTATGCTTACATCATACAACTGAATGTACTAATTTTTCAAATTTTTATGACCTGAAGGGGGGGACTTGTAACTCTTTCCAAAATAGTACACCAGCCTGTGTACTATATATGTTATCAATGACTGGCTCAGGTTTGGTAAGAACGTAGCCTAAGCCATCTGTAGTATATAAGCCTGATGCCTCTTTGTTATTGATCATTGTTTTGCTCAATTTATCTTGATCAACCAAAGTCGCCACACCTACCCCTCTATCTGGGGCATCTAACTTATTAATTATCCTAGAGAGGATTTGGTAGTCTAGGCATGGTATCTGACCGCGATTTGTGGGCCTATAGCTGCAAATTTCGAGTCTTTTTATTTGGCCTTGCATTCTCCGTCGGAAGGTCCCCGTAATTCCCCGAAGTGGTGATTCATTTTCGATAATATCTGGGCTTCTCATGTCCACTAAAACCCACTCTGAACAAACCAGCTTACCAAGATTACGTTTAGCCATTTGCCTCATCGCAATACCTACCAACAATTCGTCAGATGCTTTTGAAGGCATTGGCAAAACAATCAATCGATCTTTCATAGATTGAAAAGTGCCTAATTTAGGATTTAATTTAAGTATCTCACTCATTTTAGCAATTATGTTATATAAATAGTTTTTAGTCAACTTATTATCTGTTATAATATATACAATGAGTAAGAAAAAACTACCAATTGTGGCGATTGTTGGCCGAGCTAATGTCGGCAAATCTAGTCTATTTAACGCAATTCTAAACCGTCGTGAAGCGATTGTCTTTGATGAGCCAGGTACAACTCGCGATTCGATTATTGCTAAAGCTAGTATAGAGGTTGTCGAAGACAAAAAGTTAGTAAACCAAAATTTTTGGCTAGTTGATACAGCTGGACTTAAAGATGCAGCTGATGATTTTGAAGCAACAATCCAGGACCAAATTATTCAAGCAGCCGACTCAGCTGATGTAATCATGGTAATGGTCGAGGCAAATACTACCATCACCGAAGAAGACAGACGAGTTGCCAAAATGGCTCTTAGGTCTGGTAAGCCAGTTATTTTAATAATTAATAAGATCGATAAAGCTAAAAATACAGATGTTAGCCACTTTGAGAGGTTAGGCATTAAAGCCATATTTGAAACATCAATCCCTCAATATCGCGGTCTAGAAGAACTAACTGATCACTTAGGCGAAATCCTGCCTAAAGTAAGCCAAGAAGATGACGAAAACCGCATACGTTTAGCGATTTTAGGTAGACCGAATGTTGGTAAGTCGGCCTTATTTAACTGTTTATTAAAAAAACAGCAAGCCGTTGTGTCTAATCGAGCTGGTACAACCCGCGACATTAATCGCAATCTTATCCGCTATAAAAATATCGAAATTGAACTAATGGACACAGCTGGTATACGTCGTAGCGGCAAGATCGAGAAGGGAATCGAGAGATTTAGTGTAATCCGTAGTTTAGCAGCTATCGAGCAAGCTGATGTCTGTTTATTGCTGATTGATGCAAATGAATTAAATGTTCAGCTTGACCAAAAAATTGCTGGCATGATAAAAGAGTCAGGTAAGGGGTTAATTTTGGTGGTTAGTAAATGGGATAGTATCGAGAAAGACGCTTTTACTCGCGATACAGATACTGCCCCCAAAATTGCTCATAATTTTGATTTTGTCCCTTGGGCTCCATTAATTTTTACTAGTAGCGTATCGGGTCAAAATGTAAGTAAAATATTTGAGTTAACACTTACAATTATTGATGAGCGAGCAAAGCGTATCAAAACAACCGAGCTTAACCGTTGGCTAAAAAAAGTAACTGATCGTCATCCACCAGCTGGCCTAAAAAATCGGACTCCAAAACTCAATTACATCACTCAAGAAACAGATAACCCAACACCAGCTTTCAAAGTTTTTGGCTCACATACAAAGTTTATCCACTGGAGTTATCGTCGCCATATGGAACGACGCTTACGAGAAGAGTACGAGTTCAATGGTACCCCTGTACAATTTTGGTTTATCGAGAAGCATGACACCCATAAACATGGCCTGAGTCCTACGCGAGATGGCGACGCACGAGCCAAAGCAATTCGCCAAAAACGAAGTCGCAGCAAAGTAAAAAATAATTAGGAGCAAAATAAAGTGGGATTATTTCAACGCAACACCTTTACAAATGACAGTCCGTTATATGAGATAGTCGACCCTAAGTCGATTACAGGTACGAATTTAGGCATTCCTCAAACTGTACTAATAATTGGCCTTGGCAATATCGGCACAGAATATAATGGTAGTCGCCATAATTTAGGCTTTGAAATGCTAGATTATTTTGCTCAGATCAATGATTTTCCGAAGTGGTCCCTTAGCAAAAGTCGGTTTTGCCATGAAACATCAGCAACCATAGCTGGTAAAAAAATCATTTTAGCCAAACCGACTACCTATATGAACGACAGTGGTAAGGCAGTAAAAGCCATGCAGACTTTTTATAATATTAAATCAGAGCAAACACTCGTTTTGCACGACGAACTCGATATAAATTTTGGGCAAATTCGCACCCGCGTTGGTGGCGGAAGTGCAGGCAACAATGGTATCAAATCGATTATCGAGGCGACTAGTGACAATTTTGGCCGAATTCGAGTTGGTATTGGCCCCAAAAAACCAACTAATATTGATTCGGCAAATTATGTTCTTGGCAAATTTACTCAGGCAGAAATTAAAAATTTAGCAGAAATTAAGGTCGAAATTGCCAGTATTTTAAGTGAGTATATCTCGCTAGGTCAACTAACCGAAGAAACTCGTCATATCATTTTTTAGGGCCAGACAAACTATCGACAATAAATATCATGGGTTTAATGGCTACTTCGCCGATATACTTCATCAATTGCCAACTCCTAGAGAATACATCGGGTGAGGGCGGTGATTTTTCGGGACTAAACATACCTTTTATCATACCAAAATTATTTTGAAATTTAGAGATATATAGATAAATAATTAATTACATAATTTAATTTCAACAAAAAAGAGCCTCCAGAGGGGGTGGGCACCGCTGGAAGCTCATTTTCGAGCTCGAAACCACGTATGGCTCAAGCTCACAATATACCCTTCAACCCACCTTGAAGGCCTTCCAAATAAGTTATTTTCGAAAAAATAAATAGATGGACCCACTCATAGGTTGTGACGTCAATCCACCGCGGCTCAACTAAAACGAGGGGGGAATGCGTGGTTAAAGGGACTCTAGGGCTAACAAACTTTGTTAAACCAAGAGTTTGCCCCTAGAGCATCTGGCAAATCCAGATGAGGTTGTAGTATAGTTATAAAAGTAAGTGGAGGGTACAACTTACAAACTATTTTTATACCTTGCACACTTAAAGGTCCTGTTTGATCAAACTAAACACGACATTAAAGTGTACACTCTAAGAACAATCTAACTTTTGGGGTATGGAATGTACCAAGCAATAAATACATCTATTGCTTACAGATTGACATTTTAGCAAAGAAATTACATTATGTCAATACTTTTTAACTAATTTGTTATTTATGCAAGATTTCACTATAAAAACCTTAAGCACTAATCAACTACCAGATTCGCTAACTCGGCTTCACAATCCACCGCCGAAATTATATCTGAAGGGTAATTTTGATCTGTTACAGTCGAACTTACCCAAAGTAGGTATAGTCGGAGCCAGAAAATTTACACCTTATGGTCGTCAAGTTACTGCCGATTTAAGTTCGGCACTAGCTAGGGCAGGGGTAGTTGTTGTTAGTGGACTTGCCTTAGGGGTTGATAGTATAGCTCACAAAGCTTGTCTTGATAGTAATGGACAGACTATTGCGGTTTTGCCGTGCGGAATTGACACAATTTACCCATCGTCTCATTATCAATTAGCCAAAACAATTTTAGCTAAAAACAGTCTATTGGTCAGTGAATACGAGGGCAAAACTTCGCCCAAGAAATATAATTTTATCGAACGCAACCGTATAATTGCTTCACTTTGCGATATTTTGATCGTAACAGAGGCTGCTGAGGCTAGTGGCAGCCTCCATACGGCTAGTTTTGCCCTAGAGCAGGGGATAACGGTTATGGCCGTACCTGGCAATATAACTAGCCCGTACAGTCAAGGCACCAACAAACTAATCCAAAATGGTGCATACCCAGTTCTAAAACCACAAGATGTAACAGATCTATTGGGCTTGAAAGGTCATATAAACACACTAACTTATAGCTATTTACCAAAAAATCCTCGAGAAAAACTAATTATCGATAGCTTATCCGGTTGCCAACTGACAACCAATGATCTGATAAAACAGACCAAGATTGAACCAATCGAACTTCAAACAACACTCACACTTATGGAAATTGAGGGAGTTGTTGAGGTAGACAATGCTTTATGGCGTCTGAAACTATAGTGATTATTGACTGAAAAATCATTTTTAAAGTTATTAACAGTTAATTAATTTGTGGTCCAAATTTGCAAAAATTTGAGCTTATTGATAGATTAGGTATTTGTAACTAACACATAATAATGTAAGCTAGACATAACCTATATGACAAAAAACTTAGTAATAGTCGAGAGTCCCGCCAAAGCCAAAACCATCGAGAAATACCTCGGTAGTGACTACCAAGTCAAAAGCAGCTTTGGCCATATTCGTGATTTACCAAGCAAAGGCTTATCGATCGATAAAGACAACAACTTCCAGCCTTCATATCAGATTTCTGACGACAAAAAGAAAGTCGCTAGCGAACTCAAAAAGGCAGCCAAAAACGCTGATGAAGTTTGGCTGGCCAGTGATGAAGACCGCGAAGGAGAAGCTATTGCTTGGCATTTATGTCATGTTTTAGGGCTAGAGCCGACCAAAACTAAACGAATAGTCTTTCATGAAATTACTAAGCCAGCTATCGAAAATGCCATCAAAAATCCCCGTACAGTTGATATAAATTTGGTCGATGCCCAACAAGCTCGACGAGTGTTAGACAGGCTAGTTGGTTATGAACTCTCGCCAGTATTATGGAAAAAGGTCCAAACTGGTCTCAGTGCTGGCCGTGTCCAATCGGTAGCCGTTCGTTTGATCGTTGAGCGTGAACGAGAAATCGAAAATTTCCAGTCAAAAGATAAATATAAAGTCTCAGCAATATTTATTATCGATAATCAAGAGGTAAAAGCCGAGCTAAACACCACATTTGAAAATGAACAAGCTGTAAACGATTTTTTTGGTAATATTCTAGAGTCAACTTACACGGTTGAGGATATTGCAACCAAACCGTCCAAGCGTAATCCATCGGCACCATTTACTACCTCCAGCCTTCAGCAAGAAGCTTCAACTAAACTAGGTTTTAGCGTTAAACAAACGATGACTTTGGCTCAAAGATTATACGAAAACGGCCATATCACTTATATGCGTACAGATAGTACAAATCTTTCTACTTTATCGCTAAATGCCGCCCAAAAATTCATTACACAAAATTATGGCAAAAATTATCACCGAATTCGTACTTACAAAACCAAAAATTCTTCAGCTCAAGAAGCTCATGAAGCTATCCGCCCATCTGATTTCAATAATACCGAGGCAGGTAGCGATGCTAATCAACAAAAATTATATAAGTTAATTTGGCGGAGAACTCTAGCAAGCCAAATGGCTTCTGCCGAAACTGAGCGAAGTGAAATAACCATTGCTATCAGTGGTAGCAGTCATAAACTAGTTGCTAAAGGTGAAATATTAAAATTCGACGGATTCTACAAAGTCTATGGCGGCGGCAAGGACGATACGATCTTGCCAGTTGTGTCGAAAGGTGATCAATTAAACCTCTCAGAAATGCGGGCCATTCAATCATACGATAAACCACCAGCTCGCTATTCAGAAGCCTCATTGGTCAGACGAATGGAAGATTTGGGAATTGGCAGGCCAAGCACCTACGCTCCGACTATTTCAACAATTCAATCACGAGGTTATATCGAGAAAAGTGACTCTGTCGGCACTGAGCGGGCTTTGAACAATATTATTCTCAAAAATAACCAAATCTCAATCGAAAAAACTAGTGAAACAACAGGTAATGAACGATCTAAGTTATTTCCAACTCATTTGGCCGATATAACTACTGATTTTTTGGTCAAACATTTTGGCGAGATAATTGATTATGATTTCACGGCCAACGCTGAAAAATCTTTGGACAAAATCGCCGACGGCAAAACTAAGTGGCAAGCAATAATTGCCGAATTTTATAAAGATTTTAGTCCGCTAATTGAAAAATCAGCCGATGTAAGCCGAGCCGAAACATCAAAAGCTCGCATTTTGGGCGTCGACCCAAAATCGGGTAAAGCAATTATTGCTCGTTATGGTCGCTATGGTCCGATGCTTCAAAAAGGCGAAACCGAGGACCAAGAAAAGCCCCAATTTGCTCCTCTCCCAGATGGTAGTGATCTAAAAACTGTAACGCTAGAGCAAGCTTTAGAGATGTTTAAATTACCAAGAAAAGTCGGTGAAACACCAGAAGGCCACGAAATTAATGCTAATATCGGTCGTTTTGGTCCTTATGTGCAGGTAAATGGCAAATTCATCTCGATTAAACCGCATGATCCGATGAGCATCACGCTCGAAGAAGCCCTAGAAATCATCAAAGAAAAACAAAAAAAGGAAGCCGACAAATATATTAACCAATTTGCTAGCGGTATATCGATTGTTAACGGTCCCTATGGGCCATATATCACCGATGGCAAAAAGAATGCTCGGATTGCAAAAGACACCGATGCCAAAACAATTACCGAAGCTGAAGCCAAGAAGTTATTAGATAAAGCACCAGCACGCAAAAAACGGTCTTTTCGTAGCAAAAAATAACTACCAAATAACATTTTCTACAACATAAAACTTCTAAGCAATAAATTGAAACCTTTTTTGATTTTGTGTTAATATATATTCACAGTAATACATAAATCTGGTCTAATATTGACAAGAGTGGGGGACCATAAAAAGGTATTTTAACAGATTAATTAATAATATAAAAAAATAATGTTGACTATAAATGTTTTTTATTTTAAAATATAAATAATATATTATCAAGAGAGGTAAAAATGACCCAAACAGAATTAGAAAACCTGACAAAATCTATACTCGAAACTATCGATCGTGAACGTGAAAGAGAAATCGTTTCTCGGAGATATGGTCTTTATGATCGCAAAGAGACCCTTGAGCAAATCGGGGAGCTTTTGGGCATCACTCGAGAAAGAGTCAGGCAGCTCGAAAAAGCAACTATGACTCAGCTCAGGCATATGGCCGAAACAGGTGAATTACCTCAGTTAAATAAAGTCCAAAAAACAATTTTTGACCAATTGAACAAAATGGGTGAGGCTAGTCGGATTGCTGTCTTATCGGAAGCTTTAAGCGGTTCAACCCCCACCAAAATTGATCAGAGTCGTTTGAGTTTTATTGTTGAATTATGTCCAGATCTTACTCTAATCACCGAAGATGATAACTTCTTTCAATCAGCTGTAGTTACCAAAACTCATGATCAAAAACTGTTTAACAAACGGGTTAACGGCTTTGTGGAAGCCTTGAAAAAAGTCGGCGAGCCAGTCGCTATTGAAGAACTAGCAAAAGAAGCAAAACACACAGGTAGCACCGAAAATGCCCAAGGATTAGCTTCAACTTCTAAGAAGTTAGCGACACTCCACGATAAATGGGGTTTAATCAAGTGGCCAACTGTAAACCCAAAAAACATTCGCGATAAAATATATGTAATTTTGCAGCAAAATGGCAAGCACATGCATTTCTCAGAAATTGCAAAAGCTATCAAAGATTCTGAGTTCAAACGAAAAAACGTCACCACTCAAGCTATTCATAACGAACTAATCAAAGATAAACGATTTATTTTAATCGGTCGAGGAATTTATGCTCTAAAAGAGTGGGGCTATAAGAAGGGAACAGTCGCCGATATTATTTCCGAAATCTTAAAGCAGTCAAAAGAACCTCTTCACCGCGATGAAATCGTTAAACGAGTACTAAAAAGCCGCTACGTCAAAGAAACTACCATCCTTCTAAATTTACAGGGCAAAAAGCAGTTTAAACGAGTTGCCAAAGCCACTTATACACTCGATAACAGCAAATAATAATCATTTTAGCTGTGATAAGCTAAGATCCAAAGCATTTTGGTAAAAATATGATAATCGACCCCAACAGATTCTCGCAAAATCCTTCAGACTTAGAGTTTTTACGATCAAGTAGATGGGTTGGTAAAAATGATTCAAAATTTTTCAGTCCGATTTGGCGGCCGACAAATCAACATGAGCTGCTCGGCCATGTCATTATTGCTCATGTATTTATATCTGATAAAGCTCTTAATCACTTAGAGTTTTATAGTCAAGATCAATCAAAGCCAAATATGAGAATTTTTGCTAATTTACATCTGATAAACAATATAATCAGCCAAGAAATTATCCCGACTATATACCACTTATCCACTGAGGAAAGTATTAGTAAAGAATTTGAAGAACAGGCTAATAATCAACCTTACTGATCTTGTCAGACTAATAAAAAACCGAACAAATAACGAACTAAGCACGTATTAAATAACGAACAATAAACAAACAGTCAACTAAGATAGTTAATACAAAATTTGATGACATAGGAATAATAAATATTAATTAATAAAGCAGTAGGCGAATAATAAAAAATATAAATCTTAAATAGAAAAAATATTTTTAAACCAGCAGGCGAGCATAAGTGAATGACCAAATGGCTATATCAACTTGACGTCGCACAATGTATATTTTGCGACTCTATATTAAATAAATAAGATGATTGTCTATATGCCTCTTCTAACAGGGGACTTCCACCGTACAGTACATAAAAAGCTGAAACTATAAATCTTCCGCTAACGATTATACCTACATTTTAAAGCTTATTAACTTACTTATACGGTTCTCGTGAGCAACATCTAATCTCAATAGTTATACACAGCCTTTAATTAAATGCATAGTGTTTGCTTTTTTGTTAGAACCATATTATTATTTGCTTTTTTGGATATTTTAGGCTGTAAATATTTTTTTTGGCTTTTCCCCTTTTTTACTTCAAATAGTTATTTTTTTGCTTTTTCCCTACTTTTACAATATAGTATAGTTTTTTTGAGAAATACATTGAGTTTTATAATACGAACATTTTACGAACAAGGGAGCAGTGAAGAAGAGAGGTTGGACGTTTATTTCACGTATGCACGCTCGGCTACCCTAACGTCGATGTATTCGGATGGCAATGCTTTTTCTGCTTCGAGCTGTTGTTTGGTAGCTATAAATGCCCCTGCACTGCGACGAGCATCTTCATAAAAATTATATTTAACGTAATAGCTTAGCCCACCGTACTTAACATTGATTTGACTGCCTCCTTCGGCAAGTGTGATTGACTCCGTTTTGATGCCAGATTTTTCAGTTTGATAAATAATCTCTCTTATATATTTAACCTGTTCTTGACTAAGTGCAGGCTTGCCGACCTCTAGTCTAACTGCAGTTTGATCTTGTACTAAAGGTAAATTTAGTTGTGAAATCGCTTGATCTTTATTGGTGGTTATATCACTCAATATCAGTCCGTTATCGGCGACTAGGTACAGTTTACTGCCATCGGTGATTACCAAACTTGGTTGGTTAAGTGTGACATTAAGAAACACTTTATTCGAAAAAATTTTCGTTCTAACATCGACATTCGACACATAATTATTTCGGTTTTTTATGTATGATTCTAGACCTTTGCGTTTGAGCGTAAGTTTTGATTTATTAAAAATACTGCTGTTTAGATAGTCGAGTGAGTCTGACTCAATCTGATTAAGTGATAGTTTAACACCACTGTTTTGGACATTCACCTTATCGGTTCTTAAATAACTCAAATAACCACATAGCATTAGGCATGCCAAAATGATTAAAATATGCTTGGACCGATTTATGATATTAGCAGATTTTGAATCATCCTTAGGGTTGATTTGATCGTTATTATATTCGGTTTGGCGACGTCCTACATTGCGTTCCATATCTGACCGCACAGAACTATAATGATATGCTCTTTGCTTATTGTAGGAGTTATTAGGTCGACGAATCGTCTCGTTACTATCCTTTTTGGTTAAAATTTTTTTGAACTTCATTGGTAAAATCGCTTATTTATTTTTTCCGCCTAACAATACTTTGGCAAGATTTTCAGCTGCATCCTTGGGGGTTGTTGTGGCTAAATTTTTGGCTAATTGATTAGCCTTAGTCTGATTATCAAGCAAATCAATTATTTTATTTTGTAAATAACCAATACCTTTATCTTTTATCTGAGATTCCTGTACGACTTCGCAGGCTTCGATTTGTTTGTAATACTCCGCATTTTTGATCTGATGGCCACCAGCTAAGTCTGGACTAGGAATCAGTAGAACAGTTTTTTGTTGATAAGCCAGTTCGGCCATAGCGGTCGCCCCTGCCCTAGCTATGACAAGATCAGCCATAGCGGTGTATTCAAATAATTCTGATGTAAATTCTACTACAGTTAAGTATTTGCTCTCCACTGCTATTTCGCGGAATTTTTGAGCTTTGTTTTGGCCAGTAATACAG
Organism: uncultured Candidatus Saccharibacteria bacterium; assembly: GCA_964648105.1. GTDB lineage: Bacteria > Patescibacteriota > Saccharimonadia > Saccharimonadales > 2-12-FULL-41-12 > JALHOM01. The sequence continues at coordinate 67,224 of CAZYMH010000003.1, forward strand.
ATTATGTGAACATTAGCCTTGTTTATTAACTCTTGAGTAAGCATGGCTATATAGTTATTGAGTCTTTCTGCCCCAAGACTGCCACCAATCAGTAAAATTACGCGACGACTTGGTTCGATCGAGTATTTTTCTTTCAAAAATCTAATTTCATCACTAGAGTATTTACGGTATAAATTGTTAATTGGCACACCCGTGTAAATCATTTTATTTTCAGGATAATCATAAAAAGTTGTCGGCATACCCGTAGCATGAACATCGGCATAGCGACTAGATAATCGATTGGCCAGTCCTGGCACAGTATCGGAGTCATGTGTGACAATAAATGCACCTGATTTACTGGCTCCAAAGCCCGCTGGTACGCAGACATATCCCCCCTTTAAAAGCACGCTGCTCGGTTTGATTTTTTTGAATAAAAAGTAGCTCTCTATCATTCCAATCACCAATCGAAAAATATCTCGTAAATTCAGCCACATGGTCTTAAGGTCGGTGAGTTTAGTCAATAACGACTCACCATGATAACGACGGTATTTGCCTGCCGATAGATAATAATATTGATCGAACAATTTACTTTCGGTGGCGAGATGACTAAATTTTCCGTGCTTTTCACCAATATATATCAACTGTGTGTCAGGAGATAATTGGCGAATTTTACTAGCGACTCCGAGTAGAGGAATAATATGGCCGCCCGACCCCCCGCCGCACAGTGCGATTTTTTTCATTCAGATTATCTCCTTTATTTGTATTGACGCTTCTAACTGATTCAAAATTAGTATAGCGAGAAATATGAAACACCACACCAAGTGCTGCCATAATAAATAGTATACTAGTTCCTCCATAGCTTATAAACGGTAATGTAATACCTTTTAAAGGTAATATGCCAATCATCGCCCCAACATTGATAATTGTTTGAGTACTTAACCACGCTAGAAAACCAACTACAAACAATCGGCTGTAAAAGTCCGATGTTCTCTCGATAATTCTTCTTAGGCGAGCAAAAAATACCAGATAGATTCCCAAAACAATTGCCGACCCGATAAAGCCGAACTTTTCCGCAAAAATTGCAAAAATTGAGTCATTAGCTGCCTCTGGAAGATAACCATAGGCTTGAACACTATTACCAAGTCCTTTACCTGCTAATCCGCCACTACCTACCGCAATTAATGCCTGACAAGCCTGATAACCGCTGGCTTGACAGTCAGCAGTCGGATTAAGAAACGTGCTTATACGTTGCCGTCGATATGGAGTTGAACTAACAGCCAAAATTGTACCAATTGAGATAACTGCTAAAATAATACCGATTTTTTTGAGTGGCAAACCAGCAATAAACGACATTACAGCCATAATTGCCATCATTACGCCAGTTGAGCCTAAATCACTCTCAATCATCGCTACAACCACTCCTAAAATGCCAAGAACGATTAAAAGCGGTCGAAAGGTTTTATTAAAGTCGTCGATTTCATTATTTTTGTGCCTAGCGACCATAAAATCAGCTAGCCACACAATTAAGGTCAATTTAACGAGTTCTGCCACCTGAAACGACAAGCCAGCAACTTGAATCCATCGACTTTTACCATCTGATAGCACTTCTACGACAATCACCGAAATAACCGACATGACTACCAAAACATTTTTAAGTTTTTTCAGAATATCGTGTGACAAAATGCTGAATACGATGAATGCAACTAGTCCTAAGCCGATTGAAATCATTTGTTTTATGACAAAATAATTTTGGTTAACATTTTTGGTGATAGCTAGTCCTGGGCTTATCGCATAAACGACAATCAGGCCAATAACACACAAAATCAAGGCCAAAATCAGCAGCAAATAATCAGGCTTATGCCGCCGCGAAAATTTGTCATTACTCAGAGACGAGCTAGAATATCGTCGACTAGGCTGAACTAAACTCTGTCTATTATATTCTGACATTTTTTATAATTTCCTGTTTATTTTAGTTGGTTTTGCTAACCGCATAATTTCCGATTAGCATATCTGTTATTTTGCCGAAAAGTGGTGCTGCAGCCGACCTACCTGCATATCCGCCAATTTTTGGTTCCATAATTGTCACCATAATAACATATTCTGGTTCATTACCGCCGACGTAACCAACGAAAGTTCCATTAAATCTATCGTTGTAATAGCCGCCTTCTTTTTTAGAAATTTCAGCGGTTCCTGTTTTGCCACCGATTTTGTAGCCATCTTTTTTGAGGAATGTGTAATTTTTGGCAACTGAATTTTCATGCATCCCGCGTAAAATCTTCGATAATTCGGGCTTAATAACATCTTTTTTGACAATATCCTTCGAGTTATCGGCTGACTCGACTAAATGAGGACGGTAATAAATTCCACCATTTATAGTTGATGAATAAGCGGCCAACATTTGCATCGGTGTTATATTAAGCCCTTGACCGAAAGTAGTGTTGGCGTAAGTGATATCTAACCCATCACCGTCGGTAGGTTCAGGGACGTATCCTTCAGCCTCGTAGCCTTGTTCAATACCCGTTTTTTTGCCAAACATGTAATGATTGACCATATAGTCGTGCCAGGTTGTGCGAGCTTTGTCATTGATCTTGCCCCCGCCCATTTGCATCAAAATATATGTGGCACCTGTGTTGAGCGAATAACGAAGAATATCGGCAGTTGAACGTGTGGCTGCCCCACCATCTTCTTCGACATTTCTTACTACTGAGTCGCCGATTTTGAAAAAACTAGGATCATAATAAGTTGTGTTTTCGTTAATCGCCCCACTATCCATACCTGCAGCGACTGTTAAGGTCTTCATGACCGAACCAACCTCCAGCGGGGTTGCTACAGCCGAATTATTAAATAAGCTGGCGTCTTCAACTTTATAGAATTCACTGGGATTATATGTTGGATAATTGGCCATGGCCTTAATTTCGCCTGTTTTAGGATCCATAATAATTGCACTTCCCTTGTCTGAGCGAACTTCTTTCAGATGATTAGTTAGCATGTCTTCAAGCCGCTTTTGCATGGATATATCAATCGTCATGGTTATTCGTTCGCCGTTCACTGCATCACGCTGAATATTATCCTTATTAGCAGCCAATGGTACACCTTGGGCATCGGTAATAGCTTTTAACTCACCAGCTTGGCCTTTAAGTTTTTGATCTAAAGATTGCTCTAAGCCGTACTTCCCTTCACCCTCATCATTGACAAAGCCTAGTAACTGAGCCGCCATGCTCCCCTGAGGATAGACCCGTTGTGACACTGCTTGCAGGCCAATACCTTTTAATTTCAAATCTTCAATTTTTTTGGCTTTATCGGCTGATAATTTCTTAACCAAAACAGAATACCGCGTATCGGCTTTCATTTTGTTGATGTTGTTCTGGTAATCACCACCGATATATTGTTGAATTTTTGATAATGTTTCGTCAGGATTTTTGATATATTTTGGATCGGCGTACACGGTATAAACTTGCTCATTCAACACAATTGGCACAGCATTTTTGCCATCTTTTGCCATAATCACTCCCCGCTCTGCAGGAATTTCATATTGTTTCAATTGGCCTTTTTGGGCTGATTTGACATAGTAATCGTGCCTTATCACTTGTAAATAAAAAAGTCGGACCAAAAAAATCGCAAATACCACAACCAAAAAACCATACCACAACTTAATACGTGAGGCATGTATACGAACATTTGATTGTTGGGAATTTGGATTTATTTCGTCCTACCTTTCTAGCAATTATCATTGCTGGCTAACGAATTGTTGCTGATGGTGCTACTGAGACTAAGTTTTTGTTAGCATCACTACCTGCTACGCGGTCTAATGATTGCATTCGGGCAGCTGTCAATTCTAGTTCTTCATGTTGCTTTTCGAGTTGCGAATGTTGCTTTTGAAGACTATCAATTTTATAACCGTTGGCGTTTGTTTTTGTAACTTGAGTAAGGTACAAAAGTCCCAAAAGACAACTTAGTACCACCAAAATAATTGCATTGCTAACAGGACCCAAACTTTTTGCTTGCTCCCGAAAACTGACAGCATTTTGATGTCTAACCGCAAATTTTTTTCTGCTCATAGCGAGCGAACTGGAGTATGTCATAATTTTATCTTTGTTTTTGTTTTTTATTTTTGCTCCCGCCCTAGTTAATGCCCCTTCTTTTTGCATTAACTAGGGCGGGATCGATGTTTACACTATTAAAGTACTTTTACTTTAACTTTGTAAGCTCGGGAGTTGCTTCTTACCTGAATTGGCATGGTGCTTCCCCCTTTCTTTTTTGTTTTTATTTTCGCTGCGTTACTCGGAGTTTAGCACTTCGAGAACGCGGATTATTAACTAATTCATCTTTACCAGGCACAATTGGATTTTTGGTCAAATTTTTCAATTCGGCATCATAGTTTGGACCACTGTGATTATTGAAATAATTTTTAACAATTCGATCTTCTAGACTATGAAAAGTTATGATTGCTAATTTACCTTCGTGATTCAGTAATTTATGCATGATTGGCAAACTTTTCTCTAACTGTCCAAGCTCGTTGTTGACTTCTATACGTAAAGCTTGAAAGACTTGAGCCAAAATACGATAACGAACTTTATATTGTCCTGGTATGACCTTGGCAAGATCATTTGTAGAATGGTATGGTCGATTTTCGATTATTCGCTTGGCCAAAAACTGACTATTTTTTAGCTCACCGTATTTAAAAAGCACATTACTTAGGTCTACTGCATCGTAATGATTTACGACATCTTGAGCAGTCTGACCACGTGTTCTATCCATACGCATATCGAGTGGACCATCATTCATAAATGAAAAACCACGATCTGGGTTGTCAAGGTGCGGTGACGAAACTCCAATATCTGCCAAAATATAATCAAATTGCCTGTTTTTGCTTGCTAATGTAGCTGCAGCCGAGTAATAATCACTGTTAATAATCTCGACCCGACTATCTAAAGCAAATTTTTGCTTGAGATAATCAATCGAATTAATGTCGCGATCAACCAATGTTGCCTGGCCACTTTTGTTAAGTCGCTTAAGCACCAAACTAGCATGCCCACCGTAACCAGCTGTTAAGTCTAAGTAACTTTTACCTTTTACGGGGTCTAGTATACTTATAACTTCATTGGCTAAAACTGGAATATGAATTATTTTTTGCATCTATCAAAGTATTATAAACTTTTTTGTTTTTGTTTTTAAATGTAGTTTACAAGGTCACCTACTTAGCAGCCAATTATTTGTTTTTTTGATGTTTTTGTTTTTGTTTATCTTTGACTAATAATTGCTTTTCTTTAGATTCTAGAAAACCTAACGATGTTTATAAGCAATTAATTTTTAGCAAAGAATTTTTAAGTTTTAGAGACTTATGTGTGAGGTGGAGTTTTGGGAGGTGTTTTTTTAGGGAATGTACTAGGGTTTTATCTTGTGGTTGGCCCTATATTTCCACATATTGACTGCCAAGTAGCTGACCTTGTGATAGCTTTTACCTTGATACCTGATTTTTAATGTGCATTTTTTATAAAACAAGTCCTACATATCGGTATTTTCCTTTGCAATTACTCGCCAGTACTGACCAACTCCAACAACTACAACGTCTCGGCTTATGCCTGCGTATTCGAGTTGGTGAGCTTCAAGGGTGATTCTTCCCTGTTTTTCATCGAGCTTAGCTTCAACCTTTCCCATCCTAAACTTTACGTTAAGGTCGGCAATTTCTTCACTCAATATATCGCCAGCTAAACGAGGTTCAACTTGCAAATCCCAAATTTCTTTTGGATAGATGTGCAAGTATTTACCAAAGCCACGGGTAATAACTATTCCATCAGAAAACTTGCCTCGAAGCTCAGTCGGTATAGTTAACCGCCGCTTGTCGTCTAGTTTCCTCTCAAAATAGTCTATTATGGCCACGAATTGCTCTTACTTGTTTTATTTAATTTACTAGTGGTTTTTATTTTTGCTGCCTGGTAAGCTTTTTTGCCTTACCACGCTTACCCACTACCAAGAGTTTACTACCCACCATGTCCCACATTCAAGTCTATTTTGATAGTTTCCCCACAAAATCTTAAAAGTTATCCACAATTTAGGTTATGGCTCTACATATAGCGTAAAAAGTTATCCACAGGACGCTATAGGTACATGTTTGTATTTAAACAGCCAAAAAAGTGTTCTGGCTAACAGTTTTATTAATCAAAAGCTATAATAATCAAATATAAATACTCTAAAACAAGGAATATGAATGGCAATTTGGGATAAAATTAATAGTAGCGGTGACGTTCAAGATCGACGAGGTAGCCCTTTGGCAATTGGAGGAGCTAGTAGTTTGATTGGTTTAGGTATAATACTCCTTTATTCCTTCATGGGTGGAACCGATACTAATACTTTACAACAAATTCTTTCGACAGTCGAAAATGTTCAAGTTTCGCGTCAAGCTAATTCGCCTAACGTCGGTATAGACGATGGTTACCAGACTTTTGCTAGTAAAATAGTCGGCTCATCTAACGATTTGTGGTCGCAAGTTTTTACTAAACAATCCAAAACTTATCAAAAACCTACCCTAGTTTTGTTTCGCTCGGCCACTCAATCTGGTTGTGGCATTGCTACTTCAGCAGTCGGTCCGCACTACTGCCCTGTTGATCAAACTATATATTTAGATGAGACGTTTTTTGACGAGCTTACTAACAAACTTGGAGCCAAAGGTGGCGATGTTGCTCAAGCCTACGTGATTGCTCATGAAGTCGGTCATCATGTTCAAAATCAACTTGGTATTATGGACCAAGTTCAATCACGTTATGGCAATAGCAATGCCATGTCAGTCAAGCTAGAATTACAAGCCGATTGTTACGCTGGCGTGTGGGCATATTCTGTCGGTCAGCAAGGTGTCTTTGAAAACCCGAATGAAATTAATGAAGCGATTGACGCCGCCGAAGCTGTCGGCGACGATCGGATTCAAAAAGAAACTACTGGGCGAGTTAACCCAGAAACTTGGACTCATGGTTCCGCTAATGACCGTGCTAACTGGTTTAACAAAGGCTACTCAACTGGCAACCCCGCTAGTTGCAATACCTTCGCAAGTTAAGCAACGAAGTTTTCGCTTTCGAGAGAATCAATTTTTTCGGCAAAATACTTTGCACTTGGCCTAATAGTCCGTTTCATGTGGTTTTGTCTATCTACTTCGACCAATCCGAATTTCGGCCACCAACCTTCTGCCCACTCAAAATTATCGAGTAAGCTCCAGTGCATATAGCCTACTACCTCAATTCCTTCGCTCATTGCTCTCTCAAGAGCTATAATTGTCTCCTCAATCCACCACTTGCGATGAGCATCGTACATGTCAGCTAGACCGTTTTCTGTGATCACTATTGGCTTTTTGTAATGGGCCCAGACTCGTACTAATAATGGGTATAGTCCTTCTGGCTCCATATACCAGCCAATATCACTTATCGGGAAGGTAGGATTTTTGCGTTCTGGCAAAAACTTTTTTTGTTTAATCAAGTCGATACTCAGCCATTCGTAATAATCAGTAAAATAATAATTAAAGCCGACAAAATCTTGATAATTTTTTATACGATTCAAAAACCACCAGTTCCAGATATAACGCATCAGATGAGTCGCCGAGATATCTACAAAATTTTGTGGACGCTTAGATTGAATATTGGCCAGCTGGGCAGCTACACCAATTTGCAAATGATCATGATGCTTTTTGATAATTTTATATGATTTTTTGTGAGCTTTAATGAGATTTATATATACTCTCGCCCCTGTGATTTGATTTTTTTTATTTGGCGGCCAATCACCAATAATATATGAAAATGTCGTATAGACATTTGGTTCATTCAAAGTAATCATATATTTGAGCTTTTCAAGTGGTAATTCTTGGCAAATTTTTTCGACAAATCTAGTAAAATATTTAACGTTACTGGCTTTTTCGAAGCCACCAATCTCATCAAACCAAATTGGCAATGTCCAGTGCCAAATATTTAATATAGGCTCCAAACCTTGCTTCATAACTTCATCTATATAATCTCGGTAGTGCTGCCACTGCTCATCATTCCATTGGCCTTCCACAGGCTCTAATCTCGACCATTCAACACCAAAACGTAGCGAATTTAGATTAATACTTTTGGCGATTTTTATATCTTCTTTGTAACGTTTGTAATGCTCTACTCCACTGCCAGAAATATAATTTTCAGGATTAGTGGCGACTTTTTTTAATTCATCCCAATGATCTAATTTTGATTTATCGATACTAGCAGGATTACGGTTTTTTTCGGAATTTTTGGCAAGCCGAAGTGCATTTTCGAGTTCCCACACCGACCATTGATTGTGATTATCGCCTTCTACTTGATGCGAAGATGTACTTGCACCCCAAAGAAATTTTTTAGGAAAGATATTTTGTTTTTTCATTATACTAAAATTGTAACACGACTAATTGACTGCATCTTCACCAAAATGTTTTTTTAGTCTTTGCTTTATCGATCCTGGGTGTCTGCCGAATTGAGTAGTTAATTTTTCGATATCAATACTAGTGTTTTTCGTAAATAAACCTACCAAAGCTTCGTCATCTTTTTTCGACCAAGGCTTATATGCATTGGGGTATTTAGTACGCATTTTTTCTAGCTTATCAGCCCAAGACGAACTGGCTTTTTTATCGTCAATTGATTGATTTTTTTGTTTGAGCCTTTCTTTAGCACGTTGCCTGAGATACTCGAATTTTTTGGCATGATTTTTAGTTTGATGTTTGAAGATTTTATCAATTTCTTGGGCTTCGCTACTGACCTTTAAGGCAATCGAATTGAGTCCGACTAAACTTAAACTTTCTAAGTTTTTTACTCTTGAAAGTGCTACATAGCCCATGCCTTCAACAAAGGCTTTCGACAAATCAATCTTGGCACCATCGAGCGTCATGCCTTGGCTTTTGTGAATAGTAATAGCCCACGCCAGGCGAAGTGGTATTTGAGTTATACTAGCCCGCTTTTTATCTCCATCACGTAACTCCCAAGTTTCGGGTGTTATGGTAATTTTACGACCATTTTTTAATTTTACAATCGGATAATTTGTCAGTTTTTCGAAGCCGACTACCACTCCAAGCGAGCCGTTAACGTACTTTTTTTCAGGATTGTTTCGGATGCACATTACTAAGGCATCTTTTTTCAGAACTAAAATCTCTTGAGCTAAGCAAACATTTTTTAGAGATTTTACGTAAACTGCACTACCCGTGGTTTCCATTTCGTAACTATGCCCGAGCGTATCGATCTCGCATAATTTTTTATTATTGATTTCATCAACATTGACATTGTTAGTATGAAGTTCGGTAGCATTTTCGATCTCGATTTCACGCCGAGCAAGTAAAAGATCGATATGCTTTCGCCGTAAGTCACTGCCACGAATTGAATTCAAAATTTCGAGATAATCATCGTCATTTTGGCGAAATTGTTGGTCTAAATAACAAACAACCATGTCTGAGTTTAAGTAAACATCTGAGTTTACGACAAAACCGCCAAACTTACCGTCTGAACGATTGATCGGTGGCAATTGAAAAAAATCTCCGCACAAAATCACTTGAAGACCACCAAATGGCTTATCATTATTTCGCAAAGTTTTAGTTATTTCATTGATTGTATCTAGTCGAAAATCATGGAGCATAGATATCTCATCGATTATCAAAACATCGGCTTTTTTAATTTGGTCTACCCGATTTTTTGATAAATTATCAAAAAATTTTTGGGGTAAATAATCTAATACACCTATGCCACTCCAAGCGTGAATAGTACTACCATTTAAATGAGTGGCAGCCAGGCCAGTTGTGGCTGTAATCGCCAGAGATTTGCCTTGACTACGAGCAAGCTTAACAAATTGATTCAAAACATAAGTCTTACCAGAGCCAGCAGGGCCACTAAGCATTACATTATGCCCATCGAGCATTATTTCTAGAGCTAATTCCTGATCCATTTAGTTATCAGGATCTATCGCTTTTAAAGCTTTTTTGTTAACAATTTCATATCGCATACCTGTCATCGGAGATTCGACATAATCATCATTGAGTAGGTTTACAAATTTTGTGGCATCTTTATCATCCATAATAATTATCGCACCAGTTTCATCTTGCATCAGATCAACCCCCATCTCTTCGGCGTGCGACAACAAATCTTCTTGCGAAACCAACCCAGCATCAACTTTTTGTAGTTTTTTGATAAGAGCTTTTTTGCCTTCGACAATTTTATTCAAATCCATACCATCATCAAATCTTAGTTTGAAATTTTCTAGAATTTCTTTAACCTTGCTTGCTGCCACACTTGCCTCTTTAGCGTCGTAGCCAAACAATTGCTTTAGTTTGGTTTGATTAAAGACATATAAATCATCAGCTAGCAACAAAAGTTGCGGGTCAAGCGATAATTGCATTACCGCCTCACCGTCAAATTTTACAAATTTACTATCTTTGAGTAGCCAGCTCATTTTCGAGGTCATAACTTGGCTTTTGGGTAATACTTTAAATACATAAAACGGATCAATTTTGGTGTTTGGATAAGTCACTTTAGTCATTACACCCCTGATACGCCTAAAGTCATGTTCTTCCTCTGAAAATAATGGTATTTCAGCGTATTGGTGGTTTAGCCAGTTCATGACTTCCTTAAGGCTGGCGATATTTTGAATTTTGGTACGTTGCAATACTTTATGCTCGGCTTCGGCTTCTTCAAAATTTCGAACTACTAATCCTTGCTCAACTCCTTCTAATATATATTCCAGAATTTCATCGATAAAAATTGGTTCTAGGAACTTCTTGAGGCTAGCGTCGACTTTGGTTTTATATAGAGTGTAATTGCGACTAATAAAAAACAAATCTAGATTCAGTTCGTCTTTATATTGAACAAGGTTATTGGCCCAGGCAAAAACATCAGTATCATCAGATGATTCGAGTGGCTTATTTGAGTCAGATTGACTTTGTTTATCGGATTCCATATAGATATTTTAAACTAAAAATAAGTTATTGGTGATGTAAAATAGACCATCAATAACTTATTAATTAAGTTTAGTGCGTTATTTTTCGCAGGCTATACCGTCATTGTCACGGTCGAGCTTGTTTTGGTAGGCTTTATCGCTACGTTTGATGTTAAACACTCCAGCGTCAAAAGCAGCTGTACAATTTTCGAATTGACGACCGTTTGAACTATTAGAGGTTGTTTGATTTTTCACTTTATCTTTTGCTTCTTGGCTGGCTTCAGAAGCTGGTTTTTCAGCTACGCTGCCGCCGATTTCACCATTTGGCTTAGTTTGGACTGGAGAATATTTACCATTCTGATCAACTTGAGCGGGTTCGGTTGCAATTACACCAAAGGCTCCTAACCAAAGTACAAAAAGTGCAATTAAGGCTTTTGCCCAAGGACTTTTCTTGAAGCCTTCTGGATCATGAACGTACCAAATGATAATTGCAACTAACGGAATAATCGGCAAAAGAATAATCCACAATAACCATCCAATCAAGATACGGCGGCCACTCGTCCAGTTTTGATACTTGTTTTTGGTCAATGGAAAGCGAGCCAAAATCCAGACTGCCGATCTTAAAAAGAAGCCTGGATGAGCATTTTTTTCTCGTTCGGCCATAATTTTATCGTTTTCTTTTTGAACATCTTCGTTTGATGTATTTCTTGTAACTTTTGCCATCTCTAGCAACCTCCTAAATTAATATTTACATTATACATTATTATTGCGTGAGCAATATGCTTTTGATTTAATTATCGACCGAGCTAAATCCTATAACATACTGATAAGGCGTACACATCCTGAATCCATTATCTTGTTGTCCGACCACAAATAACTGGTTATCAACCTCAGCCCATCTCCCTCCACTTTTAACCGCACACCCTTTAAAGACATCAAAATATTCGGGTTTGAAGCAGTCGAAGGCTTTTCTGCCGTTCATGTCACGGATAAGCGTGATGATTTCTCGTGAAGCTTTTCTTTGCTGTAGTGTAGTCGGAACATATGGCAGATATAATGGTGTATAGGCATTGATTCCATCAAAAAGCCCTAACGAGTTAATGTAACTTAGCGATTCTTGATTTGTAGAGAATGGATTAAATGTTTCACCTCGATTGATTGCCTTGTTGATCTCTTGAGCAGCTATTTTAATCCAGACCGCAGGGTCTCGATTTTTACACCTGAAAAGTCTAGCGTCAACGTTTTGCGAAATCTCATCGTTGCTGGCAGACATATTAGATAATGAATGTGCATCGACAGGTGCAATTGGCACTAACTCACAATTTTCCGGATCCAATAGTGAATAATATTCAGTTTTGTGTCTGGCTACTCCCCTTTTTTCCTTGTTAACAACTTTTGTCGTTATGCGGTGCAAGTATTTCATACTCGAATTTTCATCATTTTCCTCCAAATGATAGGCATAAGGAAAAAACCCTTCATACATGCCACTTGTAGTGCTAAATTCTTCATCTGTTTCTAGTTGATATGCATCAAAACTCACTTTACATGCGTTGGCCACGACGTATTTGCCAAGTATATTATGTCTATTTTCTTCTTTAAAAATATCTTCGGTATAAGATGCTTGCTCTCGACTTGAAACAGCCACACCTCTAAGCTGTTCATTTAATTCAGTTACGTACTGATTAAGCTGGACGAGTCTCTCGTAATTAGTCATTTTTCTACATTCTACTATTACTATTTATTGGTCTAAAAGTTCCTGCATAGATACGCGTTTTTGGTTAGTTGTATCTCGATCACGCAGCGTAATTGTACCGTCACTTAGACTATCAAAATCAATTACAACGCAGTAAGGCGTTCCGATTTCATCTTGGCGACGATACCTTTTACCGATATTTCCATTATCATCCCACATGACTGCACCATACTTATTTTTCAATGTTTGATAGACTTCCTGAGCTTTGGCAACTAATTCGGATTTGTTTTTAAGCAGTGGAGAAACGGCATATTTAACTGGAGCTAAATGATATGGTAATTTCAAAAATATCCGCTTTTCACCGTTTATTTCATCTTCTTGATAAGCGGAGATTAGAACAGCCATCAAAGCTCTCTCGACACCAAAACTTGGCTCGATTACATGTGGCACAAATGGCTCTTGGCCGTCTTTTGGTCGATACAGCATTGACTTGCCACTGTCGCGTTCGACATTTTTAAGATCAAAGTCAGTTCTATAAGCCATGCCTAATAATTCATCACGTCCATGCGGATAATCAAACTCGAAATCAATAGTTCGCTTGCTATAATGTGCTAAATCTTCTTTCGGAACCTCAAGTTCATGCACAGCTTCTTTCGGCAAGCCGAGGGCATCTAACCATTCATGAACGGTGACTCGCCATTTTTCGAATTCTGCTTCCCAATTTTTTTCGTCAATAAAATATTCTATCTCCATTTGCTCAAATTCTCGTGACCTAAAAACGAAATCCCTTGGACTAATTTCATTGCGAAAAGCCTTACCTTGCTGAGCAATACCAAACGGTAAATCTGGACTAAAGCTATCAACTACATTTTTAAAATTTGTGAAGATTCCCTGAGCGGTTTCAGGCCGTAAATAACTAATTGAATTTTCGTCGGCTACTGGACCAACATTAGTTTTAAACATCATATTGAATTGCCGAGCTTCACCAAATGGATTTTTTGTACCACATTTTGGACATTGACTAGTATCAATTTTGTCTTCACGAAAGCGACCTTTGCAATTGCTACATTCAACCAAAGGGTCGGTAAACGTATCAACATGTCCACTGGCCTTCCAAACTTTTTGGTTCATCAAAATTGCGGCATCGACACCATACATATCTTCGCGGTTTTCAACAAACATTGTCCACCATAAATTCATGATATTTCGCTTCAAGCTAACACCCAGTGGTCCATAATCCCACGTTCCAGCTAGTCCGCCATAAACTTCACTGCCTTGGTATATAAATCCACGGCGTTTACATAAACTTACAATATCTTCCATTGACACTTTGGTCTGTTTTTTCTCACTCATAGAAGTTATTATAATAGATTTAACTAATTCGGGCTAATCAAAACTGATCTGGATAAGTTGGTTTTTGATATTTTGAATAACATCGATATTTTTTGGCAATGATTCAAAATTCATCGGCTGAGAATTTTTGGCCAATAATCGCATAAATTTTATATCATTTTTTTGTAAGCTTCCTTGTGTGTCTGGTACAAAAATTTGCTTTTCATAGTCAAAAAAATAGTTATCATAATCACCATTTTCGGCAATCAATTCGCCCAGTAAACCTGCACAAAAAAGAGTGTGCATGCCAAACCAGATATCTACAACTTGATAATTAAAAGTTGGAATATTTAAATACATCAAAAAATTTTTTAAGTTATCGTAACTATAGCTTTCGGTATTTTCTGACGTAATATTACTTGTTAATTTAAGTCCTGCATAAGCTAAATCAAGCCGCTTAATATCTTTGACAATTTCTTCAAAATAGTCAATCATAGTTGCACCAACAAGCGGTTTCATACTTTTAGATGAATCGATAAAACTCATATTGCTAACCGACATTAGCTCCACACCACCCGCTAATTTGCTCTTGCTGGCACGGACATTTTTTGCAAATAAAGTTTGGCGACCATGCTGTTTAGTGATTACAGTTAATATCCGATCTTTTTCACCAAAATTTACGCGTTTAAGTACAATTGCTTCGTCAATGATTTTGTTCATGTTTATAGGAGAGTATTTTTAAGCACTATTTTCAAATCACTCAAAGAAGTCTTTGGCTTATATAGATACTTACTTACACCTAGCGACTCTAGGCTTTTATCGATTTGTTGGTTTTGGCGAGCCAGAAAAGTATGAATAACTATCGGGATTTTTATCCAGTCGCTATAAGACCTAAATTCATGCAAAAAAGCTATTCCGTTTTGATCGGCTATAGCCAGCTCTAATACAACTACGTCTGGACGTTTATTATCGGCTTCAATAATCGCCTTTTCGGCACTCAGTACGTGACTAACTTTATATTTATTACTCTCTAGATATTTTTTAATTATATTGCCTAAATCTTGATTTGGTTCAATTAACAAAATTCGCTTCAACATTAAACTAAACTTAGTTGTTTACTAATTGGTAAATCTATACTAAAACCGCTATATTTCGAATTACTCTCGGCAGCCAACTTCCCGCCCAAAATGTTTATTACTCTTGAAGCGATTATTATGCCTAGTCCGTTGCTATCAGAATACTTTGCGTATGGCATATGAGACAATATTTGATGATTGTTGTATCCGTTAACAATACTTTTGAATCGCTTAAAATTTTGGCCATAAATTTGGATGATAATTTTCTCGCTACTATTTATTGAACTTTTAATAATTAAGTTTTTATTAGACATTTTCAAAAGAAACTCGCAGATCAAAAACAAACTATTACCTAGTAGGGTGCTGTTAGTCATTGCAGGTAAATTGCAGGTCTTTTGGACTTCAATATTTTTATCAAAATTCAATTTAATATTATGCGACAAATCATAAATTACATTACCAAGCCCTACGGGGTTCAGTTCTAGGGCTAACTGACCAGATTCGTACATCAAGGTAGAAATGTAACTATCGATTAGCGACAATGATTTATCTGCATGACTTTGTATCAAATTATCATTGCTCTCAATATTGAGTTCGGCGGCTCGAGCTATCATGTAGAGGTTATTTTGAAGTTCTCTTAACAGAGGTAAAATTGAAGAAATATCATTTTTTATTTGGCTTTCAGGCACACTATTACTCATTCAACTCCCTCTTAGAATAATACTTTTATACTATCATTTTCTGAACACAAAAAATATACCAAAAAGTATGTAATTTTTACGGACTAAATGAGAAGTTTGGCAATATTATATTTTCAAAATCGTTAATATATTGAGTATTTTGGCAAGCAATTGTAATTGTTTTGTCGCGGAGTGGCAAGACAACTATGGAGCCTTTGATGCCATTTTCGTATTCTCCGTCGACTCTTGTACCGAGAACTTTTGGCAACTTGGCTAACCGATAGGCAGAAGCCTTAACTTTTCCGTTTTTAACTAATCCTTCGTATTTTTTTATATTACTATCATACGGTGTATTAATAATTTCAACATTTAGAGCATAGGTAGCTTTAGGATCGCCCGATACTAAATCGGGATTCATGGACAAATCTAGCGTATCGTCAGTTGATTTTGTGTAACCGCTCCAAGTTTTTGGATACATAAAATTAATATCGCCCAAAATCGCCGATGAACGATATTCTTTCAAGGGATTTTTCTCTTTTTCGGTAAATTCATTATCTTTTTGGCTAGCAATCTTTTTTTCGGCAACATCAACTGCGGCGGCTATCTTTGAATCGACATTATTTTTGTAATCTTGCTTGCCCATATATGCCCAAACACCAAATCCAGTTGCTCCCAAAAACAGCACCACCACTAATACTAGTGATATCACCAAAGCATTAAGTGACCCAATCTCACTAGTGAGAAATATCTTATTTTTGCCACCGTTCATAAAGCTAATGTTAATCTAAAAACTGCCAATAGTCAAACTTTAAATAATCAATATTGATATACAAATATGGCGTTTTTTTCATAGCTAGCTTTTTTATTTGGTATCTTAAATGCATAACTAGCCAGTTTAGTTCCAGATTTTAATTCGTGAGTTAATTTGTTGTCCAGCTTTTCCATATATTTATCGAGTAAAAATACATATACCCCATCGGCGTTAGATAAATCTTGGTTCCAAAAATTTGCTAATCTAACAGATACATTTTTGTATTTATAGGTACGAATTTTGGCAATAAGAAAAATAATTGGATTCATTTCCCAGCCAACACAAATGTAACCTCTTTTTGCAGCTTGTATCAACACTTTTCCGTCGCCACAACCTAGCTCATAAAATCGATCGCCCGATTTAAGGTCTAATAAATCAATAGCAGTTTCAGCTGACTGTTTATGAGTTGGTAAATATGGAGCCCCAAAAAGCAATACAAAACCAAAACACATTATAATTACAAATATAACAATTAATAAGATCATCGATTTTTGCTTAGATTATTCAGTAATTTTGTTCTCAACATCAACTAAATATTGCTCCAATTTAGCAATCAGTTTTTTGGCTTTTTCATGAAGAATAAGCACTTCGTCGATTGCAATGTCATCAGTCTCTAACTGACTAACAACATCATCAAGTTGGTTTTTCAGTTCGCGGTATTTACTCATTGTTTCACCTTAATTTTACCATCTTTAAATATTAATTTTAATTCATGATGCCCTATGGCGACTTTAGCAGATGCTATATAGTTCCCTGAACTATCTTGTACTAAAGCATAGCCTTTTTCTAGTAATTTTTGAGGGTCAGTTAGCTTCAGTATCTGTTTGCAACTATTTATTAGGTGTCTATCGTTAGCGATTAATCTTTCGAATTTTTTATTGAATTTCGATTTTATCTCTTTAAACTGATCTTTTTGAGCCTGAACACGCACATTGAGTATATAATCAATTGATTTTTTGTATTTTTGTAGTTCACTAAGTTCGCTTTGCCTATCTGGTACTAAGATTTCAGCTGCATTGCTAGGCGTACTGGCCCGCTTATCAGCCACTAATTCACTCAAAACTACATCACGCTCATGACCAATCGCTACCAGAGTTGGAACTCTGGAAGTAGCAATTGCTCTTACAACTTGTTCATGATCAAATGCCACCAAATCATCGCGACTTCCCCCGCCCCGTAAAATGACAATAGCTTCTAGACGGGCTGCGTTATTAGCCGCAACAATTGCCGAAATTATTTTTTCTGGGGCATCTCGACCCTGAACTAATGTATCAAACACTTCGATGCCAAGCTTAGGCCAACGATTGTTAATAATTTTTATAAAATCTTCATAACCTGCTGATTCTTTGGATGTAATTAAGCCAATTTTAGTGGGAGGATAGTCGATTGGACGTTTACGTTCACTCGAGAATAAGCCTTCTTTTGCCAATTTTTGTTCGAGTAACTTATAGGCTTTATTTATCGAGCCTTGACCACTAACTTTTATATTAGTGATGTTTATGCTAAAACCAAATTGTGGATGTAAATAAGGTTTTCCAGTAACTTCTAGAACCAGTCCGTCTTCGAGTGGTCCAGGCAACAAGCGAACTGTACCAAAACACTTTAAATTAGCTTGTTCGTCTTTAAGATCAAAAAATAACCAAATATTTTTACTGACTTTAAAATTTGATAGTTCGCCAACTATTACCACTTCAGGATAAGCATAATCAATTGTTTGATTAAAAATAGCCACAAAATCAGATACAGAAAATATCGGTTTGGGCGACAAACTTTTATACATCAATTTTTTTAATTGCTTTTTGATAGTAGTAATAGCCAATTGGCAACTGAATCGCCATGCTGAGTATTCGGTACATAATTGTTGCTGGTGCGGCAATCGACAATGGTACGCCAGACGCCGCCAAAACTGCCGTCATTAATGCTTCGTAGACACCGATACCTCCTGGCAAAATTGATATCAAACCAGCAAAATTTGCCACCGCGTAAGCAAGTATTACAGCCCCAAAATTTACTGGCTGACCAAACGCAACATAGACTGTGTAAACAGTTAATACCTCTGTTAAATTCGCAAAAAACGCATATATAAACGGTTTTTTTAAATCATTAATTTTTTTAACTAAAATCAAATAATCCTCATGTAGTTCCAAAAATAACTTTTGGACTCCCTCGATATTAATTGTTTCTGGATGGTTCGGCCTGACCCAATGCAAAAGTGTATTAAGAAATTTAGCTAAGCCAACCGTAAATTTATCAATCCGTCGTTTATCGCCGACAATATAGGCTGCTAAAGCTGTTCCTACAGCCAAGAATGTTCCGAGCGAACTAGCAACCAAAATTGTAAAATTATTTGCCTTACCACTAGATGCTAAAATTAAAACTCCGATTAATAGAAGTATTTGAAACGACAAAAATATCATCACAAATCGCATCATTTGAACTAGCGTTGACTTACTTATGGCTACCCCAAGCTGTTTCATTCGGAAGCTAAAATATGAGAACCCAGCAATCCCTGCACTCGGAAAAACATGATTCACAAAATTTAATTCCATCGAAACTTTAGCCATCGATTTGTATCTAATAACGCTATTTAAGGTCTTGAACATCGCTTGATACATTCTTGCGTAACAGTGGTAATTCAATACTTGCCAGACGACCATAAAAATCAAAATCCAATAATTTATAGTTTTGATATTAATAAAAGTTTTATAAATATCGTTCCGAGAAAAATAAATCAAACCTACCATAGCCAAAAAAGTAAAGATTGTTAATATCTTCCGCCACAATTTCGCTTTTGGCTTGTTAGTTTGCAATTTAATTTTTTGCGACCTAACATTTTTATCGGTCTTCATTTAAGTTAATTATACATTTTTGATTGCCTTGCTGCTAATTAAGCAATTTATCTAAACCTAAGTTATACTGTTAGCTATGTCATATATTGCAATTATCGGTAAAACACCCGATCTTAGTATTGCCGAACTCGAGGCACTTTACGGACCAGAAAATATTAAACCATTATCATATCAAGTTGTGCTGCTAAGCAACAATGTGAAACCTGAGACATTTTCGAGATTAGGCGGCACACTTAAAATTGCTAAAATATTAACCGAGGTCAAAAGCGACAAATGGTCATACATTCATGATTACATTATCAAAAATGTGCCTTTTCTACTCAATCAAGCACCGAACAAAAAATTCACACTCGGTTGCAGTGTATATGGACTAAAAGTAACCACTGGTAAAGTGCAAGCCAGTGCTTTGTCGGTAAAAAAACTTGCTAATAGTCACGGCCTAAAAATGAGAATTGTCCCCAATAAAAATCTTGAATTAAATTCCGCTACAGTTCTTCATAATAAACTTATAACCGAATCTGGCACGGAAATCATCTTTGTTAAAACACTCAATAACAGTACTATCATCGCAAAAACAATCTGGATACAAAATATCGATGAGTATTCGGCTCGCGACTACGATCGTCCAAAAAGAGATTCGCGGGTTGGCATGCTACCACCCAAGCTAGCACAAACAATTATCAATTTAGTATGTGGCAAAACCTCAATTATACCTGGCCAAACAACCATCCATGACCCATTTTGTGGCACTGGTGTTTTGTTGCAAGAAGGTTTGATAATGGGCAGTAATATGATTGGCTCCGACCTTGAAGACCGCATGATTGACTATTCGCAGCAAAATCTAAATTGGTTAACCAAAAAATTTGTGATCGAGGGTAAATTACTTGATTTATTTGTTGCCGACGCCACAACACTCAAAATTAAGCCTCATCAAGATTATTTTGTGGCCTGCGAAACGTATCTAGGCAGGCCGCTGGCTCATCAACCGACGCCTATTGTGCTACAAAAAATTATCCAAGATTGCGACACTATTCACAGAAAGTTCCTACAAAATATCGCTCGCCAAACGGTGTCGGGTTTTCGAATGTGCCTCGCTGTCCCCGCTTGGCATACCAAAAACGGTTTTTCGCACTTACCTACCCTTGATTTTTTGCGTGATTTGGGTTACAATCGTATAAGTTTTAAGCACGTGGGTAAAAAAGATTTAATTTATTACCGCCAGGGTCAACAAGTTGCCCGCGAGCTAGTCGTTCTAGAACGAATTTAATAATTACTTAACAACGCTAAAATTTAGAAATTTTAGCATATACAATTACAGAGGTTAAAATGAGTAAAGTCAAAGCTGGTGGATCCAGCAAAAATAATCATAACAACGCTGGCCCTCGCCTAGGTGTCAAACTTTATGGTGGTCAAAAAGTTAAAACTGGCCAAGTTATTGTACGCCAAGTTGGTATGACTAAGCGTTCTGGTCCTGGTACTAAAATGAGTCGGAATTTTACTATACATGCCGATAAAGATGGTGTAGTTGCCTTCAAATCTCGCCGAGTTAAAACTTTTTCTGGTCGCTCACTTCCTCGAGTGGAAGTCCAAGTAGTCTAAGTCGTCTCTTTTTCTAAAATTTCACGGATCCGATCAACCACATCGGCAATTACAACCTGAGATTTAACCAAATAATCGTCAACACCTAAACTCATGGCTTTTTCGCGGTCACTGTCTTGGCTTAGAGCTGTTAGCATAATTATTTTTACGTTTTGAGTTTCTGGAGTATTGCGCAAAATGTCGAGTACATCAAAACCACTAACTTTAGGCATCATAACGTCAAGTAATATTAAGTCAGGTTTGGCTGCCAAAGCAGCTGACAAGGCATCTTCACCATTTGGTACACGCTTGGTTGCAAAACCTTCGGCTTGTAGACGAGTTTCATAAACACCTGCTAAGTTATCATCATCTTCAACTACTAAAATAAGTTTTTGTTTGTTATTTTCCATAATGCTTATGTTATCACACTTACCCTTATAAGTCAATATTTAGCAGCTATATTTAATTGGTTCTTAAACTTTTTATGAAACCAACAAACATGGGGTGTGGTCGATTCGGTCGAGATTTAAATTCTGGATGAAATTGACTAGCTAAAAAGAATTTATGATTTGTGGCTTCGATTATTTCGACTAACCTACCGTCTGGGCTTACCCCACTAGCTAAAATTTCCCATTCTTTATAATGTTTTACATATTCGTTGTTTGCCTCGTACCGATGTCGGTGTCGTTCGTCAATTGATTTTTGAGCATAAATTTTCTCAGCTAGACTTTTTGGCACTAAATTACATGGATAATCACCTAAGCGCATTGTACCGCCAGTATTTTCTTTGCCTTTTTGGTCAGACATTGTCGCTATGACTGGATATTTAGTTGTTGGGTTGAATTCGGTAGAATTTGCTTCCTTTAAACCAGCGAGTCTTGCCGAGGCAATCACTGCAACTTGCATACCTAGGCATAAACCTAAATATGGTTTGTTATTTTTTAGTGCATAACTAGCTGCCAAAATTTTACCTTCAACTCCCCTTGAGCCAAATCCTCCAGGTACCAAAATTCCATCAAACTGATCAAAATTAGTTTTATTGTTTATCTGCTCGGCATCTACCCAATCAATCTGTAAGTTAACACGTTCTTGCCAAGCGGCTGCCCTTAGAGACTCAAATACCGAAATATATGTATCTTGATTGTTCAGGTACTTAGCAACTACTGCAATTTTATAGATTTTGCCAGGTTTATCTGCATAAATATTTTTGACTAGTTCTCGCCATTCTTTGATTTTTGGCTTACCAGCCTTCAAATTGAGCCGACGCACGATAAATTCACCAATACCATTATCCTCGAGAGTTAGCGGGACCTCATAAATGCTTTTGGCATTTGGCAATAAGGCTATAGCTTCTTTAGATACACCACTATATAAACTTAACTTATCGATAACGCTCTCAGATGTGACTTCTTCGCTTCGAGCAACCAATATATCTGGCACAATTCCAACTGAGCGGAGATCGCGTACTGCGTTTTGGGCTGGCTTGGTTTTGACTTCCTTCGATGTTCCTAAGAACGGTAAATATACAACATGAGCATATAAACAATTATCCCTACCAACCTTCATGCCAAGTTCGCGAATTGCCTCGATAAATGCTGGGCTTTCATAGTCACCAACCGTACCGCCAATTTCGACAATATGGACATCAAAGCCTTTGCCCGCCGCGATCACTTGCTCTTGGATAGCATTAGTCAAATGAGGTATGACCTGAACAGTTTTACCCAAAAATTTACCTGCTCTCTCATCAGAGATAAGACTTAGTAACAACTTCCCACTCATAACACTACTCTTTTGAGTTAGTTCAATGTCTAAAAATCGCTCATAATGCCCAAGGTCAAGATCGGTTTCGGCACCATCTTTGGTAACAAAACATTCACCATGTTCTGCAGGATTTAATGTTCCTGCGTCGACATTTAAATATGGGTCTAATTTTTGAACATTTACCTTCAAACCGCGAGATTTTAGTATGTTACCAATTGAAGCTGCTGTGATGCCCTTGCCAACTCCTGATAAAACTCCACCTACTACAAAAATATATTTAGCTTCCGCCATTTTTAACTCTAGAACTCCTTCAAGTTGTTGCATATAGAATAGCTTAAAAACTATTAAGTGTGCAAATTTTCTTTAGCGTAGTTTAGCAATCGCGGCATCTTTTTGGGGATCTTTGCCTGATTTTGCATTATCATCGGATATTTCAACTTTTTGAAGTGGCTCGATACCCTCTTTATCGATATTTCGGCCAGCAGGAGTAAACCAGCGTGCAATCGTTACTTTTAAAGCACCACCACCGTTAAGTGGCAATACTTCCTGAACACTACCCTTACCATAACTCTTAACACCAATTAAGCTAGCAGCTTGATTATCACTTAAGGCTCCTGCGATAATTTCGCTGGCACTAGCACTACCACCATCGATTAGAATGACTGTTGGCACACCACTAAGAACTGGGTTATTACTAGTAGAATTATAGCTTTTAACCACCTTGCCATCACGCTTTTCTTGCAAAATAAGCTTGCCTTTTGGCAACCACAAATTAGCTACCCCAACAGATGCCTCGAGTAAACCACCAGGGTTTCCACGAACATCTAATATGACACCTTTAACGTTTTTGGATTTCATATCATTGGCTGCTTCGGTGGCTAGTTTTACGGTATCATCGCCAAATCTTGATAATTTTATTATGCCAATGTTTTCAGCAGTAATTTCGGTTTTGACGCTCGGAATACTAATCTGATCACGTGTAATTTCAAATTCTTGTGGCTTGCCATCACGAACAATTTCTAGTTTGACTGTTGTACCTTTTGGTCCTCGGATTTTTTTAACAGCATCAGAAATCGATATATCAACTGCTGATTCACCATTGATTTTACTGATTATATCGCGTGATTTTAAGCCTGCTTTTTGGGCAGGAAAACCGTCAATCGGTGCAATAATAATCACAAAGTTATTGTCTTTGCCTAATTCAGCTCCAATCCCTTCAAAACTGCCATTTAATTGGCTGGAGAAATCTTTTGATTCTTGGTCATTAAAATATTCGGTATACGGGTCGCCAGCAGATTTTACTAAACCAGATTTTATGCCATCTTTTATTTTATCGGTTTCGATTTTGCCATCATAGCTATCCTTTAACCTTGAGTAAACTTCGTCTACCCCGCTGTAGTCTAGTTTTTCCGAAGCATTATTTTGGACTGGTTTATGGAAAACTGCTTCTGGACCAAATTTAATCTTATCAGAACCAAGACCATAACCTAACCCAAAAATAATTACCAATATAACAACATTTAGTAAACTACGAATTTTACTTTTTTTAACTCCTGTATCATCTGTCTTCGAACCCAAAACATTCTCCCAAATTATAGTTTTATAGGAATAAATTATAGCTTAGTTTTTATGTTTAGACTAATTTTTAGAAGTGTATAAAGTCAAGTCGCGAAACTTCACCTGCTCCAACATGCATTCGACTAAATTGACCATGTATGAAATTATATTGACTAACTTCTATTGACCCATCGCCATTGACCACTTCTACGTAGGCTACATGTCCCAACCAGCCAAGTCCATCATTTGATCCCCAAATTGCTGCTGAACCAACTGTTGGCGTGCTATCAACAGGTATATTTGCTCGTCGTGCATTACCTGGCCACTCATAAGCATTTCCAACTCCGCCCCAGTAAGGCATAAATCGACCGCTACTGGCTACTCGCCAAGCTACATAACTTACACATTCACGATTATACATACCCCAATCATCTAAGATAGTATCTTGCGGGGCATTTGCCCAAACTGATGGATATCCACCGTTACCTGCCTCACCTACTCCGTACGATGAACCACGATTTTTGGCCAAATATGCAGCGTAAGCAGCTGCTTGCTCGGCTCGTAAACGGCTCATTTGACTATTGTTAGCTTGAATTTGTGTCTCAAGTTGATTTTGCTGACTTTGGTTAAGAGACAACACTCGGTCTTTTTCGGATTTTTGGGCGGTTAATTGCGAACGCAAACTTTCTTGCTCGGCTAATGACTTTTCAACTAGTTCTTTTTTGGTGTTGAGTTCGAGTTTGAGCTGGGTAACTTTATCAAGAGTGTTTTTGATTTTAGTTTTTACGCTGTCTTGATACTGGGTTTTATCAAAAAATTCACTTAAATCTTTACTGCTAGCTAACATTTCGACTGTCGATACATCGCCCGACACATACATCGCTTTAATTGAGGCTCCCAGAAGTTTCTTTTGTGTGGCTAGTTCGATCTCAGTTTCGTTAATTTGAACTTTTAGTTTAGCAATATCGTCATTTAGTTGATTGATTCGGCCTTGAGTAGAGTCAATTTGAGCCTGCAACTTATTGATAGCATCAGATAACGAGTTTGCTTCGACGCTCAAAACACCTTGAGATTGCCGAAATTGGCTATTTTGATCATTAAGTGCATTGATTTGATCTTGATATTGATCGGCCCTAACTGCGATCGATGAAAAACTTGAAAAACTAATTGCCCCAACTACCATTAAAATAGCGAGGGCTTTAAGAGGGACTTTTACAGAATTTATTGTATTAATTTTTTTCATTTTGTTTTTGAAGTTTTTATTTTTTACTTCTGTAGCTTCATCATAGCACATAATAGGATTAAATTCAACCCCTCTTATGCTTTGACTTGGTAAAAATTTATATAAAAATTTAAAAACCATACAAACGACTATTATAATAGTTTTTGTCTGAGTAAACGCTGTGAATTACAACCTGTGTTTGCGTTTTGGATGATAGCGAAGATACTTCTTAGTCGCGATGTATGACGAAATTGCTCCGATCATCATGCCTGCAATAATTTGCAATCCAATAAACTTCCAAATATTATCAGAAAAATATTTGCTAGCATATTTAACATCTAGTAGCCCTAGACTACTGGCATCGAATGCTTGTGATTGAATAACAAATAAACTATTACAAATTAACAGAGACAAGATTGCCGAAACAACTCCGTAAATCATCGTTTCGACAATAAATGGACCCTTAATAAAGCTAGTACTTGCACCTAGCAGTCGCATAATTTGTAATTCATCTCGGCGATTGAAAATAGCCATCTGAATCGTGTTAAAAATAATCAGTACTGAAATAACTGCAAAGACAATCACACTAACAAAAACTGCTTGTTTGAAAAAGTTTGTGGCTTTGGTGATGCGATCGATTGCGTCTTTACGATCACCCGAATAAGATGTCTCGTTAGATTGCAGAGCTTTAACGTCTTTTGACTCTAGCAAATCTTTAATGCCACCCAAGTTTATGGGGTCGATTGGCTTAATTTTGATTGTCGCAGGCAAAGGATTATCAGTCTGCGAAATCGCTAATAATAACTCTAAATTGTCTTGGTTATCTTTGCGATATTGATCGAGAGCCTGTTGTTTAGATATATATTCGACCGATTTAACGTTGCCTTGGTTTTTTAGATCATTAATTAGTTTGTCGGTTTGCTGTTGGTTGACATTATCTTTTAAATAAACCGAGACTATAATTTTGTCGTTGATTTGTTGAATTGTGTTATTAAATGTGGCGTTAGCAATTAGTGAAAATAAAATAATTGTTAATGTAACCGTCATTACAGCCGTGGCGGCAATCGTTAGGCTAATATTGCGGAAAAAATTAACAAATCCGCTTTTTATTATTCTTTCAAAGGTAACTAACTTACGATTATATTTCGATGAACTCATAGATTATAAATTATATGTCCCAATTGCTTTATCACTTACAACTTTACCACCCTGAATTGTCACAACCCGCCGCTTGAGTTGGTTAACAATCTCTTGGTTATGAGTCGTAAGCAATACAGTTGTGCCATATTTGTTAATCTTTTCTAGAACTCTTATTACATCCCAGGCGTGTTTAGGGTCAAGATTGCCGGTAGGCTCATCAGCAATCAAAATTTTAGGCTGACGAACAATCGCCCTAGCTATGGCCACCCTCTGTCGTTCGCCACCCGATAGTTCCCTAGGATAGCTTTTTTCTTTACCCTTAAGCCCTACTATGCTCAAAACTTTTGGTACAGTGTATTTGATTTCTCGCTTACCTACACCAACTACTTCCAGGGCGAAAGCAACGTTCTCAAAGACTGTCTTGTTAGGCAAAAGTTTAAAATCTTGAAAAACTACGCCAATTCGTCGCCGCAA
Organism: uncultured Candidatus Saccharibacteria bacterium; assembly: GCA_964648105.1. Lineage (GTDB taxonomy): Bacteria > Patescibacteriota > Saccharimonadia > Saccharimonadales > 2-12-FULL-41-12 > JALHOM01. Next base: position 94,284 of record CAZYMH010000003.1, read on the forward strand.
TTTAGGAATTTGACGATCTTTAAGGCGTTCATAATCTATACCACCAACCACAATCTTACCACTACTTGGTTTCTCTTCCCTGGTAAGAAGCTTAAGTAAAGTCGACTTACCTGCACCACTTTGCCCAACCACAATTACAAACTCCTTCGGTTCGATATGTATGGTTATGCGATCCAAGGCTACACCTGCTTTTTTGCTGTATGTCTTACTTACCCTATCCAATAAAATCATAATACAATAACCATTATAGCAAACTAATTGAGAGAGGCCTTAACAATTATACGGTCAGCATAGGTTTGACTAGCTCTGTCAAACGTTCCGCCACAAGTTATAATATTTAACTGAGATTTTATAGTCGGATCTTTTTCAAACAGTTTTGCCGATGCCTTGTCTTCTGGTACTTGAGTGACTGATTTGACGCTAAAGGTTTTGATAGAATGATCACCCATTTCTATCTCAATTGTGTCTCCAACTCTAAGCTTTTTAAGATTTTTGAAAACCCCGTCAGAGTACTTTCCAGAAACATGACCATCGATAATACTTAGGCCAACAGAACCAACCGCTTCGGATTGGTTATACCAACCAGCTACATTAATATTTGTTGGCACGTCAACTTGTTCATTCTTAAGACCAACCTGCTGAATAAAACCTTGAATCAGATTATTTTTGGCTGTAATTTTGCGTGGTTTATCGGCTGCAACCTTATAGTTTGAGTTTATATCAATCTTAGTCTCATCTGGTCCATCAGTTAATGGTGCATTGGTATAAACAGTTGGATGTGTGGTAGATTTAACGGTTGGATTATTAGCTGCCTCCGTCTTTTTTGGATGCATCGGATAAAGTGAAAAAAATGAGATAATGATTAAACTCGCACCTAAAAGCACACTAGTATTTAGACTAATCTTCTTTTTTATCTTAGTTGTTTTTTTATCATATTTATATTTCATTTTTGTAGTGGTTTTTTTCTTTTTCGTGTTTTTTGAAAAAGTTTTTTAGAACTTAAGCTAAGCTTAAGCAATTTTTTTATTTAATTTTTAAAGTTATTTTATTATTTTGATCGATTAAATACGTATTTTTGCTTAAGTCTACTAGAGATTAAGTAAAATGACGTACCTACTAATATCAAACTACCGGCGGCTATGCCTATAAATGCTAGTCTAGAGTCTTTGGCACCATAGCCAGTATTTGGAGCAGCTGGATTTGTAGTAGCTGCAGGTGTGGCTGGAGTATTACAATCAGTAGTTTTAGCACCGCCCATAATCGTACCTTCATCATCGATCCCAGCAGAATTGGTCAGCCGCTGCACATTTGTACCATCGATATTCATACTATAAAGCTCAATATTCCCTGGGCCATCGTCACCATAAGTAATCTTGCTGCCATCAAATGAAATATTTGGATATGTTTGCTGAGAGGCAGTGGTTGCTAGACGAGTTTTATTAGTGCCGTCAATATTCATAATATATAAGTTATATACTCCGCCGCCAACATCTTGGGTGTAAACAATTTTTGTGCCCTCTGGGTTAACTGATGGGTGCCGTTGTTCGTCAGAATCGCTAGTAAGTCGCTGCACATTTGTGCCGTCAATATTCATACTATAAATATCGACAGGACCATCACGATCAGATGTAAAAATCACCTTACTGCCATCAGCAGTAATAGTTGGGTACGTTTCACTGGCTGCATTATTAGAAATATTTGTCGATCCGCTGCCATCACCATTTACAACAAAAATTTCTGGATTTCCAGATACATTTGCCATATAAACTACTTTTGCACCATTTTCACTAACTGCAGGAAAATCGTCGTAAGAAGCGTTACTAGTTAGTCGAACAAGACCATTACCATCAATATTTACCATATATATTTCGCTATTTCCATCACGCATTGAACCAAAAACTACCTTACCACCATCAAACGATACATGACCATAGGCATCTTGATTACCGGTACTTTTAGATAAATTTACATCATTTGAAATAGTCCCCGTCGTTCTGTCGTAATCAGCACTATAAATTTCATAATCACCTGATTTTCTGGACTTATAGACTATTTTATTATTAACACCAGGGCAATACACATAAGCACTCGCCATGCTACTTTGAGCCAAAAAAATAACAGCTGATAAAACAGCAAAAACTATCAAGCTTAGCTTTTTGATATTTAAATTATGAACGATTTCCATATCATTTTCCTTTTTATTTAATTTTTAAAGTTATTTTATATACTTAACGATTATAATGCTTACGCTTATTCTTTGCAAACTTTAGGCAAAATTATCAAGATAGGCGTCGATAAATTCATCTATTTCACCATTTAAAACTTTTTCAGTCTGCGAAGTTTCGTGATTGGTCCTTAAATCTTTGACCATATTATATGGGTGAAGCACATAATTTCGTATTTGGTTACCCCACGCAGCTTGCTCATTAGGACCCTTAATGTTAGAAATTGTATCTTGGTGCTGCTCTAGTTGTAGTTGTGCAAGTTTTGAGCGAAGAATATTCATAGCAGTCTCTTTATTTTGAAGTTGTGAGCGTTCATTTTGGATACTGACCACAATATTTGTTGGCAGATGCGTAACTCTAACTGCCGAATCAGTTGTATTTACACTCTGACCTCCCTTGCCACCAGAACGAAAAACATCGACTCTTAAATCTGCTTCATTAATCTCAACCTGATCAGGTGCTTCAATACTAGGCATAACATCAACTTTGGCGAAACTAGTTTGACGTTTAGCGTCAGCATTAAACGGACTCAAGCGAACCAACCGATGAACACCGTGTTCGGATTTGAGTTTACCAAAAGCGTGTGGACCAAACAGCTTAATATCAACACTTTTGATACCAGCCTCATCGCCATTAGAAATACTTATCACTTCTGTTTTAAGATTATTATTTTCTGCCCACCTTAAATACATTCGCATTAGCATTTCCGCCCAATCTTGAGCATCGGTCCCGCCAGCTCCGGCGTAAATGGATACAATTGCATCATAACTATCATACTGACCGCTAAATTTTAAAACTTTTTTGCTGCTCTCTAGTTGTTTAGTTAGGTTCATAAGCTGGTTTCTTATTTCAACTTCTAACGAAGAGTCCTCCAGCTCAATTATCTCAATCAGATCTTTCAACTTTTTTTGTATTTCTAGCCAAGGTGATATTTCATCACTTAACTTAGACTGAAGCTTCATGTGCTGCGAAGCATTTATTGAATTTTGCCAAAAATCTTCGCTAAAAGATTTTTTTTCAAGCTCTTTTAGCTCTACTAACTTTTTATCAATTTCTAACTTTTTAAACACAGCCAGAAGATCGCTATAAATAACATTGGCTTGTTTCTTTAAGTCCTGCATAGCTTGAATTATAGCTTATTTACCATAAAGTATTGAGCTTGGTGACTAGCTCTTCGACTTCGCCTGGTTTTGGATTACCCAAGACTCCTAGACCCCAAACTTTATCGCCGAATAGCCTAACTGCACCCTCTGTAATCTGAGTTTTGGTCACCGATTTAGTCCAATTAGGCAAAATGCTATAGTCGATAAATCTATCATCGAAAAAGTACTGAGATGAATAATAATTAGCCAACGAACCAACTGTCTGATAGCCACGCTGGTAGCCACCTAAGCGACGTTGTTTAGCAGCATCAATCTCTTCTTTAGTTAGCTTGCCATCAAAAATTTCCTGTAACTGAGAGGTCATGATATCAAATAAAACCGGTGCGTTATCGGGCCGAACTTGGGCCCCAAACCACCAGTTAGTTGTCGCTTGGTCATAGCCAATCCCAGAACTCATATGGTAAACTAGGCCTTTCTCTCTGGCCGTACCCAAAATACGCGAGTATAGAGTTTCGGTTAACATACCATTAAGCAATCCCATAGCAGCCAATTCTTCATCACTCATACGTTCTTTCAAAAATGTATCAAAATAAAAATAATAATTGTCGACTGTTTTATTGCGAATAATTAGTGGGTTATCTAGAGTCTTTGGCACTTCTAGGGGCAGGGCTTTACGGCCACGTCCTTTTGGTAATTTTATATCTTCAAGCTGGCTCTTTATTTTTATGCGTCGGCTTTGTGGCATTTTGCCAGCAACAACAAACCGCATATTGCTAGAGGTATGTGTGTTTTTATAGTGATCTTTGATGTCATCAAGCGTAACATTTGCCATCAACTTCAAACGTTCTTGATCTGTTACACTAATAAAACCATACTTTTCCCTCAAGGCAATACTAAGATGCCGAAAATGATTATTAGATCTAGCTGTTAGCTCCTCGCGAACGTTACCCACTTCTGCCTTAAACTCAGACTCCAAGAATAATGGCTCAGTTATCGCAGTAATCAGCAGGTCTAAAATCCTATTCCATTCAAAGTCGGCACACTCTGCTTCATAGATAATATCGTGGATTCCAGTGCTGGCATTGCAGTAAGCTCCGTTCTTTTCAAACTCTGCCTGAAATTCACGTGATTTCGGGATTTGTTTGTTGGCTCCGAGTAGCAGATGCTCCATTATATGCGGAGCTTCCCAAATATTACGCTCGACTAAATACTCACCTGCCCTAAAATTAAACTCTAATGACATTACAGTGGCATCAGGCATGTCAATAAATAGCCCTTTTGCTCCATTTTCTAACGTAATTTCATATACGTAATGCTTCATGTAGTCTTATTTGCGTCCTTTTTTGCGACGAGTGCGTTCAGCCTTACGTGCTTTACGCCTCTGTTTTACAACTCGATTATTCAAGTTTTTTTCGTGTTTTTCAGTTTTGAAGTCTGTTTCATGAAATTCATCGGCTTCGACAATTTTGTCGGCATTATCGACTGAATGACGAGCCGCTTTAGTAAGTTCAGTTTCGACTGATTGTTGCATTTCTCTATCGGTTAGTGGCTGAGCATGGAATAGCATATGGACTACATCGTGTCTAAGATCAAGCTGCATTTTTAGGAACAATTGTTGGGCTTGACGACGATATTCAACCAATGGGTCACGTTGTCCAACGCCCATCCAAGTAATTCCTTCCCGAAGGTGTTGCATGTTCTCAAGATGTTGCATCCAGTAATTATCAAGCGTCTGTAAGTATATATCACGCTCAACTTTACGCAAAATTTCTTCGCCAAAAAGCTCTTGTTGCTTCGCATAAAGTTTGTGGGCTTCTTTTTTTAGAGCTTTTTCGAATAAATGTGATGGTGTATCAAATAATTTATCTAGTGTTTCATCATTAAACGGAAATACTGATTTGATCATATCTTCGTATTTATCAGTTGTAGATAGTGGTGACTTAGCTAAATCACTTGCTTCAGAATCGATAAATTCTTGAACACGCTTACTTATATCGGCTTGCTTAAGAATTTCTGACCGCATACTGTATGTAGCCATTCGGTGACGGTTCATGACGTCGTCGTATTTAACGACATCTTTCCGCGAATCAAAATTAAAGCCTTCGATTTTTTTCTGGGCCGCTTCTAATCCTTTGGAAATTACTCTGTTTTCAATTGGAGTTTCATCTTCTACTTTGAGTCTTTGCATGACTCGGCCGATTCTGTCACCACCAAAAATTCGCATCAAGTCATCTTCGGTCGATACGAAAAATCTGGTTTCGCCTGGGTCACCCTGACGACCAGATCGTCCACGCAGCTGATTGTCGATTCGCCTTGATTCATGCCTTTCACTACCTAAAACATACAGCCCGCCAGCTTTTTTGGCGGCTTCGTCCAAAATAATATCGGTACCACGGCCAGCAATATTAGTCGCCAAAGTTACGGCACCTTTTTGGCCCGCTTTGGCAATAATGCCAGCTTCGCGTTCGTTATTTTTGGCATTTAGAACTTGATGAGCGATACCAGCTTTATTCAAATAATTACTCAGTAGTTCGTTTTTAGCAATCGAAACACTACCGATTAATATTGGCTGACCCTTCGCATTTTTCGCCTTAACTTCTTTGACTATTGCCTCAAATTTACCCTTTTCACTCCGATAAATTCGGTCATCTTGATCAAGCCGAGCTAGCTTTTTGTTTGGTGGAATTTCGATTACGTTTAGTTTATAAACTTGGTGGAACTCTTCGGCTTCAGTCGAGGCTGTACCAGTCATACCAGATAATTTTTTGTATAATCTAAAATAATTTTGGAAAGATATGGTCGCTAGGGTCATTGATTCTTCCTGAATTTCAATGCCTTCTTTGGCCTCAATTGCTTGGTGCAAACCTTCGTTATAGCGACGGCCTTTTAATAGCCTACCAGTGTGTTCATCGACGATTACTGCTTCGCCGTCGACAGTTACAACGTAATCTTTGTCACGCTTAAATAATGCTTCGGCTTTTAGGGCTTGTTCAAGATGATAAATTGTTCGGATATTTGTTGAGGAGTACAAATTATTTATACCAAGCACTTTCTCAACTTGATCGATTCCTTCATCGGTCAAAACTACAGATTTTCGCTTTTCATCGACCTCATAATGAGTATCTTTTATTAATCCCCGAGTTACTTTTGCAAATTGAGTATATGCTGATCCACTAGCCGAAGATGGTGCCGAAATAATCAGTGGCGTTCGGGCTTCATCGACCAAAATCGAGTCGACTTCGTCAACAATTGCGTAATTTAGTTTACGTTGGCGTAGTTGATCAACTTCTCGAACCATATTATCTCTCAAATAATCGAACCCGAACTCGTTGTTTGTGCCATAAGTAATATCAGCGTTATAAGCTTCTTGACGAGTACACGGTTTGAGTACTTTCATCCGCGGATCTTCGTGGTCTTTATTGTCGTAATCTCGGTCAAAAATAAATGACTCATCGGCGATAATTACACCAACACTCAGCCCCAAAAAGTCATAGATTTGCCCCATCCACGATGCATCACGTTGGGCCAAATAATCATTAACTGTAACTACGTGGACACCTTTGCCTGTTAGGCCGTTTAAGTATACAGGCAAAGTAGCAACTAAAGTTTTACCTTCACCAGTTTTCATTTCGGCAATCGAACCTTCATGTAGAGCCATTCCACCGATCAGCTGAACATCAAATGGTCGCATCTTCATCTTTCGCCAAGCTGCTTCACGAACAACCGCGAAAGCATCAGGCAAAATTTTGTCGAGACTTTCGTTATTTTTGAGCCGTTTTTTTAGCTCATCTGTCTGTTTACGTAGCTGAGCATCAGACATTTTCTTATACTTTGCTTCTAGCTCATTTATGGACGCAACTTTTTTGGTCAAACGCTTGAGCGTTCTTATCTGAGGATCACCAAGTACACGTTTCAACAACTTATTTTTCATAAAAGTCTTTAAAAAACCTCTCTTCTCTCTAATAGAATTAACTAGTCTAACTTATTATACACTAAAAACACTTCTACAAAAATAAATTGAGAGGTGTAATTTTAACTCTCGTCTGTCTCGGACGTAAAGCGATTTGAACGCAACTTGATTTTAGCAAAAATGTGTCTTACTCGTTTGGGCGAGTTGTGAGTTTCTTTATATTTTTTTAGCTGTTTTTTGAGGTTTTCTTCTACTTCGTCGATTGCTGCCATAAAACTTTCTGCTCCTCGATGAGACGTTATTTTAGTTTTAGGCAAACTCATTACTGTTTCACATTCGAAAGAATTTTGTTTAGAATTTTTCTTCTTAAACTTTATATCAACCATGGCTGACTCTCGAGCATTTTTCGGTATATATTTATCCAACCCACCGATCTTCTTTTCGGCATATGACTTGATCTTATCGGTAACTTCACTATGAATGTTGCTAATCTGGACTTTTTTTACCACTGAATCTATCCTCCTAGAGTTTTAAAGCTTATTTTAGGTTAAGTAAAGCTACTTTAACCTACTTTTATTATACTCTCTTTTTCAATCTGCAACGGCCAGTTGTTGTTGGATTTGCTTGAGTAAAGTATCCGTAAGAATAATAAGTCAGATAAGTTGCTGGTTAGCCATATATGGCAATAAAACTTCTGGCACCATCACATCACCATTAGCGGTTTGAAAATTCTCTAAAATAGCGATAAGTGGTCGCTGTGAAAATGCCGTAGCATCGTTGGTGTGCAAAAATTCAACTTCTCCACTATCTCGACGTAGGCGTGTCTGCATCCCGCGGGCTTGAAAGTCGGTGATATAATCTGCGGTATGAGTTTCGCGGTACGTATTTTGGCTCGGGATCCAAACATTTATATCTACTCCCTTTGCATTGGGGCGGCCTATGTCGGCTGTACATTTTTCGATTACCTGATAAGGCAAACCAAGTTGACTCATAAGATATTCTTGGATGGCCACCATTAGTAAATGCTCATCCAACGATGTTTCAGGTGTTGTAAAGCTCTCCATCTCTAGTTTATTAAATTGGTGCAACCGAAAAAAGCCTTCGCTGTCTTTGCCGTAAGTGCCTGCCTCTTTGCGAAAAGCCGTAGTGTAACCGATATAACGAATTGGCAAGTCAGCTTGATCAATAATTTCTTTATAATAAATTGGGGCAATAGTGTGTTCGGCACTGGCGTTTAACCAAAGATCTTCGTCATCAATTTTATAGGTTTGCTCTTCTTTATTAAGTCGACCCGTTGCTTCAAAAATCTCTTTTTTAGCGACCGCAGGTGGCAAAATTGGCATAAACGGTTTATCTGATAAATTTAAGTTATTTTCGGCTATTAATTGTGCTAATATTTTTTGGTCGGTCACAACAGAAATCGCATAATGCCATAAGGCCATTTCTAATCTAACTAAATCACCCTTCAAGTAGACAAATCTGGCACCCGCAATTTTGGCACCACGATCTTTATCGAGCCAACCTTTGGCGGTGGCAATTTCGGCGTGATTTTTTGGCTCAAAATCAAAAACTGGTTTTTCACCAACAACCTTGATAACTACATTTTGATCTTCATGATCACCAATTGGTACCGATTCAAGCGGCATATTTGGTACTGATTTGAGAAGTGGCCAAAATTCTTGTTCGACTTGATCTAGATATCCTTCTCGCTCGGCCAACTCGACTTTGAGCATCCGACCCTCTTCTATTGCTTGTTCGTCAGGTTTGCCATGTGAATTTTTGATAGCATCGGCAATCATATTACGCTTGGTCCGTAGTTCATCGACAGTTTGCTGTAGCTCACGTCGTTGATTATCTAGCTCCAAAAGTCTATCTACATCAATCTGGTAGCCTTTTTGGCTAGATTTTTGTTTAACCAAATCTGGATTGTCTCGAATAATTTTTATATCAATCATATTGTTGTATTATAGCTTATTTGTTCAGATGTTTTAAGGTGAGTTCAGTGCGACTACGAGCATAAGTACAATAACTGCACGGTCCACCCATAATATCTATGCCAACGGGAGGCATGTCGTCTGAGTCCATGGATTGCTTCATTTTGATGATTGTCTTATCTACCCAGTCAGTTTTGCCAGTATAAGGAATTACTTTGGTTCTAAATTCTAGCTTGTCATTAAAGCTATCCAAATCGAGCCGACCATTGGTGTAAACAAAATAACCAGTATCGCTAACATCAAAATCATTTGCTCGCAGTAGCCACTGATAAATTTCCATTTGTCTTTTATAGCTAACTTGCCAATCAGCACTTATACTAACCTCGCTGGCTTTGGCAGTTGCTTTATAATCTACCACGATTAATTCGCCGCTTTTACTAACCCAAATGTCATCTACGGCTCCAAAAATATGCAGATTTGTTGGCTCATGCAAACAAAAAACTCCTACAAAATTCTCTCGCCACTGATTAAGCTCATCATGTTCAAACGGAGTAGCTTCAATGCCAAATTCTATCATCAGAGGGTGCGGTTTTTTGGCCGTGCGATAAGAATCGAATTCTTTTTTTAGCAGTTCATCAATTGCTTGGTTAATTCGAAATGGTGGAGTGTCTGGCCGTTTAATTTTGAGCCTGACATCGAGCCAAAAACACCTTGGGCATTGCACAAACAGCTCAATTTTGCTTCTACTTAATTTGTACGGCGTTTTTTGGCCAGGTTTGTACGGTAAATTTCTTTGCTGATAATAACTCATACTCATTAATAATTTTATCAACTAGCCGAGTTTTATACTAATGAACTAGCGACTATCGCGGCTGTTTCGGCCCGTAATGTAAAATCACCTAAAGCAATAGTTTGAAAATTTTCATTTGCAAAAATTGCAAGCTCATCATCTGACCAACCGCCTTCAGGCCCAATTATCAAACCAACTTTATCGCCTTCAATTAACGTTTTCTCATCACTTTTATGACAAACGTACATTTGGATTTTATCTTTGTAGTCAGCTATAGCGGTAGTAAGATGCATCGGCTCACGTATATTCGGGATATTAAATCTTCCGCATTGCTCGCTTGCCTCGGTAACAATTTTTGTAGCTCGTTCGTGATTAAAATCTTTTTTGATAGTTCTGGACGAAATGAGGGGTACAAAAGTCGACACCCCTAGCTCAGTCGCTTTTTGTAAAATTAATTCATTATTATCTTTTTTTAGTAAGCTCCAAAATAAATAAATATGTTTTTTTGGCATTTGCGGTTCTAGCTCGGTCACCATTACTAAATGAGCTTCGGTTTTTTTGAGATTTTCGATGTTGTATAATCGCTCGGTTTTAACACCGTCAAATAAAATTATTTCTTGGCCACTATGAAACCTCAAAACTTTATTCCATTGCCAAAGCATCGCCTCATCATGAAGCCAAAAATCCTTTTTTAATTGAATATCGCGAACAAAAAATCTATGCAATCTCATTAGACTATTTTCGCACGAGAAGTACTAAACTTTCAATATGAGGTGTCCGTGGAAAGAAGTTATAGCCGATGATTTTTGTAATTTTATAATTTTCTAACAAGTGCTTGACGTCTCGACTTTGAGTTGAGGGATTACAGCTTAAGTATGCTATTAATGGCGGTTTTTTGTTTAATATTTCGGTGATTAAATCTTTGTGTAAACCTGCTCTAGGCGGATCAACTACTAAAGCCATAGTGCTATCAATTTCGGCAACTGCTTTTTCGCTGGCGGCATGAATTAGCTTAGTGGTCTCATTTTTTATGTTATACTCAGCCATTTTTATATTGGCTTCGTCTACTTCGACTAATTTTGTAGTGTTTTTTAAACATAAGCCGATTGTGCCGACACCAGAGTACATATCGACAACTGGCATGTCAGCTACGAAAACTTTTATTTTGCTTAACGCGGCCTCAAAAATGTCTAAATTCACCTGAAAAAATGAAAAAACATCATATGTTATGTCATTATCAAGTAATCTGTCGCTTAATTTAATATCCCCATAACTAAACAAATCTTTGGTCCTGACACTTGCGGGACTTTTGGGGTTAGAAAAAACCACTACCAACCCTTTACATACTTGCTCTAGTTCTTTGATATGTAGAAAGTTATTATCTTTTACATATAAGGCCGCGGCAGATTCGCCTTTTTGATTACAACGAATTACTAGGCTTTTCAAATCACTAGCTCGGACTTTATGTTTGTCTAAAATCTGGCAGATTTTGTTAGCCGCATTATCGATCTCATTCATGGCAATACTACTGCCGTTTACAATTTGCTTTCGGTGCGTACCTCTGTTATATAGAGCTAGATGCAGGCCACTTTCATCACCAAAAAAGCTATACTCCATTTTATTACGATAGTTCCAAAACTTGGTTGTTTTGCGAAATTCTATATCACTATATGCAACTTTTTCTCGCTCGAAAGTTTCTGATAATATTTGTTTTTTGTAGTCATCTTCCTTATTTTCATCCAAAATCTGCCACGGACTAGTACTTAAATATATGTCGTCTTTAGGCTTAACTCGGTATTCTGATGCAATCAAAACATTAGTAGCAATTCCCTCTACATAATCTTTTCGGTTTTTTGTAACATCAAATTCGATTTTTTCATCTGGTAAAGCATTCCAAACAAACGCTTTTCGGCCATCATCGAGTGTACCTATGCCTTGGCCGCCGTGAACTAATTTGTCAATTTTAACAGACAAAGTTTTTTTGTTTGGGTATGTGGGCATTTATTTTTGTATGCCAGCAAGCAAAACTAATAGTACAAAAAATTTAGTAGCTACATCTGTCCAAAAATATCTTTGTTCTGTTACAACGTAGCTAAGTTTGTTATTTACATTAGCTGCTTTTACCAAAGTACGTAGTTGCATAAATACTGACAAAGCCAAAATTACTCCAAGCACATAAACATACCACGCAAATCTTTGGCCGCCATATAAATTTGTTGTCACTAAGTTGCCTACCATAGGTATAAACGCCAAAATAAAGGCAAACACACTGCCATAAAGTGCAATCTTAGAACGTCCAACTTGATGAAAATTCTCTCGTTCGTATATCCATGCGAATAAAGCGCCAGTCAAAACCAATCCACCAATTAATTTAAGAGTAAATAATTCGGTAATGCCAGTCATGAAACTAGCTAATTCTAACGTTAATGCTAAGCTAATACCGATTAAAAGCCATTTTGCACCTGATAAACCGCGGGTTACTTTGGTTTCGTAATTTCGGCGAAGTCTGGTAGCTAGTAATAAAGAACCAACCGCTCCGATTATTAATAAACCAGCTAGAACATAACGATACTGTAGATTCATCAAAAAATGATACGACGGTGCTAGCGAAACCTCTGGTGTATTGGCAAAAATGTCTTGAGTTTGCTTGCTAACAATCAGTTGAGCCGAGGCTTTACTCAAGAAAAACAAACTTAGTCCTGCAAAAACTAAATGACCAAAGAAGCTAGTAAAATGAAGGCTTCGTAACTTATCTAAAGGTGAAACACTGGTAACTTTTTTATCGACTCTACTCCCTATAGAAACACTTTGGATTTTAGATGATTTAACTTCAGATTCACTTTTGCTAGATTTTTTTACTGAAGCAACTTTTGGACTTTTTTTAGTTGAACTCACCGCAACTGTTTTCTTCAATGAAATATTTTTTTTGGCATCTGAGCTATGACTAACTTTTACAGTTGGTCTTTTAGGGGCAGGTTTATTAACTTTTTTAGTTGATTTTTTATTTTTTGTAGATACAGGTTTCTTCTTTACGGTAGAAGCCATGATGGTATATTCCTCCAATTAAATATATTCTACACTATACCATAAGTTCAACAAGTTCGATACTACTCATAATTAAAATTAACAGCACTACCTTTATTTTTTTCTTCGATAATGGCTTTTTCGTCGCTATTTATTTCGGTGAAATTTTTTGATTGGATAATTTTGGTAAGTATTTTTTTTACGTACTTAGCCTGCAATTGATCAATAATAATTTGAGCCATCACACTTTGATCGTTGTTATTCCATAAGATTATAGATTCAAAATCTTGTGAATCATTCGTAGTTTGAAGATGAGGTGGTTTGGTGGGGTCATGTGTCCGAAAATAATGCTTGATCAAAGTATCGTAATTTATCAAATCTGGGTCATATTCAATTTCTAGAATATTTTTTTTGCTTGATCCGTCGCCACAATATCCCATAGTTGTACGGATTACGCCCGGAACTTGATCGAAATAGTACTTTATACGCCAAAATTTATCGGCACCAAAACTGGCTTTTATCAATCCAAAATCCCAATCCATGGCCATTTTACGAACTTGCTCTTTCTGCTGAAAATCCATCTGTCTGATGCAAAACCCACTCCCGCTAGTTAATTAAATACTTATGCTTTAATTATTATTTTACACCACATGAGACTATTTTCGATTATTAGTTAGCTATTTTACTAATTTTAATCGAGCAATTAGCCAATCTCTTGGTAAAATACTCAAAAACCAACCTGCTCTCGGACCAGCATCTTTGCCGATTAACACTTTGTACAAAGTAGTAAAAAGAAATTTTGGAGGCATATCATCGCTCTTGAATTCGTAAATCGCTTTATGGAACCATTCACCATCTGCTTCTTTGGGGGCGTTGGTGATTTTTTGGGCCAGAGACGATAGAAATTGTTTTTGGATATTATCAAAATCATCAGGATTTACTGACTGTTGAAGCGAAAATTTAACATCTTCAGATGCCCATTTTTCGAGCCAATTATCGATGTATTTAAGCTCATCAATGATAATATTTTTTTGATCTTCAGCAACCGCTGAATGCTCAGTGAGTTTAATTAGTTCAATAGTTTGTTGGGGGTCTTTTAAGGCCGCCTGATAACAGGCTACCAAATGAGAAAATGGGATATTCGAAATAGTGTTTTTTTCTAAATTACTGCTACAAATATCAATCAGGGTTTTGTCTTCTGGTGTTTTGTCGGGCTTAGCGAGCAACTCAGCATATTCATCGATAAGTCTAACAACACCTTCGTTTTGGTCGAAAACTAACTGTTTTCCAGGACTAAATCTTAATACAAAATATCGGACTATTTCAGGAGGTAATATGTTTAATAAATCAGTGATTGTAACTGTATTGCCAGCACTTTTGCTCATTTTTTTGGTATCACCTGCCCGATTAATAAATTCGTACATTGTCGGAACTGGTGGCTCTCCACCGAAAACTTTTTTGACTAATGCTTTACCTGTATCATAAGAACCACCTTTGGTGCCATGCTCTCGCCCAAACGGCTCGAAATCGACCTTCATTAGCCACCATCGAGCTGGCCAGTCTAAACGCCAATCTAATTTGACTAACCCACCGTCATATTTTATCTCAGCAGGATTATTATTTTTATCAAGATATTGAATGGTGTTGTTATCGGTATTAATTGCTATAAATGGACGTTTTTTTAAATATTTGCCCTCAATTATTTGAATTGGCGACCACTGTTCATCGAGTTTTCGGCCCGAAACAGATTCTAGGCAATATTTTGTATCTTGAATATTAATTAATGTTTTCTCGATGGCAGGTGCAAAATATCCTGCTTGGTATTTTTGATGAGCTCGGACTATTTCTGCATCGACTCCCAAAATTTTCAAATTCGGCAAAAAATCTGCTAAATAATAATCAGCATAAGAATTATACCCATCAACAGGCGAAGGTACAGAACATAATGGTATTCCTAAGTACTGTTCAAATGACGAGTCTAACCCAAAAGGAATTTTACGCAAAAAATCTAAATCATCTACTACATGTATGTGTTTGACGTCACGACCACGTTTTTTTAACTCCATAGCCACAGCGTCAGCAGTCAATACTTCGCGTAACGTGCCAACATGATATTTTCCAGATGGTGACACGCCAGAACTAACTATAATCTCGCCAGATGGGTGAGCCTTCTCTACTTCGTCGGCTTTTTTTTGAGTCCAAAACATTATAGATATATTAACTTAAAACAGATCAGTTTGCTATTAGAAACTTATTTTTAAGCTATTTCAATGATCTTAAAAATGCTAGTTTCTGCTGGCGTAACAATCTCGACTTGATCATCGAGTTTTTTGCCCATAAGAGCTTTACCAATTGGCGATTCATCTGAAATCTTACCACTTAATGGATCAGCCTCAACAGTTCCGACTACACTAAATTCTTTTGTTTGGCCGTTTTCGGATTTTAGTTTGACTGTGCTACCTAGCTGAACTTTATTATCGCCTTTAGGTTTTTTGATTAGCTCTACGTTACCCAATATATTTTCTAGTTCTGCGATTCGACCTTCATTACGTTCGTGATCGTCTTTTGCAGCATGATACTCAGCATTTTCACTTAAATCACCTTGTTCACGAGCCAATTTAATACTTTCGGCAATCTCTCCACGTCGAGCTATTAAACTATCAAGTTCTGTTTTTAGCTCATCTATTCCTGCTTGGGTTAATCTGTACTGTTTTTTCATTACCTTCTCTCCTTCCTTTCAAAACCAATTAAAATAGTTAATAAACTTAATTTACCTCTGCTTTTAGTACTTGAATTAAGTTTATCACACTTTTTAAAATGAATTTTAGTTCATTTTATTCTTCGCTAACTGCTTAGCCGTTAAATGTTAGTGCAATAAGCCAGTATGAGGCATCCCCGAGCTAACTATTGCTAAAAAATAGCTTTATAGTTCGCATATCGGCCATAATAAGTTACATCAATATTAAACTTATGTAAAGTGTGATTTAAATCATCTTTACTTTTCTAATAACTCTGAGCAAACAGCCAAATGTCACTAGCTGGTTCACCAGTATAAAAATCCACGCTATCAGCTCTTGAGCCAATTTTACACCTGCTGACAGCTTTAGTTTCTTGCTTTATCTTGGCTTCAATTTCAGGATTATCATTCCAGCAAACTTCTACAAATCCTTTATTATCAGAAAGTATTTGTTTCATTTGTTCATAATTTGTAGCTTGACGAGTACCATTTTTATTTATATTTTTAGATTTTTCTAATAAGTCGGTTTGGATTTGGTCAAGTAAGTTAATGATTTCTTGAGCCAAATTATTGCTTGGAAAGATTTTTTCCTCAAAATTATCACGACGTTTAATTAGACATGAATTTTCGTCTACTTCTTTATTGCCAATTTTGATAATTAATGGCACACCTTTTACTTCCCATTTGTTAAGCTTATAACCAAATCGTTCATCATCAGAATCATCTAACTGCACTCTAATATTATTATCGATTAATAATTTTTCTAGATTCTTAGAGTATTGAACAATGTTGTCATCTGTTTTAATCGGCACAATGACTACCTGAATCGGTGCAAGTTTTGGCGGCAAAACTAACCCATTATCATCTCCATGAGCCATAATCAAACCACCAATTGACCTTGTGCTAAATCCCCAGCTGGTTTGCCAAACAAATTGTTCGCTACCATCGTTAGCTTGGTATTTAATATCAAAAGTTTTGGCAAAATTTTGGCCCAAATCATGAGAAGTGCAACTTTGCAAAGCTTTACCTGATGGCATAAGTATTTCGTAGGTTAAGGTGTCATCGGCTCCAGCAAATCTTTCGCTTACAGATTTTTGGCCAACATAACCATCTAATGCAAACACGTCACGATAAATTTCTGAATACATACTCATTGCCCATTTTTGCATGTCTACAGCTTCGTCGTGAGTTGCATGAGCAGTATGTCCCTCTTGCCACAAAAATTCGCTAGTCCTGAGGAATGGCAAAGTTCGCTTTTCCCAACGTACAACATTGCACCATTGATTTATCTGCATCGGTAAATCACGCCATGACTGTATCCAGTCAGCGAACGAATTGTACATAATTGTTTCACTAGTTGGACGAACAGCTAAAGATTCTTCAAGCTTCTGACCCCCACCATGAGTTACTACGGCTAGTTCAGGGGCAAAGCCCTCGACGTGTGAAGCTTCTTTTTCGAGAAAGCTCATCGGGATAAATAACGGAAAGTAGCAATTCCCTATGCCTTTTTGTTTGATTCTAATATCCATTTCTCGCTGAATATTTTCCCAGATTGCATAACCATATGGCTTAATTATCATGGTTCCTTTAGTCGGACCATAGTCTGCTAAATCAGCTAGTTGGATAAGTCTAGTGTACCATTCGGCTGGTTGAGTTTTTTTATCTGGTAATAAAGCTTTGGCCATTTTAGTTCTCTCGCATTAATTTAGGATTAATTTTTAAAATATTTTTAATTTTAACCACAGTAATCATTACTGATATTTTACATGTCTTAAGTGGTGATAACAAATAAAAACAAAAATGCCAACGAATTTTTCAGTGCATGAATTATCATTCCAGACCACAACGAACCTGTTTTTTCTCTTAAATAAATCAAAAATATAGATAAAATCATAGTATCAATGGCTGCGGCCCACAATGGAGCCGAGCCGCTACCAAGCTGAAGATGAGCCAAACCAAAAATTACTGAGGTTAATATTGTTGCAATGTATAAGCTAAGTCGAGACTTCAGGGCCGAATACAAAAAACCACGCATCATAACTTCTTCGACTATAGCTGGCAAAATCACTATACTTGCAAAAATAACCACTAATTCGATTGGTGTTTTATAGGTTGCACTAAAGCCGATTTCTTGTTTTTGATCCAAATCTATTGATGGTATATACAAATTAATCAAGCCCATTACACTTAATAGAACCACGTAATAAACAATGAGTATAATAATTGCCCAACCTAAGTTAGAAATATTAAATTTTTTGATCAATCCAATATCTTTTTTGGTGAGCTTAAATAATTTTAGGCCAGCAACTACTGAAATTAACATTCCACCATATGCAACCAGCGAAAAAATAAAGCTTCCAAACGTGTCATTTTCGATATTGGCTAAATATTCTTCAACATTATGTCCCGTGCTTGCGGCATAAATACCGAGTACAACTCCTCCGATAATTTGCCAAATCAAAAAAAGACCAATCGCAAAAATTATTGCCAACAAAATATACCAGAAATTACTAAGCCTCCTATTTGTTTTCGCAGTTTGGTTAGTTTTTTCTGGCAATGGTGATTTGGTGTGGTTATTCATTTACAAAATAAAGCGTTTAATGTCAACGAATGTGATCAATACAAAAAGTAACATCAATACAACAAATCCAATTCCATGAATTAAATCTTCTTTCTCTTTGCTTAAGCGTTTGCCAAAAGCTCTCGACCCTAAAATTGTAAATAATCGGCCACCATCAAGAGCTGGAATTGGCAATACATTCATTATGGCTAACGACAAAGAAATAAGGGCGATTATCATTAACACAAAATTAAAGCCAACTTTACTAACCGCATTTAAAATGTAAGCGACTCCGACTGGACCAGTTACTTGTTCGCTGGCTTTTTCGCGGTCGCCTCGTGCCAAACTAGATAAAATATTACCCAAACCCTGAAAAGTCATTTTAGTAAATTGCCCTGTCAGCCCAGCAGCTACTATTGGAGCCGACCAAGTTGAACGACGGATTTCATAGCCTTCGGAAGCCGATTCGCTCGATATTCCAAGGTAACCTTGACCCTTATTTTGGCTGTTTAATTTTACGGTGTAAGTAGCTGTTTGATCGCCACGCTTGATGGTAATTGGCACTTCTTTGCCTGCATTTGCTTTAGAAATTTCGCCTACTTTACTGAGTTGTTTTATTTCTTGTCCCGCGAAACTAACAATCACATCATTAGTTTTTAGCCCTGCTTTATCGGCGGGCGAATCTTTGGTGACATTAGATATTTTGATTGTATTAGGATTTTTGACCTGGCTAACTAACTTAGTATCGCTAGCAACCATAAATTGGTTGTCTACCATTTTTGGCATGCCAATTAATGCTAAAATCATGAATAAAAACAAGGCCACAACCAAATTCATAAATACACCAGCTAAAATTATTTTAACTTTTGTCTTCAGGCGAGCGGCTCCAAAGCTACCAGGACGATCATCATCATCGTTTTCGCCTTTTAATTTTACAAAACCGCCTAGCGGCAATAAATTAACTGATAACAAGAACTTACTTTTGTCGGTTTTTATTTTTTTGCTCCAAATTTTTGGCGGAAAACCTAGCCCATATTCTTCGACTTCGACGCCACCACGCCGTGCCGCTACAAAATGCCCCCATTCATGAATCAATACCAACCCAATAAATAAAATAACTGCGATAATCAAATAAAAAACTGCCATATATACAAACTATTATAACTTAAAAATTTATGCCCACCTAAAATTTATTAGATTAAACGGTCATTATTTCTGATTCTTTAGCTTTAGCCAAATCATCAACTATTTTTTTGTATTTACTCATCAAATCTTCGACTTCTTTGCTTAGACGTTTGTGATCATCTTCAGAAATATCTTTGTCTTTTTTGGCCAAATCCAAATCAGCAATTACATCTCGTCTTATGCCTCTTTGCGAAATCAGACAATCTTCAACTTTTTCGCCAAGTTGTTTGGTGATTTGACGTCGACGCTCTTCGTTAAGAGGCGGAATTGGTACCCTGACTACTCTGCCATCATCGCTTGGATTCAAGCCCATCGTCTGATTATCACGAATCGCCGAAGAAATAGCCTGAATATTGCTTGGATCAAAAGGGCTAAGTTGCAAAAGTTGCGGTTCGGGAGTAGTAATTGTCGCCAATTGATTAAGTGGCATCGGCGTGCCGTAAGCCTCAGCCATAACACCTTCTAACATTGATGGGTGAGCCCTACCTGTTCGTAGTTTTTTAAGCTCATTCTCGAAATGTTCGCAAGCTGCTTTAAGTTTAGTTTCTGTTTGTCTAATTAAGTCTTGTGGATTCATAAGTATAAGTATATTTCAAAACTACAAGTAAAAGAAATATTTAAGCTTCGACTTCGCCGACAGCCAATCGACTAAACCGTCGAACTACAATATTTTCGCCCAATCGAGCAATACCATCTTTGACAAATTGATTGACTGTTTGATCTGGATTTTTGACAAATGGTTGATCTAGTAAACATTGTTCGGCAAAGTATTTTTTGACCATTCCATCGACGATCTGCTCGATCATGTTATCTGGCTTGCCATCACTTTTAGCTTTAGCGCTAAATTCTTTTATCTTTAATTGCTTAACATCTTCAGGAATTTGATCATTGGCAACATACAGCGGTGCAGTTGCAGCAATGTGCATAGCGATATCTTTAACTAATTCCATAAATTCTTCAGTTCGAGCCACAAAATCTGTCTCACAATTTACTTCTAAGACGACACCAATTCGATTATCGTGATTATAAGTACTCACAATGCCAGCTCGAGCTTCACGCTCACCACGTTTTTCGGCCTTGGTTAAGCCTTTTTTTCGCATTGCCTCTAGAGCTTTATCAAAATCACCTTTAGACTCAACTAAAGCGTTCTTGGCATCTGTTATGCCGACTCCAGTTAGTTCACGCAATCTTTTAATTTGTTCAATATCCATTATTTATCACCCTCATTTTTTTGATTATTTTCATCGACAGATTTAGTAGGCTGTTTAACTTTAGCCTTACCTGCTAAAATTGCTTCTGACATATAATTTAATATCAGTTCTAATGCTTTAATCGCATCATCGTTAGCTGGGATTGGATAATCAACCAAACTCGGATCAGCATTGGTATCAACAATTGCTACAACTGGAATATTGAGTTTTTTAGCTTCTTTTATGGCATTTAGATCTTCGTTGAGATCAATTACAATCACAACTCCAACCCGTTGGTGCATTTCTTTTATTCCACCATAAAGATGATTCATATGGTCGATTTCATCTTGAAATCGTTGAATCTCAAGCTTATTGTATTTTGATTCGAAGGCTCCACTAGCCATTTTTGTTTCAAGATCTTTTAGATGTTTAATTCGTTGGCTAATGGTATTTGAGTTAGTCAACATACCACCTACCCATCGCTCTACTGCATATGGCATATTATTGTCTTCGGCAGTTTTTTTGACTAGTTCTTTGGCTTGACGTTTAGTACCAACAAACAAAATTTGTTTGCCTGTACTTGCCGTACTTTCAATAAACCTTAGTGCATTCTCTAGACTTTCAACAGTTTTGGTTAAGTCAATTATGTGACTACCGCCCCGTTTGCTATGAATATATTGAGCCATTTTAGGATGCCAACGGCTAGTTTTGTGACCAAAATGGGCCCCAGACTCTAATAATTTTTTAATATCTACTTCGTTAGAAGCCATGTTTTCTCCTTGTTCGTCATTAGCAGTACCATTTGTAATTACTCGAAAGAAAGTAATTAATGGAGGAAAAACCTACTAATTGTTTAATTTATAATACTAAGTATTCTAACAGATAGATCAATCTGTTGCAAATTATTTAATTTTAGGTTAAAATTATATCTAAATAAACCAACTCAGAACTAACGCCTGCTAATGATTGCTCACTTTAGCTAACCGTCTGAGGGGATAAAGAGCATCAAGGATAAATAAATGAAAAAAGATATTCACCCCCAAGATTATCGCCCTGTAGTCTTTAAGGACTTATCAAATGGTCACACGTTTTTGACCAAATCTACAGCCAAAACCACTGACACAATTAAACTAAATGGCACAGAGTATCCATTAGTCAACGTTCATATTTCAAGTAGTTCTCACCCTTTCTTTACTGGACAAGAAAAATTAGTTGATATCGAAGGCCGTGTCGACAAATTTAAAGCACGACGTGAAGCCGCCAAAAAAGCACTCGAAACACGCAAAGCTGCCGCCCAAAAATCAACAAAAACTAAAGATAAAAAAGCAGAATCAGATACTACTGTCCAAAAAATGGGCCGATAAGCTAGATTAAAATTTATAGTTCTTCTAAACCAGCCAAATGCAATACTGCTGCAGCTGCTTGATCTGATAAACATCTAACAGGCTTTGAAGTTTCTTGATGATTGGCTGGGTGAGCTGCTAGAAATGTACCTTCGTGCGAATAATCAAATTCTTGAGACGAATTTAGTTCGTTGCTCTCGATTTCGTATGATTCGCCTTGTGAAGTTAATTGAAATGTCATTTTTTTGTTTTTAAGTTAGTAATAAATAATATAGCAAATTTAGTACATTTTGTCAATAGTTGAGAGATTTTAACAGAGGTGATATAATAGATTTAATGGAAGAAAAAATCAATACATTGCGGAGTGAGCTAAATAATATTCAGACTAAACTGCAGGAGCCTAGTATTTTTTCTGACCCAACCTACCCCAAACTCGCTAAACGCCAAAAATATCTAGAAGATACTTTGAATATTCACCATGAATTAACAAAAGTTAATCAAAATTTGGCAGCTGCCAAAAAACTAACTGATTCTAATGACGAGCTTGCCGAGCTTGCCATGATTGAAATCGAAGAATTATCTGCCAAGAAACTTTCTCTAAACGAAGAGTTAGAAGAAGCCTTAACGCCTAAAGATCCGAATAATGACCGAGATGTAATCATCGAGATTAGAGCAGCTGCTGGCGGAGATGAAGCCAGTTTATTCGCTGGAGAATTGTACCGCATGTATGCCAGATGGGCCGAAAATCATGATTATAAGACTGAGCATATTAGTGAATCAGTCAATGACACTGGTGGATTTAAAGAAGTATGTTTTGAAGTTCGCGGTGATGAAGCATACAAAATGCTCAAATTTGAAGCTGGCGTTCATCGTGTTCAAAGAGTACCTGTCACAGAGAGTCAAGGTCGAATCCACACCTCTACCGTGACAGTCGCAGTTATGCCCGAAGCTGAGGAAACTGATTTAGAGATCAATCCGAGCGACTTAAGAATCGATGTATTTCGCAGTGGCGGACACGGTGGCCAAAGTGTAAATACCACTGACTCTGCTGTGCGAATCACTCACTTGCCAACTAATACAGTAGTTACTTGCCAAGACGAAAAATCACAAATCAAAAATAAAGAAAAAGCTATGGGTGTCCTCCGCTCTAGACTTTTGCAAGCTAAAATCGATGCCGAACATAAAGAATTGTCTGATGCCCGCCAAAAATTAATTGGCAGCGGCGATCGGAGTGAAAAAATCCGCACTTATAACTTCCCGCAAGACCGTATTACCGATCATCGAATTGGCTATAGTCGGTCCAATATTCCAGCTGCCCTAGCTGGTGATATTGATGATTTAATAGAAAATCTTCACACCTACGAACGCGAACTAATAAATAAAGAATAAAGATTAGTTTATCAATTTCAGTATTGTTACTGAGTAAAAACCTGAACTAGACCAGCTGTTTTAAGCAACTTATAGTTAGCAGATTTGGCCAAATTTTCCATCGGAAAATGTTGTGTGCTTAAACTTTCAGTAATTACTGTTTGTGGATTATTGGCGAGCATATTGATTTGGTTCCAAAACTGCTCATAAACATCAAGTCCCTGTTTACCGGCGAATAAAGCTTGGCTAGGTTCTTTGTTAATTTCTGGGCTGGTAACTAAATCATCTGGTACATAAGGCAAGTTAGCGATTAGACACGTACTTTCGGTTAAGTATTTATTGTCAATTTTTAATAAATCAGCCTCCAAAAAAATTATCTCATTGGCTCCAAGTTTTTCAGCGTTTTTCTTGGCAACATCTAGTGCCTTAGTAGAAACATCAGTAGCAATTACCCGAGAATTAGCAATCTCAAGAGCAACTGTAATTGCCAAGCAACCTGAACCCGTACCAATGTCGATAAAATCTTTACAAGCTAAACTTTTAACAAAATCGATTATATCTTCAGATTCTGGGCGAGGTATAAGTACACTGTTATTAACTATAAATTCACGGCCATAAAACTCTTTTTTACCCAAAATGTACGCTAGTGGCTGCCGACTAAGTCGTTTTTTCAAAATTTGATTTAATGTTTTGATCTGAGCATGAGTTAACCTTTCATCATTATGACTCAGAAGCCATGCTTTATTCTGGTTAATCACCGATTCTAAAATTACATAGGCTTCTATCTGAGAAGTCTCTATACCAACTTTTTTTAGTTGGTTATCGGCATTTGAAATCCAGTCATCAATAGTCATTATTAGACCAAGTATAACAGTTCATAATGATGATTTTATTTGAATTAATAAATTTAGTGTATCTAGAGAGTTTTAATCTTGAGGTGCGGCTTCTAAGGTAACCTGAATTTTTTGTTCATTTTTGTCGCGAATAATCGTTAAGGTTACTTTGTCACCTACAGCATGTCTCCCCAGTACCGAAACTAGGCTGTTTTTTTCATCTATAGTTTGGTCGTCGACTTTGGTGATAATATCTTTTTCTTTTAGACCCGCTTTTTGGGCTGGGCTACCATCTACAATCGAGCTTGCACCGTTATTTGCTGGCATAATATAGGCTCCTCTTTTTGTGTCTAGATTGAAGTTATAAGCGTATTCATCATTTAAAATTACGTAGCGAACTCCAAGATATGGACGAAGTAATTTGCCGTCTTTGAGAACACTCTTAATTAAACCTTGGACGTCATTAATCGGTATCGAAAATCCAATATTCTCGGCATTGCCAGCTACTGCAGTATTAATCCCAATTACCTCACCATTAATATTTACCAAAGGTCCACCAGAATTTCCTTGGTTAATCGCTGTATCTGTTTGGAAAAGGTTTTGTAGAGTCTCTGAACTGTTGGAATCGCCTGCTTCGACACTTCGACCATAGCCAGAGATAATGCCGCTAGTAACAGTATTTTGGAATTGACCTAGGGCATTTCCAATTGCCACTACCTTATCGCCAACTTGGACTTTTGATGAATCGCCTAGTTTGACAGCTTTCAGTGTTTTATTTTTTTTGTCTTTTACTTTTAGGAACGCAATGTCGAGCGAATCATTATCATTCGTACGACCAATTACTTCAATACTGTCTAAGGTTGTGCCATCAGATAAAGTAACCGATACTGATGAAGTTCCAGATGCCACCACGTGACGATTAGTGACAATAATACCTTTGTCAGCATCTACGACAAAACCTGTACCTGCACTTTTTTGCTGGTATGACCTTGTGCCAAAAATCAAATTTGATGTGGCATTAGAAGTAACATTAACTGATACCACAGCTTCGCCAACATCTTTGGCAATATTTGTAATAAGTTGACTCTCGCTATTAATAACTTGTCGGTTGGCCTGAGTGTTTGCGGTATTAACATCAATTTTGCGTTGAGAACCACCATAATAGCCACCAAAAAATCCAGCTACAACACTGGTTAATAATAGCAATAAAACTTTTGGTGATAGGCTTTTATTTTTAGGTTTTTGATCTTTTACTTTTTCAACTGTCGAAACAGATTTTTGTGAATTTTCTTCTTGCATAATTATATTATAGTCCTACTCTTACTTAGAAAATACTGAGAATTATTTGATTACCCCTTCGCCTCGCCAATTGGAGAAAAACAGCATAATAAAAACTACTATCAAGGTAGCAAAAATAATTTGGCGTCGTACCATATCTGTTAATCGATCGTGTTCATGCATATAATACAATCCACCTAATCCATAACCAATAACCCCTACATAAGCTGCTGGCTGAGCAACAGGCCCGTAAAAAAATAGCCAGTGATTCAAAATCCATAGCAAGCTACCTACAAAAAATACCCATAAATAAACGTATTTTTTGGCCGCAGGTTCATCAAAAGTACCAAAATAATGTCTACCCACAAAATATGAGATCAACATACCGACAATAACATAAATTATTACCTCAATTTCACGGAAGCATAAATACATTGCCACTAGACCCATAAATTGGGCGACTAAAGCTTGTAGAGTAACATAAAAAACTGACTCGCGAGGCTTGATAACTAGCACCCAAAATTCGTACAAAGTTAGCCAGATTAACTGCCAATACATGCTGTCTCGAACCGCCACCATAAAACCCACAAAAGATAATCCGACAATAATATCAACTGCATTAGTACGTATGTGCGATAACCAATAACGTGGATTGATCGCAAAAATCCGCCATTTACTAATAATCACTATGCCGATTGCTAACAAAATAAAGTCTAAACGAACAAAAATATAAGCTAAAATCGGAAAGATAATTACCAAAAGTAAATGAGCAACATGTGCATAACCTTTAGCAGGCTTTACTTTACCTAAAGCTTTTTTGACCACTTTAGAACTCCTTTATAAACTTTTTATCTAGCTTGGTCGCTGCCAAGTATTATAACAAAATCTGAATCACCTGGCGATATAGAGGCATCTGGCAAATTACTTTGAGTTGATACATTGAATCGCTTTTCTAAATAATTTTTTGTGTATTTCTTTTGTCCAGAACGCATATCGACGATGATTGTCGTGGTCAGATTTTTGATTGGTGAGTTAGCCACCCCTGTAATATTATACCCAAAAGATTTTAATTCTTCGGCTTTTTTGGACGCTAAACCAGCTGTAGCAGTCCCATTAAGTACCATAATTGATGCATTTTCATTACGTATATAACTATCTTTAAGCACATTTCTGAGATAGCTTTGAATTTGAGAATAATCATTCAAGCCTGCCGTTGGCACAACATATGAAATACCCGCAATTGACTGTGTAGACACATAACTATTCGGCGGATCAGACAGTCCAACGGAAGCAATTTTATTACCAGGAATTTGTTGACTTAATTGATACAACCTTTGTAAATCTTGAGTGTTGAAGTTGGTTTGAACATGGTCGCCAAATGTTGTAAGCAAATTAGAAATTTTTTGTGGATTACTGAAGGTTGATGGAGACATAATTTTGTCTTTGAGTGCCGTGATCATCACTCGTTGCCGCTCAGATCGGTCAAAATCGCCGCGAGGACTAGTGTGACGTGACCGGGCATAAGCCAATGCTTTAAAGCCGTCCATATGTTGCTGGCCAGTTTTTACATCTAGAAAATAATTTTGGCCATTAATTCTCATTTGTTCTTGAACAGATGATGGTGCATTAAAATCGATCCCACCAACGTTGTTAACTGCCTGTTCAAAACCATTAAAATCCACCATTAAATGATAATGAACAGGAATTCCTAGAGTGTCCTCAACTGTACTTTCCAACAGATTAAAACCTGCATTTTCGGCATCTTTTTTAGATAATTTATTAAGATTGGTTGATTTGTTATAAGCTGCTTCTTTACCTTCCGAAAAAACCGAATTTATTTTTGTGTAAGCACCACTGTTGTTGGCTTTTACCCTTAGGTCTCTAGGTATACTAACCAAAGCTGCATCTTTAGCAACTGGATCAATACTAGCTAGAATTATTGTATCTGTTAAATCAGCCCCGTCATGACCTTCGCCGCCTCTCCCAAGTAGCAAAATATTCACTCGCCCGTTGCCTTCTCCATTCAGTTTAGAAGGATCAACATTTTCCTCTAAGGCCGCAGCACTACCGCCACCTTGCAAAACTTTACCTAGTGCAATGTATCCTTTATAAAATAAAAAGCCAGTAATCAGAGCAACAATAATAAATAGGATAAGTATTACTCGGAAAATTTTCTTCTTTTTGCTTGCAGGTTTTTTGTTACGACGCCTAAATAGACCTCTTTTTGGCTTAGGTTGCTCGCTATTATTAGCATTGTTAGAATAATTCGGTTGATTTATTTTTTGGTTTTGGTTGCTAGTTCTTATCTGTTTTTGCTGAATTGGGTAAAATCCACCAGGCTTAATAGTATCAGCTGATTCTCTTTTTGTTATATCGCCAATTGGGGTTTGGCGACGGTTGTTAACTCCTATGGGTTGATTGTCGGCGGTTCTGCCAAAGCGATTTTTTGATGAACTAAAACCATCGACAGACATGCCTCGTCCACTAGTATTACGACTATTTAAATTCGGATTTTGATTCATAAAGTTATTTAATAAGTATAGCTTTTTATATTTTATTCGTAAACCCATAAACATAAGTATTTTTTTATGATAATCTATATAAGACTATGTACCCAGATACCTATAAACAGTCAGATAACTCTGATAATCAAACACCCAGCTATCAAAATTTCCCAGTTAGTCCACCACCTGAATATCGTCAATCAATATTCGGTAGTATTAAAGATAACTTAAGCACGATTTTGATTCTTTTAGCTGCTCCTACTTTGGCTATTTTAATCACTATGTTTATGTTTCGGACATATCAAGTTGATGGCCCGAGCATGGAGACTACTCTTCAAGATAAAGATCGATTGATTGTTAATAAACTACCTGTTTCAATATCTAAAATTACTCATCATACTTATGTTCCTCATAGATATGACATAATTATTTTCAATCACAAAGGCCAGTTTAATAGCTTTGGTGTTATCCAAAAAAAGCAACTTATCAAACGCGTAATCGGCTTGCCAGGTGACAGAGTAGTTGTAAAAAGCGGTTCAGTATCAATCTTTAACAAAGAACACCCCAATGGTTTTTTAGTCGATAAATTTGGTCCTGAAGATGCTGTGATCGACACTACTGAAGGTAATATTGATCAAACTGTTGGCCAAAATGAAATATTTGTTATGGGCGACAACCGACTTAGATCATTAGACTCTAGAGCTTTAGGAACAGTCAGTACCAAAGATATTGTTGGCAAGCTCGAAGTTAGAATATATCCATTTTCGAAATGGCAAACTTATTAGTCTATAAAGAGTTAAATTATCGAACTTCGTCTAAAAACTGAGTAAATTCTTTGTTCGTTTTGAATGAAAAGGTTACTTTATGCACTTTACCCGAGTGAGATATTTTAACCGAACCACCGTATTTATTTTTGAGGCTGTCTTGATAGTTTTTGTCCTGTGCTTGTTTGGATACCGAAGTAACCTTTTTTGAATTAGGTTTTTTTGGATTGGAAGTTTTATTATCTCTAGCAAATTCTTCTGCCTTTCGTACGCTCCAACCTTGATTGACTATATTATCTACCAACATTTTTTGCATTGATTGATTGCCAGTGAGCGATAAGACTGAGCGAGCATGACCTTCTGATATCTTACCTTTATATAAAGCCTCGCGAGCAAAATCAGGCAATTCCAGAAGTCGTACAATATTTATTACAGTGGTGGTTGCTTTGCCTAATCTCTCTGCAATTTGTTCAATGTTCATACTAAATTGTTCATTTAACCTAGCTATCGAGAGAGCTTGATCAAGTGGGTTTAAATCTACTCGTTGCATATTTTCGACAAGTCCAATTTCTAGTCGCTCAAGTTCTTGGAGTGAGCGAACAATAACTGGTAAATGGCTGAGTCCAGCATCAATTGCTGCTTTATATCTTCTTTCACCCGCAACAATAATGTAATTATTATTGTCTTGAATTACCACCAGTGGTTGCAAAATACCATATTGTTTAATTGATTGGGCTAGCTCTGATATTGATTGAGTGTCAAATGATCTTCGAGGTTGATTAGGGTCAGGCTTAATATCCTGAATTAGTACTTTTTGTATTCGCTCATCTTTGTTGAGTAAAACACTGTTATCAAAATCATCAGGTAGCAAGCTTCCGAATCCTTTGCCTAAACCTCTTTTCATTACTTATTCCCCTTATTATTTACAGTTTTTTGCAATATTTCTTTAGCTAATGACTTATAGGCTCTTGCACCTTTGCTCCATTTATCATATTCATCTATCGACTTGCCATAGCTAGGTGCCTCGGCTAAACGCACATTTCGTGGAATAGTAGTGGTAAATAATTTGTTACCAAAATGTTTATTCACTTCATCATATACTTGCCGTGATAATGAATTACGTTTATCATACATGGTTATCAATACTCCCAATAATTCTAAATTGGAATTGAATTGAGCTTGAACATGTCTCATTACTTGTAATAATTGGCTCAGGCCTTCGAGGGCGTAATACTCTGATTGAACTGGTATCAAAACTTTATTTGCTGCTGTTAGTGCATTGATAGTTAGCAATCCGAGAGCTGGCGGACAATCAATAATAATAAAATCGTAATCCGAAATAATATTTTGTAGAGAGTTTTTTAGGATTTTTTCCCTGTCTTTTAGATTAGATATATCGATTTCGGCACTGGCCAATCGAGCGTTAGCTGGGAGTAAAAAAAGATTATTAACATTCGTTGGTTGGACTACCTTTTGTGGGTCGAGACCCGAAACTAGTACGTCGCACAATGTTTGGTTAATTGTCTGTTTGTCAATCCCGACTCCACTTGTTGCGTTAGCTTGAGGGTCAGCGTCAATCAATAATACCTTGTTTTTTGATTTGGCCAAAAGTGCCGCCAAATTAATAGCGGTGGTAGTTTTACCTACACCTCCCTTTTGATTAAGTATAGCAATTATTTGATTTGACATTACCATAAGTATATAAATAAATTATACCCTAAAGCTTAAGTGTTAACTAATAAATTATATGTGACGCCGCATAATTAGTGCGGCCAATATACCAGCGACAGACAATATTTGAGCCGTACTAAAAATAATGAAAATTGGTTTAGAAACTTTAGTTTTAGGTAACGGCCCCAGACCAATATCGATATAATTAGCCTGTTTAGCCATAGGATTTGGGTAATTTTGTATATTTGTATAATCATTAATATCGGATTGCGTGATCTCGCTTTGATCAATCACGTTATCACCATTTTTGTCGATCGCTATATCATCTTTACCATCTCCATTGAAATCGGCTTTGAGTTCACCACTGTTTCCAACTCTTTGAATATCACTAGTGATTCTTGTTGTTGTTTGAGAATTATTGGACGAAGTGGGCGTAGGCGTCGGAGTTGGGGTCGGAGCTGGGGTCGGCGAAGGAGTTGGGGTTGGTGTAGGTGTCGGAGTTGGGGTGGGAGCTGGAGCTGCAACTTGTGGTCCATAACCTGCACATGGACTACCTGATTTAAGTGTAAAATCTTTGCCAGCTCGATTGTTATACATCGGATCCGCCACCACTTTGTTGCCAGAATAACTAAAGCCACCATTTACAGCACTAATATTACTATTCGATGAACTAGCTAAACAATTATTATTGGCAACGTTGCCAGAACCAACTGGTCCGCCCCACCATGACTCGATATTTGCACCAAGGCCATTGTTATAGGTAATGATATTATTTTGGACGATATTGTTACTGGAAGGTTCTGACGATTCACCCGAAAAAGTAACTCCCCGTTTGAAACCATCTACAACATTATATTCAAATACTACCCCTTGTGAATAAGGATAAAATTGAATGCCAAAATCAGGTCCATCATATAGGTAATTGTTGGTGATTTTAGTAACAGGACTGCTGGCCGTGTAAGCAACATAAATTGCCTGATCATGAACTACACTACCGCAGTTGTGAATTTTGTTACCATCGACTATCAGCCCTGAGACTTGGTAAACATAAGTAGGTGGAATTCGTGTACCAATATTAAGACAAATGCCACGGCTGCCTGGATTGGTAATGTCATTAGACTGGATCGTGACATTATTTGAATTAACCAAAATGCCAGCTTGACCTTGTCCTCTTCCCTGTAGTCTTAGATATTGCAAACGTGAATTATCTGAACCAGGCTTGAATTCGATCTGGCCATAAATGTAAGCTTTATTATTAGGATCTTTGGAAGTAATATTGATATTTTTGTTAACAATCAAATCCTCACTGTAGCTTCCGCCGTTGAGGCATAGCATGGCACCAGGCGAGATCGAATTAAGAGCAGTATTAATCGACCCACTCGATATTTCTTTGGCACAAGCTATTGGTGCTACCGCCGCTCGACTCGAGCGAGATTTTAAGACAATAAAGCCTGAAATCAAGCCCGAAAAACTTATTACTCCCAAAACAAAAATAATAAAAAACCACGAATTATATAACATTACTTTTTTATCGACTTTTTGGTGCTGACTAAATGATTCTTGTTGCATACTTACCTCTTATTGTACCGCCAAGTAATCGAACTCGTATATTTTATTTGGAGCAAGTTGATTAGTAATTTTAATTGTAAACTCAGTTTGACTGATGTCTTTAAAGACAGTTATGTTTTCTGCATTGTTATTTGATGGCTCTAAGAATATTTTTGGCTTTTTTAAGTATGGAGTATGGAAAGTGATTTTTACCGTCTGACCTGGTGTAAATGCCGAAGTCATGCCAGTAGTATCAATCTTTACTGTACCAGATATATCATTGCCTTCAACTGATACAACTGGTGGAGTTGTATTGCTACCCAAATTTATGCCTGTTGCAAGTTGAGCAGCTGGAGTATTGCCATCAGTTATAAAGTGACCGAAGACTATGATATTTCCATTAAATACTGCATTATTAGATACTTCGAGTGAATTAGCTTTTAAGGTGCCACCGATTGTTAAGTTAGATAATTGTGCAAATTCTGTGCCTTGTAAATCTACCATTGGAACGTAATATTGAGTTTGCACAAAGATTTCTACAGTTGCGCCCGTAGAACTAGTTAAGGCTCGTCCAACAATTAGACCTTCTTTGGTTGCTTTTTCGCCTACCCCATCACTGGCTGAGATAGTTATTGGATCTCCAGCAGTAACTGTGCCTTTTATCTTGAGAGGCACTCGACCAACTAATGCCACTAATCGTGTATCTGTGCGATTGGCCTCGTAATCTCTTAATGCTAGCCCTGGTGATGTAGACACAATACCAAGAATATTTTCTCTATCACTTGATGAAGCTCTCTTGAGTTTGCCGCTAGCAGGATTAATAGCTACTATTTCACCAGCCATGATACTTTGATCTTCAACTGTATACTCTTCCGCAAGGTCAAAGTTAGCAATCGAGAAGCTCTTTCCGTAATAGTTAACAGCGTACACATTGTTGAAGTAGTTGCCTACACTACCAATGTTTACGCCACCGGAAAATACACCACCAGAGGTTTGAGAACACAAATTATTTGCACAAAGAGTAACCCTTAAGTCATCATTAGTCTCGTCGTTATATACCAATAGTGGAAGACCGTTAGGCATTATAGCTATGTCTGACTCTTGACCTACATCATTAGTAGTTTCTACTGTTGTAGAAGTATTCCCAGTTGAACAAGCTAAGTTTCCACATTTGAGAACCTTTACATCATTCCCTGATTCATCTTGATGAATAATAATTGGGAAGCCGTCTGGGCCAACTGCTACTCTTGGGAAGTAGGCCACATTGTTAGCAACATCATCAACCGTTGTACTAACATTGCCAGAAGCACAAGCTGTGTCTCCACATTTTGTAACTCTAAGAGCTCGGTTAGTAAATAAGTTGTAAGCTATAAATGGCAATCCATCAGATCCTATTACTATGTGCGCATACTCACCTGTATCGTTAGTTGAGTCATAGGCACTTGCTGTATTACCGGCAGTACAATTTAAGTTACCACATTTAAATACCCTACCGTCACCATTTGTCTGATCGTAGTGAACAATAATTGGTAATCCATCTGAACTGATGGCCACATTTGAATCCCAACCTACATCATTTGTAGTCTCAATTGAAGTAGTTGTGTTGCCAGAGGAGCAGGCTGAATTACCACATCTTGTATATCGTAAGTCTCCAGAAGTTGCCAATCTGTAAGAAATTACTGGGTTACCGTCTGGCGCAATAGCAATTGATACAAATTTACCTGTATCGTTAGTTGTATCAACAGAAGTTATTGTAACTGTTCCCGAACAATCAGCAGTACTACACTTTGCAACTTTTAAGTCGTCGTTGGTGTCATCATGGTAAGCAATAACCGGATATCCGTCAGCACCAATTGCAACATCATTATATGTTCCATAGTTGTTAGAACTAGAACCACCATCGATTGTCACTGAGGTAGAAGTGCTACATGCTGTATTTGAACATTTTGTAAGTATCATGTCTGCCTCTGTGGCACTTACGAATGAATAGTGGGAGATCACTGCAAACCCATCTGTTCCAAGTGCTACCCTAGTCTGATTACCAACATCACCGGTCGTCTGTGTGCTTGTAGTGGTTTGAGTAGAAGATGATTGTGTTGGAGCTACACTAGCAATCAAATCGCCGTTAAATGTACTCTTCCCAAGTACGCTAATATCACCTTGGAATTGCGCAGCGCCAGCTACAGTTAGAGAGCCCCCAATTGTAGTGTTGTTATAAATAGTTACATCTTGAACGTTTATTGTTGTACTCTGGATTGCACCTGTTTCCAATTGCTGGACATAAGCTTCTCCCAAGTCAAAAACTTGAAGCTGGTCATTAGTATAGTTTGGAACATACGCATATCTTCCGCTTATAGCGAAATGCCATGGATCATTACCAGTAGTAACTGATTCTATCAAAACTGGAAGCGCTGGGTTAGAAATATCAAATGTTACTAACTTGCTTGTGGCACCTTGGTTGCTAATACCATACATCCGTCGCCCTTGGACTACTAAATCTTCTACGCCAGCATCAGAAAATACACTGGTTACTTCTACTATTGCTGATGGATTGCTTATATTCATTACATAGATACTAGATACATCATCAGAAACATATGCATAAGAACCGTTAACCGCAAGTGCTAAACCAGCAGTTGCAGTCGCCTCAACATCAACACTTGCTAGGGCGGATGGGTTGCTAATATCAATTATGTTTAGTGGGCTAGTAGCATTATTTTGTGCCACATACATGTATTGGCCTTTTATAAATGCTTTTTTAGGGTTGTTAATATTTGTTGAAAAAGTACTAACAAGTGATATGTTTGTTGGATCGGCAATATTATAAACATAGATAGAATCACCTAAAAAGTCATTAAGTACGAATGCATACTGACCAGAAACTGCCACGAATGTTGGATAATCTCCTGTGGCTATAGAGTCCACCAAAGTTGGTGCATAAGGATTAGAAATATCTATGACTGCCAAAACGTCAGATGAGCTCATTGGCATGTAGGCGTAGTTACCCTTTACGGCTACGTGTTCTGGATTTATTCCAGCAGCAGAAAAATCAGTACTGCTAATAACTACTGGGTTCTTAGGATCCGTAATGTCTACTACGTCCAAGTCCGATTCATCATAACTAGCGACATATGCATACTTACCTTGGATTGCTATGCCTTCAACTCCGTTACTCAAACCGCCACCCGTAGTAACTGTAGCAATGGCGCTGGTTATAGTTTTGCCAGAAACATTTATTCCTCCTACAACGTTTACAGAGCCGTTTACAAATAAGTTATCCCAGAAATTAGCTTGCTGCTGAACATCTAGCGTGCCAACTATACTTGTATTTCCAGCAGTTAAGGATCCACCAGTTCCACCTTCGCTTAAGTTTTCTCCGCTTAGGCTAACTAAATCGAGTCCCCCGCCCAGTGTTATTCTTGGAGTACTTACGTAATAAACCGCAGATGTAGAACCTCCTAGAGAGTAAAGATACCCGTTGTAAGCAAATGACATCATATCAGATCTAGTAGCAGGTAAGTTATTGGTATTAGTAGTCCACGCTGTTGTTGTTCCATCGCTGTTAAGCTGAGTGTAATAAACAGAGTTAGTTGCTGCAGCTCCATCCCAACCACCATAGTAGTAAAGGTAGCCATTGGCAACTTGTAATGCACCCCAAGCCCTATTGCCTGGAAGTAAGTCTGCTTCTGCAGTCCAAGTCCCGATTGATCCATTTGTTGTTGAGATTTTTGAATAATAAAGATCATCTTGTGAGGTAGTTCCTGATTGACCACCAACTGCATATAGATAGCCGTTAGCAACAGTTACGTTAACCCCTCTTCTTACTGCAGCAGCCGGGAATACATTAGCGCTTAAAGTCCAAGCACCTAGAGTACCATCAGCATTTTGCTTAGCATAATATGTATCACCTACGGCAGAAGCTGTGCTCGAACCACCAACTATGTATATATAGCCGTTGTATGCAACAACACCGGAAGCATACCTTCCCGCAGGTAAAGCAGTTGTTGCAACCCAGTCACTTATAGTTCCATCTTTATTTAGTTTAGCAACATAAGATGTTGTTTGAGCTGTTGCCGAAAGATTACCCCCAATTGCGTACAAATATCCATTACTTGCAACAACCATAATATCTTCTCTGGCTGCCGGCAAAACCGTTGATGTAGCAAATGACCCCAATGATCCGTTAGCATTAACTTTTGCGTATTCAACTTTTGTTGTTATTCCAGCACTATCGCCACCAACAACATAAACATACCCGTTTGCGTAGGCTGTTCCAGCATTAGAAGTTGATGCTGTTAGACTATTGCTGTTTGTAGTCCATGTATGCAGTGCCCCGCTATTATTTGCAAGAAGAGAGATGCCCCCTCCGTTTGTAGAGTCTATATTAAATAACGATCCTGATGTGGCGTTTTGAATAGCAAACGCTGTTGTTGTGTTCGTTACATTTCTAAATAATGCGTTACCTCTGACATCCAGCTTGGCAGTGTTGGTTCCACTTGTTCCAAGGCCCAAGTTTCCGCTTGCATCAAATGTCATAAGTTCAACACCATTGTTTCGTAAGTTAAGTATTTTACCCGTAGTTCCGCCATCTGTTGCATCAATGAATATGCCTTGTGCAGCCGTTCCAACACCCTGCAAGTCTATTGATATAGCCGAAGCGTTACCATCAGTACCGGTTCCAGTGTGAGATACTTTTATAGTTCCTCGTCCAGTTTCGCTTCCAGAAACTTTTAGGGTGCTTTCGCTAGCATTAGAGCTAGTGACATTAAGCGCACCATTTGAAGCACCAGTTCCTGTATTTACAATATTCACAGCATTTGCAGTACCGTCGTAACTTGTGTAAATGGCAGACTGACTAAAGCCAACGTTATCTGCTCTTACACTTAGAAGCGGGCCTGTTGGTGCGGCTTGGTCGGAATAAATTACAAGTCCAGCTCCAGTATTATTCGTATTATTAAGATTAATTGCACCACCTGTTGAACTTGAGTTAGAAGTATTACCACTTGGAGTAACCTGCAAAGTAGCTCCTGTGCCTGAGTTCTGTAAACTCAACACGCTTGCAGCCCCTGCATTGGTATTAGTAAAGCTATATAAAGTTCCTAAGAAGCTAGCAGAAGATGTGTCATTTGAATTCTTTGCCAAGTAAGCCGTGCTTCCAGAAACAGTTCCAGAACAAGTTAAATTACCATTAGCACCATTTATAGTACAACCTGTCGAAGCAGAACCGCCCGCAAATAATATGCCAGTCGCATTTACATCTCCTCCAATATTTAGCCCAACAGCATTTGTATTAAATAGGTTTGCTGTACCAGTACTAGTAGTGGTTATACTTGCACCGTTAACAGCCAAGTTACCAGAAAACGTTCCAGCTCCAGTAACCGATATATCTTCACCAAAGGCTACGGAACTATCATTCAAATCCGTAATAACTCCAGCAGTAGTTATATTAATTCCATTAGCTCCACCAACTTGCACTTGATCATTTAGTACTATGTCTCCATTGATGTCAGATATTGATCCGGCTGTATCTATTCTTATTCCGTTTGCAGAGCTACCTATATCTACTGTGTCATCAAGGACTAGATTGCCTGTGGAGTTAAGTATTGTTCCGGTCAAAGTAAAGTTACCAGTTAAAGATGCTGTTGTTGCAGTAAGACCGTATGTATTTACGGCTTGTTTAACTGAAGCGCTATCTGCTCCCGGGTCAGCAACTGAGCTAAATGCGTTAGTCCATGTGCCTCTTGAAGTTTGAACATGCACAGAATGCATTGAGAAAGTTCCAAAATTAGCATATACATCGTATGTGTTGCGAGAACCGTTTTCTACAAATTTAACATCTGTAACTATTCTGTTCCCACCTACTGAATACCAAGATCCTTGAATGTTTGCTACTAGAGCACTGCTATTATTTGCTATCGAACCGATAATTGTTGTTTCACCGTGATCGGTTTGGGCTTGACCATATCCTGATGAACCAAGTATGTCTATCTTAAATCTTGCGCCACTTCCGGTTCCAGCAAAAGTACCTATGTTTCTCCAACCCGATGACGCTGCAGAATCTTGCTCGCCAGCATTATTTCGAGTATAGATTGTGTTCAAACCACCATTTGCACTTGTGACACCCGTGACTGCAAGTGTGGTGCTTACTGTTGTAGCCCCATTCAAACTAACAGCCCCAGTTCCTGTGCCAAAAGTTCCTGTGCCGTTTTGCACAAAGTTACCAGATGCCATAGTCAGACCAGTAATTCCAGAGAGTACACCTCCTGAAGTTACATCAAAGTTAGATGAATCTAATGAGAAAGCTCCAGCTCCGCTGAAAGCAAAGCTTCCACTTGTTTGTGAGTATCCAGTTATATTAGTAAGACCACCACTGTTGGTAATACGGTCTGTAGAATTAGTCTGTAGTGCTCCACCTGTTGTATTGATGGTTGAGCTAGCTGTGATTGTTGATGCTCCAGAGACAGCGCCAGCTTCTGTTATTCCTCCAGAATTATTATCAATACCGCCAGTAATAGTAGCGCCGCCAGAAGATATAGTAAGGTTTTCACCGATAGTTACACTTGCGTCATTCAAATCCGTAATAACTCCAGCAGTAGTTATATTAATTCCATTAGCTCCACCAACTTGCACTTGATCATTTAGTACTATGTCTCCATTGATGTCAGATATTGATCCGGCTGTATCTATTCTTATTCCGTTTGCAGAGCTACCTATATCTACTGTGTCATCAAGGACTAGATTGCCTGTGGAGTTAAGTATTGTTCCGGTCAAAGTAAAGTTACCAGTTAAAGATGCTGTTGTTGCAGTAAGACCGTATGTATTTACGGCTTGTTTAACTGAAGCGCTATCTGCTCCCGGGTCAGCAACTGAGCTAAATGCGTTAGTCCATGTGCCTCTTGAAGTTTGAACATGCACAGAATGCATTGAGAAAGTTCCAAAATTAGCATATACATCGTATGTGTTGCGAGAACCGTTTTCTACAAATTTAACATCTGTAACTATTCTGTTCCCACCTACTGAATACCAAGATCCTTGAATGTTTGCTACTAGAGCACTGCTATTATTTGCTATCGAACCGATAATTGTTGTTTCACCGTGATCGGTTTGGGCTTGACCATATCCTGATGAACCAAGTATGTCTATCTTAAATCTTGCGCCACTTCCGGTTCCAGCAAAAGTACCTATGTTTCTCCAACCCGATGACGCTGCAGAATCTTGCTCGCCAGCATTATTTCGAGTATAGATTGTGTTCAAACCACCATTTGCACTTGTGACACCCGTGACTGCAAGTGTGGTGCTTACTGTTGTAGCCCCATTCAAACTAACAGCCCCAGTTCCTGTGCCAAAAGTTCCTGTGCCGTTTTGCACAAAGTTACCAGATGCCATAGTCAGACCAGTAATTCCAGAGAGTACACCTCCTGAAGTTACATCAAAGTTAGATGAATCTAATGAGAAAGCTCCAGCTCCGCTGAAAGCAAAGCTTCCACTTGTTTGTGAGTATCCAGTTATATTAGTAAGACCACCACTGTTGGTAATACGGTCTGTAGAATTAGTCTGTAGTGCTCCACCTGTTGTATTGATGGTTGAGCTAGCTGTGATTGTTGATGCTCCAGAGACAGCGCCAGCTTCTGTTATTCCTCCAGAATTATTATCAATACCGCCAGTAATAGTAGCGCCGCCAGAAGCAACCGTTAATCCAGTTAATCCTGAAAGTGTGCCCGATATTGTGCTGTTGCCGGTCACTGATATGCCGCCAGACGAAACAGTAAGAACACCTGCAGAAGTTATAGTACCCGAACCTGTAGTAGATAAATTGCCTGAAGTTGTAATGTTATCACCGGCGTTTGCAGGCGATAGTGTAGTACCGGTTCTACTAAAGTATCCGTTGGTTCCAGTGGAACCGCCAGTTATATTTCCGGTACATGTAAGGTTGCCATTTGACCCATCTATTGTACAACCCGTTGATGCCGAGCCTCCAGCAAAATCAATTCCTGTTGCATCAACAGCACCACCGATGTCTATACCTACCGCATTAGTATTAAATATAGTCATAGTGCCAGTGCTGGTCGTTGTAATAGCACTTCCATTAACCGCCAAATCACTGGTGAGAGTTAGTCCACTAAACTGCGGTGAAGCTCCAGTATTAATATTTTGAGGGGTGGAAAGCGTAATTGTATTCGTACTGTTTGAGACATTTATTTGGTTAGTTGTGCCCTGTATTGTTATTGAACCAGTGAAAGTATTAAGATCAGATACACTACCACCTGAGCCAGGACAGGCAGACCAAATAGGCGCACCAGCAGTAGAAGTTAGACACAATCCCGAGCCACCTGCAACCAAAGAGCTAATTGCACTTGTCCCATTACCTAATAGCACTCCATTTGCTCCTAGTGTTGTAGCACCAGTTCCACCATTTGCAACTGTTAATGGAGAGCTTAATGTTACTGCACCAGTAACATTAAGAGCACTGCCTATTGTAACTGTTGTCCCGTTATCACTGATGTTGGAATCGCCAATTGCTTGAGAACCAGTAAACTTAGCAAGTGCGTTAGTAGTACCGCCTGCAGTAGTTACGCCAGTACCTGAACCTGCACAGTTGCCAGTTGAGAGACAAATTGTAGCCGTTCCAACACCTGGATCAGGTAATGTGTATGCAGTCGCCTGGCCAAGGTTGGCAACTTGTAAAGTACCGTTACTACCTGCCCCTGTCATTATTAATTGAGCAGTTGTAACGCTAGTTGTAAATGTTGGGTTATTAACTATAGAAATATTCCCACATGTTCCACCGCTACCTAGAGTGATTGTATTACCGCCACCACTC
Source organism: uncultured Candidatus Saccharibacteria bacterium (assembly GCA_964648105.1). Taxonomy (GTDB): domain Bacteria; phylum Patescibacteriota; class Saccharimonadia; order Saccharimonadales; family 2-12-FULL-41-12; genus JALHOM01. Next base: position 135,072 of record CAZYMH010000003.1, read on the forward strand.
AAATTTCCAGTTCCAGAAGCACACACCAATGAAGTGTCACCCTGAACTGCATTTCCTGCGCTAGAACCATAAACTACATTAAGCGTTGTAGAAGAACCAAGGGCTACAGAGCCACCACCCGAAAGACCAGTTCCAGCAGTTACAGTCAAAGAAGAATTAACAAGATTTGAGTTTGCTACCGTACTAGATGCAATATCAGTCCCAGTAACTGTTCCGTTAAATATCTCTGCTGATGTAACACCACCCGTTGCAATAGTTACGGCACCAGAAGTTACTGAGAAGTTAGATGAGCTAAAGCTAGCAATACCTTTAGCAGCCGTTGTTGCATCATCAATTGTTATATTACTGCCAGAGCCAGTTGCATTAGAGATTGTCAAACTACCAGACAGCCCATCCAAACTTACAACTCCCCCACCGCCTCCACCACTTCCGGAGAGACATGTTCCAAAACTAAGATTACCAGCACTATCAGTTTTTAAACAATCTCCGTTCGAACCATCTGCATCCGGCAATCTAAATACTAAATTCGATGATGGATTAGAGTTAGGCGATTGAAGAGAAACAGTGTTAACTCCCGAGTTGTTATAAAAAGTAACAGAGCCATCGTTTGTGCTAGCCGTTCCAACCGCCAAGCTATTAGCACCTTGTAAAATCAAGTTACCGTTAGCAGTTAAAGTTGAGCCACTTTGGCTCACTATCGAGTCACCAATTGAACTGGCGCCACTAAATAACGCAAGATAGCCCGTGGTTCCACCTGCCGTAGTTACACCGCCACCTGAGCCAGCACAGTTGCCAGTTGAGAGACAAATTGTAGCTGATGCTAGACCAGGATCAGGAAGAGTGTAGGTAGTGTTTTGTCCAAGTGCAGCCGTCTGTAAAGTCCCAGTATTACTTGACCCATCATAAATAACCACACCACCGGCAACAGACGTTGTGCCAAAAGTTCCTGTGCCGCCTTGCGCTGTAAGATTACCTGTCAAAGTTAAATTACTAAATTGTGGAGAAGATGTAGTATTTAGGTCCTGAGGTAATGAAAGTGTAATTGTATTTGAACTGTTATTTACACTAACCTGGTTTGCTGTTCCTTGAATTGCTACTGCTCCTGTAAATGTATTTACAGAGCTTACTCCACCAGAACCAGGACAAGCAGACCAAGTAGGTGCACCAGCAGTTGATGTTAAACAAAGACCAGTTCCACCAGCAACAACAGAACTAATTGCTCCCGTTCCGTTTCCAATTAGCACTCCATTTGCACCTAGAGTAGTAGCACCTGTTCCACCCTGTCCAACGCTTAGTGCTGTAGTAAGCCCAGTTAAGCTTGTTATATCTGAGTTAGCTCCAGAAGCTGCAGCACCAAGATTACTTCTTGCTCCAGAAGCATTACTTGAACCTGTACCACCGTTTGTTACAGAAAGATTATTTGTAAATAATGTAGCACTGTTACGATCAACAGATCCAGAAGATAGGACGCCTCCGGAAGAGCTTTGAACTAAGCCGGCACCAAATGAGGTTAATGTTAGACCGCTAAAAGTAGGAGTTGAATTTGTATTAATATCTTGGGGTAAAGAAAGGGTTATGACTCCAGAGTTATTATTAACATTTAGTTGGTTGGTTGTTCCGTTAATAGTTACAGCGTTAGTAAAGGTATTTAGGCTAGAAACCCCGCTGGCATTAGCCGTTAGGGTATTACCAGAAAGCGTTAAGCCAGAACCAATAGTCACAGAACCAGTAGCTGTGTTCGCACCTTGAGTAAGATTGTTAATCATCGATGGCACTCCAGTTAATCGAGCAAAAGGTACATTCCCGACAGTCAAGATACCTGAATTATTTACTACCCACCTATCAGTGCCGTTTTGTTGAATCTGAAGTAAATTACCTGAGCCTGTTTTGTCGATGAAAATACTCGAAAAATTAGAAGCATCAGTTTGAGCAACTGTTGGCCCTAAGGCTACGGAACCAGAAGTACCAGAACCTACTTGAGAAATTGTATAGTTACCATTGCCATCTTCTGTTATCGTCAACAAACTAGGTGAACCTGAGACTAAAGTCATAGATGAGGCTACGGCACCGCTGTTTACAGCTAGTCCTCTGCCAAGCGGAACATTGCCAGTTAGTCCACCAACACTAGTAACGCCGTTGTTAGATATTTGGGTACCGTTAATTCCGATGCCATTGCCGCCTGTAAACACTACATTGCCAGACTGACCTTGCACTGAAGTTACTGGACTGGATGTTGGAGTAGAGTTGAGAGTTTCGGCAGACAGTAAATTACCTTGAAGTCGAAGACCAGAACCAATCACCACTCCTCCTGCTACCCCTGCTATATAGCCGTTATTTCCACCCGAAGATATCTCTTTGAAGTTTTCCCCATCGTAGTAATAAATTTTCTTGTCTTGGTTGTTTAAATAAATCTGGCCAGAAATCGGAGAATTTGGAGTATTCGATGGCTTTAAAACTAGACCTCCGTTAACCGTCAAATTGCCATTCACATCTAACTGACCTAATTGACCTAAATTAAGCTGATCAAGAGCAACTTTTGAGAATTGCGATGATGCTTGTTTGCTAACGGTATTTTTGTTGGACTGACCGTTATTAAACGTCTTCATAACAATCCAGCCAATTCCTGAAATAAGAACTAATGCTAGTACTGCGGCTAAAGTGGTATATACCGAAAATCGCGTCTCATTTTTTTTCGATAAATTAAGATCTTGTTGAGTATAACTTGCAATATTTTTATCAAGTACTTCCGAATCGAGGGTAGTTTCTAGGCTATTAAAACCGTCCTTGTTATCAAACATTTCGGACCCCTGTGAAAATAGCAAAAAATCCGATTTTTTTATGCAAAGCGGGTATATTAATTTGTATTATTTTTGCGAGATTTTTCACTTTGTTTTTTCAGTGCTTTGGTTTATTTTGCTGAAATTAGCTTACGCTTAAGTATTAATATACCCCTAAACAATATATTAATCAAATAATATAAAACAAGTTATCCACAACCAAAAAAAGTGTTCAATCAGGTCAAAAATTATATTTTTTGCTCTTCAATTTTGAATTATAAATTTTTACAATCTTAGAATAAAAAACATCAATCCAAAACTTACAATCGCAACGATACAAACCATGATCATCACCTGAAACAAAACTCGTAAAATCGCAGGTTTAGCCATCGGGTTACGACCTGCCGCAACAAAGCTATTTTTTATTGATGAATAAGTCAAAACAATGATCGAAATAACCGCAATTATGGCTATTAGAAACAAAAATGCCATTTGCATAGCACTAACATTTTTTCCAGCTACACTGCTTATCCAACCTGAATTAACATCGGTAACAGGAGCTATTCCAACCGCAATCAATAAAGCGACTTCACCTTCATTTTCGCTTGGTTTAGTTTGCTTTTCGCCGAATGAGCTTTCTGCAACCCCGATCACTGGTTGACCTTGCTTGGCCTTCGCTCCAATACCCGATTTATCACTAACACCAACCAAATCGCCTTGGCTGATTGGCCCATTCGATAAATTCACCCTCACTTTACTTCTACCAGCGATAGTTACTTGAACATTTTTTTCGTCCGAATTTCTGTCAATCGACGCTAATGCATCGCCATCTTCGGTCGATACTCCTAACAGAGAGTTATTTAGTTTAGTGCTTGCAAGCTCAATCTTATCTGGTTGACCTGCAGAAATCGACACAATTCGATTATTCTCGATTGGACTATCAGCTCTATACCACCGAGCTATATCCGAAGTAATTGCTAAAGCAAATGATGAGCTAAAATAGGCAAAAAGACCTAAAAAGCCAAAAATAAAGTATTTATTAGCTCTAACTTTTCTTAACATGCTAATGCGATTCCCATTAGCTTATAGTACCAAAAAACACTTCAAGTATAAATCTAGATTTTTACATAAATACTAGCCATTTAATACCAGTACTGTAATGCTTTTTAGTATAAAAAATACCAGATATATGTCTGGTATTGATTTAAACAAGTAAAATTTACTTTATCGATTCGATTTTGATTGTAGTCATTCGTTGACGATGTCCTTTAACAGTATGGACACGTTTTTTTGACTTATAGCGGATTGAAGTTACTTTATCTTGCATTACATCTTCTTCCACTATCTTAGCAGCAACGCTCACTCCACTGACATTTGGAGTACCGACGGTTGTTTTTTCTCCGTCGATTACTAACAATGCCTCAAATTTTAACTTCTCATTGGTGTTTTTAAGAAGTTCTACTGATAGAGTCTCACCTTCTGTAACAATGTACTGTTTGCCGCCAGTAGAAATTACTGCTTTTTTCATTTTTTCCTCGTACTTTATTGATTTAACAAATAGCTAACAATCATATTAACAGATTAGACACGTCTTGTAAAGGTATGTGATAAATCTATTTTAATTGCGTAAGTAAGATATTACTTCATTAACTAAAGGTAACTGAGAGCCTTCAAAACTCTTTTGTAATTGTCCGTCATCTTTCAACACCAATATGGCTGGATATTGAATTACGTCGTACAGCGAAGCTATAGACCAGCCATCTCTAGTGTCAATACTTATCATTTCTGGCTGTTTTACATCAGAAGCCCTCGAACTAAATTCTCTGATAAAAGAATTTATTTGAGTATCATGTTCAGAATTTGGTCTGTAAAGGACTACGATTTTCATAGTTATTAAGCCAATTATAGCTTAATAACTACCAAACTTTCAAATTCTATATTAAGAACACCCTGTAGTGCTGCCACAAGAAGTACAAACGTAACAACTACCTGCTCTTTGAGTTTGATTACCACAGTTGTAGCACATTGGGGCTACTTCATGAGACTCACCAGTGTGCTTTGACTCGTTGGGAATAACTTGTGGGACATTTTTGACACTTGTACTATTAAGACTTGGCATTTTATCAAGTTGATCATCAATTTTAGAATCATCTAATAAACTCGTTTGCTCAGTTGGCATGTCATCGATCGACGCTAAGCCTAATTCCAAGCGATCATCAAAGCTTAAATAATCAGTAGCAAGCCGACGAAATATGTAATCAATTACTGACGAAGCAGTCCGAATCTCTGGATCATCAGTTATACCAGATGGAGAAAAGCTACTACTAAGTAAACTCTCGACATAGCTCTTAAGAGGTACACCGTACTGCAAGCCGTGGCTAATCGAGCGAGAAAACGCATCCATGAGACCAGACAAAGTTGATCCTTGTTTAGAAACTTGAACAAATAGCTCACCTGGTGTTCCATCGTCATATTCGCCTACTGTGAAGAATCCTGACAAATCAGCGACTCGAAATTTATAGGTTTTGCTATTGCGGCGACGTGGCAACAATCGTCTAACCGCACCTTTAACTACGATTTTATCGGTTAAATCACTAATTTGGTCTTTGGCTTCAGATGATTTTTCGCCATCTTTTTTGGCCATTGACAGTGGTTGAGCAACCTTACAATTATCACGGTAAATTGCCACAGCTTTAAGACCCATTTTCCATGAATCGATATGAAGCTGTTCAATATCTTCAATTGTAGCTTCTTCGGGCAAATTAACAGTTTTGCTGATTGCTCCAGACAAGAATGGCTGGACAGCAGCCATCATCTTAACATGACCTAAGTAGTGAATTGCGTTGTCGCCCATCGAGCAAGCAAAAACATTTTCATGCTCTTTTTTTAGATGAGGAGCATCAATAATTGTTTTTTCATCATCTATATATTTAACAATTTCATTGATCTGTGATGGCGAATAACCAAGACTTTCTAAGGCTCTTGGAACAGTCTGATTAACAATATTCATCGTACCGCCACCAACAAGTTTCTTGATCTTTACTAAGCCTAAATCTGGTTCGATACCAGTTGTGTCACAGTCCATCATAAGTCCAATTGTGCCAGTTGGTGCTAGAACACTAGCCTGTGAGTTACGTACACCGTACAGCTCCGATAGTTCAATTGCCTCATCCCACACGTTTGTAGCTGCATTTAGTAAACTTTCCGACACTAAAGAAGCATCTATTTGATTAACTGCACTACGATGTTTTTTGATAACTCTTAACATGCCTTCGCGGTCTTTATGGAAACCTGAAAATGGACCAACTCTTCGAGCTATTTTGGCACTTGTAGCATAAGCATGACCAGTCATAATAGCAGTAATAGCAGCTGCTTGAGCTCGACCTTCTTCAGAATCGTATGGTAAGCCTTGAGCCATCAACATTGCTCCTAAATTAGCGTAACCGAGTCCAAGCTCGCGGTATGCTCGAGCGTTTTTACCAATGTTTTCAGTTGGATATTCTGAATACCCGACCAAAATTTCTTGAGCAGTGAAAATTATTTCAACCGTATGCTTAAAACCTTCCACATCAAAATTGCAATTCTTGTCTAGATATTTTAATAGATTTATTGAAGCTAAGTTACAAGCGGAATTATCTAGGTGCATGTATTCGCTACATGGATTTGAAGCGTTAATTCGTCCAGCATTAGGAGTTGTGTGCCAATCGTTAATAGTTGTATCAAATTGCATACCTGGGTCAGCACATTCCCATGCGGCTTCAGAAAATTGTCTAAATAAATCTCTAGCCTTGACTGTTCTAACTGTTTCACCTGTTTTTACTGCTTTTAGTGGCCAATCTTTGTCATCTTCTACGGCCTGCATAAATTCATCAGTTACTCGGACTGAGTTATTAGCGTTTTGATACTGCACAGAGTGAATATCTTTACCATCTAAACTCATATCCCAACCAGCGGCCTGCAAATCTCGAGCTTTTCGCTCTTCCAGTGCTTTGCACCAAATAAATTCTTCAACGTCAGGATGATCAATATTCAAAATTACCATTTTGGCTGCCCGCCGAGTCTTGCCACCGCTCTTGATTGCTCCTGCTGAAGCATCGGCTCCACGCATAAAACTCAACGGACCACTAGCAGTGCCAGCACTCTTGCCTAACGGCTCGACTGACGACCTAATAGTACTAAGATTGACTCCTGAACCAGAACCGCCCTTAAATACCATGCCTTCTTCTTGATACCATTTAAGAATCGCTGGCATAGTATCTTCAATCCCTAGTATAAAGCAGGCACTTGCTTGTTGGGCTCTATCTGATGCACCTATATTAAACCAAACTGGGGAGTTGAAGGCAGCTCGCTGAGTAGCTAAAATATATTTTAATTCTTCTTTAAAATCGTCAGCTTCTTGCTCACTTTCAAAGTAATTTTCTTTTAAGCCCTGCCTAACTATTGTATCGGCTACCCGATTAATCAGTTGTTTAAGCGAACTCTCACGATCTTTGGTGCCAGGTGTACCTGTAAAATACTTTTGAGCAACGATGTTAATTGAGTTTTGTGACCAAAAATCAGGAAACTCGACTCCATATTGTTCGAACACATTCTTACCTGTCATCGGATTAGCGATCACTGAATCGCGTTTGACCCAAGTTAAATTGTCGTAGCCTTTAGTTTTAGGCTTGGTAAATAACCTACCTGAAGTTAAATTTGTTGTTTTTCCCATATTCTCCCTCTCTGTAATGGTTTTGTTTTATTTTTTCTAGTTTATTGACACTAAATTATCGAATTATCTTAAATTTTCGGCTGTTTTTCGTCTTCGCATATCAGACAGTTCTTTTTCGAAACTGCTGATATCTTTAAATCGGCGGTAGACACTAGCAAAACGCACATATGCTACTTCGTTAAGGCCTGCTAATTCTTCCATGATTAACTGTCCAATCTTGTTAGATTGTACTTCGCAGTCTCCGCCCTCGTATAAAGCTTGTTCAACATTGCTAACTATTTGCTCGATGTCTAGACTTGTAACAGATGTTTTTTCGCATGCCCGATGAAGTCCAGCAATCAATTTACTACGATTGAAAATCTCTCGTACTTCATTGTTTTTAATGACAATTAATTGTGGTTGCTCAATGCGTTCATACGTCGTAAATCGATGTTCGCATTTACTGCATATTCGCCTGCGTCTAATCGATTTACCACCCGTAACTTCTCTTGATTCAATAACTTTAGTATCGGCAGTATGACATTTGTTACAATGCATTTTACCCCTTTTCTTAAAGTTTTTTATTTAATGTACTTCGCTATATATAGCGTACGTATATACTATCATAGCCCTAGTGCTAGCGTAATGCAAATGCTTTTTGGTGTATTAATTACAAGTAATTTGGCTACTTGTCGGAGTTATTTTTTTTGTCACCCCTACGAGTAAGTCGTCGTAAAAATGACGGCTTTTCAATTTCTTCGTCTTCATAAATCGAATTTGTTTCATTGTTTTTTGGCAATTGATTATTGGCACTTTCGTTAGTTGTCTCATTATCAATGTGAGACCATATATTAGGAACCTTATTTTCTTCATAAAATTCATCTTTGGCTAATTTTGGCTGATTGTCTTCAAGTTCCATATTTATATCGCTCGGCACATCTTCACCAATTTTTGCGGTGTCGTCACTCGCTGGACTCTTTGCTTTTTTGTCCGATGAATCGTCAGTAGAAGTTTTTACTTGATGAGCAGGAGCTTGGTAAGTATCTGCATTTTTATTAGTAAAGTATGACTCATCAAATCCAGTTGCTACAACAGTTACTATTAGTTCACCATCAAGTTCTGGGTTAATTGTAGCTCCAAAAATAATATTTGCGTTGCGGTCAGCAGAAGCCGTTATTGTCTCGGCCACAGTGTTAATTTCGTGCATTGACATATCGTTGCCACCGATCACATTAAACAAAATTCCTCTTGCACCATCGATAGAAACTTCTAACAATGGCGACTCCACAGCTTGCTGAGCAGCTTCTACTGCACGGTTATCGCCACTCGCCCGTCCAATACCCATCAAAGCCGAACCAGCCTTACTCATAACTGCTTTAACATCGGCAAAGTCTAAGTTAATGAGTCCATGAACTGTGATCAAATCAGATATACCCTGAACTCCTTGTCTTAAGACATCATCGGCAACTTTAAAAGCTTGCATAATTGGAGTAGAACGATCAATTGTTTGAAGCAACCGATCATTTGGCACAATAATTAATGTATCAACGCAGTGGCGAAGATTTAAAATAGCAATATCGGCATTAGCTCGACGTTTTTCGCCTTCGAATGCGAATGGACGAGTTGCAAAACCAACTACTAATGCTCCCGCATCTTGAGCAATCCGTGCAACAATATGACCAGCTCCACTACCTGTACCGCCACCAGCACCGATGGTTACAAAGACCATATCGGCACCCTCTAAGGCTTGGCGAATTTCGTCATATGATTCCTCGGCAGCTCTCTGACCGACATCTGGATTTGCACCTGCCCCTAAGCCACGAGTCGAATCTTTACCAATATGAATCTTGGTATTTGCTTTCGAATAATGCAAAGCTTGAGCATCGGTATTGACCGCAATAAACTCTACACCGTCGACGCCTGCTTCGACCATACGGTTAATTGCAGCACCGCCAGCACCGCCAACGCCAACTACTTTTATTCGAGCAAATGTTTCAATTGCAGGTGTTACTTGGGGCATTAAAAAAATCTCCTTTTATATAAACAATATACACTAGTATCAAAAACTAAACAAACCAACCTATTAAAGCTACCTAAACTTTTTTAGTAAATTATCCAGTCCACCCAAAATCGATCCACTTACCATTTTTTTGGCTTTGTTATCAGACATAACTTGTTCAGCAAATAACATGTCTAAATACATTAATCCGACAGCCGATACATATTGCAGCGACTTCACTTCATCAATCAAACCAGATAAATTCTCTAGTTTACCAACCCGACAAGCTAGTTCTAATTTATCTCTGGCAAAATTCGCGATACCTGGTATGTTAGCTGTACCGCCAACCAATACTATACCGCCTGGTAGTTTACGGGATTTGTTGATTTTTTTGAGTTCTTCATCGACGAATTCAAAAAGTTCTTCTATCCGTGCTTCGACGATCATATTGACTTCTACCGCGTTGAAAACATGGTTGCGTTTTTCATATTCAACGCTTACCCGACCGTCTTTTGCCGCATCGGCTAAAGCTGCATGTTTGATTTTAACTGCCTCGGCAATTTCTAAATCTGTTTTCAGGCCAATCGCAAGATCATTGGTAACATTATTGCCACCCACTGGTATAACTCCTACAAATTGCACTTCGCCGTCTTCGATAATAGCCATGTTAGTAGTGCTTGCACCAATATCTAGTACAAGAGTCCCTGCTTCTTTTTGCTTACGATTCAAAACTGCCTCAGCCGAAGCTAAACCAGACACTGTGTGATGCGACGGTTGAATTCTCGCTCGCTCTAAAACGGCATCTAAATTTCTGATATTAGGTGAAGCTACGGTAATAATATGAGTATCAACTTCTAGCCTAACTGCTTGCATGCCAACTGGATCTTTTACACTATCTTGACCGTCGACTCGATAATTTTTTGGGAAAACTTGGATTATTTCGCGGTTATTAGGAATTTGCATAATTGTTGCGGCATCTTCAGCACGGATTTTATCATCAACAGTAACTTCTTTATTAACTGAACTTATGGCGATCACTCCCCTAGAATCTATCCCTTGAATGTGACTACCATTTATATTTACCGTAGCCTGCCTAATCGATAGGCCTGTTATACGTTCTGCTTCAGCAACCGCTTGAGAAATCGCATTTACCGCATCATCGATATGTACAACCATCCCTTTTCGCATACCCAAGTTTGGTGCTGAGCCATGACCAATAATCGATATCATTGAGTCTTCGTTATTCAGATCTAGAGAGCCAACAACACATCTTACATGCGATGTGCCAATATCAAGCCCCACATAATAATTGGGCTGTGTTTCATTCATGCATAAAATTATAACGCTTATTCTTGCTATTTGGCAAATTCAGCTTGTAACTACCATTGAAGTTATAGAGTTAGTATTTCGTGACCGTGTTTGGTGATAAGTATTGTATGTTCAAAATGAGCTGCAAACGAACCATCATTTGTTTTGATTGTCCAGCCATCACTGTCTAAATAAACTCCATAATTACCTAATGTCGCCATCGGTTCAATGGCTATGGTCATGCCAGCAACTAATTTCGGTCCTTTGCCTGCTAAGCCAAAATTAGGAATATTTGGATCTTCATGTACTTCATGACCTACCCCATGGCCAACCAAATCCCTAACTATACCGTATTTTCCTTTGTCTAAAACTTTTTGAACTGCCGCCGAAATATCACCGACTTTTACGCCATCTTTGACTACTGCTATCCCAGCACTTAATGATTTTTTGGTTTGTTCAAGTAATTTTTTTAGTTCGTCGGATATCTCGCCACAATAAGTAGTTATGGCTGCATCGGTAATCATACCCCTGTACGTCACTCCCAGATCCAAACTAATAATATCGCCATTGTTAATTATCCTACTAGGAGATGGTAAGCCATGGACTACTTCATCATTAATTGATATACATATAACACCTGTAAATGGGTTAGGTGAACCATAGCCTAAAAATGCTGGATCGCCACCCAAAGCTTTTATTTCCTTTTGTGCAAAATTATCAATATCTAAAGTCGACATTCCTGCTGACAAATGTTGGGATACGGATTTTAAGACCTCGGCCAAAATTTTGCCAGAAGTTCGCATATTTTCGATTTCTTCAGGAGTTTTGATTCTTGTATACATACTACTAAGCTCAAATAATTAACTTGTTTGTGACGATTTAATGCCTAACTTACTCAAAATCTCTTGCTGTATACTATCAATTTCGGCGTCGGCATCAATTCTAAGAACTTTTACGCGGTTTCTCTCGAACCAATCAATTATCGGTAAAGTTTCATTCAAATAACTATTATACCTACGCTCGATAATTTCTGGTTTGTCATCGTCTCTACCTCTGGTGGCTAGTCGTTTCATGATCAATTCTTTTGAAGCTTCCAAAAATACTACACTACTTACCATAAATTCACCTTCTAAATGTCGCTCAAGTAGCCATTTTGCTTGATTTAATGTGCGTGGAAAGCCATCGATAATAACCTTCGATTGATCTTTAATATCACCAAAAAAATCTTCCATAACATCGAAAAGTTCTTCATCAGCTAGTAGTTTCCCAGCTTTCATCTGAGCTTCACGCTCAGGACTTAAGTGACTACGTAGATATTCACCAGTCGATAACCATTTATACCCACTATTTTTTGACAATAATTGACCTTGGACACTTTTACCTGCCCCATTTGGACCCATAAAAAGTATCATCAAATTTTCTTATCCAATTTCTGCGTAACTAAATTTGCTAATTCACTTCCATCAACTTTTGGTCCTGCTTTTTGTTTAACATTACCAATAATTTGTCCCATTGATTTCATGCTTGGATCTTCGATATCTTTCATAGCTTCTTCAATCAATTTCAAAACTTCGTCGGTACTTAACATCTCTGGTAAATATTTTTGAATGATAGAGACTTCGTATTTTTCATTGTTTGCTCGCTCTTGATCGCCAGCTTTAAGATACATTTCTGATGCTTCATTTCGCTTTTTTAACTCTTTTTGAAGTAATAGCATTACCACATTCTCTTCAAGACCTTTATCTCTAAGCCCTTGATTCACTTCTTCGTTCAGAATTACACTTTTAAGAGTCCTTAAGGTAGTGACAAGTTTTTTGTCACCATCGAGCATTGCAGATTTTATATCATTATCAATATTTTGCTTAATCATATTAAGAATTTATGATAATTTTAGCTTCTTTACTTTTACAGCACGACGTTCTTGGCGAACAATTGCTTTTTTACGCCTCTCACGCTTACTAATTGGTTTTTCATGACGTTGAGTCTGTTTGGCAATAGCAACTACTCCCGACTGTTGAACCTTACGCGAAAATCGTCTTAATAAATTCTCTGTTGACTCTTTAGAATCTTTTCTTGTAACTTGTATCATCTCTATTAATAGTACCTTATTTTATATTTTCTAACAAGACTTTGTTATCTGTTATATTATCTTTGCTTTTTTTGGCTCATTCGCTGTGATTTTAGAACAATACTTTGAAGCTCTTTAAATATAACAAATTGCTTATTGGTGTAATAAATCTTGGTGTTTGCTTGTTTTTCGCTCATCAAAAAACCGATTTTTTCCAGTCGCTTAAGTTCACGCTGAATATTGCCCGCGTCTTCCTTGATTAATTTTGCAAGCCCACGAACGTGTGTCTTAAAATCTGGATATTTTGCGTATACCACGATTATTTTTCGTCTGACTCTTGATGTAATAAATGCGTCTAACATAACCACTTCCCGATGTTGTTGTAACAACGTCTAGTATAGACGGTCTTATATTTTTTTTCAATCTTTTTTATAAATATTTATTATAAAGTTTATATAATAAGGTATGGCCAACATAAAGTACTACGATATTATGCCTTGCGACAAAGCTTACCATGGCAAAAATTTGCTGACATATAGCAGCAATGAATCGTTAAAAATAGGTCAACTTGTCGTTGTAAAAATCCGCACAAAAACTATTAACGGATTGGTTATTCGACAAGTTCCAAAAACGCAATTCAGTGTTAAAAATATCGATTTTGTTTTGCCAAATATAGTTTTACCTAACAACTTAATCGAAACTATAGACTGGATGCGTAAATATTATCCAGACAACCTAGGCGTAATCGGAAGTTTATTTTGCCCTATTCTATTGCCGCAAAATATAATACCAAGTAAAATAATTACAACAACTCCTAATGATAGTGCTGTTAGTAATGTTAAAGAGGTACTGCCTACAAATGAACAAAAAAGTATTATATCGAGCATTTTAAAATCTGATAATACTACTCATATCCTGCATGGTGATACAGGTACTGGTAAAACATATGTATACCAAAAATTATGTGAACACATTTTTTTATCTGGAAAGTCAGCTATCGTCTTAACTCCAGAAATAAATCTTCTACCCCAGTTAGTTGAGACATTCAAAGAAAGCTTTAGCAATGTTTATCTAGTTCATTCTAAGCAGTCAGTATCTGAAAGAAGAAAGATTTGGCTTAATATTTTACAGGCTTTGGAGCCTGTAATTGTAATCGGACCAAGATCTAGCCTTTTTTATCCAGTTAAAAATCTAGGAATGATTATTATTGATGAATTTCATGAAAAATCATATAAACAAGAACAATCACCACATTACAATGCCCTTAGAGTGGCTGGTTTTTTATCAAAAGCTAGCTCCGCAAAACTTGTGATGGGGTCTGCCACACCGCCAATTGAAGAATATTTTTATGCAATTAATAAAGGAGCTGAGTTACATCGCTTAACCAAAAAACCTAATTTAGTAAACCATAAAAATAATGTACTCTGTGTCAACATGACGGATGATAAGGAGCGAACCCAATACCCCATGTTATCAAAATCATTATTGAGTAATATCAAACATACACTATCAAATAACCAACAAGTTTTACTTTTTTTGAATAAACGCGGAAGTTCTAGACTTGTCCTATGTAAAAACTGTGGTTGGACTGTCGAATGTATACGTTGTAATATTCCATACGTTTATCATCATGATATCCACTTACTAGTCTGTCATAGTTGTGCCTTAAAAAAGCCAGTACCAACTAATTGTCCTGAATGTGGTAACGATGATATCATCTATAAAAATCCAGGAACTAAGCAAATCGAACAAGCTATCAATAATTTATTTAAGGGCTATAAGATTGGCCGTTATGATAAAGACAACAAAAAAAATGAAAGTTTTATAACCAACTACCCAGAAATTGCCGCAGGAAATATTGATATATTGATTGGAACTCAGACACTAACCAAAGGTCATGACCTGCCGAATTTAGGATTGGTCGCAATATTAAGTGGCGACTCGAGTTTGAATTTTCCTGACTATAACGCTCATGAAAAGACATATCAAATTTTACATCAAGTGGCTGGTCGAGTTGGCAGACACCAGTCTCCTGGAACAATAATACTTCAGTCATATTCAATGCTTGAGAGCTTAAAAGAATACGTGAGCCACACTCAAAACTCTTGGATAAATTTTTATCACAAAGAACTTAAACAGAGAGAAAAATATAATTTTCCACCATATTGTTTTATTTTAAAAATTGAACTAAAGCGAAAAAACAATAAATTGGCTCAAGAATTTATGCAAAAAATCTACATGGACTTAACCAATAATAAGTACCCCAATACAGTAATCACTGAACCAACTAGTAGCTTTATATCCAAACAAAACGCCTTTTATAACTGGCAAATAATAATACGCAGTAAGAGCCGAAAAATATTATTAGACATAATAAACTCTCTACCTAAAAGTTGTACTTATGACATCGATCCGTCTTCGCTACTTTAGAAATATTCAATCATTTAAGTTATACTGGCTACATGACTAAACTACCGCTTATTGTCTTGCCAAATAAAAATTTGCGTAAAAAATCTAAAAAAGTTCATTTAATTGACACTTCTGTAGTAAAATTGGTTGAAAAAATGGAAAAGACAACTCTAGATTGGGAAGCCTCACGCGAACATGAACTGGGAGTAGCTCTAGCTGCCGCTCAGATTAATGACCTAAGGCGTGTGGTAGTAATCAGAAACAATTTCGAAGATAAATCAGATAAGACATTCAAAATACTTATAAATCCAAAAATAACTAAATTAGAAGGAAAAGTCGAAGATGATTATGAAGGGTGTTTAAGTATATCTGATATATATGGATTAGTACCAAGGCATACGAAAGTCAGAGTCAAGGCTCAGGATTTGAATGGAAATGAAATAAACCTAAAAGCCGAGGGTTTTTTAGCTCGAGTACTCCAACATGAGATTGATCACACTAACGGCATTGTGTTTATTGACCATATAAAAGACAGCCCAGATAGCTTTTTTAGGCTTGAGACAGACGGCAAACTAAATCCTTTAGAATTCGATAAAGAGATTAAAGGTAATAAACAGCTATGGGGTTAGTGTTCTTTGGTAGTGGACCAGTAGCTCTTGAGAGTCTTAAGCTGCTCATTAAGCATCAAACTATTGAAACAATAATCACCAAACCTTCTACAAAAGATCAGTTTGAATCACAATTTCCGAATATACCTGTGCTAGTGGCCAGCAATAAATTAGAGTTAGATAAACTCATAACTACTTACAAATTTCAGTCAGGAATTGGTGTGTTGATCGATTTTGGAATAATTATTAGTAATCGGGTTATTAATTATTTTCCAAAAGGTATAATTAATAGTCATTTTAGCCGACTGCCACAGTGGCGAGGTGCAGACCCGATAACTTTCGCACTTTTGTCAGGCCAAAAATCTACAGGTGTTTCGTTGATGCTAATTGACGAAGGCATGGATACAGGTAAAATATTAGTTCAAAAAAGTGTTAAGATCCCTAACGATGCTAATTCAATTACCTTAACTGATATATTAATCAAACTAAGCGATGAACTTTTGAACATATATTTAGATAAATATATCAAAAATGAGATAAAACCACGTAACCAATCTCACCCTGATCGAGCAACTTATTCAAAAAAGCTTGAAAAAAGCGATGGCAGGATCGATTGGACAAAACCAGCTATTGAAATCGAAAGAGAGATAAGAGCCTATTACTCTTGGCCTAAATCATATACTAAAATCAAAAATTTTGATGTAATTATCAAGTCAGCGGATGTAGTTAACTTTCAAGGCAAATCTGGCGATTATAAAGTTGATAAGAAGAGTTTAATCATATATTGCGGACAAGATGCACTAAGTATCACCTCTCTTCAGCCAGTTGGCAAAAAACAAATGCCTGTCTCTGCATTTTTAGCTGGCTACAAAATATAGTTTAATTTTGCTGCTGATTACTCTGATTGCCGTTTATTTCGGCAATTATTTGTGGTGCAACTTGTTTTATTTCGTTTTTTAGACTTTCAAGTTCTTGGGTAACTACGTTTTTGTAATCAGGAAAGTTGGTTTCAAGCCATTTTAGAGCTGCGTATTCTGCAGTAACAGCATTTGGGTTAGATGGTAAGTTTTTACTTTGTGTGTAGTTTCTCTCATTTTCAATCGATTTGAGATAAGTAGGATCTTGATGCCAATTAGGAAAAATTTTATCTAAATAATTTTCGGCGAGAGTTACATCACCAGTAGTAAAACTTTCGAACTCCGATAATTGAGCGTCAGACATTCCGCTAGCTAATTTCGTACCGACTCTCATTTCCAAAGTTTCATAGATATGAGTTCTGAGTTTAGCTTTCTCTTCTTGAGGCAAATCACCTAAACCTAATTCTTCTAAAAATTTATCGTCAATCTGTAACATTCTTTAACACTCCTTATTAATAATTATACATTTTTTCCTTTAAAATCTCACTACCTTGTCATCAAATAAGCTATCATACTAAAAATTAAAATAAAAATTGCCATCGCCATACCAAACAAGATTGGCTGAGTATAATTTAGTGAACTATTATCTGATTTAGGTAGGATATTTTGAGTTTCATTTATATGTTGTTCAACTATTTTATCTTTATCTAGTTGATCGACAGAGCCATCTGGCTGAAGGCTGACAGCTGCACTAGATTGTTTTTTCGCAGCTTCTTTATCGACTAATTCATGATTTTTACGATCAATAATTTCAAAGTTTTTTTCATTAGACAATCGATTTTGGTTATCCGAATCTTGGTTACTAATAGTTTCGGCTTGTCGGCTGTATTTGATAGCGGTTTTATCTTTGTCGGCAGATCGGTGAGTGCTAGTTTCGAGCATTTCAATATGCTGTTGCTGCGATGATTTTTTATCGATACTTTCTTCTTTTTGCTTACTGTTTATAAAAGCTGGTGTAGCTAAAATTTCACCTATGCTTACGGCTGATTGAGATAAGTCATTATTTTTATTGTCTAGATCTGTGTTACTTAACTCTTTTTGATTTGGCTTTTGAGAAGATAAGGGTGGTTTCTCATTTTTATCTTTGTCGGCCTGTTTAATTTCTTGTTTGATACTTAGTGCGGCCTCTTTTCTAATTTGTTCAGCTGTTTTTTGATAGACTCCTGCTAGTTTTGCCGACTGATTTTCTTCGAGACGATCGATAGTTTCTGTTTTGGATAATTGCGGATTATTGAGATGATCGATATGATTACGAATACTACTTACTTGATTTCTTACTTCACGGTTTATTTTGCGATCTCGACGGCGACTTAATAAATCAGCACCCAAAAATGCCAATAATGCACCTCCGCCAGAAACCCTTTCGACTACTTTTTCTTGGTTTTTGGCAGAATTTACAGGTTGGTTATTATAATTTTTGGTTGGGATCTCTGCGTTAGCAGCTGATTTAGCAGCATAATTCTCATAAATATTTTGAAGAGTTGATTCGGTTATTGGTGGAGGCACATTGGGAATTTTTGATGTTTCAATCTTATTAATATTGTCCTTCGTACCATCGATTTGAGTTTTTTGATCATCGACTTCAATATCAACTAAATCTTCCCTGATGCCTTCAATGATTGGCTCTTCGATTTTCTTATCCTTAGCTACTTCTAGTGTTTTAGGTAAATTGATTTCTTCTGGCTCAAGACTGGCATTGTTCTCAGGTAAATTATTATCTGACTCAATTTTATTATCTTGATTAGTAGACTTATCAATCTTAGGTTCAATCACTTCGAAATCAGATTGAGCAGTATCAGCATCTTCGATAGACTCAACTATTGGTTCTTCAATCGACGCTGACCGATCATAGGTATGTTCGGTCGTATTAGTATCCAAATCTGCACTACTTTCACTTGTGGCTAGTTCAGGCAAGATGGTTTTCGAACTTTTATCTTCAGTCGGATCAGTTGGCTTGTCTTCTTTAAATATAGACGCTAAGAACCCTTCGCCTTTTTTAGCTTGTGACTTAAATATATTGCTTAAAGAAACAACTGGTTTTTCTTCTTCGTCATCATCGTCTTCATCTAATAACTCATTCTTCTCATGTTTAGATTTATCTTCTTCATCCTCTGGTTGCCAACTAAAACTATTAGGATTCATCTAA
This sequence comes from uncultured Candidatus Saccharibacteria bacterium, assembly GCA_964648105.1. GTDB lineage: Bacteria > Patescibacteriota > Saccharimonadia > Saccharimonadales > 2-12-FULL-41-12 > JALHOM01. The sequence continues at coordinate 153,994 of CAZYMH010000003.1, forward strand.
ATTGTCCTTCTACAGTGTTCGCTTAATTACTTCCTGAGTAAAGACTTCTATAACGTCGCCTTCTTTAAGATCGACACGAGATTGAGATTTGAAACTCAAGCCACACATTTCGCCCGATTGAACTTCTTTTGCTTCTTGAGGACCTCTTTTTAGACCAATTATTTCAATTGAAGCAATTTCTTGGTTATCTCTTAAAATTGTGGCCATTGATGGTACAACGATTTTTCCTTTGGTTACTTCTCCGCCACAAATAACTTCGTTTTTGGTAATTTTGAAGACGCCGCGCACGATTAATCTACCTATATCTGTCTTAACAATTTTTGGTGGCAATAGCTTTTCAAGTTCAATTTTGACATCATCAATTAGTTCGTAAATGATTTTGTATAAATTAATTTTTAGCTTGTCTCTTGAGGCTAACTGCTTAATACCTCGGGGGCTATCAACATTAAAGCCATAGATAATCGCTTCACTTGATTGAGCCAGATGTAAGTCATTCTCAGTTATCGAACCAACTCCTGAACTAACAAGTCTTATAGCTACTTCCTCTGTATCAAGAGCTTTCAGGCTGTCTATAACAGAAGTTAGAGAACCTTGAACATCTGCCTTAACTATTATATTTAGCTCCCTAAGCTCACTTTTGCGATTCATAATTCTAATTAATTCAGTGCCGCTAATATTTTGGCTTTTTGCTTTGGTTCGGCTTTCTAAATTGTTTTTATTAGCTAATTCACGGGCTAATTTTTCAGTCTTAACAACCTCAAACTCATCACCAAATTCTGGTAGTGATTTAAAGCCAGTAATTACAACTGGTGTCGACGGTGTAGCAAAATCAGTTGGTTGGCCGTCAGTAGTTTCAAGATTCCTGAGTTTAGCATACGTTGTATTTGCTACTACATAATCACCTTTATGTAGTGTTCCCGATTCTACCAATGCAATTGCTTCTGCTCCACGTCCTTTTTCCATGTGAGCTTCAATAATTAAACCTTTGGCAGGAGCATTTTTATCAGCTTTTAACTCTTCTACATCTGAAACTAACAAAATCATGTCTAGGAGTTTATCAATATTTGTACCTTCTTTGGCTGATACTTCGACGGCAATAACATCGCCTCCCCAATCTTCAACTAAAAGTTCGTGTTCGGCTAATTGTTGTTTAACTCGGTTAGAATCAGCTCCTTCTTTGTCGATTTTGTTAATCGCAACTAGTATTTTGACTCCAGCTTTATTTGCAAATCTTATGGCTTCGATAGTTTGAGGCTTGATACCATCATCGGCTGCTACCACAATTACGACTAGATCAGTTAAATGAGCCCCATGCTCGCGAATTGCAGCAAAAGCTTCGTGTCCAGGCGTATCCAAAAATGTAATCAGACGGTCATTTTTCTTTACTTGATAAGCCGATATATGTTGCGTTATACCGCCTGCTTCACCTTTTGCTACCTTGGTATCACAGATTGCGTCTAATAATGAAGTTTTGCCGTGATCAACATGACCCATGACCGCTACTACTGGTGGACGCTCGTCACCAGTAGTATTTTTAATTCTTTTTTTGGGAGCCTGTACTTCAGCTGTTTTTTTCTCGAGAGTTACATCATCCAAGCCAAGTTCTTCAACAATTATTGAAGCAGTATCGTAATCGATTCGCTCATTAACAGTGGCCATGATACCGTTTTTGAAGAGTTCTCCAATAAGTTTACTAACTGGAATATCTAAATTCTCGGCAAGGCTACCAACAGTAATGCCATCTTCGATGCTAATTATTCTAGACATATTGGTCCTTCCTCACCGATTGGTGTTATTTTTTCTTAGGTTTAGAATCTTTTAGACTCAAAGCAATTTTACGAGCTTCTTTATCGATATCAATAACTTTGAATTCTTTTTTCTCATTTAGTTGAAAGACTTTTTCTGGGTCAGCTGCTGACTCGCCCTCTCCCATCTCTGATACGTGAACTAAAGCTTCAACACTTGGGCTAAGCTGCACAAATGCTCCGAAAGGTGTGATTCGAGTAATTCGACCTTCGGCCAATTTACCTACCTCAAATGCTTTTACTTCTTCGAGCCATGGATCTTCTTTCATTTGCTTCAAGCTTAGGCTCAAACGATCTTTATCGATAGCGATAATCTTGGCTTCTACTTCTTCGCCGACTTTGATATAGTTTCGCGGATTTTCTACGCGTTCCCATGAAATTTCCGAGATATGAATTAATCCTTCGATACCATCAACGTTTACAAAAACTCCAAAATCAATCACGCCTGTAACTAAGCCCTTGATAGTATCTCCAACTTTAAGTTTGGCGAATAACTCTTGAGTATCTTCTTTGACAGCTTCTTTTTCTGAAAAAATTAATTTGTTGTCTTTGCGACTAACATCTAAAATTCGAACTTTTATCGATTTTTTAGTTAGTGCATTTAGTTTCTGCAAAATCTCGTCTTTATCAGCAGCCGATACTCTTGGGTAATGGCCTGCAGCTAGTTGAGAAACAGGTAAGAATCCTCGGATTCCTTCAAGTTCTACTAGTAATCCGCCTCTGTTGGCATCATAAGGGTTGATTTCGATTGTTTCGCCAGCTTCAAAAATCCGCTGTAGCTCGTCCCAACCACGATCTTTGGCAGCTCGACGCATGGATAATAAGGCATAGCCCTCGTCCATTTCTGGATCAACTACGCTTGTGCTGACTGTTTGACCAACTTCGAGTTTTTGGCCATGGCCAATCTCTCGACGCATAATTACACCGACACCATAAGGTCCTAGATCTACCCAAACCTCATGTTTCTTTACAGATGTAATTGTTCCTTCGACTACATCTCCAGTTTTGATATTTTGGATATCACTACCTGCTAGTAATTCATCCATTGTTATAGTTTTTGACATGTTAATTCATGCCTCCTTAAATTCTGCGGCAACTCGTAAGTTGTTTCTCCGTTCAGACTTGTTAGTCATTATAACTGTTTTACCTCTATAAGTAAAGTGTTGGCAGTAATTTTAGCAGCATTGGTTTAGTAGTTTGTGCTAAGATTATATTCATGTATGCATGTATAGATTTAGGCGGTACAAAAACACTAGTTTCGGTGTTTGCACCCAATAAAAGAGAAATCGTTAAACAGTGGCGATTTGAAACTCCATCACATTACCCTGAATTCTTAGAAGAAGTTAGGCGAGTAAGCCAAGAAATAAAATCCGAATATAAAATTGAAAAAGGTGCCATTGGCACTCGCGGTTTACTTGATCGACCAAATGGTACAATAGTCATCGATAAAAAACTTGGCTGGCATAATACTGCCATAGCGGTAGATTTATCAGAAATATTTAATTGTAAATTTTTGATCGAAAATGATTCTAAATTAGCAGGTTTATCAGAGGCAAATGAGCCAGATAATCAAACTCGAAAAGTGTTATATATAACGGTCAGTACAGGTATAGGCTCGGCCTTGGTCGTCAATGGCAAATTAGACATCGATACAATCAATTCCGAAATCGGTCATTGGATTTTTAATTATAATGGTGAGTATCAACAATGGGAAGATTTCGCAGCCGGAAGTTATTTAACACGTACATACAACAAACGAGCCTCCGAACTCGATGACGAGTCGTCTTGGCGGGATTATTGTAAAAATTTGGCCCCTGGGTTTATAAATGCGATTATCTGTTTTAATCCAGATGTAATTGTTATTGGCGGAGGCGTTGGTAGCCATTACCATAAGTTTGAACAATATTTGTTAGATGCCATAAACACTATCAAGCCAGATATAATCAAATTATGTCCAATTATTCAAGCTAAACATCCTGAAGAAGCCGTAATTTACGGTTGTTACGAGCTATTGAATCAATCTAACAATGACTAGCTCATTAGATATAATTTTACAACACATAAAGACAAATCACAGTAATGTAACTTATAAAAAATCTAATAAATCATATTGGGACCCACTTTCTCAAACGATTTTTCATAACCCAAATAAAAATTATGCCGAAGTAACTTTACTGCATGAGCTTGGCCACGCAATTAATCAAGATAAACAGTATAAATACGATACCGATTTGCTTAAAATGGAATTACAAGCATGGCAACAAGCTAACAAAATCAGTAAAAAACTGGCGATTGATATCGACAAAAATTATATCGAAGACTGTATGGATTCCTATAGAAATTGGTTACATGCTCGGAGTAAATGCCCGAACTGTTCGCAAAATTCCATCCAAAATTCTGAGCTTAAATATGTCTGCCTTAATTGTGGCTGTACATGGCAAACATCTAGAGAAAGATTTTGCCGAACTTATCGCAAAAAAATAGCTCCTCGAGAAATATCGAAGAGCTAGTAGAGCTTTAAATTTTACAAAAATTAAGCTTTTTTGCCACGTCGGCTAATGCGTCCACCTTTTGCACCAGCACTTCGAGCTAATTCTCGGTTAGCGAAAAAGCCACCAGTTGTACCCTTTTTGCCGCCCATTGCACCGATTTTTGCATAAAAATCAGAACCATATTTTGATTTGTTTGTGCTAGCAGCTGCTTTGCCGCCTTTGCTTGTTCCAGCCATTTTTACTCTCCCTTTTAATGGTTTAAAAACAAAAAGAGGGCTGACACAAAGTCAGTTCCCTCTCTTTTCTTTAAATTTCTTTTAAAGATACTTTAACTTTAGCATATTGACGTGCTTATGTCAACATTAGTTTATAAATTAAGGATTAGGTGTTGCTTCCTGAGGAGTAGGAGTCGGCGTAGGAGTACTAGCCTTGGCCGCATCTTTAGCGTCAACTGACACTGGCCCAACATCAATAATTTTATTCCATGCTTCACGGTAAATAATAGCTTTTTTAGCTTGTGTATAGATAATAATTTTATCGCCATTTTCAGCCGGCTTGAAGAATGGCTGATCTTTCAACTTGTCTTTATCATCAACTGTTAGGATAGCCGGAGTTTCATTAGACGGCAAGACAATATGCTCACCAATTTTTCTAAGTAACTCTTCGTTACTGATCTTGCCATCTTTTTGATCTTTTGCCGTCTGAACATCTTTCTTTAGCTTTTTGTTTTGCATATACATATAGCCAGCTCCACCAATGGCCCCTAGCACCAAAATAACCAATAAAATCACTGTTACATTAATTCGAGATCGTGTACTTCTCATTATTACCCTTGTTTATTAATTATGCTTATATATAAAAGTATAGCAGATTAGTCGATAAGATCTTTATTTAATTCGAATGATTTGTAATGAATTGGCTGTACCGGTAGATACTGGTATAGACTTTGCTCCACCACTGTTTGTAGCAATCCTAACCGATATTTGCTGTCCAGCATTAAGAGTTATTTTGCGAGCATTGAAGCTAGACGTCTTAAAGGCTGCACCACCACTGTCGTTGCTATCACCGTTCCAAACCTGTGACAATGAAGCCGCTCCAGTATTATTATAGATCTCTAGGTAGAAATCACCACCAGCTGAGGCGGCTATATTTACTAGAGCTGAGGCAGTAATTTCGTAAGTCCCAGCTACCGGTGCGGTAAATATACCTGTAGAAGTACTATAGGCAGTACCGACATTTGTGGAAGCAGTATTATATGGCAAGGCTGCGACTGCACCTAAGGTAAACGCAGTAGTCCGTTGAGCCTCAACCAAGATTTGGGGTAATGTAGACAAATTAGAGATAATCTGCCAGTTAGTCCCATCAGACTGCAGCATCATACTATCGTAGGCATATGATAGTATGCTCGTGGTTGCACCATTGATAGTACCACCAGATGAAGCAACTGTTGTATTACTGCCAGATGCCGCATTCTTAATAGTATAAATTCGTCCACTAACCGTACTAGCAGAAGGTAGAGTTTGGGTAGTGTTAGCCGCATTAACATATACAGCTTGTTGGGTTGCCGATAACGAGCTGCTAGCAGTAACTGTAGTAGTAGCAGTAGCAAAAGAGGTATTAACCGTAAAGCCTGAGGTAATAGTAGCTGCCCCCGTATTAATACCAATGTTGCCACTTGCATCAATCACTAAGCGAACTGTATCGGCCGTTTCTATATTAAATTTGAAGGTATCATTAGTACCAATGGTCATATCAGCCCCTAGACTATTGCCGCCTGAACAAAAGACATTGGTAGTTGAGCCACAGGTAGTTACAGTTAGACCTGTACTAAATGTTTTGTTACCTGCAAAAGTCTGGGCAGTAGTATTAACAATACCACTACTGCCTGCTCCGGCTACTGTTAAGGCACTAGTGCCAGCCGCCGTTAGTCTACCCTGAGAGTCTACCGTAAAGGTAGCCACGTTTAGACCATCGCCGTATGAGCCAGTAGTCACAGAGGTATTTGCTAATGATATTGTGCCACTGCCAGCAATAGAACCTCCGCTCAGACCAGTTCCGGCTGTAATATTTGTAACAGTTCCCTGTTTGGTAAGAGACACCCATGTTGATCCATTGTAACTCTCTAGATCAGAGCCTGTCCATCTAATTGCACCAGCAGTTGTAGAAGAAGAATTGCCAAGTACTAAACCAGCACTAAATGTGTTTACTGCACTATAACTATTACTAAAATTAAGTTTTGCAATATTGCTACTTAAGCGTGCATCATTAAGTGTCCCAGTCGTAATATTTGATGCACTTAGGCTAGTTAGACCTGATCCGTCACCGGTTAATTCTAGACTACCAGTAATATTTATTGTACCGCCTAAGTTTAGAGTTGTGCCAGCTCCACCTATATTAAGTGTCGTTGTAGAGTCATTCAAGAAATTGAAGGTGCTAGCCGAGCTAGATATACCGTCTTCTGAATAATAAGTAGTGCCGTTTCCGGTAGCAATACCAGATATAAAGTAGCCACGACCATAACGTCCACTAAGCGGCTGGGCTGTGTTGGTGCCGCCAAGCTCAGGTAAATGATACTCATTTACTACCGAACCATTTACCCAAGAAAGTACCGGTGTAATTGTAAGTGTGTTTGTGGTTTTAGCTGTAATCTTTGCATAACAGATGTTTACGCCACTACCACCACAGTTATTGGAGTTTAGTTGAATATAGTTTCCTACATCAAAATTTGCTGCATTAGATAGAGTTAATGATGCTGAATTAGCTCCAGATCCATTGGCGGTTGAAGCTCCATTTAGTAAAGTCGCCTCAGCTGTAATATCTCCATCAGTGTTAACATTAAATTTACCATTAGCAGCAGATAGAGCTTTGGAAAATACTGCATTTTGTAATGTATCGATGGTTAGGGCAGTAACTCCGTTGGTCTCGAAGTTTAATGCGTAGTTATCGTTTGTTCCAAGCGTAGCTGCAGATCCAAAAGAGTTGCCACCCTGATTAAAGCCTAACCCACTACCCGCAGAGCTAGAGTAGCTTACAGACCAAAAGACAGTATAATCAACTGTGGTAGGGGCAAAATTCGAAGAAGTATCGAAGGCAATGCCAATAGTGTCGCCAGCGTTAAACTTGACCGTATCAGGTGTTAATGAGCTAGATGATTGGCGGTTACTTTGAGCTGTGTTGTTCATACCACAAGCCGTTGACCCAACAGAGACACCATTAACTCGCCACCTTAGATTTAGTGTTCCAGCTGTTATAGCCGCATTGTTTTTGACCAAGCATGACGTAAAACTACCATTACTCGGTGCCGTAAAGCCTGTTACGCCGGCTACGTTTGAAACTGCTGTTGCCGATGTAAACATCAATGTCTCAACCGCTGCTCCCGTTCGATTAGCTGTTACATTTGCTAAGCCAGACACAAAACTAGCCCCCGTACCATTAACATAGCTAGTTGGTCCAGCAGTCAATGACTTCCAGATTGCACCATCATATCCTTCAAAATCAGCTCCATTCCAGCGAATAGTGCCAGCGTTTGAGTTAGTAGTATTACCAAATTTTATACCACCATCTACCTCTAGCTTCTCTAGAGCATTAGACCCTGTCCCAATACTTAGCCCACCATTAGTATCAAGTCTAAGCTTTTCAGTACTATTAGTCTTAAAAATCAGATTATTCAAATCATTGGTTCCAAGGCTAGCCGCAGAGCCAAACGAATTACCGTTGTTAGCAAAACCAGTTGTATTCAGCAAGACTGTGCCGTCGGTGTCAGGTAAGTTAATTGTACGACTAGCAGTTAGAGGCAGAAAAGCTAGTGACCCAGTGTTAATACCTTGGCGATCAAATAGCTTTTTGGTTTGACCAGACTCAAACGCATATGGGACACCAGTCAGTTTTGTACGCATATTGCCTGGAGCTAGCATTTCGCCGTCGTAAGTAGCCGATGTTGTATTGCCACCAACATCCATAGTTAGCCATAGCTCTTCACTCCAGTTAATTGTCCCAGGGAACGCCGATAACGAACCTAGATTTACAGAGAAATACCCGTTGACTACTCTAACTCTTCTATCTGGTGTGCCACCATTGTAGTCGTAAGTCTCATTCCAAAGTTGAGTGCCTGAGTTATTTAGACCCGTACCTGCTGGCCCGCCTTGTGTGCCACCATCATAAAGCTTAAAACGAATATTATAACTTCCATCAGGCACTACCGATCCAGATGATTGCAATATTCTACCTTGAAAATTCAAGTTTGATGAAGTTGCAGCATTAACGGGTGTAGAATGAGAGAATAGTGCAAGGCTTAGAGGCAAACTTACAGATAAAAATAGCCAAACAAAAACATTAGTTATTTTATTAATAACTATAGAGTGGTCTTTATTGCTTATTTTGAGCAAGTTTCTCATCTGTTTTTTGTTTTGTTTTTGTTTTAGTTATTTTTGTTTTTGAATAACTAGTTATATTATGCCCCTGTTAAAACAGAGGTGCAAGTAAAATGAGTACTTTTTTTATACATTATTTATATAAATTATTTGTAATAATTACAACCACTTTGTAGTTTTTAAGGTGTTACAAAAAATTTTATTCAATATTTTCGACTAATAATTTTATACACAGTGCGAATATTAGCTAGTCTTATTTTTTGGTTTTATATGCCAAAAGTAGTAAGTAATAAAACCTATAAAACTAAATAAAAGGCCTATCCATATCCAGACACTTGGGTTTTCGAGTTTTCTTTTTTTGGCATCAAAATACATAAAAAGCCCAAATCCTAATCCGATTAACAAACCTACTACTAAATTGTAATAATTATTCATTTTTTCCTCTCAATATAAAACATTATAGCATTCTTAGCTAAAATCTTCGTTATCTTTTGAGATCTACCCTGGAAAAATAGCACAGTGCCAATGAAAAAACCTCCATTTCTGGAGGTCTTTTCATAAAACGGCACCGTGCTATTTTTCCAGGGGTATTCCCCAAGTATTGTAACCGCTACAAGGCTTAACTGCTGTGTTCGGAATGGTAACAGGTGTTTCCCTTGTGCCATGGGCACCGATTTTGGCCTTTGTGTCAGATGTCCTGCCAATTCAGCCTAAAGCTGATTGCTCCGCCATCTTTCCCAATAAATCACTTTGTCGACTTAGCTTGTGCTTTATCTTCATCGTACAATATGTACGACTCAGCTAAATGCTCGCTGTCTTACGCGTGCTTTACTCGGACACAAACCCCAAAATTATCTAATTTTAGAGACCTAATCGATGTCCATATAATGTTTTTGTTTGCCAACATGTAAATATAACGACTTCTCGGGTATTTAATAATTTACTCTATAGCTTTTCCCTAGTAGGGAAAAAGAGTAGTCCGTCATAAAAAACGAACAATGAGAAAAAACCTAAGGTTTTGTCTCATAACTAGTAAACACCAACAACTAGTCAATGCTACATACCCAAAAGGAACGCATATGGATCTATGGCGAGGCGTTGTCGAGAACAGCAAAGGAAGTTGTACCAAAAGTACAACGACTGCTGGTCGCAGACAAACAACAAAGCCAGAGGCCATAAGCTGTTAAGCAAATCTGGCTTTGCCAGTTTTGATAAACAGCGGTGCGTTTCTCTTGGACGTAAAAAGTCAATGGAGTTATTAGTACCTCTCAGCTAAACACATTACTGTGCGTACACTTAAGGCCTATCAAACAGATCGTCTATCTGTACTCTCATAGGGAAATCTTATCTTAAGGTTAGTTTCGTGCTTAATATGCTTTCAGCACTTATCTAGTCCGCACATAGCTACTGGGCAATGCCATTGGTATGACAACCCATACACCAGCGGTGCGTTCACCCCGGTCCTCTCGTACTAGGGGCAAATCCTTTCAAATTTCCTGACGTCCACAGCGGATATAAACCGAACTGTCTCACGACGTTCTGAACCCAGCTCACG
>CAZYMH010000004.1:0-150729 GCA_964648105.1 uncultured Candidatus Saccharibacteria bacterium
GAGCATCGGTCTCCAAAACCGAGTGTCGCAGGTTCAAGTCCTGTCTCCCCTGCCAAATAGGATAAGAGGGCTCCAAGGAGCCCACATTACAGAGGTCGGACTTCGGTTCGACCTTTTGTTTTGCTTCGACCACTGATTTACCAAGCGATACAACTAATTGGGCAAGCTCACTTAGCTCTGCCGTTAGCTGCTTCCCGTCCCATATAAGGTTCTGGAAGTAGAACAGTAGTATCTCACGCTTAAGCTCTTGAGTAGCCTTAGGGCTGTTGTAGCAATACAACGCCCGAGCACATAACGACACGATTTGTACCGACTTCTCGGACACGTAGCGTGTATTGTGGCTTAGTTCTTTTTGCTCCTCTTCTAGCTGTCCGATTGCTACGGTAACGGCAGCACTCTTTTGCTTGTACTTTTCGAGTGTGATAATGCCTGACACTCTATCGTCGTAAAGCACTTCTAGTTTGTTCTGTTGTGTAGCAATCAGCTTTTCTAGTCTTGCACGCTCACCATTGGCTCGAGCGTTCTGTGACTTGATATAACTACCTAGCTCGTCACGTAGCCAATCATATACTTCTGGGTTTTTGGTTGTAGTCTGTTTAATGAGGTTGAGAAGGGACGCTTCCACGTCCTCCTCTCGTGCGTAATTGCCAAGCTTACAGCCTCCATTGCAACGTCCGTAATAGCGACCTTTCTGCAACTGCCATACTACAAGCCTTTTGCACTTTGAGCACCGTACAAAGCCACGTAGTAACGCTGAGTGCTTTTTGTACTTAGCTCTGGGGTCTATTCCGTGTTTCTTCGCCTGTACAGCTTCCCATAGCTCCTCGCTAATTATCGGCTCTTGATTGCCAGCCAGCTCCACACCATTCCAGCGATTGATACCGATATAGAACTTGTTGTCGAGCATTAAGTCTACGTTGTTCTTGGTAACTAGCTTGCCTCGCAGCGTCTTTAATCCGAGTTTGCTAAGTTTGTCTGCAACACTGGATATGGTGTGGTTAGGCGATGCGTATAGCTCAAAACCCTTAACAATAAGTGGTGCCTTTTCTGGGTCAACTTCATGTAAGTGCTTACCTCCAACAATAACTGTCTTGTAGCCAATAGGTGGTTCATTAGGAAGCCAGCCCTGCTTGTGCTTTTCGCTTTGACCTTTTTTTACTTCTTCGCTTAGGTTGTCAGTCATGTTTTTTGCCATAGCAACCCATATCGACCACATGAACTTGTCTTGAGAGCGTGAATCACGGGTGAGTACAATGCCATTCTTAATTGCGTGCAACTCGTGCTCTCCATTTTCTGCTAACCACTCGTCAACTCGGATGTAATCCTTGAAGTTACGAGTCATGCGGTCTGCCTTCTCCACTACAAGGCAGGATATGCGGTGTTTGCGTAGGTACTCAAGGCATTCGTTGAACGCTTGACGGTCTTTGACCCGTGAAGCTGTTTCACTGACCTCAAATACCTTTTTTATACCAATATCTTTCCGTTCGCAGTATTCTTTGAGTAACTTAACCTGTGAGTCTAGTGAGTATCCTTCTTGTTCTTGTATTCGTGATGATACTCGAGCGAATACAACTGCTTCTTTCTTCGTTATCGCTTTCATTTCATTTTCCTTCCATTATTTTCTAATTAAATGTTCCAATCAAAAACGGGCTGCCCCCTTGCACACAACCTACCAAAGCAGATTGATGGGGACAGCCCGTTAAGGCTACCTGCGATGGGCTTGGGTTGTGTGCTTTTTTATCTTAGCAGTTTTTTTGTTCGAGTGAATAGAGTTTAAGCAATGCTCGTCCGAGACGTGCGACTTTGTTAGCGTCATCGCACTGAACAATCTTCTGCAGTCTAGCCACATCTGTACGTGCATCTCTATTACCAGCTATCTGTATATTGTTATCTGTACCTGTACTGATATCTATATATAGGTCTGGTAATGTAAAGATACTGCTGCTTGGTGGTTTTACGCTGCTACTACTCATTTTCGCCATCCTCATCCCACGCTTTGTCTAGCTCTTTGGCGAAATTAAAGTCATCGTCAATATCTGTTATGACCACGTCCTTTTTGCCATTGTTAGCCAGCGGTCTTCGCGTTTCATGGTCGGCATACTGTACTTGTTCAATACATGCATGTTCCATTTCAACCCAAAGTCGCTCTCGTTTATTAAACTCGACAGGGTGATAGCGTTTAGAGTTCACTTGGTATGTTGGTGGCAGCAAGCTCCATCCTGAAGTGTTCCTGTCTGATTCGAGTAATAGGCAGCCGTTAAGATACATACCAAGGTCAAGTACCGATATTTTCACACGGTAGCCGTTGCTTATGCTCTGTGCTATCTCAACATCTATGGAGTGATGATTAGCCATTTTGCACCTCGCCAAGTATCTCTTGCTTAGATGCTTCAATTTTGGCAATCAAAGCCTGTTGCTGTGCATCAAAGTCTTTTGCGTTATTGAAGTCAACTACAAACTGTTTGGTGTCTACTCGTACTCTTAGCTCGAATAGTGCCGTTAAAGCTTCTTCAAGACTGCTGCTGTAAGCCATGATTTTCCATTGCTTACCTTTTTGTCGTGACAACTTGTAGCCACCGACAAACGAACTGATTTTATAGTTAGCGATGAGTAATGTCATACGCCTCCTTCCACTTATTTATTAAATAGGTGGTCGTGAGGCTAAGGAACGACCAGCCCCTTAGCCCTCAGCAATGTTTGCAACCATCGCTATGAAGACTATTAAAGGCTATTACTAAATTGTTCGCAGACAGTAAAACTTTAGTTTGGATGTCTACTGAGGGATGAAGACATTATCAGCTAGTTGCTCAGGTGAGTTTTCAATAAACTCCATAAACTCGTAAGCAAAATCACTTAGTGTCCAAGTCATTGAAGCCATAGCACCCCAGCCACCTTCGCTACTTACGCCCTTACTAATTAAGCCTAAGTACTCTAGTTCACCAATCGGGGCATTATACTTGTCACGTTGTTCTCGCTCTATGTCAAAAAGTTCAGAGAGCTTGGGCTGTGGCACGTCTTTATTTTCTCCTTCGCCGTATAGTTTCTTAAAATGCGAGCCGTTTGGGCTATAATTTTCTGTTATCCAGAGACTTAGTGAGTTGGACAGTGATTCTCTTTGAAGGTTCAGCTTGAGCCACCACTCAAAGGGCTTCTCAGTTCCTAAATTGTCGCTCTTCATTTTCTCTCGTATGTACTCTTCACGATATGGGATTATCACTTGTTTTATAAAACCTAGGAGCGATATCGAATCAGGTGATATTTTTTGAAGAGTGTCGTTGTATCGTTCGAGTTGAAAGTCTACTTTTTTATCGCTAATAGCGAACTCCTTAAATACCTTTTGTGCTACACGTCGCTTAAGGTGGTTGCGAATTTTGATGTAGTCCTCAAGTGCAACGACGAAACCGTCTTGAAACTCCTCAGAATTTACTAAGTCGTCATTGTACGCAGATGGGTCACTGCTGATTGCCTCTACCCATTCAAGTGCTCGTTGCTGCCTAAGCTCTAAGGCGTTGCCATACAGTGCCTTACTGAGTGCCCATGCTTGGGCTAGTATTGGAGTACTCGAAGCCGTAGAGTCTGCAAGTGCATAGGCAGAACGCTTAAGTAAGTTTTTGTCTGACTTGCTGATTTTATCTGTCATACTTCGCCTTCCTTTGTATAACCTTACTGACAGTCTCAGGAAGTACGCCATCAACACCGTGTAGAGCAGTGAAGCGACCATCATCATCTATTTCTGAGCATATATCCTCGTTAGATATTCCTTGTCTCGCTAACTTTACGATTAGCTTGTCACGCTCAACATACAAAGGGTCGTGAGATACGACACGCTTTGTTGCAAGTAGTTCGCTGATTGTCGATTTGTGCTCTTTAATGAATAGCTTTATTTCTTCAATAGTCGTGTTTGTCTCAACAACAATATGCATTGGAAGTCTGAGGGCTTTTAGCTCAACATCCTTCTTGTACTCAGATATAGCTATTGTGTGACTACCTAGACCCATCATTAGCTCAATTTGGTTTGAGAGTGGTGGATTATCATGTTTACTAAGCTCCCATATCATTGCATCTCTGACCGATTGCTTATTACCAGTTAAGTGAATAAAGTTCCATGACACCTCTACAAGCTTAGAATACTGCTTTGCGAGCTTTGAGACTTTTGCTTTCGTATCGGGTAAATCGAGCGTCTTCTGATAGCGTGCTAATATCTTTTTCCATTCATCAAAGCAATCCTTAGCAACTCCCTCTAACAACATATTTCCGACTATCGTTTCAACACGAGATATATTCTTCACCATATATGATGTAATTATAGTCTAGTAGAGGCTATTAGGGGTATAATTGGAACAAGTCGTTTGTTCGACTCACGACCTAAACTCGTTACTCGTAGCGGGCATGGCCATCAAATCAACGCAAAGAAACAGCTCGTCATGAGTACTTCTTTGCGTTGTCGTAGTCCGAAAGGGTTACGGGTGGTCGCAAGACTGCCGCTCGTGGCGAGCTTTTTGTGTCGCCATATAGTACCAACTTAATGGAGGCACTTAATTAAATGGCACTGTTCCGAAGTAAACCAAAGTCAAACGGTAATATAGACAAACTACGACAGAGTTTCGCGAGAGTATATCTTGATTGCAACCAACAACTTCTAGACTGCTTCAAGCAAATGGGCTTAACTGACGAAGAAATTGCAGATGATACTGATGTACAAAATGGCTTACTCGCTCTGCATATCACAATAGTTGCGGTATCACAGTCTCCTATCAAGGAAGAGGCAAAAATAAAAACTGCTGCTCAACTATTGCTGTACTTTGAAAATATGATGGTAAAAGATTTTAGTGTCAGTTTAAGTAAGCTGCACGAAGATGTATCAAAGGCGTATAAAGCTTACATGGGAACGCTTAGAAACGTAATTAATAATAGTCCTGAGGCAGATGCACCTATATTGTCAGCAGTCAAAACCATTCAATCGCTCTCTGATTTTTATACTGAAAAAGGTCAGTTAAATATGATGATGCAGCTACCTTTAGTAGAGCAAGAGATATTGAAAAGTTACAAACAATACTGGGAGAAAAACTTATAGGCAACGATATCTAGTGTCGCTCGTGCTCATCGTGCTTGGTGCAATCCTCAAGCTCAATCTCAATCGTAGCGTGTTGAATGTCGTGGTCTTTGCGTAGCTTGGCTTTCACAACCTCTACAATTTCACGACTTTGCTTCAAGTCAGCTTCATCAATAGCTATGTGGCAACTCAACGCATTGTACCCAGAGCGAATAGCCCAAACGTGCATATCATCTACAGATAACACCTTATTAGTATCTGTAATCGCTTGCGTGATAGCAGTAACGTCCAAGTCTTTCGGTGTTCCCTCAAGCAGTATCTGTACTGCTTCTCGGAGTATCTTGAGGGTGTTATAGACCAATAAGGCAGCTATCACTAAACCAACTGCACTATCTACCCACGTTATACCTGTCAGCCAAATAACAAGACCAGCTACCATAGCCCCAAGCGATGAGAGGGCATCAAAGCTCATATCAATAAAAGCACTACGCATATTCAAATCTTTACGGTTCTTAGACAGAACAATAGCGATTGAGCCGTTGACCAATATACCGACAAAAGCAACGACAGCTACAACACCGCCCTCTACTGGGTGCGGATTACCGAGCCGTTGAATAGCCTCAACGACTATAAAGGCTGCAACTGCGAGCATAACGCTGGCGTTAAGCAAGGCAGCAAGTATCGTTGCTCGTCCATAACCAAAGGTTTTACTATCGTTCGCCTCACGCCGAGCTAGACGGTTAGCTGCGAATGATACGGATAGAGTGAATGTGTCGGTTAGGTTGTGGGCTGCGTCAGCTATTAGGGCAAGACTACCTGTCAGAATACCGAAGATAAACTCAACTATGGTAAAGGCAGTATTAAGAACTAAACCAAATTTGATTGCTCCGTCGTTATTTTCCGTGTTATGTGAATGAGACATTAAGTAAATTGTAGCAGTATTTCTAGTTATACTAGTCAGACCAGTTTTCTAAGTTTGTCCTTCGTAGTAGCTGGGCGTTTATTGCAACAACGATTGTAGAAACTGACATTAGAATCGCACCTAGAGCAGGAGCAAGAACAATACCAACTCCATATAGCACACCAGCGGCTAAAGGTATTGCAAAAACATTATAGCCAGTAGCCCAACCAAGATTCTGCAACATCTTGCGATAAGTAGCTTTTGATAGATTTATGACCTTAACTACATCTTGCGGATTACTCTTTACCAATATGATGTCAGCAGACTTAATAGCAACATCTGTGCCAGCACCTATAGCCATACCAATATCAGCTTGGGTTAGAGCAGGTGCGTCATTGATACCATCACCAACCATAGCAACCTTTTGTCCGTTTCTCTGTAACTCCTTAACTTTTGCAGCTTTATCTTCGGGTCGCACTTCGGCGAAGTATTGATTAAGCCCAAGTTCTTTTGCCACGTATGCTGCAACTTCGTCTGAGTCACCAGTTATCATTGCGGTTTTTATTCCCAAGTTCTTTAGGGAGACTATTGCTTGCTTTGACTCAGGTCGTACTATGTCAGCCAAGCCCAAAGCACCGATGACTTTTTTATTTGTAATAAGATAAACTTCGGTTTTACCCTCTTTAGCGGCTTCTTTAACTGCTTTGGCGATTTCAGCAGGAACAGTTAGTTTATTCTCCTCAACGTAACGATAACTGGCAGCAATATAAACTTCGCTACCGTGTAACGTACCTTGCACACCTAAACCTGGTAAAGCCTTGAAGTTAGCGACTTTATCTAGATGTACGTGGTCGGCTTCTGCTTTACGAACGATACCTTTACCTACAATATGCTCGCTATTTTGCTCAAGACTTGCCGTTAGATGGAGCACATCTTCTTTTGAGTAGCCTTTCGTTGCCCATATATCAGTTACGCCGTGTTCACCCTTCGTAAGAGTACCTGTCTTATCAAACAGTACCCAGTCTAATTTTCGTGCTGATTCAAGAGCGAGACGTTTGCGTACAAGAAGCCCGTTGCGAGCAGATAAGGCAGTTGATATTGAAACAACCAGGGGTATAGCTAAGCCAAGTGCGTGTGGGCAAGCGATTATGAGTACCGTAACAGCTCGTTCTAATGCAAAGTTAATGTCTTTAGCGACCAGCCAATATATAAACGTAATAATGGCAGTAGCGATAGCAATTATTGTAAGATAGAACGCTGCTTTATCTGCAAGTATTTGTACGTTAGATTTTGAAGTTTGTGCTTCGGCAACCAGACGCATAATACCTGCAAGAGCCGTATCTTCTCCAAGTTTTGTAACTTTAACCGTCAATGAGCCGTCTTGATTACCCGTGCCAGCAACTACTTCATCCATCACAGTCTTGCTGACTGGCTTTGATTCGCCTGTAATTGCTGCTTCATCTACTGACGAGCTACCATCAGTTATTACACCATCAACAGGTATACTTGCACCTGGACGAATCAGTACCAAGTCACCGACTTTTAGTTCACTAACCAGCACTTGACGAGGTTTGCCGTTAACGAGCTTTTCAGCCTTATCGGGCAACAGCTTTGAAATAGCGTCTAAAGCATTTTCAGCCTTTGCCACCGATGCCATTTCTAGCCAATGACCAAGCAGCATAATTGTTACTAGCGTAGCGAGTTCCCAAAAGAAGCCCTCACCGCTAATAAAGAACTGCGTTGCAACGCTATACACGTATGCTGTGATGATTGCCAGGCTGATAAGTGTCATCATACCTGGCAATCTAGCTTTTAACTCACCAATCGCACTCTTAATGAACACCATACCACCATAGAAAAAAATGATAGTGCTGAACACGAACGGCACATACAGTGAGCCTGGAAATGCTGGTGGCGTAAAGCCAAGCCAGTGCTGTATCATTTCCGAATATGCCAAGACAGGAATGGTTAGAATGAAACAAAGCCAGAACTTGTCCTTGAACATTGCAACAGAATGTCCTGCGTGTTTGTCGTGGTCTTGATGCTCAGAGTGTTCGTGTTGCGTGTGTTCCATTTTAGTGGCTCATACCTGACATAGAGTTAGTCGTATCGCTAGAAGAATATCCCCATTCTTTTTGCCACTGCTTCATCTGCTGTATTTCTTTAGTCTGTGCAGCAATGATGGCGACTGTTAAGTCTTTGACTTCTTGGTGCTGTGCATTTGTTTTGCCAGGTGCCGACATATTGATTGCAGATTGGTGGTGCATAATCATTTGCTCAAGAAATGCCTTATCAAACGCTTCACCGGTCTTGCCATTCAGTTCGTTCATCATACCTGCGTTTGTATCCTCCATACCCATAGCCGAATGGTCCATCATCATTTCGCCACTACTTGCAGGATAGCCCCACGTCTTTTGCCAGGTGGTCATATTATTGATTTCGCTTGTCTGAGCAGATACTATTGCAGTCGCTAAGTCCTTAATCTCTTGGTGCTGAGCGTTTTTGAGAGCAAGGTTAGCCATATCAACTGCTCCTTGATGGTGAGCTATCATAGTAGCTATAAAGTATCTGTCATAGTCTTCGCCCTGGTAAGTCATATAGCTTTTGTACTCAGCCGAATTGGTATCTACTAGGTTAGTTGCTTGCGAATTAGATGACTTACCCATCATATTACCGTCCATCATATCGTTATCTCTATTTAGGGAGTAGATACTTATCCCCGCAATGGCAACGATTGCCACTATAGCCACGATTACGATACTGTTCTTGTTATTTTTCATAGACTCTCCTGGATTACGTTTAAGAATGTTGTTTGCGTGAACAACGAATCCTAAACTCTAAAGACACCGTAGAGAATATATATCGGTATCTTTGGTGGTGGTTTTACAGAATCTGCATATATCTTGCCCGCTTTAATAACATCGCTAAAGTACAAGTTTTCGTTTTGTGCGTAAAATGGAACTACTGGCTCATCATCTTCCTCATCATAACGTGAGTTGATAGCTTCATCTTGGTTGAACACGGCTGTACGACATTGCGTAGCACACGAGGTGTTGTCGCTGGCTTTATGGTTCATTCCTGCCATATCGTGTGACATTACTGGCATTGCAGATGTATGGCTCGCCAGGCTAATGGAGCTCAAAAGCAGTACCGCTAAGAATAGGGCAGTGTTTTTTAGTGCTTCTAGTAACTTCACTGCTATTTGCCCCGAATGTTATTTAGCTCATATAGTTTTAGGAGTTCTTCTAAGGCTTTGGTCTGTTGGTCTTCTTTGCCAGAAGCAAGCATATCTGTGATGTGGGTGGTAATATGGTTTTCAAGTACAAGTTTATTTAGGGAAGATAGCGATTTTTGAATAGCTAGGCTTTGAGTAAGAATATCCATGCAGTATTCTTCTTTATCAATCATCTTCTGCAAGCCCTTAATTTGTCCCTCTATAATTTTGGTTCTATGGCTTGCACGTTTTTTTATATCTAGTCTCATGTTAAAAGTATATACCCCCTAGGGGTATTCTGTAAAGCTAGTCACTGTCAAAGAGGTAAAAGCACTATGATTTCTAGATGTGGCGGTCGTTTATCCTTTTAAAGGTGTATGGAGAGTCCTCATTGATTCTGGGGGTGGGGGTACTAAAACTAGCGTAAAAAGCTGGAGAATTTGTATTGTTATATGTTTTGATACTCATCCACGTACAAACAGTACATATTGTTAGGTACAACAGGGTGGCAATGTCATTGCGGCGGAACTAGGCAAATACACTCATCTTCTCTGACAGAGAGTTTACAGCGTACTTATTCTTGTTGTATGCTTTCAATAACAGGGTTAGCGTGTCGCCCAGACCAGCCTGCCATAAATTTTATATGAACAAATTCGAAGCTAATTCTAAAATTGACAAGCTTTTCGTCGGTGGATTAGTTATAAAAGGTGCCACTGGCTTGCTTGAATTTTTGAGTGGTCTGTTATTAATTTTTATTAGTCCTCAACAAATTCATCATTTCATAAATTTTCTTACCCAAAAAGAGCTTGTAGAAGACCCGCAGGATATTATTGTCAAAGTTTTAATAAAATCTACTGAGCATCTAAATAATGGCGATAAGATGTTCTTAATTACTTATCTCTGGGTTCATGCTGTAATTAAACTGGTTGCAGTAATTGGTATTCTGAAAAATCAGCTTTGGGCATATCCATTTTCGATGATTACATTAGGCGGTTTAATGATTTACCAACTGTATTCGATTGTTTTGATAAAATTTTCTATCGGAATGTTGGTTTTAACAATTTTTGATATCTTTATTTTGACTCTTATTTTTTATGAGTACAAAAAACGAAAGGAATTTTCAAAAATAAAAAATACTGCTTCATAAACATGAGCAGTATTTTTTAGATATATAAATTTATTTCTTTTTCTTGTCGTCTGTTGATTTGTCAGCTTTGTCTAACTTAAGACCAATTACAACATAATAAATTACTGCTGAAACAGCAAGTAACGTTATTAGGGCTGAAAGAACTGATCCCCACATGATTGTCATGCTTCGCTCACCAGCACTAATTGTAAATTTAGCTGCCTGTAGTCCATCGACATTGCCAATCACAAATCCAACTATCGGGTTTATCACACCCTCGACAATTGTTTTTACGGTATCACCGACTTGTGTACCAATCGCCAAACCTACGGCAAGGCCTACAACACCATGTTCTCGAACAAAGTGCATGAATTTTAGTAATTCTTTGTGCATATAACACTCTCCTTTAATTTTTATGAGCTAATTATACTAATAATCATCTAAAAAACAAATAATCTTCTTGCGTTTAATTTAAACAACGCATAAAATTTAATTATCAACTAATTTAGGAGGGGATATGCAATTAGGATTTTTGCAACCACTAGAGTCAGCATTGGCTGATTTGTTTAAAAGTTTACCAAACTTACCAAAAGGCTTTACCGATTTTTTGGCTAAAATCGCACCAATATTAACTTTAATCTTCGGAATTTTGGGTGTATTATCTGCTTTTGCACTTTTTAGATGGGTAAACCGAGTCGATAATACTGTCAATAATTTAAACGATTTAGCTAGAAGTTATGGCGTTGATACAGTCAGTCACAGTTGGTCAGTAATGGTTATAATCTCTTTGATTGCCATGTTATTAACATCAATCATTTATATAATGGCTTACTCACCACTTAAACAATACAAAAAATACGGTTGGGACTTACTATTCTTGGCTTTCTTAGTTAATCTAGTTTCAAGTGTTGTGACTTCATTTAGCGATTATGGAACACCATCTAACTTAGTCGGCACAGTCATAGGTGCAGCTATTGGCGGCTACTTATTGTTCCAAATGCGTCCCTATTACACTGGTCATGCTAAAGTCGATGCACGCCCAAACCCAAAAACTACTGACAAATAATATCTCAGTTAAATATTCTAAGAAACCCTGATTTTATTTCAAAATCAGGGTTTCTTTATGCCGACTGTTAAGATGTTTTTTTCGATTTCAACTTGTTCTTCATAATCAAGATTCGAATCAGTTATTTTTGTAGCTAGAGTTTCAGTTTTGATTACTTGCTCAAAATCTTTGATAGCAGATTTTAGTTCTTGATTACTAGTTTTGAGAGATAATTCAATGCGATCATCAACATTTAAATTGGCATTTTTACGGGCATTTTGAACATAACGGATAATCTCACGCATCAATCCTTCACTTTTTAGCTCAGGGCTAATTACAGTATCAAGCTTTACTTCCAAAGGTTGTAGTTTGTCTTGACTGCCACTAACCGAAAACTTCAATTCTTTAACATTAAGTTCTTCTTTAATTATTGGAATATAGAATTTTTCATTATCGTTTTTTGCTGATTCAGCTTCGAGTATTGATAATAGTGCTGGATTTGGATTGATTATTGTAGCTGATTGTAATGGACGGCGAACTTTTATATTTTGTTTTGCCCTAATACTTAGGCCGTCATTAACGACTTTCCTCACTCCATCCATTCGATTAACTGTTAACTCATCAATTTCCCCAGCCTCTTGCCAATCTTTTAAGTGGATTGACTGTGAATCATTAGTTAGATTATGATAAAGTTCTTCTGCTAAAAATGGTGTAAATGGTGCCAAGACGTAGGCTAACCTCACTAAGACATAATGTAAGGTTTTATAGGCATCATCTTTATCGCTATCGTCTTCACTTTTCCAAAATCGGCGACGAGACCTTCGAACATACCAGTTACTAGCGTCATCTAAAAATGGCAAAATCCCTTTTAACGCAGATTGTAAGTCATAATTATTAGTTTCATTTTCAACTTCTTGAGTCAAAAGATGTAATTTCGATACAATCCAAATATCAAGCGGATTTTTGAGGTTTTTAAGTGGATTATTAAGATTCCCATCATATCGCCACTCATCAACTTCGGCATACATCGTGAAGAAGTCATACATATTCCAAATCATACTTAATTTACGGCCAATGTCAGCAACATCTTTATCATTTAGTGCAAAATTTTCGCCGTTTGTCAGTGGTGAACTCAACATCAAGAACCTAAAACTATCAGCCGAAACTTTATCCATAAGTTCATTTGGGTCAGTATAATTTTTGAGTTTTTTACTCATTTTTTTGCCGTCTGATGCATTTATGTGACCAGTGCAAATAAGATTTTTCCATGGTGCTTTGCCGAATAAACCAACGTTCACAGCTAGAAGACTATAAAACCAGCCACGAGTTTGATCGATAGCTTCGATAATAAAATCACTTGGGAACATTGAGTCGAACTTTTGTTGATTTTCAAAAGGATAATGAAACTGAGCAAATGGCATCGAACCTGACTCAAACCAACAGTCTAGTACTTTGCCGATATGAGTCATTTGAACACCATCGCACTCGAATGTAACGTGCATAACCTCTGGTAAATGATAATCGTCTAATTGTTTGCCCGTTAGTTGCTCCAATTCTTGGTAACTACCAATTACTTTTACTACTTCGGTGCCATCCGGTCGTTGACCTTTCCACACAGGTATTGGTGTAGCCCAATAACGATCACGACTTAGATTCCAATCAGGTGCTTGTTCAATAATGTTATTAAATCGACCAGTCCGTAAATTATCAGGATTCCAGCGGGTGGCCGCGTTTTGTTCTAGCATTTCTTGTTTTTGAGACTGAATATCCATAAACCAGCTAGGGTGTACTCGGTACATAAGCTTTGTGCCGCACCGATGGCAATGAGGATATTCGTGCCTAATATACTCGATTTTGAGAGCTTTTTGTTCTTCTAATAAAGTTTTCGCGATTAGTTTGTTAACTTCCCAGATATTCTCTCCGAGCCAGCGGCCCGATGTATAATTTCCGTTTTCATCAACATTCGAGACAATCGGTACTTGCTCTTGTTTACAAAGTTCGTAATCTTCTTCGCCGTAAGCTGGAGCTTCATGAACCAAGCCTGTGCCATCGTTCACCGATACAAAATCAGTAGCTAATACCCGATGAGCTGAGGGACCGTGATTTTCGAATAGCGGTTCATATTTTTTGCCAACCAACTCTTTGCCCTTCACCGCTTCAAGCACAGAAAACTCAAGCGGTTGTTTTTTTTCATTTTGCATGACTCTACTTATCGCTTCAGTGGCAATATACATTTTTTTGTTTTGATACTCAATTAGAGAGTATTCTTCGTTAGGATTAACGGCCACGGCAACATTGGCTGGCAGGGTCCAAGGTGTAGTTGTCCAGATAAGGAGGTATTCATCAACATTATCGAGTTTGAAGTAAACATATATGCTCGGGTCAGTGTCAAGTTGGTAACTATTCTCCATAGCGACTTCACTTTTACTTATAGGCGTGGCATCCTTGGTGCAGTAAACTAAGATTTTTTCACCTTCGTAAATCTTTCCTTTGTCATATAGCTCTTTGAATGCCCACCACACACTTTCCATGTATTCTTTGTCCATAGTTTTATAGGCACCTTCAAATTCTACCCACCGTCCGATTCGATCGATTGTGTCTTCCCATTCTGTACCAGTTTTTACCATCGCTTCACGACATTTTTTGACGTATTCTTCGATACTAATTTTTGTGCCGATTTCTTTTTTATTTTTGATTCCGAGCTGCTTTTCGACATAAACCTCAGCTGGTAAGCCATGACAATCCCATCCCCAAGTCCGCTCGACCCGTTGACCTTTCATCGTATGAAAGCGACCCATGGCGTCCTTGACGGCACTTACCAACAAATGACCATGATGTGGTGTACCTGTCAAGAAAGGCGGCCCATCATAAAATACCCACCTATTTTCCTCAGGACGATTATCGACTGACTTTTTAAATGTATCGTCTTTTTTCCATTTGTTTAGCCAATATTTTTCATATTCGATAGCTCGACGCCGTGTATTAGATTTGAATTTCATATTTTCTCCTAAAATAAAAAAATCATTTTATTTTGACTGCCAGAACCCGATTAATTTAGGGCGGTACCATCTGACTTCCAAAACAAATGATTTGTTATTGGCTCTTATTTATTCGATTTCGTTCGAAATTATATTTACGGTAAGGTCTACTTGGCATTATTAATGCTTTTCTTCTTACAGACATTCATGGCTGATAACCATTAACGAGAGTTTACTCGATGTCTCTAATAATATATTTTATCATAATTGCCAAAAAATATATTAAAATACAAACATTTATATCTGTAAAAGTAGTTGTTTTTGGCAAACAAAAAGCTTATACTAAAATAAACAAAAGAGGATTCATTACATATTATGAAAGTATTAATGCTGGGCTGGGAACTTCCGCCACACAATAGTGGCGGTTTAGGAGTCGCCTGTTTACAGCTCTGTAAATCTCTTGCCAAAAAAGGTGCTGACATAACTTTTGTGGTACCATATACTGCCAAACATGATTTAGACTTTATGAATGTTGTATCTGCAAAAATTGCCGATGTTTCGTCGATATTAGGCGTATACGACTCCAAAGAATATACCGAAACTAAAGACTTGTCCCTAAAAGGCAGTGCCTATGAAATCCAAAATCGCTATGTTGAAGCAATTGCCAAAATGAGCTTTGGTAAAGAATTTGACGTTATTCATGCACACGATTGGTTAACATTTAGAGCAGGGCTACGAGCCAAAGAACTTCTCGGAAAACCATTAATTTTACATGTTCATTCCATCGAGTCCGATCGAGCTGGCGGAAAATCTGGCAACCCTTTGGTCCATGAGATAGAGTATTTATCATTTTTACTAGCCGATAAAATTGTGGCCGTTAGTGAGCTTACTAAACAAAAAATAATCCAAGAATATGAAATTCCTGCTTATAAAATAATTGTTGCCCATAACAGTATTGATTTTGACGATATGGAAAATTTGACTAGTGATAATTCATACAAACTATTAACTCAAATGAAATCGAAAGGTTATAAAATCATTGGCAGTGTTGGCCGAATAACTATTCAAAAAGGCTTGTCTAATTTATTAATTGCTGCTCAGATTGTCATCCAAAAAGAGCCAAAAACTATTTTTTTGATTGTTGGATCTGGCGATCAGCTACGCGATCTTATTCAATTTGCTGCTCATTTGGGAATCAGTCAAAATGTAATTTTTGCGGATTTTCAGCGTGGTAAATATTTGCGGGATGCCTTTGGGGTAGCTGATTTATTTATTATGCCATCTGTATCGGAGCCATTTGGTCTTACACCGCTCGAAGCAGCGTTTTATGGAACTCCATCATTAGTTTCTAAACAATCTGGTGTAGCCGAAGTACTCAAAAATTGCCTCAAAGTTGATTTTTGGGACACCGATAAAATGGCTGATCAAATAGTTAATTTTGTTAGGCACGATGGACTTGGAAATTCTTTGCTAGCGAATGTTCAGATGGAGTTACGAAAAATGAGCTGGGATAATAGTGCTGATATTTTGATGAATACTTATCGATTACACAGAGGTGCGACTGTATGAGCCGATCAATTGTCTTGTATATGCACGTGCATCAACCATTTAGGGTAAGGCCGTATACAATTTTTGATGCAGGCCAAAATTCTAACTACTTTTCTGCCGACTATCACGACCGAACATCTAATGAACGAATTATGCACAAAGTAGCTGAAAAATCATATTTAGCTACCAATCATCACTTGCAAAGATTACTTGATGAACATCCTGAATTTAAATTCAGTTTATCGATTACTGGTACGGCTATCGAACAAATGCAAATGTGGAGTCCAGCAAGTTTAGAATCATTCCAGAGGTTAACTCATACTGGCCGAGTTGAAATTGTAGCAGAAACATTCCATCACTCACTCGCCTTCTTCTATAATCGTGCAGAGTTCGAAGCTCAAGTCGATAAACACCGACAATTGATTCAAGATTTATTTGGTCAAACGCCTACGGCATTCCGTAATACAGAGTTGGCTTACAATAATGACTTGGCTTATTGGGCCGACCAAAAAGGCTATAAAGTAATCTTAGCCGAGGGTTGGGATCCAGTTTTGGGCTGGCGAAGTCCAAATTTCGTTTATCAACCAACATATACCGACGGTAATCTCAAACTACTTCTAAAAAATTATAAACTGTCCGATGATATAGCCTTCCGTTTCGGTGATCGACACTGGAAAGAATGGCCCTTAACCGCCGACAAATTTACTCATTGGCTTAATGACTCTGGTCAGGCCACCAATTTTAATTTATTTATGGATTACGAAACATTTGGCGAGCATCAATGGCATGAATCAGGTATTTTCGACTTTTTGTCACATCTACCTAAACACTGGTTAGCTGGGCATGACAATAATTTTATGACTGTCAGCGAAGCTGCTGATAGTTACCAAGCAGTTGACCGAGTTGACATGCCTCATGTGGTTACATGGGCCGATACCGAACGCGATTTGTCTGCTTGGATGGGCAATGATATGCAACATCAATCGTTACAAGCCATTTATAGTCTTACCGACAAAATTTTAAATTCCAACGATCAAAAACTGATCGAAGATTGGCGAAAACTCCAAACTTCTGACCATTTTTATTATATGTGTACCAAATGGTTCAACGATGGCGACATCCACGCTTATTTTAGTCCGTACGAAAATCCGTATGATGCATTTATTTACTTCATGAATGCTTGGCAAGACTTACGTCTGCGGAGTGAATATTAATGGCCAGATCAGTGATCCTAAGTAACGGCCACTTAGTCGTTGGCTTAAACGAGAAAGGATTGGTGCATGATTTTTACTTTCCTTACGTTGGACTCGAAAACCTAACAACTGCCCGCAGTATGCACCACCACATCGGTATATGGGTAGATGGCGTGTTTAGTTGGCTAACCGACAACTCATGGCAAACCTCGGTTCATCACGACGAAAACTCTCTGACTTCTTTTTGCACTTACAAAAACGATAGCTTAAACTTATCGATTCAGTCGAAAGATTTTGTCGATTACGAGCTAAATGCTTTTTGCCGAATTTTTGAGGTAGAAAATCGTGCCAATGTCGAGCGTGAAGTTAGGCTATTTTTTCATCAAGTATTTGAGATTAGCAAATCAGGTCGCGGTGATACAGCTATGTACGTTCCTCATAGCAACTCGATTTTAGATTACAAAGGCAAAGTATGTTTACTAATTTCGGGCCAAATAAGCAATACTAATCAATATTTTGATCAACATTCGGTTGGTAATTATCGGATCGAAGGCAAAGAAGGAACCTACAAAGATGCTGAAGATGGTGAACTGTCAGGTAACAATATCGAGCATGCTGGTGTAGATTCGGTAATTAGATTTAGCCTAAAGATCCCTGCTAATTCCAAAGGCTCGGTAGATTATTGGGTAGCCGCTGCGGATTCTCAGCCTGCCTGCGAGAAAATTCATTTTATATTAGAAAATGGCTTAAGCCAGCGGTTTATCTCTAATCAAACTTATTGGCAAGAATGGTTGAGCCAAGCAAATAGTCAAATCTCTAGTTTATCACCCGAAATTCAGCGACTAACGAAAATTTCATTGATGGTGATTAAAGCTCACATCGATAAAGGTGGTGGAATTATCGCCTCTTGTGATTCTTCGATCTATAACTATGGACGCGACTATTACAGCTATGTCTGGCCAAGAGACGGAGCTTATGCAATCTGGCCATTAATACGACTTGGTTACACAGAGGAGCCAAAAAAGTTTTTTGAGTTTGTATCTGATATTGTAAATCTCGATGGTTATTTGATGCACAAATATCAACCTGATCAAGCCATAGGTAGCACTTGGCACCCATTAATTCGCAATGGTAAAACTGAACTAGCGATCCAAGAAGATGAGACAGCAATAATCGTCGTGATGCTGGGCGAATTTTTGCAATATTCTAACGACCAAGAATTCACACAACATATTTATAAAAATTTCGTCCGCTTGGCTGTTCCCTTTTTGATTAATTTTATTGATGCAACAACAGGTTTACCGCATGCTAGTTATGATTTGTGGGAAGAGAAATTTATCACTTCTACCTATACCACCGCCATTGTCTATAAAGCGTTATTAGTTGCTGCAGATTTAGCAAAAACATTCGGTGAAGATGAGCTTAGTTCGAAATGGCAAAGTGCAGCCGATAGCTTACTTAGCAAGTATAATATTTTTATCAACCCAGACACCAAAGTTTTTCGAAAAGGATTTATTTTAGATTCCGATGACTCGCTTAAATTTGATGAAACTATTGATGTGTCGAGTTTTTACGGAGTCATGACATTCGGATATTACAATAATTCCAACTCATCTGATCTTGTGAACGCCGTCAAACACCTAGAAGAAACGCTTACAAATCCCAATAGTTTGGGCTTTCCACGGTATCAGAACGACAATTATTTCCGAAAAGATCAAAATTCACTTCCAAATTCGTGGATTATAACTACACTTTGGGTTGCCCAGTATTATATCCGAGTTGGAGATTTGAAAACTGCTTGGAAATATATTGAATGGGTACAAAAAATGGCTAGTGAAAGCGGCATGCTACCAGAACAGATCGACCCATATAATGAAAGCCCAGTGTCAGTAACTCCTCTTGTGTGGAGTCATGCTGAATACATTAATACGATATTAGACCTCAAAAATAAGTCTAACAAAAATATTGATAAATAAATTGAAAGTTAGCTTTATTTTTTACGAGGTTTAACTTCGTTACGACCTAAGTTTTTCTTAGTTTCGACATACAATACATGCTTGCGAGCAATTGGGTCGTATTTGCGTAGCTGTAACTTATCAGGCGTATTTTGGACGTTCTTTTTAGTGTAATATGTACGATGACCAGTTTCTTCTGAAACAAGTCCTACTAATTTTCGTTTATCGTTCTTTTTTCCCATATTTAATACATCTTTAGTTGATTTAAATTAATTATAACAGATAGAGAGTTTGGCATCAAGTACATTCTCCTAATCTAGGATATAGATTTTTCTGCAAATTTGGAGCCACGATCGGGATTTGAACCCGAGACCTCATCCTTACCATGGATGCGCTCTACCAACTGAGCTATCGTGGCAAAATATTTAGTATATTATAACAAAAAGATTGAACTTTAACAGATTATTTGCTAAACTTTTAGCTAATGTAAGTGCCACCTTAGCTCAGCTGGTTAGAGCATCTGTTTTGTAAACAGAGGGTCGTCGGTTCGAATCCGACAGGTGGCTCCATTTTTATTTACATGCAGGGATAGTGAAGCGGTCAAACACGACTGACTGTAAATCAGTTGGCTCAGCCTTCGGGGGTTCGAATCCCTCTCCCTGCACCAAAATAGAAGAAGTATGCCGCAATTTTAAGCGGCTTTTTATTTTGTCAATAATTCGAACGACCGATGGAAAAAGCCTTCGGGGTGAAGAATGCCAGAGGCATTCTGCAAGGAAAGCTTCCGATGAAAACTTGTTTTCAGTCGTGAAGTTTCGGGCCTGCCAAAGGTAGGTCGAATCCCTCTCCCTGCACCAAGCTAGAAGAAGTATGTAGCAATTATATGCGGCTTTTTATTTTGTTAAACAACTACCCGTTTTGCTCGTTTAACGCGAGTTCGGGTTTTGCCAGATGGTATGAGAATTTTCTTGAGTTTTTCTTCGACTTCTACAACTTTTTCTGTTTGATCAGTTACATTATAGCCTTCAGACAACAACATGTAAGATTCATGGGTTGGTTCAAGTTCTACAGCCTTTTCTAGCTCTTGAACCATTCGTTTTTTGTTACCAAGCTTTTCTAAGGCTTTGGCGAGAGCAATATGACGAGCTGCCATTTGATCATCAAGTTTTAAAGCCTCATCAAACGCAATAACCGATTTTTCATAATTCTCTGTTTCATAAAATATCAAACCTAAGTTATGAAGACTTGAAGCAGTTGGTTCGATACTACAAGCGATTTCAAAGCAATCGATCGCATCACGAAATTCCTTCTGTTTTGCGTACAATATACCGAGTCGATTATAAGCGGCTGCATTTTTCTCATCGATTTTTAGTATTGTAAGCAAAGCTTTTTCGGCCTTTAATAATCGATTCTCTCGCATGCCTTGATGGACAATATCCCACAATTTACCAAGTTTTTCAGAAAATTTTACAGGCAAAACCTCTAGATCATCTTCTTTTTCGAAAAATGTTCTAAATAAT
Organism: uncultured Candidatus Saccharibacteria bacterium; assembly: GCA_964648105.1. GTDB lineage: Bacteria > Patescibacteriota > Saccharimonadia > Saccharimonadales > 2-12-FULL-41-12 > JALHOM01. The sequence goes on from CAZYMH010000004.1 coordinate 20,534, forward strand.
AATACGCATGCCACTGCAACTGCTAATAGTTCTATCATGGACGATTAATATTATATAAAAAATGATGAATAATCTCAAATCTGGCTAGTATTTACAAACTAAAAAATAGCTTAGTAAGAGCTAATTTGGTGTTACAGCCTTTATTAATTTCGCGGCTAGTTTGATTAATCTTATCTATATAGTTCAAATTATTTGATATTTTTTCACTTCTATTTTCGGCATCGAAACTCTTTTTTAATATCGCATCAAAAATCACTAGCATTGCGTCCAAAATTTCAGATATATCAATTGCTTTATTTTTAATAATCTCATCAATCATCGACAATCTCTCAAGTCGGTTTTTTGCGATAATCGACTTGGCATAGTTGATATTAGTAACTAGATTATTATTTTGATTGTTTCGCATAAGTTCATCTAGCAACCTGGCATGACCGAAGGAGATGTGATAATTTTTCTCGAGTTCAGAAGTATCTGATTGTGAATAAAAATTAGTAGCCTGATTAAGTGAAATCGGCTTAATTATAATCGAAGTGATCCTCGATTTAATTGTTGGTAAAATATTATTTACATCTGTTATATTTAATATAATTAATGTGTCGAGGGGTGGCTCCTCCAAAGTTTTGAGGAGTGAATTTTGGGCTTCACGAGAAAGCTGATCGGCATGATCAATTACTACTATTCGACGGATCAGGTTATGACCAGTAGTTGTTAGGCTCAATTTTTTTTGAATTATTCTTACCTGCTCGATACCATCATTTTGGCCATCAATTTGTAAGAAATTTGAATCAATAACAATTTTTGGTACTAAATTACGAGCGATTTTTCGGGCTATATACATTTTACCCACACCAGTTTTACCAACCAAACCGATAGCTTTTGCTTGGGGATTTTGCAAAATATTATCAATTTGCTTCTTTACGAACGGCTCGATTAGTAATTTACTCATTGCATTTTTAATTCAAATTCTTTTGGTAAAGCAGCGATAAATTTTTTTTGAACTCCGCTAGGTAACTTAACTTGAAGTGTATGAGCATGAAGATATAACCTATCAGCTTTTTTGCCATCATAAAATGTATCACCGATAATTGGATGGTCCAAATATCTCAAATGAACTCTTAGTTGGTGAGTTCGGCCTGTAATTGGATTGAGTTCGAGTAATGAATATATATGATTTTGAGTGATTGTTTTGTACTTAGTCTGAGACGGCTTACCATTTGCTCCGACCCGAAATGTTTGTGGTTTTTTGGGGTTTCGGATTATTGGCAAATCAATCATTGCTTCAGGATTTTTTAAACTACCTTCTATAATCGCTGCGTATGATTTTTGACATGTTCGCTCAGCAAATTGTTTTTGCAAAAAACTATAGCTTTTTTGATTCTTAGCACAAATCACTACTCCGCTCGTTGCTCTATCTAGCCGATGTACAATCCCGCCTCGGTCATTATCGTCACTAAACTCGTAATTTGGACGCAACTTCAACCAATCTGCCAATGAAGTCTCAGGATTATAAGCACCTTTACTGTGAGTTAATGTTCCAATTGGTTTGTTAGCAACGACAACATCATTATCCTCATAAATAATCTCGACGTCGATAGTTTCTTTGGGTTTATTAAGATTTACTAAATCAAGTTTGATTTCATAGTCTTTATCTTGGTATAGATCAATCGATGGCTTTTTTAAACAATAACCATCGACTTTCACGCGACCGTCTTTGATTAATTTTTGAATTAAAGATCGTGAATATTCTGGATATTTTTGAGCCAAAAATGTATCAAGTCGTATTTTCGGGTTTTCTTCGTTCATTATTATCTGATACCGACAAGTTGTTGAACTTTCAAGAGTTTGGCTTGAGCTTGTTGATTCATGGTTTCTTCGTCTTGTTGTAATTTAGTGAGAATAACCTGCTCATCAACTTGAGCTAACTTAGCCTGAAAATCAGCAACAAATTGACAAGTTTTTTCCGCTAATTCTTTTTTTAACGGACCATACTGCGTTTGACCAGAAAATCTTGTAGAAACTTCATCAATTGATTGATTATCTAGAAGTGCAAGCAGCTGAAGTAGATTGCTTATTCCTTGCTGACTGGCTGGGTTGTAACTGATTTTTTCTAAGCTATCAGTAGTTGCTGACATAATTTTCTTTTTAACTGCTTCAGGACTATCATTCAAAAATATTACGCCCTTAGATGATTCATCACTTTTACTCATTTTTTTGGTTGGATCAGCTAAATCCATAATTTTTAAAGTTTTTTGGCGTTGAAAAAACTGATTTTGTTTATCTACTGGCTCAGGTACCGTAAAAACTGGTTCAAATTTATTATTGAATCTCTCGGCAATATCGCGGGCAAACTCTAAGTGCTGAGTTTGATCTTCGCCAACTGGCACATATTTTGCGTCGTAAAGTAAAATATCACTAGCCATCAAAACAGGGTAATTAAATAAGCCTACTGAAATATTTTTGCCTTTTATCTCGGTTAACTCTTGATCAAGACTCATGTCATTATCACTAATTAAGTTCTGAGATTTATCCTTAAATTGGGTCATACGACTCATTTCGCCAAAACTTGTAAAGCAATCTAGTATCCAAGTTAGTTCAGAATGAGCAGGAATGTAGCTTTGACGATACAAAAAAACATTATTATCATTCAGGGGCAAACCAGCGGCAACAAACATTTTGATATTATCCATAATCTGAGTTTTTAATATTTTGTGATTGATTGCAGTCGTAAAGCTGTGAAGATCAGGTACGAATAAGTTTATTTGGTAATTATCTTGATTTTGTTTGGCCATTTGGACAATCGGTAGTAACGCACCAAAATAATTGCCAATAGTCAGGTTGGTATTGGCTCGAAGGCCAGTCAAAATCACACTTTTCATATCATTATTATACCTTTTTTCGATATTTATTAGTAATTAAAAACACCCTGCACGAGGGCAGAGTGTTTATACCAAAAGAAACAAGATTAACGTTTTGTAAATTGACGTTGTTTTCTGGCTCCTTTGAGTCCGAATTTTTTACGTTCTTTCTCTCGAGGATCACGTCCTAATAGTTCTGCTCTTCTTAGAGTATTTTTTAGACTCTCGTCCATTTCTACTAAGCTTTTAGCAATACCTAAACGAATTGCTTCGACTTGGCCATTTACACCACCGCCAGAAACTTTGACAGATACGTCGTATTTACCATTTAACTCTAAGGCTACAAATGGTTTTTCAATCTCGTTCAACGAATATTTACTACTCGAAAAATATTCTTCGGCTGGTTTATCGTTAATCACTACTTTGCCAGTGCCTTTTTGCAAGCGAACTCTTGCTGTAGAGCTTTTACGACGTCCAAGTGCATAAAAATATGCCATTATTTAGTCCTTCCATTTAAGTGAAATTTCTCAGGTTTTTGGGCAGAATGTTCATGTTCAGCACCTGAGTAAATTTTGAGTCTTTTTAGTCTTTCATCACGTAATTTGTTGACGGGTAGCATACCGCGAACTGATCTCATGATTACTTGGCATGGGTCTTTGTCCATCTCAAATTGTAGATTTGATTCTTTTAGTCCTCCAGGGAAATTAGAGTGACGATAATACATCTTTTTATTTAATTTATCACCTGTAACAACTAAATTCTCTGCGTTTACGACGATTACGTAGTCACCGCAATCAATATGTTTAGTAAACATAGTTTTACGTTTACCGATTAAGAGTTCGGCAACTACTGTCGATAGTCGCCCTAGTGAGGCTTCTGATGCATCTATTTCGTACCATTTACGAACTACATCTTTTGGTTTAGCAGAATATGTATTCATTATTTTGTCTCCTTCTTGGGAGTTGGTTTAGGCGATGATTTTTTTGCAGTCACTGGACTCGCAACTTTGGGGCTAGATTTTGATAAATCATCAACAAAGCTAACTTTAGCCATCTGAGAATTATCACCTCGGCGTAGAGCGGTTCGTTCAATCCTAAAGTGACCACTGCTGCGAGCTAATAATTTAGGTGCGATTTCATCGATCAATTTATGTGCGGAATCAGTGGTTTGTAACTTGGCAATTATTTGCCGACGATTATGTAAACCACCTTTTTTGGCTTTGGTAACCAGTTTTTCTAGATAGCTAACTAATTCTTTGGCTTTTGGTAGCGTTGTCTCAATTGATTCATACTTAATCATGGAATCGGCCAAACCCTTCAATAAAGCCCGACGTTGATCTCGTTCTCTACCAAATTTTCTTCCTTTATATCCATGTCTATGCATCTAAAACTCCATCTCGGCCATCTTGTCTTTGACTTCATCTAAAGCTTTTGAGCCAAATCCTTTTAGTTCGCGTAGCTCCATGTCGCTTAGAGAGAATAAATCTTTCAGTGTGTGGATATCGTTATTGATTAAAGCGTTGCTGGTACGAGCCGATAAGTTAAGGTCTTCGATAGATGTCATCAAGGCAAGTGAATCGTCATTTTCTTCAACTGACTCTAAACTAGCTGTACCATCCGAGGTTAGTAGAGGAGCTGAAGCTTCAACTTTTGTTTTACCTGCAAGAGCTGTGTATTGATTGACCAAAATTGCAGCCGCTTCTTCAAATGCTTCGCTAGGAGTAATCGAACCATCAGTATCAATTGTAATAACCAGTTTATCAAGGTCGGTTACTTGGCCAACACGAGTGTTTTCGACATTATAGCGAACTCTTTTTACAGGACTATACAGTGCATCAACTGCGATAACATCAGCAACTTTACGAGCATTGCTAGTTTCGTCGGCAGTTTTATAACCTCGGCCAACTTCGACTACAATCTCACAAGAGAAATCAGCATTGTCATCAAGATTGCATATGACGTGATCTGGATTAACGACTTCGACATCGGCTGTAGTTTGAATATCTTTGGCGGTTAACGCTCCTTTACCTTTTTTGGTGATCTTTAGGGTTTGTGCTTCTTCAGAGAATACTTTAAAGACGATTCCTTTTAGATTCAAAATCAAATCAACTACGTCTTCAACTACTCCATCAAGAGTCGTAAATTCATGACTAGCACCCTCAAACCTTACTCCCGTGATTGCTGCACCTGATAAAGATGATAAAGCAACTCGCCTTAAGCTATTTCCAAGAGTCATGCCATAGCCACTATGAAGTGGTTCGACTGTGAATGTTGCTGAAGTAGCACTGTGTTCATTTACATTTACGACACCTGGTGTGTGAATTATTTTTGACATATTTTTTCCTTCCTACTTCTTTTATCGTGAGTAATACTCAACAATTAATTGCTCATTTATATCTACTTCGGCTTCTTCACGAGTCGGTGAACCAACAACTTTTACTGTGAATTTTTTGCGATCAACCTTTATCCAACTCGGCATTTCGCTGTTAGCTGGACTTACTTCATCTAGATTCTTAAAATACTCTGATTTTTGACTCTTAACTCGGACAGTTAGTGTATCGCCGTCTTTCAAACGAATTGAAGGTATGTCAATTCGTCGGCCATTAAGCTCAAAGTGTCCATGACTGACTAATTGGCGACTTGCTCGTCTTGAAGTTGCAAAACCAGCTCGGTAAACTGCATTATCGGCACGTAGTTCTAAGAATTTAAGTAATACCTGGCCTGATTGACCCTTAGTTTTGCTAGCTTCTTTCATGAGGTTAGAAAATTGTTTTTCTAGCAAACCATATAGTCTTTTTACTTTTTGCTTTTCACGAAGTTGCAAGTTGTATTGACTTGATTTTGATCGAAATGCTCCTGCTTTTTGCTCGCCAGGTGGAGTAGATCGTTTCATTAAAGCTTTGTGAGCTTTTGGGTGAAGGGCATAGCCTTCACGACGACTCATTTTTACAATTGATTGTCTATCACGTGCCATTGTTAAACCCTTCTAGCCTTTCTTGGACGACAGCCACCATGCGGAACGCCAGTAACATCTGTGATTGATTCAACAGCAACTCCTGCACTTACTAAAGCTCTGACAGCTGATTCACGGCCAAGGCCAATTCCTTTCACAAACACATTTGCTTTAGATAAACTATATTGTTGTTTTGCAGCGTTAATTGCTTTCTCGGCGGCAACTTGGGCAGCGTAAGCTGTACCTTTTTTGCTACCACGAAAACCACAGGCTCCTGCACTTGCAGTTGTTAATGCTCCACCATTATTATCGGTTACAGTTATAATTGTATTATTAAACGAAGCCTGAACATGAACTTGTCCACTAGCTACAACTCGTTTAGTTTTCTTCTTCTTGATTGATTTATTAGTTACTTCTGCCATTATTTATCCTACGTCTTTGATGCGACTTTCTTAGCTGTTCCACCCACAGTTGTTTTCTTACCACGCCTTGTTCGAGCATTGGTTTTAGTTCTTTGACCACGGCTCGGCAAGTTACCCTTATGGCGTTGGCCACGGTAGCTATTGATATCTTTTAAGCGTTTAATATTGCCTGTAACGATTCGTTGTAATTCACCTTCGACAGTATATTTATCAGCGATTACCTCTGATATACGACTAATCTCATTGTCAGTCATATCTTTTACACGGATAGTTGGTTCAACTTTTGCTAACTCCAATATTTCGACAGCAAATTTAGGTCCAATACCATAAACATATGTCAAGGCAATTTGGATTTGCTTTTCATTAGGAATTGTTACTCCTGAAATTCTAGCCATACTCTGTTATTATCCTTGTCTCTGCTTATGCTTTGGTTTTAATTTATTGATTACGTAAAGTCTACCCTTGCGACGAACAATTTTGTCGTCAGGTGTGATTTTCTTTACACTTGCACGTACTTTCATACTGATCTCCGATTCCTTCCTTCTTTATTTAAGTGTTTTTCGGAAACACACTGCTTATTAATATTTTTTTGATAAATTTATTATTCAAAAAAAACTTTTGACCTTTTTAACAAATAATAAATTTAAGATTTCCTGTATGTAATCCGCCCCTTCGTTAGATCGTAAGGGGTTAGTTCTACAGTGACAGTATCACCTGGGACAATCCGTATATAATGTTTACGCATTTTACCAGCGACATGAGCTATTATCTCGTGACCATTAGAAAGTTTTACCCGAAACTGAGTCCCCGGTAGAGTTTCGGAAATTACCCCCGACAGCTCAATTACTTCCTTATTTTTCGCCATTGATATATCTCTGATATATTCTTCTACACTAGTTAAAATGTATGATTACTTTTACCTCTGTGCTTTAAATATAACTGGTAAGTAATTATATCAAAAAACTACAACGTTTGCAAAGAGTTTTTCTATGGTTTTTTGGTTATTTTTTTGAGATTGGGTAATTTTAAGCGTTTTTTAGATTTTTCAACTGTTTGAAAGAAGTCAGAACCATCGTATTGACTATAGGTAATTAGCATAGCTCGCGACTCGATTTGACGAAGTGTTTCAAGAGATACAGACACCAAAATTAAGATTGAAGTACCTGTAATTGCCAGGTTATTCTTAAGAAATGCTTCGGCAATAATTGGCATAACAGCCAGCAAACCTAGGGCAAATGCACCAAATAAAGTTAACCTGTTAACAACCTTTGTTAGATATTTTTCAGTTTGTTTACCCGAACGTACATCTTCCAGGAAAGCCCCTTGTTTTTGCAAGTTTTCGGCAATTTCTTTGGAATTGAAGGCGATTGAGGTGTAAAAGAATGTAAACAGCACTACCAAAACGAAGTAAATAACAGGGTAAATATAGGCATGCCAATCACCAGAAGTTAGGGTTTGAGCGGTTGGAGTCTGGAACCATAAATTTAAATCTTGGCCAAGTTTTTGCAAATTTAAGCTACTATTTTTTACTAAAATCTGAGCAACAAAGTTAGGGACACTCAAGAACGCCACGGCGAAGATAATCGGTATAACACCTGCGGTAATCAACTTAACTGGCAACATAGTCGATACTCCACCATATGCCCGACTACCCTGGACACGTTTGGCATAATGAACAGTTAATCGCCGTTGAGCCTCATTTAATCTAACAACGAACATCGTAACCAATAAAATTGCTAAGGCTATACCGATTGAATATAAGAAACCAGTACGGTTTATCGGTAGTGATTGACCAAACAATACCCATTTCTCGTTACCAGACCCAAGCGAGGAGTTAACTAACTGGGCAATTTTGCCTGGTAAAGACGAAACGATACCAACTGTTATTAATAGTGAAATACCGTTACCAATGCTTTGCTCGGTAATCAACTCTCCCAGCCACATCAACATCATAGCTCCACCAGTGAGAGCGGCGATCATTAATATCCACTGGGCTAAGCTGGCTCCAGCTGTAATATCACCTAACCCAGCAAATGACGAAGCTTGAGTTTTGACCAAAAATATTGTTCCAACAGATTGAATAATCGCCAAAGGAAGAGTTATCATACGAGTATATTGATTTATTTTCTTGCGACCGAATTCACCCTCTTTATTCATCTCTTCGAGTTTAGGGATGGCTTTGGTCAATAACTGCATAATAATGCTAGCGTTAATATATGGCCCAAGTCCAATCAACATTATCGAGAAATTAGCTAACGCACCACCAGATAATACGTTCAAAAAGCTCAAAAATTGCGGTGTGTCTTGGCTAGTAAAAATGCCATTTAACACCTGACGCAGTGTCTCAGAATTACCTAACGGAATCGGAATATGAGCTAGCAAGCGAAAAATTACTAATATACCTAATACAGCCAATATGCGTTTACGCATATCATTATCGCTCAAAGATTTCCAGATTAACTTCCAGTTCATGGTTTCAGACGTTTCACCCTCATTTATTTATCTTATTTAAGTATTATATAAGAGATAGATATTAGCTTCAAGATTAGATCAAGAGATTTGCTAAAACTACAACTTTTTTATTTTAGCGACTGCAAAATTTATTTCGTAACCAACGACGACAATACATCTAGTTAATTGTTATTTTTTGCTAGATTTTTTCGTGCTATATGGTCGCTTAAGTTGCGGAACAACTTCAAAACTGCCACCAGCAGCTTGCAGTGCGGCGATAGCCGATTCGCTGGCGAATTGTAACTTGACAGTAATTTTTTTGTCTAGTTTACCCTTACTAATTAGCTTAACCCTAACGTACGGGTTCTCGATAAGGCCATTTTTGGCTAAAACTTCGCTATCGACAGTTGCTACACCAAGATTTTGTAATTGAGATGTATAAATGTTACTCACTCTTGGTCGATGAGAATTAAAGCCACGTAACTTTGGGATACGCATGTAGAGCGGCATCTGTCCACCCTCGAAACCAGGTCTTACGCCACCACTTTTACGCGAACCTTGACCTTTAGTACCACGGCCAGCTGTTTTGCCTTTACCTGCAGATATACCGCGGCCGACTCTTGACGATTTTCGATTTGGTTTAACTTTTAAATCTTCGAATCTCATTATTTAGTCTCCTTCTTAGAGGCTTTTTTAGGCGTAGCACTTTTGGCTGAGGTTGACTTTTTGGGAGCAGCTTTTGCTTTAGTTGGTTCAGTTTTTGAGCTTGGCTGTTTTGATTCTGGTTTGTCTTTAGCGACTGACTCAGCTTTTTTCGGCCGCGATGAATCTTGTTTGGTGGTAATCCAATCTTTTGCTTGAACCATTTGCTTCAGAGCTTCGATTGTCGCATATGCGGTGTTGATTTTGTTTGTCGAACCAAGTGATTTTGACAAAGCATTACTTACGCCTGCTACTTCTAGTACTGTCCGAACTACACCACCAGCGATTAAACCTGTACCAGGTGCAGCAGGTTTAAGCAAAATAATCGATCCTCCGACTTTAGCTTGTGCTTCATGAGGGAATGTTCCTTTGTAAAGCTTTAGATCATTGAAGTTTTTCTTGGCAACATCAACTGCTTTTGCCACTGCTGCGGTAACATCAGCACCTTTAGAGATTCCGATACCGACTTTGCCTTTGTGATCGCCGACCACAACTAATGCACGAAACCTAAATCTTCGACCACCTTTCACCACTCTAGCTACCCGATCGATATGGACAACTCGTTCATCTAATTGTTTTTCTTCGCTCGGATTGTTAGGCTTGCGTGAGTTATTTTTATTCTTATCTTCAGCCATAATTAAAACTCCAATCCACCTTTACGAGCCGCTTCAGCCAAAGCTTTAATACGACCATGATATTTCCTGTCTCCTCTATCAAAAGCTACTTTAGTAACCTTTTTTGATTTAGCTAATTTTGCAATTTCGCTTCCAATTGCCTGTGCTTTTTCACTCATTGTGCCGCTAAGTTTTTTGTTGGCACTACTGCAACCAACAATTGTTATATGCTGCTGATCATCAATAATCTGAGCAGATATATGCAAGTTAGATACGTTGACTGACAAGCGAGGTCTCAAAGTAGTACCACGCACTTGTGTCCGAACGCGGTTTTTGCGTCTGAAACTATTTTTGGAAGTTGATTCTAATCTACCCATTTTTATTTGTCCTTTCCGCTTTTACCGCTTTTACGTACGATTCGCTCTTCGACATATTTAATTCCTTTACCCTTATATGGTTCAGGCTTTTTAAGCGAACGAATTTCAGCGGCCGCTTGTCCAACTTGCTGTTTAGAGATTCCACTGACAGTTATTAGGTTTTGTTTAACTTCAGCCATTACTCCTGCAGGTAACTTATAATTAACTTCGTGCGAAAATCCTAAGTTCATTTTTAGTGTATCTCCGCTTAATGCAACTCGATACCCAACACCATTGACTTCTAGCTCTTTTTTGAAGCCTTCACTTACGCCAATGACCATATTATTAATCAATGCCCGCATTAAACCATGTTTAGCACGATTTTTTGGCTCATCATTTTCTCTGGTAACAGTGATTTCTCCGTTATCTTGTTTGACATTTATTCCTGACATTGTAAACTGCTCGAGCGAACCCTTTGATCCAATTACTTTGATCAAATTTTCGTCGATAGTGATTGTCACACCGCTTGGAACCAAAATTGGTAGTTTTCCTATTCGACTCATCTTTCTCCTTAATATCTTTCTATTCTTTACCTAACTAATAAACCTTACAAATAAGCTCACCGCCCATGCGGTTTTTCTTGGCATCATCGCCCGTCATCAATCCTTTAGAAGTCGAGACGATTACAATGCCACGGCCACGCATGATTTTTGGAATTTTATCAGCGGCCGTATACAACCGACGACCAGGTCGACTTACTCTTTGAATTTCGGTTATCCGTGCGTTGCTATCTTCTTTATTGATTGTTATCACCAAAGATTTTGACACACCTTCACCAACCGAACTAACATCATCTATAAAATTATTGGCTTTTAGAAGTTCGGCGACACTTTGTTTAATTTTAGAGTGAGGCATTTTCACTTCTGTTTTATTAACGGCAATTGCGTTGCGAACTCGTGTTAGCATGTCTGAAATTGGATCTGTTGAAGTCATTATTTTGTTCCTTTCATTTTACCAGCTCGCTTTCGTAACACCAGGTACCTCGCCCTTGACGGCGTGTTCACGGAATGAAATACGGCTTAATCCAAATTGACGCATATATCCATGTGGACGTCCAGTTTCTACACATCGGTTCTTCTTACGAGTTGGACTAGAGTTACGAGGCAATAAGTGCAAGCCGTCTTGGTCACCAAGTGCTTTAAGTTCTGCACGTTTTTTAGCGTATTTGTTGATCATTTTGCTACGCTTTGCGTCACGTGCAATATTAGATTTGCGGGCCATTATTTATTCTCCTTATCGTTGGATAAGACAAACCTACGGTTTTTCTCATCGCTCGCCAGCCTAGCTGGGTTTGCAAGCAAACTAAACTCGCTGCTCTTTTCCCTGATCATTATTTATTCTCCTTTTCAAACGGCATGCCAAATTTAGTTAACAAAGCTTTTACATCAGCTTGATTTTGGCTTTTAGTCACAATAACTATTTGCATACCGTGTGGTTTAGTAGTTTCTTCGAAAGATAATTCCGGAAAGATAGATTGCTCAGTTAAACCGATAGAATAATTACCTTGTTTATCAAAAGCTCCTGCTTTAACACCGTGAAAGTCACGTAGTCGAGGCAAAACAATGTTAATCAATCGATCCAAAAATTCGTACATTCGTTCGTCCCTTAACGTAACTTTAAGACCAATCTTGTTGCCTTCCCGTAGCTTAAATGTCGCAATTGACATCTTGGCATAAGTGGCAATTGGTTTTTGACCAGTAATCTTTGTCAAAGTGTTTTCGGCTACCTCAAACATTGATTTATCGTCTTTGCTACGGCCAAGCCCAACATTTAAGACTATTTTTTCTAGTTTTGGAACTTGATTTACATTATTTAGCTTCAATTCCTTCTGAAGTTCGGCAACGTATTTATCAAGATATTCTTGTTTGAGCCTTGGAAAATCAACTTTTTGACTAGGTGATTTAGTTTTAGTTTCAGCCATTACTTGATCTCCTTTCCACTCTTTTTATAAATACGAGTTTTTCGACCATCTTTGTCTAGCTTAAAGCCAATTCGACTAGGTTTTTTACTTGTCGGCTCAACAATCGCTACTTTAGAAACATCAATTGGCTTAGTAATCTCAACTATTCCACCGTTAGGATAAGCTTTGTTAGGTTTGATAGCTTTTTTGATAATATTTATACCTTCTACAGTCACTTTGTTATCTCTTGGATGAACTTGTGAAATTTTTCCAGTTTTACCTTTGTATTTTCCAGATAAAACAACTACATTATCGTCTTTTCTAAGACGAATTTTGTATATTTTAGAAGTATTTGATGGTTTATTAATCTTCATTATAGTACCTCCGGTGCTAACGAAATGATTTTAGCATAACCCATGTCACGTAGTTCACGTGGTACAGGTCCAAAAATACGAGTTGCTTTAGGGTTTTTGTCATCCCCGATAATTACTGCGGCATTGTCGTCGAACTTGATAGTCGAACCGTCCTTGCGACGAATTTGCTCGCGGGTTCGTACAACTACTGCTCTGACTACAGATTTTTTCTTAACATTGCCGTTTGGGCTAGCTTGCTTGACAGTTGCAGTGATTATATCGCCAACTCGAGCGTATCGCCTGCGAGTTCCACCAAGTACACGGATGCACAGAATTTCTTTAGCACCACTGTTATCACAAACTATCAACCTGGATTCTTGTTGGATCATTATTTGGTTTCCTCTTGTTTGTTAGTTTGATCGTCGTCAAGTACCTTCAAATCGTCTTTAGTGATAGTTGCCCGTTCGACGATTTTATCAAGTTTGAACCGTTTGCGGGCAGATAATGGACGAGTCTCGCTGATTATAACCTTGTCGCCAAGCTTGCATTCATTATTTTCATCATGTGCCATAAATTTGGTTGTACTAATATACTGTTTTTTATAAAGTGGGTGAGTTTTGCGAGTTGCAATCGTAATGACAATAGTCTTGTCGCTAGCAACAGACGAAACTACTCCAGTTAATGTTTTTGCCATTACATTTTCTCCTTAGAGAGCTGTTCGCTCATTATTGTTAACATTCGTGCCAAATCTTTACGCTTAGATTTTACGATTCGGACGTTTTGAGTTTCACCCATATGAATTCGGCGACGTAGTTCTGTAATTTCTTCACGCAAGCTATTGACAGCCTCAGCTAATTTCGGTGTATCCATTTTACGGATTTCGCTGACAGTCATTATTCGCCCTCCCTTAAAATAAACTTAGTTTTAACTGGCAACTTATGAGCCGCAAGACGCATAGCTTCACGAGCTACTTCTTCGCTAACTCCTTGCATCTCGAACAAAACTGTACCAGGTCGAACTTTTGCTACAAAAAATTCTGGGCTTCCTTTACCACCACCCATTTTTAGTCCCAGTGGTTTTTTGGTAACAGGTGTATGAGGAAAGATGCGAATCCAAATTTTACCACCACGCTTAATGTAGCGGGTCATTGCCTGACGAGCTGATTCAATTTGGCGGGAAGTAATTTTTTCTGGTCCCATGGCTTGAAGTGCATATTGACCAAATGCGATTGTATTGCCAGAAGTAGCTGGGCCTTTGATTCGGCCTTTACGTACTCGGCGGTGTTTTAATTTATTAGGTACTAACATCTTAGATTACCTCACCTTTATATATCCAAACTTTTACGCCAATTACTCCGGCAGCAGTTTGAGCTCCAGCATGAGCATAGTCAATATCAGCTCTGATGGTGTGTAATGGTACAGAACCTTGAACTTCTTTTTCACGGCGACTCATTTCGGCACCATTTAATCGTCCAGACACTTCAATACGGATTCCTTTAGCTCCCGCTCGCATAGTCGCAGCACCAGCTTGTTTGATAGCTCGCCTAAATGAAATTCGTCGTTCTAATTGATGAGCGATATTTTCGGCAACTAATTTTGCATGTAGTTCAGATTTTTTGATTTCTTCGATGTTAACACGTACATTTACACCATAGATTTTTTCAATTTTAGTTTTAAGCTCTTGAACACCTGCTCCACCACGACCAATCACTACACCAGCCTTAGCAGTGGAAATAGTTACAGTCACAAGATTTGGTGAACGCTCAATATCGATTTTATTAATTGCTGCTCTGGCACCTAGATCTTTTTTGATCATTTGACGAACTTTTAAATCTTTCGATAAAAATTCTTGGTAGTCACGCTTATTTGCGAACCATTTACTTCGCCAATCTTTATTGACTTGAAGTCGCATACTAATCGGATTTACTTTTTGTCCCATTATTTTTTCTCCTTTGCGACAGCTGGTTTAGTTGCTGGCTTCTTAGGCTGTCGAATTTCACCCGTAACAGATACAAAAATGTGGCTAGTTTTACGTTGAAAAGGCAATGCTCGTCCATGTGCTGCGGGGCGATATCGCTTTAGTCTTGGACCAGGAGTAACAATAATTTCAGAAATTACTAGAGTTTCTGGTTTAAAGTTAAAGTTATTATCAGCATTGGCTGCGGCACTTTGAATTACTTTACGAACAGCTGTGGCTGAACGACGTGGTGTATTTTCGAGGATAGTAACAGCGTCCGAAACTGCACGTCCACGAACCAAAGCGGCAACTACACCAACTTTACGGGGACTCATTCGCACACCTTTAGCTGATGCTTTGATCGAATTATTCATTATTTTTGACCTTTCGCCAGCTTACCACCATGGCTCCTAAACTTACGCGTAGGACTAAATTCACCTAATTTATGACCAACCATATTTTCAGTTACAAAAACTGGTACATGAACTTTACCGTTGTGTACGGCAATCGTACGGCCGACAAATTCTGGTGCAATTGTACAGGCTCTAGCCCATGTTTTGATAATTGTACGGTCTTCTTTGCCCAGGGCTGCCACTTTTTTGGCTAGTTTTGGATCAACAAATGGACCTTTTTTCAAACTTCTACTCATTATTTCCTCTTCGCCTCATGACGACTTCTTACTATAAATTTATTACTACTCTTACGACGACGGGTTTTGTAACCTAAAGTTTTTTGGCCCCATGGTGTACGTGGGTCTTTACCCATACCGTGTCGACCACCGTCACCACCACCGTGTGGGTGGTCGGCTGCATTCATAACTACACCTCGTACCGTTGGTCGGATTCCTTTATTACGCTTTCGGCCAGCTTTACCAACCTTGACGTTTTGATGTTGTTCGTTACCGACTACACCTATGCTCGCTTTACAGTTTGCATTAATCATCCGAACTTCACCACTTGGTAATTTAACCTGGGCATAGTTTTCGTCTTTGGCCATTAACTGAGCTGATGAACCAGCTCCACGAACTAATTGTCCACCACGACCTGGAGTCATTTCGACTGCATGAATTACACTACCAACAGGTATATCTTTTAATTTTAAGCGATTTCCATTTTCGATTGAGCTTTCACTACCAACGCTAACTGTTTGACCTTGTTTCATGCCGTTTGTAGCAATAATATAGTGAAGTTTATTGTCTTGATCTTTGATTCTTGCAATTCGACTAGAACGACCTGGATCATATTCGATGTGTTCAACAACCGCTTTGGTACCCTCAGCTAAATTGAAGTTTACGATTCTTATAAACCGTTTTGCACCACCACCACGATGCCTAGTTGTAATTCGACCTTGATTATTACGGCCACTGTTTTGTTTGCGGATTTTTACTAAACTTTTAACTGGTTTTTTGGTAGTAATTGCATCGAAATCATAAGATGTCATACCGCGACGCCCAGGAGTAGTAGGCTTATATTGTTTAATTGCCATTACTTATCTCCTTTCTTGTTTGTTCGGCCTAAAATGCCTCGCTTTTTAGGAACCCCAGCTAATTTAGTCTTTTTCTCTTCTTTAGCCATGGCTTTTTGAGCAGTTTCATTTAATTTTGCTTCTTTTTCGATTTGTTCATCGATAGCTGCAAAAACAGGGATTGAGTCACCTTTGACTAAAGTAACATAAGCTTTTTTGATATTTTTACGTCGCCCAGAAACATTGGCTCGAGTTTTGGCACCGATTCTAATTGAACGAGCCATTTTGCCTTTAGTAATCATCATTTTAACTTCGGCAACTGATACGCCAAACTGAATTTCGATGGCTTTTTTGACTTCGATTTTATTAGTGCTAAGTGGTACATCGAACACAAATACGTTACGTGTTTGGCTAAGAGCATAAGTTTTTTCACTTTGACGAGGTTTTAGTAGTAGTGTTTTAGTCATTATTTAGCTCCTTTTTCACTAGTTTTCACCTCAACTGCTAGCCAGTCAGAAATTTCACTCAAAGCTGATTTTTCGATCAAAATCGTATAAGCATTCATAATGTCATAAACATTTAGGTATTTAGCTTGAACTAATTTTACAAATGAAATATTGCGAGTAGCTTTGTCTAGTTCCGATGTTTTATTGTCAACTACTAACAAAACACCTCTGTTAGCCTTTAGTTTAGCCAATAAATTTGCGGCTGTTTTAGTCTTGGCATCTTTAACATCAAATGACTCAATCACGCTTATTTTACTAGCTTGATTAGCTAGCGAAAGAGCTTGTCGGAGAGCAACCCTTTTGGCTTTGAGTGGCATTTTTTTGGTGTAATTCTCGTTACCTGTTGGGCCAAAAGTAATACCACCACCTCGCCAAATAGGTACTCTAGAACTACCAAATCGAGCTCGGCCAGTGCCTTTTTGCTTCCATGGTTTTTTACCACCACCACTAACTAACCCACGAGTTTTAGTAACAGCTAAGTTTTTACGACCATTTGATAGATAAGCTACATAAGCATCTTTCAGTAACTGATGATTTTCAACCTTTACGTCAAAAATGTCTTTATCTAGTTTGACAGCAGTTGTTGCTTTTACGCCTGACTTTGTGAAAGTTTGAACACTCATTATTTAACTCCTTTCACAATCACAACACCTTTTCGTGGTCCTGGTACAGCTCCATAAACACCGATAACTTTAAGTTCAGTGTCAACAAGAGCAACTTTTAAATTTTTGACAGTCACCTGAGAAGCACCCATTTGTCCAGCCATTCTTTTGCCTTTGAAGATTCTTTGAGGATACATTGAGCCAATTGAACCGACTTTTCGAGTGTTACCTTTACCACCGTGGGTTTTTCGTTGACGATGGAAGTTATGTCGTTTGATAGTACCTGCCCAGCCTTTACCCTTGCTAGTTGCAGTTACATCAACCATATCGCCGACACTAAAAAGATCGGCCGCAAATTTGTCGCCGATCTTGGTGTCTTCTGGTAATTGGTCTACACGGACCTCATTTAGTTGTTTTAGGCTAGTTTTGGCGGCCTTTTGATGTCCGCTAGCAGACTTTGATAACTTTTTAGCTTCAATTGAGCCAATTTGTAGTGCCATATATCCGTCGGTTTCAACGTTTTTGATTTGGGTCACTACATTATCACTAGCGGAAAGCAAAGTAATAGCATTCACACTACCGTCTTCAGCGATAGTCGAAGTCATGCCAACTTTTTGTGTTATAAGTGCTTTCATAGCAGATTAACCTCATAATTTATTACTTAAGATTAGTTCGTTTTGCAATCACTTATATGAATAGTGTTAGCAATAAAAACGCTTGGTAGCTAGTGGTTTCTACCCCTGTTCTTTTTGAACAATTTGTAGACCTTCCGAACATACCAAGTTTAAGTATATTGATATATGTTAACATCTTAGCACAACAAACTAACACCTGTCAATACGTTGTGCATAATACTATAAGTTTATATACTATAATCTTCTAGTTGATTAGGATTCTCAGCTGGTGATTGATTAGATAAGTGGTGTGTTGTTGGGGCGTCGTATTCTTGTCTTTGTGCATTTTCAACCAAACTCGAACCCAATATCAATGCTCCCGCAAAAAATCCTACGAATACTGTAGCATCCAAGTCCGATGTGCCGTCGTTCTCGCCTAAAATATCTCGACACTCTTTTACAGGTTTATTTAATTCACCGACGCATTCCATCATACGATCATTGTAAGAATTTTGTGAACGACTTGACATAAATGTTGCTCCGCCAGCTACCGCAAAGCATAATGCAGATGCAGCAAATTTTCTAGATATTGGCATGTTTTCTCCTTTGATTAACTAAATAATGAGTATAATATGTTTTATTAATTGATTCTACTATTGTTTATTATTATCGATAAATCGCATATTTTTACATTCCTAGCTAAAAGTACTATAAAATAGCTTTAAATATGAATGAAGAAATGTCTGAATTTGAATCAAAGGTATTTGAGCATTACGCAAAAGTGGCTAGTACCGAAGCAGCCGACAAAGCCTCCAAAAATTTAGGCTATGCTCGCATCCCTGTTAATTGGTTGCTTAATCGGGTCCTAAAGACCGACCTCGAGTTAACCCCAAATATCTCAACCGACGATCCACGTTTACTACGAAACGGTTACGTGGCTACGTCGACAAATGACAGCAATATCAATTCAGCAACTCATCACTATGCCAAAAGTGTTCCTAATTATTCATGCCTAACTGAGCAATTAGCCAATTTTTTCGATAAAAATAACCTTTCTTCTCATGACAAAAAAGTTATTATTTCACCACACCTGAAGGGAATGTGTGATTTAGCCCTGATTGGAAGTTTAGCAGTTTCTGCGAAGGTCGCCCGCCCGTCTACAAATCATTTTTTATTAGGTAAATTAATCTCCCACTTATCTATCAGGGGAAAGCAAATTGCCTTCAATCAAGTTCGTGACCTCGGCAATATTACCCAAATTATTCCTCACACCCAAAGTACCGAGCGATTGTTCGAAAGTTATCCTAGCGAGTGTAGTGCATACAATTTTCAAGCCATGAAATACTTTTTTGAGGGGGCCAAACAAGATGATGCAACATTATTTATC
Source organism: uncultured Candidatus Saccharibacteria bacterium (assembly GCA_964648105.1). Lineage (GTDB taxonomy): Bacteria > Patescibacteriota > Saccharimonadia > Saccharimonadales > 2-12-FULL-41-12 > JALHOM01. The sequence goes on from CAZYMH010000004.1 coordinate 39,728, forward strand.
ACTCCTAATGGTCGTCGCACTCAAAAAACCAAAAAAGGATTAGTAATCCCTGAAATACCACAAGCGATAATTGGTTTGTTGCAAAGATTTAGTGCTAAGGATATGCCAATAATTGCCTGCACGCTTGATTCGGGCGACATAACAACGGGACTGGCTAGTGCAGCCCTGCCTGGCAGATTGGCTCGTTTGGTCGGCAAATCTGTAAAACTTGATATCAAATTGCTCGACAAAGTCGATGAGCAGACATTAGCGGATACATTTATTGAATCTGGTTCTGTGGTAACTGGTCAAAAAGTTAGTTATATCAATGATTAACCGATGTTAATATATAAGCCAATTGGCAGCCAAAATGAGATAAACATAGCGACTAACGTAATCGCCAGCTCAATTTTGCGGTCAATTTGAAAGTGATCATGCAAGGCATAGATAACAGCGATTAATCCACCTATGGGCAACGGAATCTCCAGTCCTGAATTGGTTTGGATTCTCAGCCACATACTAGCAAAAATCATATACATAACAATCTTTAAAAAGTAAGTGCTATCAGACTGATTTGCTTGAATATTATTTTTGCGTGATTTTTTTGTTTTTGCTTTTGCCATAAATATATTTAAGCATAAGCGATCTAAATATCAATAATTATACTTACTGGACACCAGGTACGATCTGAGAATTGGCCTTCTTTTGATAATAAATAAACGAGGCAATTTGATTCTCTTTCTTGTTGTCTTGCCAATAAATTGTGTTTTTGAAGGTCACCATAAAGCTGACTGGTTTTCGTAATTGATTAGGAGGTAGATTAAGTGATTTGGTAATATCTTGATAATTTTCGGATTTAGTACTAAAAATAACTTTAGTTGTCGTAGGAACGCCATCGGCTCCGATAGGTGTTACGACTGCACTAGTTTGGCGGTTTAGAACTTTTTCACAGTTAGGTGTTATATCATAAGCCGATAAAGTAGCTTCGACGTTCGAACTATTTGAGCGAGTAAACTGGATAGTATCTGGCAATGAAGCATCAAATACTTGAGTTCGACATTGAGCCTTCAAAACGGGCGAAATTTCTTTTAAGGGGGCTTCCGCTACTGCATTACCACCCGAGAAAGCCACCACACCTAAACTTAGACCTACCTGGGCAATATTACGCCAGTTAACTTCTGACGAGGAATGATCTAATTTATTTAATCCGATTGTTTCCATGACATAAATGAATTAATATAATTACATTATACACTTATTGTCAATACTTGTCAAGCTTAAAGGGGGTTTGCTACATCTTGATTTCGGCGTCACAGCCAGCAGGTAGCGATAGATTCATCAAACTATCAATAGTTTTTGGAGTCGGTTCGACGACATCTATCAGCCGTTTGTGGACTCTCATCTCGAATTGTTCACGACCTTTTTTGTAGACATGAGGGCTTTTAACAACTGTAAAAGTGCTACGTCGTGTCGGCAAAGGTACTGGACCAGCAATTTTGGCTCCAGTTCTAATAGCAGTATTTACAATCTGTTTTGCCGATTGGTCGATTAATTTGTGGTCATAAGCTTTTAAGCGAATCCGAATTCGCTGTTTGCCATCACTAGTTGGGGTTTTTGGAGTTTTTTTGGCGGCTGCCATATCAGGTGTTGTTCCTTTCATTTGTCCGAGCTGTAACATTATTTTGTTTTTCAAAAATAACTTTTAATCAGCAAGTGGTTATTAATTTGAATATTATACCAAATATTTACAGATTGCACAAACATTGTCGTTTACATATACCGCTGCAAACGTTCTAGTATCTTGGCTTTCTTGACTTGGTGTTTTTCGAAAAGATTAGGCCTTTCTTTTTGTAACTTCTTATCACCATAGCGACTCCTCCGAAATACCCGAAAACCTGCCGATAGGTGAGAATGTTTTTTCTCAAGTTCCTGGTAGTTATAAATATTACACGCCCGAACGACCGACCCAGCAAAACTAGTTGCCCGCTGACCCCTGGGCATTGATGGATCATAATAAGTTTTAAAATTACCCAAGTCATCAATTCCTGATACCAATATAACTCCACCGTTTATGTCTTTATATTTTTCAACATCTTTTTCGTGAGGGTTAGCCTTTACCTGGACACCGACTACTCTGTTGGAGGCTTGGTCAATTACCAAAAAGTCAGACTTATGTTCACCGTATTTTTCGAACATCGGTGGAGCAGTAAACAACCACCAACCTTGTTGGATACAAATATCACTTAGCACCAAAGCCGCATCTATTTCAGTCAGTAAACCCTCAAAATTAGAAAAAGTCCGCTTACCATTTTGATTTGTGGCTTTGATATAATCTAGTTCCGACCCATTGAAGTTATTTTTGATTACCATCGCCCTTCGCCATTCAACTCCAGCTCCACTCATGGCTAGACAAGCCAATGAGTCAAATACGCTGTAGTCGCTCGGTGGTCGATTTTCGGCATTTCGCTGGGACCAGTGAGCATCACCTAATACCGACATCATGGCTAAACTTAGCACATTAAATGACGGGTTATTCAGCGGTTTACCATTATTATCTGATATATCACCAGATATATATTTAAGATATGTTCGTCGGTCGAACGAACTATTCAGGATTCTATCCCAGACTTTTTTGGGCTGTTGTTGCACAAAATCGCTAATTCCAGCGTGGTTAACTCCTAACATACCAACAATTACTGCTGTCGACGATAGTTCCAACGAACTTCGAATACTATCTGACCCGAACTCGGGACAATAGGCGATTTGCTTATCGATAAATTCTGAACTTTTCATTTGATAGTCTTATTTCTTGATAGTTGATTATTATTCAAAATGCCTATGGTCTAATAAATGCAAAACCCTGATTTAGAAAAATCAGGGAATCTGCATATTAAATTTAAAAGTTTAATTATTTGTTGATTTTGGTAACTACACCTGCACCAACAGTTCGGCCACCTTCACGAATCGCAAAACGCAAGCCTTGTTCCATAGCAATTGGAGCTTGTAATTTAACGGTGAAAGTAACTGTATCTCCTGGCATAACCATTTCTTTGTCAGCAGGTAACTCAACTTCACCAGTTACGTCAGTAGTACGGAAGTAAAACTGAGGTTTGTAACCCTTGAAAAATGGTGTATGACGACCGCCCTCTTCTTTGGTAAGAATATAGACTTCTGACTCAAATTCGGTATGAGGAGTGATCGAACCTGGCTTAGCAATAACTTGGCCTCGTTCAATATCATCACGCTCAACACCACGTAGCAAAATACCTGCATTGTCACCAGCTTGACCTTGATCGAGATTTTTCTTGAAAGCCTCGATTCCTGTAACAACTGATTTACGTGGCTCACGGATACCAACAATTTCGACTTCGTCGTTGATTTTGACAATTCCTTGCTCGATACGACCAGTGGCCACTGTACCACGACCTTTGATCGAGAAAACATCTTCGATAGGCATTAAGAATGGCTTATCAAGCTCACGCTTTGGCTCCGGAATGAAATCATCCATAGCTTTGACTAGTTCCATAATGGCGTCTTCGCTAGCGGCGTCGCCTTCTAATGCTTTAGTAGCTGAACCTTTAATGATTGGAGCATCTTCGTCAAAACCATTTTTTGCTAACAGTTCACGAATATCCATCTCAACTAGTTCGACTAGCTCTGGATCAGCTAGGTCCATTTTGTTCATAAATACAAGGATTTTTGGCACACCTACCTGACGAGCTAACAAAACGTGTTCACGAGTTTGTGGCAAAGGTCCATCATTTGCACCAACTACCAAAATTGCACCGTCGATCTGGGCAGCACCAGTGATCATGTTTTTGACATAATCGGCGTGTCCTGGCATATCAACGTGAGCGTAGTGTCGCTTTTCGCTCTCGTACTCTTGGTGAGAAGTAGCGATAGTAATACCACGAGCCTTTTCTTCTGGGGCGTTGTCGATATCTTCGTAATTTTTAGGTTGGTTTACAGCACTTGGAAGTTTCTTTGCAAGTACGTGAGTGATAGCAGCCGTCAACGTAGTTTTACCGTGGTCAACGTGACCCATAGTACCGACGTTTACGTGTGGCTTGCTTCTGTCAAATTGATCAGCCATTATTTAGCTCCTTAAATAATTATTATTGTTATTAATATATGCGTAGCTTAGCCAAACCGAAAAAGCACACATACGTATGGAAGATATATTAACCTAACTGAGCAGTGTTTGTAAAGAGATAAAATGTGGTAGATTCACACGTCTCAAATAACGATTTAAATGATATACTATTAGATAAGAGAAAAAAATGGGAGAAAAATGAGTTTACTAGAAGCTGGTCAAAATTTGGTAGTTATATCTAATCGTCTGCCAATAAGCGTCTCAAAAGACGAAAACGGCAAATTACAGTTCTCGAGTAGCAGTGGTGGTTTGGCAACCGCTATGTCGTCATTAGACATAAATAAAGCTAATTTTAAATGGATTGGCTGGCCTGGAATTGCCAGCGAAGATTTAACCTCTGACGACATACAGCAGATCGATACTGTGCTAGCTAAACATAATTTTTACCCAGTTTATCTTAATCAAACCCAAGTTGATAATTTTTATTCGGGTTATGCTAATGACACTATTTGGCCACTGTTTCATTACTTTCAATCATTCGTAAACAATAGCCCAAAATACTGGGAAGCCTACAAAGATGTTAACGAAGCCTATGCTAAAGCGGTTATAACTAACATCGATGTTAACTCGTATGTTTGGATCCATGATTATCATCTGATGCTATTGCCTCAAAAATTACGAGCCTTGTTGCCGAGGCTAGCGATTGGTTTCTTCTTGCATATTCCGTTTCCGTCATACGAAATTATTCGCCAACTGCCTAATCGTCGAGAGATTTTGGAGGGTTTGATGGGCAGTGATTTGGTCGGTTTCCATATATATGATTATGTTCGACACTTCTTAAGTAGCAGCAAACGGATATTATCTAGTGAAGTACTTGGTTCTTCGATCAATAATTATGGGCGAAATATATCGGCCGACAGCTTTCCAATCGGAATTGATTACAAAAAATTTGAAGACACGGCAAATTCTAAAGCTGTAAGTAAACGCTCCAAAGAAATCGGCAAAATCTACAGAAACCAAAAAATTATACTGTCAGTTGACCGATTAGATTATTCTAAAGGAATTTTGAAACGCCTCGAGGCATTTGAATTATTCTTAAAAGAACACCCTCATCAACATGGCAAAGTCAGCTTGATCGTGATTGCCGTACCATCTCGAACCGATGTTGAGACATACCAACAACTCCGTGATCAAGTCGAGCAAGCTGTCAGTCGAATTAATGGTCAATACGCCAATGTCGAGTGGAATCCGATTTCTTACCAGTTCAAGAATCTTCAGTTTGAAGAATTAGTGGCCTTATATCGAATTTCAGATATAGCTTTGGTGACACCAATTCGCGATGGCATGAACTTAGTTGCTAAAGAGTTCGTTGCTTGTCGCATAGATAATAATGGGGTGCTAATTTTGAGCGAAATGGCTGGAGCGATTGATGAACTTCATGAGTCAATCAAGGTAAACCCTAATGATATTCGGAGCATGGTCACAGCCATCGAAAATGGTCTGTCAATGTCCGAAAAAGAACAAAAAGTTCGGATAAAGCTAATGAAACAACGTATTTCTGAGTATACAGTACAGAGGTGGGCCGAAGATTTTATTGAGCAACTTCGTAATATTAAACAAACTCAAGCCACCCAATATAGCAAAATATTAACCAAAAAAGACGAATTAAAACTGTACGAAGATTACACTCGTTCCAAAAAACGGTTAATTTTGCTTGATTACGATGGAACACTGCGTGATTTTGTGTCAACCCAAAAAATTTATGATCCAGAACCATCTAATGAGCTAAAAAGTATATTGCGGAAACTTTCGAACGACCCCAAAAATACCGTATATATTATCAGTGGTCGGCCAGCTGACACCTTAGAAAAATGGTTTGGCAAATACAAAGTTAACTTGGCTGGCGAGCATGGGGCCTCGGTAAAAGTCGACGGCAAGTGGCACTACAGCGAACATAATTTTGATGATAAACGTAAGAAAATTCTCGATTTGTTAACCAAATACACTCTGCGAACCCCTGGCTCTTATGTCGAAGATAAAAACTCCTCAATTGTTTGGCATTACCGAACTGTGCCAGAGCAGTTAGCCTTTGTTCGCCGCGAAGGACTAATGAATGAACTCAACCAGATATTAGTCGATACTCAGTTGGAAGCGTGTTTGGGAAGTAAAATAGTCGAGATCAAAACAAAAACTGTTGGTAAAGATATTTTGGTAGCCAATACAATCAAAAAGCTTAAACCTAGTTTAATCTTGGCGATAGGTGATGATTACACTGACGAAGATATGTTTAAAGTAATTGGTAAGGGTCAATACACTATCAAAGTCGGTCGCGATCAAACAGCCGCCAATTACCGAATTCGATCAGTACGACATGTCCACGAACTGCTTAGAAAACTGATTTAAAATTACATTAACTAATTAAATACAGTAGTCTTCTGGTGAGTCGGTATCGACTACTTGAGTAGCTAGCAAACCTAGGTTAGCTTCGGTTACGCTTCTTAAACTACCTTCAGGAACAGCTACCTCAACAGCTTCTTGCGTATCATTCCATTCTTGTTGGATTTTTGGATCAATTTCTGACATTTTAACTCCTCGTTTGACTATTATTTACCGTTTTTTGCAATAATTGCTTCGGCGACATTTGGTGGCACATCAGCATAATGATCTAGCTCCATCGATGAGCTAGCTCGGCCTTGGGTAGAGCTTCGTAGCTCTGTGGTGTAGCCGAATAACTCGCCCAACGGAACAAATGCAGTAATTTGCTTGATGCCATTTTGCAGATCATCCATGCTCTCGATTCGACCTCGTTTGGCATTCAAAGACCCAATTACATCGCCCATAAATTCTTCTGGTGTTACAGCCACAACTTTCATGATTGGCTCGAGTAAGACTGGGCTAGACTTCTTTACTCCATCTTGTAAGGCCATCGAACCAGCAATTTTAAAGGCCATTTCTGATGAGTCAACATCGTGATAACTACCATCATAAAGCTCAGCTTTGACATCAACTACAGGATAACCAGCTACCACACCGTTATTCATGGCTTCTTCGATACCTTGTTGAACAGGCTTGATATATTCACCTGGCACAACGCCACCCTTGATGGAGTTGATAAATTCGAAGCCTTTACCAGCTTCGTTTTGGCTAAGTCTTAGCCATACATGGCCGTATTGACCTCGACCACCACTTTGGCGGACAAATTTGCCTTCGACTTCGACGGCATCTTTGCGGATTGTTTCACGGTAAGCAACTTGTGGTTGACCGATATTAGCCTCGACCGAAAATTCTCGTTTCATACGATCGACCAAAATCTCGAGGTGAAGTTCACCCATACCAGAGATGATCGTCTGTCCTGTCTCGTCATTGACATTGACTCTAAAAGTTGGATCTTCTTCGGCAAGTCGTTGCAAGGCTAGACTCATCTTCTCTTGATCGGATTTAGTTTTGGGTTCGATAGCAATACTTACAGGTGGCTCAGGGAAGGTGATGCTCTCGAGGATAATTGGGTTGTTTTGGTCACACAGCGTATTACCAGTTGTGGTATTCTTGAGACCAACAATAGCTGCAATATCACCAGCGACTACTTCGCTGACTTCTTCGCGTTTATCGGCTTGCATACGAACAATTCGGCCAATTCGCTCTTTTTCGCCTGTTGAGCTGTTTAGTACATAACTTCCAGCCGTTAATTTACCCGAGTAAACACGGTAGTACGCTAATTTACCCACAAATGGGTCGGTAGTAATCTTGAAGGCTAGGCCAGCGAGTGGTTCGGCCTCTGATGGTTTGCGTTCGACTTCTTCATCGGTTTTAGGGTGAGTACCCCAGTTAGATCCGCGATCGAGTGGACTTGGCAGATATTCGGTAGCGATATCGAGCAGTTTCTCAACAATCACACCACGGCCATCACCACCAGTGACAATAAAGAATGAACCTGTTAGCACAGCCGAACGAATACTAGTACGAATATCTTCTTCGCTCATACCTTCTTCGCCAACTTCAAAGTATTTCTCAAGCATTTTTTCATCTTCGGCGACGGCATTTTCGATTAGTAAACTTCGGTAGCGTTTGGCTTCATCTAGCATATCGGCTGGAATTTCGGCTTCAGTGAGTTCTTTGTCGGTAAAATCTTTGTAGGTGTAAGCCTTCATGCTAACTAAATCAACAATACCATTAACCGATTGCTCAAAGCCGATTGGCAAATGGATTGGGAAAGCACGTTTACTCAGGCGGTTATGGATTGACTCGAGTGATTTATGAAAATCACCACCAGTTTGATTGATTTTGTTAATAAAACAGATACGTGGCACGTTGTAACTATCAGCTTGACGCCAAACAGTTTCAGACTGCGACTCAACACCCATTTTCCCGTCAAACACCGTGATTGCTCCGTCAAGTACCCGCAAACTACGCTGAACTTCAACTGTAAAGTCAATATGCCCTGGTGTGTCGATAATATTAATTTGATGGCCTTTCCAGTGGCAAGTTACTGCCGCCGAAACAATCGTAATGCCTCGTTCGCGTTCTTGGGCCATCCAGTCAGTAGTTGTCTCACCTTCGTGGACTGCTCCGATTTTGTGCTTTAAGCCTGTGCGGTACAAAATACCTTCGGTAGTTGTGGTTTTACCAGCGTCAATATGGGCAATAATTCCAATGTTACGAAGTTTATTAATATCTACTTTTGCCACGTTTAATATCCCTTTTCATTATTTTTAATAATATTTTAACTAATTCTACCACAAATCACCTTCAATTTAAAATTTAGAGATTTAGATTTTGCAATCTTGTTTTTTAAAATGCTATTAGGAGTTTGTTACTTTCTTAAATAATTAACTCGTCAGTTCATTACTTAAGAAAGTGCCGGTGTTGTCATTGATGATAAATCATCGATGAACGGAACCGGCGGTCCGTTGATAGAAGAGGTTGCGAGGACACTGAAATGTCCGTCAAGCTTCCTGCTCCTACGAGCCTGTAAAGCCATAAAATGGCGAACATAGCTCAGTAAAACTTGGGCGAGAACTCGAAGTTCTCTAGCCGAAGTCGCGTGAGGTGTTAGAGGCACCATCACTTTTCCCACTCTCCCTTATTCCATAGGGCGACACTCACTGTAGCATCATGCTTAGTGACGTCGAATTTTTGTTGCATGTGGGGTCACGACCCGTCAGGCACCGAAAGATGCAGATGGTTGGCATGATTGCTCATGTAAAATGCCCCACATGGGAACTGGCTGTACTGACAGGCGTCATAAATGGTCGGGTTATCAATATCATCGATACCTGTGCCACCTCGGCCTGTGTGCAGTGAGATCAACTGCCGTGGATAAATCCTCGCTGCCCAAAGAGCCCGAATCGCTTCAGTCACTTTGTCATTGCGATGTTGCAGGTCAGATCCTACGCCGATCCGAAAACCACCAATTACCGAAATATCAGCCGCTAACCCAGCTGGGTGAGCAGAGATACCTCCTGTAGTGGTCGAAATCGAGTGAGAGCGAGCCAGACAGCTGAATTCGACATAAGGCTTACTTGCCCCACGTCTCTCTTGGTCGGCAGCGATAACCATCGCTTGCACCCAGATGTTAGGATGAATCGATGTACCTCGACCAGGCCCACGGTCGGTGTACGGCCGAGCAACCTGATCAAGAAAATCTTGTCTTGTCCCCCAGCATGCTGCATCGGAGAACGTAACCCCACCAGAATCGACGTACTTCTGTTTGAGGATTCTGGCTAATCTTGTACTTTCCTGAGCATCATTGCCCCTAGACACTACTTCGAAGGTGGGGTCTTGCTCCTCGGTCACTTTAGCCACAAGAGGCATCGGCAACAATGAAGCTTTGACTGACTTTGGGTTGTCACCTGCCGAACCCCAAGTGGGTCCGAAAAGTGAGGCCGCCGAAACAGTCAATACTGCGGTTGTTACTACTCCTTTCAAAATAGCTGGTCGTTTACGGGCCGACTTTTTGGAGCCAGTCGGTTGTTTCTGACTGAAGGCCTTACTAACTTCGTCTTGTAACGACATCTAGTCACCACCGCGACGAAGTTGTTGGCCTGCCCACTGCCAGATAGTCTGGCTTTCGCCTGACCTCTGAGCGTTTGAAGTGGTCATTTCTTCGTTAGAGTCCATCTTTTCTCTGGCCCCACGGATACCGTCAATAAGAGCGGCGAGGCCAGAGATAACTTCGGCGGAAGAAGCTTGGCCGTTACGACTTTTGGTCGTCGCTCCAGTCAGCTTCTCGCCGTAGAACGTCAAGCACTGCCCTGCAGTTTCCAAGACCTCCAGCAACTCGACAAAAATCATGTCGCTGGCGACCAGGATGTCGGCGTCTTTGGTTGACAGCCCACACTGGTCTTCCAAAGACGCTCTTCGCTCACTCTTTGACATCTGAGTGAGCATTTGCAAATCTACGCGGTCGGACATACCTCCTCCTACACTAGAGTGGGTGACACCACAAACTTCAGATATCACCCTGATTGGACAACTTGTAGTTTATCAAAGCTTGAATCGATCCGTCGAGCTGACGGTCGAATTCTGGCTTTTTGGCGACTTGAGCTGACTACTCTTGCTGGCGAAGCCCAGGATACCGTAAACAGCGAAAACGAGTTGCTGTCTCATAATCCAGGCCAAAACCAGCATGCCGAGCAATGCCAGGTACTCCCACTTCAGCTCGAGAGCTGACGAATCTTGAACCGAATCGTCAACACCGAGATGTGAGTAGCGACGCGACTTCTCACGGTTGTACTCGTCACGCACCTTGGAAGTACAAGACGCGAAGTTCTGCTCGGTCGAAACTTTGCAAGACTTGGCAGTTGCCAGAGCCACCAATGACGCAGGCCGCTGAACGAGCGGGTAAAGACCCAGAACGTTCATGTTGGCATAACAATCAGAGCTTTCGCCCTTACAAACTCGCTTAGCCAGCTTGGCCTGCTGGTGGTTACCTGCCATTACGCTACTCGCGAACTGCTTGGCAGGAGCAGTAAGCTCCTTCTTGCCCAGCTTGGCTACATAAGTAGCCTGCGACCAACTGGCCTGCTGCCTGATGGCCTTGACATACAAGCCGTACAAAGCCGCAGGAGTAGTCTTCTGGTCGTGCGTGAACCGACTGTTCTTCTCGGGCAATCGGTCATGCATCTTATCCCGCCAGCTGTCGAACAACGAGCTTGCCGTAAGGCAAACTGCTTCATTGTTCTTATTGCTCTGGGGATTGCACTTTGCAAATGCAGGCCCATAGACCTTGACTGTCTGGTTAAACCAACGGTCTTGGTCCTTAAGTCGTTCTGCTGCAAGCTTCAGCTCAATATGTGAGATGAAAAAGTGCGACAGACGACTGTTGGTACGACCATCGGCGTAGCGTTCGGCAGTAGCCTTCAGCTTGTTCAGCTTCGGGTAGCCGTTTGGCACGCCTTTGACATCCTTGTCGATGATCACATCCAGCCGCCGCTGAGTCTCGAGCAGCGGGTTCTGACGCAGGAACGCTAGCATATACTGCCTAGCAATGTTCCTGCGGCTAGCGGGTGAGCTTTTGCTCATCAGATCTGCTGTTGCACCGCGGACCTTACGAGCTTCGGCAAAACAACCTTTCCAGCCGAACTCACGCCGATGTTCCCAGCAGAGTTCCGCAAGGAACGCCTGCTTCTCGCCAGTCCGTGCCAACACGCGGTCAGCCCGAGCTAGTCTGGCGGGAGCCATCAAAATGTTCTTGAAGACAACTTCCAGTCTGCTCATCCGACCTTGGGACGAACCAACCTTACGGCAACTCGTGACACCCTTACGGATGACCACAAATTGGCCATTGCGAATCCTGACGTACTTTTCGCCGCGGTTTCCCGTGACGATCGTGCCAGAGATGTTCGGTCCAACTTTGCCCGTCCGACTGGTGTCAAATGTGTTCGGTCCCGAATGAGTCCAAACGTAACCTGACAGAGCCGTGCAGCTGACACGATTTCCCTTCTGACCCATCGACATCGCCACAAGCTGGTTGACCTGCGATGTTGATGTCGTCGGGTAGTACTCTGCTTCTACCACAGGGGTAGCTTGCTTAGCCGTCGTCTGGGCTACTCTCCGAGGAGAAGTGTAGCTAGTCGTCGGCAACGGCACGTAAGCAGAGGTTCGCGGCGTTTGCACAGGCGGTGTCGGCGATGGCACATGGGCGTCCGAGGCCAGCTGGATATTCAACCCCTTGGGGGTGTTTCCATCTGCCCGCTCGACGGCCACGTAGTCAGCGTAGCTGTCTTGCCCAACTGCGGTCATCGGTGCCAGCAGAGCTGACACTGCGATGACTCCAAAGAGCCATTTGGTTCGGTTGTGCATGATATCTCCATTTTAGGAGTCTTTGACAGGGATAAACTTGATTTGGGTTGACCCAATGCCCAGCATGACTAGTCCCAGAATGAATACTGCAGTCCACGAAAATTCCGTAGACTCGTTGCTCGCCCGGGACTGATTCTTCATGCCATCCTTGAGAGGATAGCCTACAACAATCGGAGCTTCCTCAACTACCTCAGAGGATTTTCCAGGTTGAGTAAATAGCCCTCGACTAGGGTCACCACCCAACTCTGAGTAATAATCTGAGACATTACCGACCCAATGGCTGTTAAGTCCGCCTGGATCGTTAGATGCTCCAACAGGACACCATTTGGCACCGACTTCGGCTACTGACTGTCGGGTCCGATAGTTCTCACCCAATAGTCTTGCCGCCGCTCGGATGCCATGTTCCCATGAAGGACCAAGCGTCCATCCAGGACCAATCCCCCATGCGTTATGCTTGGAGATGTTTTGAGCATCTCCTGTGGTGCCAAAATGACTTTCAGCACCAGAAATAGCTACCAGTAACCGTGGGTCAACGCCATACTCATTTCCCCATCGGACAAAGTCTTTGCCGTGTCCAACAAGTGGTGAATTTGACACTTTCCCTTCGATATACTGATCGATTCTTTCAGCAAGGCCATTGCTGGATGTTGCAGCCACTGGCACCATCATGCCTCCGAGGAGGACTATTATGGCCGCCAGTAGGCACTTCATCTTGCTAAAATACACCATTCACCTCCTTAGGGAGTGAAAGTTGTCTTAGTCGGCGTAAGTTACCTCTTTGACCACAGCTTGGTGAATGCCAGCAGCACCATTGCTACGACCAATAAGGTAACGAACAGTATAAGATGGGCCAATACAGTTATCGCTATGCCGATGGCACAGACGCTTGCGATGGCCCCTACCGCCAGTTGCCTAACACCTTGCGGTGCAGGCACAGGACGATGATGATTACCAGCCATTGCCAATTACCACCTTGTCTGTCGTGGTCGAAGTCGGAACGCTTTTGAGCTTCAGCCCATCGACGTAACTGACCTCAATCCGAACATCAAAACCCTTTGCTCTCAAGTCCTCGATCTGCTGCTTGTTAGCAGCTTTGATCAATTTCTCGATTTGTGGACGGGTGTTGTCCTGAGCCTGCTGCAATGCTGACCGCCCGCCAAACGACTTATCATCGCTAGGGGTGGTAGCTAACTTATAGGCACGGTCAAGAGCCAGCGATTGTGCTGAGTTGGCTTTGCCGTCATCGGGGCCAGCGATTAAGCTAGCCATCCGATACAGGATACCGCCTCCAGAACTGCCATGAAAATGCGTGGCTTTCTTACCACACCTCTCCCAGGCTGCTCCGAAGTCGTCGGCCATGACACTATCAGACAGATGGTACTGCTGCCCCTCAATGTAGAGAGATGCGTACCGCCTGATGATGTTGGGCCTCGGAACTTGAACCGAAATCACGTAGACTGGCTTTTTGCCAGGCACAGTCGGTCCATATTCACGATCACCCTTGATGCTTTGTTCGATGTACCACGACAGGCTGTCGATTCCGACAGGGAACCTGCCGAGGGCATCGAGCTTGATCTTGCTCGAGTTGAACAAAAAACCGAGCAGGAACTTCTTGGGGATATCGATTTCCCCGCCATTTACTACATTTGGCACGCAGAAAACGATGTCGCTAGTAATGTAAGTGTCCTGGGGAGACACAAACACAACTGGTGGTCCTGTGGACTCCAGTTTATGGGCGAAAATGCTTTCTAGCCGATTGATTACAACCCATGACAGGCTGAACACGACCAGAACCACTGCGATAAGAGCCGAAGCTCTGACCCATGGGTGGTACTTCTGCAATGTGATGTTATCTCTCTTGCCGATGCGATGCATCAACCAGAGAAAGCCGATCAACCCGATTACGGATATCCCGACTGGAATCATCAGTAACCATAGTGGCTGATCGAAGTCGATCTTCAGTGGACCAAGCTGTATCAAAACAGCTGGTTGGCCAAAGAAAGGCGACATTTTCTCTCACCTCCTATTCATCAATGTTTGTATTTGTTATAGTACACTGCTACTTTATACTCAAAATTTATATAATTTGACTCTAAAACAGATAGATGGACAAATCTTGATTCAAATACAAAGCAGCAGCGTACTACAAAATTTACGCTTATTTATAATTGTTAAATAGCGGATTTACGGAGAATAAGTCCACCTATCGTTCAAGATGAGCAGATTCATCGAACGCAAATCATATAATATAATTACTATACTTTAGGTGTTTTGTCAATGTTTATAACATATAATTGGCATACTTACTTTTAAGTATTATGGTTATACAAAGCATCATAAATTGAACATTTCGTTGTTGTAAATTAAGTAATATACAACTATATTTGCGAGGAGTAAAATATATTATTATGACAGAGCATGAGGGCAATAATGAAAGGCCGCGAAATGATGATTATAGCGACCATAAAAATGACGGCTTTTTGTCACCACCTTACAGCGATGTACATCGTCGACCGAGTGTGATAATTGAAGGATCCGATGATAATTTTTATGAGCGAAACAAACGCACTTTATTAATCGGAGCTTCAGCTGTAATAGGCATTTTGGCAGTCGGTGGGATTATCAAGTCATGTACCGATGACGAGCCAAAACCCAAAACTCCATCCAAAACAGAATCTAGTCTATCGGGGCGGACATTCTCTGAACTACTTAATGCCAATTCTAAGAATAACTCTGGTCAGAGGGTAGTTTTGGCTAATTTTAATATCGCTCGAGTTTTAAACGATGATCTAGCAGCTGGCAATAACAGCGTCGAGACATTAAGTGTCAGTACCACCGCTTGCACTACTGGCAGTGGCTCAACTGTTCGACCAATCAAATCAAATGTCTCGACGATTATTTTTCGGAATTCCGAGAGCCGTAATCCATTTTTACCTGTTATTCTAAACGATGAACATATATCAGCCACCGAAAAATACCGAACTAACTTCCGCGAGGCAACCAAAGATAGTGGTTATATGCACCGCGACCCAACCCGAATGTCGAAGAAAAATATCAAATTCATTAAATCAGCCGTTAACGACCAACTGTGTCCTACAGGCACAACAGCCATTGACCCGCAAATATCGTCTAGACGCTTACTCATCGACGATGCCGCCTTCGAAGGAAGGCAGCTCTACGACACCAATAATCGTAACCCGTTAAGAGGTGTAAGTAACTTCTTTGAACGTATCGGCAGTGGTGGGATTATCTTAATTTTGGTAGGTTTAGGGGCAGTGGCATTACTATCTGACGGGGATTTTCGTAGTCGCTTTGGCCGCCGAAAAAACGACTAAACAGCTTGATTTTTGCTTTCATCCTTTTGGAATCATCAGCATAAATACACATTTATGTAGCAATAGGCACTAAATAAATCAGGAGATCTCGGAAGCGAGACCAGCATCTGAAATATTTAGAGCCAAGGTTTGGCGAGGAAATTCTAGCTATGAAACCAGATATTCAACTCTTAAAGCCAATTTTGGCCAAAGTCGAGTGTTAATCGCTGCTCTTTTAGGGAGCTAGTTTTTCACACTCGACTTTAAGCCGGACGCTGAACTTAAGTCGCCATAGAGGTGGACAAAAGTTCCTTTTTGATGGGCGAATTCGCATATCTTTGGTCTGGCTCGACAGTTGGTGGTATATATCAAAAATATTCCAACTGGAACTCTAGACGAAGACAGGAACTCTAGCCTGTATGGTTGGTTTTCGTTTGTGTCTTGTGATTCCTTTCTGTTTTAGATTGGCCCGAGCAGAAGTAGGCAACATCTTAACCACCCACTCCAGGCTGAACAGTGACATGCACATGGTCATAGTGACCTTCGGTCACACCGTAACCATGGGTATACGGTCGCCAACCTGTTCCTAATTGACAAGCGGCTGAATTGCCCTCGTTAAGACGAGTAACATTCCAGATTTTACCTTGCCAAATAAGATACCTAACTCCTACTTTGCTAGCGTTACTGGCAAGGAAACAAGCTATTTGCCAACCGAGAGCTTGCTCTGCCTTTGACGGAGAAATACCAATGCCATCGCTAATCGTGATATCGAGTGCGAGGCCTAATGTATGATCCTGAGGTGTACCTGCAGGTCGAACACTATAACCACCAATTTCACGAATACACGGTGAAGTGTGAAGCTTCTCACATCCCCAGTTGGCAAAAACAAATCTTTGCAGGTTCTCGGCCCTTGGCACTAGTCCTGTTTTGGGATTTCGAGGTCCTTCGCCTGGATCTGTTAATGTGCCAGATACAGCGATATCTGCACAACCCATGTCTGTAACTACGCCATTGTCATAGCGTTCCAATACGCTTTTGGCGTTCTGGATGCGTTTTGGATACGAGGCTGTGTCACCTGACACTTCGTAAATTTTCTCAAACACCACTGTGGCTTCATCAATCGTGTTTGATCGCCGAACTGCAACAAGAGCCGATTTCCAGCCACCGAAGAGTTCGGACTTCATGAAATCGAGCTGCAACTCGATATCCGTCCATGGTTTACCCTGATAATCATGTGCTTTCAGGGCAGTTTGTCGACTTCCAAGCCACTGAGCAATACCAACTGCTCCTGAGGTAGGATTTGGGTTGTCGGTTTTCAGAGGGTCTCCACCACTCTCATGGATGAAATTACCAACAATTGCGGCCGCCTGAAAGGGCTTGAGATCAAACTCAGGCTGCATAAGATAGTTGTATGTCTTCTGGGTATTATTATCGCCAGTAACTGCTGTGGCACATCCACCAGCCGACATAGTGCTACTGCCGATCATTAAGACAAACATAACTATCGATACCACACCTACTGACATCAGAATGACTGGAAAACCAATCACTCCAATTAGCCACCCCACTATGCCTGCTTTTAGTGCTTCACTTCCATTTTTATGGGACATGATATCTCAACCCTAGGAAGTTGACGCCAGTTCACTTGATGAAAGTCCGCTTTTGCCCTTAACGAGGTGGCTTGTTTCGAGCAGCGGAATCTCCCACGGCATGGCTACATATCGCACCTCGAGTGCGGGTATGTTGCCAGTAGTGAACTTATACAGAGCATGGCCTTGAGGAAGTTTTACAATCCTTTCAATTTCATTATCTGTATACCCAAACAGATGTGAACTAGCTTCAAGTTCAGCTCGGTTTTGCCGATAACTGATAACCAATGAGGTGTCACTGGCGATGTCTTCGATCTGAGATGTAGCAGATCGAATAAGGTTTTGCCAATGATGAACCACCATTCGGTTACCAAAACCTTTGCTCCGTCCGAGCTTATAGGCCCGCCTCACCGAACTGACAAATCCGCTGTATGCTGCAAGGTCCCACGATTCATCATGGATAACGTGATGAAACCTGTTATCTGAAGATGATTTTGCATTTTTTTCGAGAGTAAAGAAGTTGATGAGAGTGGTCATTACAACCGCTTTCTCGCCATCAAGTCCCTCACAGTCTAGAACCAGCAACGGCACTGCATCAAAAAGCCCTGGCGTCGTTGGTTTGTGAAACATTCCAGCAAGATTACCTTTTTCAGATAGACGTTCGAGCGTCAATCTGAGATTTGCACTAAGCTTGTTGATATCATCGATATTTCCGACACTCAAATCTTCGACTGTACTAGCAGAAGGGTTTCGGAGTTTTTCGATCAAGCTCGGCAAAGTCGGAATACCTATTATCCCAGGGGAATTGTGACATTCGATAATCGAGTTCCACAAGAGAGTATTCTCCAGTGGTGTAAGCCCCTGAGTGAAGTGTTTTCCTGCGGTTACAATCAATGCAGTCAGTAGCTCCAATTGAGCATCTAGTCCCATGACAGGGTCCAAAGGATTAATGAAGTACTGAGCATTGTCACTGAAGTTAAGGACTTTTGCACCGTCGATGTATCCCGCTAGCACACGGTACTCACCCTTTCGATCAGTGACCAGATAGTTGCGTGAAAAAAGCAAAGTATCACGCAAAATTCTTATTTTTTCTCCAGATGACTTGCGATAGCCTGTTTGTCCAAAGACAATCGAGTTTAGCGAAAACGCCGTTTCAGGATCAGCCTGATGGGCGGTGTACTCACAAAACTCAAAGTTACCCGCTATTCCACCGAGACCAGCAATACCCAGAGGTACGCCAATCAATTTTTGCCCAGTTTTAGGATTGATAAATCCGTGTTCCAGACACAGCGGATTGACAGGAGCTAGGTCTTCGGACATTTCACGAAAAGTCGGCAAAGTATCACCGCTAACAATTCGTGCAAGATGGCTTTTATCAATAGCCAATTCTTCTCACCTCCCTCGTTTTTAGGTTAAGAGGTCGATTTTATCTTTAGTTTATGTTGAGTAAACTTTGATAAAATCATTTGAAAACTCCCTTGAAGTTCAAAGCTGCGAGGCCACGTCCAAGGGGCAACACAACAGATACACCTTCGTACTGCCTAAGCGTAAGACCTTGCACACTGCAGTTATTCCTAGCTGCGGTCGAGCGAAGAATCTCAGCATTGGCAGTAACTTCTTCGACGGAACTGCCTTGGAGTGAAACATACACTCTCATCCGAAGTGATTCAGAACGGCTCGATGCCAACCGAATGGTTTTTTGTTTCGCCAATTCTGCCTCACGTTGCAGATCTGCATCCACCGCTGAACCAGCTAGCTGCTTGTCGGCGATGATAGAGCTGGTCGTATTACGATTGAACCTCGAGATACGACTGGTCGATGACCGTGAAACTGGCTGATATACAGCAGTCACAGTCAAAGGAATTACTTTTGCAGACTGCCCTTCTTCATTACTGAGGTTCATCAACCACAAAAATTCTGTGGGCGTCAATCCGTACTCGGAGAGACTTTCGATGAAAAAGCTCATATGAACCGTTTCACCGAGCCAGGCATGATTCGCTTCAAAACCGCAGACTGTCGGTAAACCGAGCTTTTCATCAATTTGCTTGTCAGATTGCTCGAGAATACCAGTCTTACGCATCTCCCTAACCAAAGGCAGTTTTGAAACTTGATCTAGTAACAGACCGATGTCCATAACTGACTCATTGTAAGTGTGGGCATCAACTTGACTTATGCCAAATGGATTGTTAGCCAGACTATCGGTCAGGCCTACTTCATCGGCAAGTTGACCAACGAGATTGTACAAAAACTCGCCAGTCGTAATTTTTGTCTTTTTGCGAGCGTGCCTAATTCGAGGATCATCTTTTTTGACAGTAAACCGTAGAGACACCACTCTCTCAGACGACAGTTCCATTATCTTTTGCTCGTAAGCATCGATAAATTGGTGGACTTTGTCTGATTTATTATTCACTAGATCATTAACCTTAAGCATTGTTTCTCGTTCTGAACGAAGATTCAATGCTTCTCCTGGCAAAACTTGCACCTGCCAAGAGAATCGGTAAAATTCATGCTTCTTTACAACATCGAGCAACTTCGAAAATGCTTCTGTACGGTATTCTCGTTCTTGCGAGCTGGCATTGAAGAGAGAGCTGATTTTGACATACACAACGAACGTGTAAGTCTCATCTCGCTTATCATCATAAATGCACAGCTTCTGTCCCGAAATCTCAAATGGAACAAGTTCTAACTTGCCCAAACGCTTAGCGAATTCACGCTTAGCACGTTTAGTTAGTTCGAAGTTTTCTCCTCGTTCGACTCGTTTGTCGAAAAACTCATTCTGACCGAGGTCAAAATTCGCCCTTCGATAGAGGATTGCGAGGAGCGGTTTGCCGTCTCTGGAAACTGGGACATAAACTAGCAGTCCCCAAAAAGCAGCTGCCAGAAACGTAATGCCTAGCCATATTCCAAATGGTACAATCTGCAAAAGCACCAAAAGGATTACAACCAGCACAACTGCAAAGATCGTGGAATGATCGAGCCTTAGCGACCCAACAATTCGAATTCCACGCTCTTTTTCAATCGGATGTCGCTCAGACACTTCTCACCTCCCAACATTAGTTGAAGGCATCCATGCCTTTACCCTTGAACGGTTAATCATTAACTCGACCTGAACTTAGTGTAATAGGCACGAGCAATCACGGCTCGCTTGACTGGTTCAACCTTGAAATCAGCACCACTGATTTTCTTGATTGCCCAAATACCGATGATCAAAGGCATCACAGTTGTGGCACATAGAATGATCATTGTGGTAAATGCATCATTGGCTTCTAATGTCATAGCTAGTCCCAACTGTAGTACAAACAGCAATATTGCAGGAAATGCGATCCAAGCTCCGATGGTCAAGAAGGCCTTTTTAGCCCTGTCCCATGATTCTTCGCCGATGCTATGAGCTAACGCGAATAGAGCAGCAAGGATCAGTAATGGTATAAACATATAACGAAATACCATTACAAACAACGTTGCACCAGACAGTACTGTTCCAATTACAAAAATTGTGAACAGTACCGCTACTACGCCTAATTGTCCAGCAATAATTTGGTTGAGGTAGCCCTCAACGTTTTTCATAACATCGCCCAATTGAACTCCCATTACATCAGCGAGTTCAGGTACGAGTTTTTTGTCTACCAATGTCACCAGCCAAGAGGCTGCCGTCAGCATCATTCCTCCTGTGAGAGCAATAAACACTCCCATTTTGAAGAATGTGGAGAAGTGGATAGCAAGATCCGCTTCTTTTGCTCCTTTTACAAGCCGATACATAAAGGCTATGTACGCCCAAATGTAAGCAAGCCAAAGAATTTGCTGATAGGCCACAGAGAACCATGCAGCATTAAGGTTCGGTGATGTTGTTCGTGTGATGAACTTGATTTCCATCTTCAAGCCCCAAATTACTCCCATACCAAAGAATTTAGCTACTTCACGTAGCATTGGCTCAACGGTATGACTAACTACTTCATCTTTTATTTTCCCAATCGCCTTGCCAGGTATCTGTGACGGATTTGGCACACCCGGAATGGCACCAATTACATTATTGGCTCCAGCTATCGGATTAATGATCCCCCCACAGACGTTGGAGGCGGTTTGGTTTGGAATGACATCACAAGGTGTCGGAATCCCAAGGATATCTGCTCCAGCTTTGTCTGGTTTTGCCATTTGCCAGCTCATAAATCCGAACAAGCAAACAAGCATCACCAAACTGCTAGAGAGCCAACGAGTTTTAGTCATAGGTCTTGTACCTCTGATTCTCGAGGACTAGCTTGTACTTCGCCAGAATCTGAGTAAAACTTTGGCCAGATTCTGTGAAGCTTGGTACTTCACCCTTTAGTGGACGAAGTTGCTTGTCATAACGCCACTTTCCATCTTGCCAAACCATTCTCAAGATCTGGATCGATGGAACATCCTGCTGAAAATAACGCTGATTTTTCTTGGTTATTACGGTTGTGATGCCGTAAACACCAACCACAGCACTTTTTCCTGCTTCAAAACTTTTGACTTTGTACTGAAGTGCTTGGAAGTCATACCTGCCTTTTTGCTGAAAATCAGCTAGAGACGAGTACCCTAAGCTTTTTGCCATTGCATCTCCTCCTACTGCAGGAACCTGCTTACCATCAGCTTCATAGCCAGAGTAAAGCTTACGAAGTTGACTGGCAGTTTCCTGAGTAGCAACTTCATCCACCTGATTACGAAAGTCCGCTTCAGGTGAAAGAAAAGCCGATGTCAACACCGCCACCGTATTGCCAGCCGAACGACGTGCATCATCAACACTCGATGATGAAGGATCGACAGGCGATGGTGGGTTACTGACAGTATTTCCACTCGCATCTTTGGTAATAGTTTGCGTTCGCGTAACCGTATGGTCAATATTCGCAAGCACAACTGCAATTACCATCAATAAAGCGAATGGCACTACAAACCATCTCAGCTTTCTGAAATTCATTTTTCTCTCCTATGGTTTAGTCGCCTAGGACAAAGATACCTAGGCGACTGACACCAAATTGACTCACGGCCTGAAAAGCTGGCTGAGTCGTGTCGTCCAACCCTGAAGGTCGGACAAAATGATTATGGCAACGATGGCTGCCACAATCATGGCAATTGCTTGTCCCGAGCTTCGACCGTTACCGATCGCCGAAATCCACTTAAGCAAGCCAATTCCGACAAAGATCAGGGCAATGACGATGAAAATCCAGACTGCCCATTGCACCCAGTTCTGCCCAATTGGTCCAAGCACAGGCGGTGCTTTGGGGTTGGTGTTAATTGCCAAGCTGGTAGCTGGCAGCACCAAAATCATCACCAAACTGCTCAGCCACATTTTGAGGTTTCTCATGTCTCCTCCTTTTAGTGGAGATACTTACGAGGGCGACGGCATAATAATGCCCACGTTCTTGATCAGCCAGTGTCGCTTAGGAACCTTGACCTTTTGCAACAGAGCTGCTTGTTCAAATACTGCAACGATCACTACTAGATAGTCGAAATATGTTGCTCGAGCCATCTGAGTGTAATCGAGCCCTTCAACTGTGTCATACAGATGATCATCTTCCTGCACCCCAAATACTCTTGTCTTAGAGAACAGCGAAGGATTTCCGCCTGACAGCTTAATTCCACTAGAGAGCCGAGAAACAAACTCCTCGTTGCCTTCATCATGGTCATAAGCATTCATCACTACGACTGCATTCTCAAGTTTTTCACTGACAGGAATCAAGTCGCCTTCCAGTGCTTGACCTTCTCCTGCCACTGCTTGTCGAATGTTTTTTTGCATGTGCATATAGTACGCCAGTGTTGCTCCTGCCGACTCCAAAGTTTGCTTCATAAGTCGGTTTGCAGCAACCACCACCACGTCAGACTGCCTCATCGCAACCGAAGTCACGGTGTAGGCATATGCATCATCATTCCCGGTATCGGAAATGATGATTTCTGCGTTCTCTCGAAGATGCGAGTGGACTTTCAACCATCTTACCTTCGAGAAATTGCTCTTGTCGTTAGATATGGTGTCTTCAGAGATAACACGCAGTCCGTGTTTGGTTACTGCAACCATCTTAAAAAGCTCGTGAAAGCTAATCTCTTCATCTTGCAATTTGGTGGCATACTGACGCAAAGTTAGGGTCTTACCACGTACACCTGCCAAATTTCCTGCGGTTGCAGTCTGAGTTGAGGTAGACGATGGGAGCAGCACAACAATTCGACGAGTGATTTCTGCCAAGATTTCACCCATGATAACTGCCATGACTGACTTCGCCGAGCTACCTTTTTGGTTGCCTACCCAAATGTTCGGGTGGACACCAAGGTTGACGATATCGCGAATCCTGCCTTCAAGCAGCTTAATCCGCTGCTCGAAAATATCGCTCTCTTGCTCCTTGTTGATACTCGGAACAATATCGGGTCGCCCAAACTTTCGATTTACCATGTAGCGAACCTTCGAGACTCCTCGATCGGGCAAAACCGTCTCGATGGGAGTTTCGAAGTCTGGTACCTCGCTCCGAGTATAAACTCGATAGATACCAAACGTTACTACGGCAATCATTAGCATGATTGCAACTGCACTGATGATCGTGCTAGCACTCAGGGCAATCACGGCCAAGAGTACAATAGTTACACCGAACAAGCATGCCCAAGCCACAAAGCCAGGCTTCTTGAATGCATGTGTAAACCTGTTGGAGACTTCTGCTCGATTGAACTTTAGTCTCGACCCAGAGTTGACTTCCGACCAATCACGAACACGAACTTGTACTTCGTGCTGGCTGACTTTCTCCTGATGGGGTTGATTAGAAATTTCGTTGTCTTCTTTATGTTGACCACGAAATTTTCCAAAATCAACAGGACTCATTTGCTCACCCCCTATAATATTTTTATTTTGTACCAGTTTGTTAAGGTGCGGGGTTCACCTTTGGCCAACGCCAAAGAGCCGAAGATTCCTCCGGTTTATAAGCTCCTTTCTCGCCATGAAGTTTATTAACCGAAAGAATGTATCATAAAACTGAGCCACACCTGTGACTACTAAAAGAGTACAATATTTTTTGAACTTCGTAAATATTGATTTTCGTATATATATTCCGTAGTATGAAACAAGTATTTTTACAATTTAAAAAATAAGTTGCCTAAATATTTTAATTGTTAAAAATTAATGATTTTTAGCTACGAGCAAAGTGAGCAAAAGCTCGGTTGGCTTCGGCCATTTTGTGGACATCTTCGCGTTTTTTGACAGCTGTACCAGTGTTATTGTAAGCGTCCATAAGTTCTAGAGCGAGTCGGCTTTGCATGCTCATACCCTTACGTGAGCGTGCCGACTGGACAAACCACATCAATGTTAGGTGATTTTGGCGTTGACCTTTTACTTCAAACGGAATTTGGTAGTTAGCACCACCAACTCGACGTGATCGAGTTTCAACATGTGGTTGGACATTTTTCATGGCTTGTTCAAAGACATCGATTGGGTTTTTGACCTTTAATTTGTCGGCAGCTTCCTGCATACCACCATAAACTAACTTCTCAGCAGTTTGTTTTTTGCCATTTAGCATAACTCGGTTAATCAAACGCTGGACCATAACACTGTCGTACATACGATCTGGTTGGATATCTCTAACTAATGATTTGGTAACTTTCCTAGGCATTATTTCTTCTCCCTTTTGGCACCATATTTACTTCTACCTTGCTTACGATCAGCTACACCTTGAAGGTCAAGTGTGCCACGAACAATATGATAACGCACACCTGGCAAATCTTTTACTCGTCCGCCACGAATCATCACTACAGCATGTTCCTGCAAATTGTGTCCTTCGCCACCGATATACGCCCAAACTTCATAGCCGTTTTGCAAACGGACACGAGCGACTTTACGAAGAGCTGAGTTAGGCTTTTTAGGAGTTTTGGTAGTCACCTTGACGCATACACCACGCTTAAATGGAGCATTTTTTTCATAATTTTTAGTTTTGAGGTTGTTCACAACACGGTGAAGAGCAGGTGACTTACTTTTGGTAGTCACCTTTTTTCTAGGCTTACGCACTAGTTGATTGATTGTTGGCATTTATTCTCCTTAATTTGTAATCTACTGCATCAGATTGGAATGCCGCCCAAAATGGCTCAGACTACTTAAATTTATAAATCTATTTTAACAGATTAATTAGCAACAGACAAGTTATTCTTCGGTGGGGGCGTCTTGTACTTCTTCTTGGTCGGCATTGTAACCAGTTCCGACAGGTATTTTGCGTCCCAAAATCACGTTCTCTTTTAGACCAAATAGTTTGTCGACTTTTCCAGATGTAGCTGCAGCGATTAGCACACGAGTTGTGTCTTGGAACGAGGCTGCAGATAAGAATGAGTCAGTGCTTAGTGAAGCTTTAGTAATACCAAGCAGTAATTGATTAACAACAGCTGGTTTTTTGCCTTGTGAGACTAGTTGCTCGTTGGCTTCGGCCACCGCTAATTTACTGACAATATCACCAGTAACAAAGCTGCTATCGCCTGCATCTTCAATCTGAACTCGACTAAACATCTGCCGAACGATGATTTCGAGGTGCTTATCGGCAATATATTGTCCTTGGCTAGCAAAGATTCGCAAAATTTCGTTCATAATGTAGCGTTGAGTAGCTTCGACACCACTTAGACGCATCAAATCATGGATATTGATCGAACCATTAGTAAGACGTTGACCAGCCTTGACTTGGTCGCCTTCTTTGACGCTCAAAATCTTATAGCTTGGTACGTTGTACTTAACTACACTTTGGCCAACAGGGGTAATAGTAATGTGTTTTTTGGTCAAATTGACTTTACCTGCAATTGGCGAGATTAGAGGGTCTTCGCCACCTTCATTGGAGGCCACAACGTCGCCGACAGCAACTTCTGAATTGTGAGCTACTTGAGGAGTGCGATCATTTAGCGACAGCTTAACAGAGTCGATAGTTTCGCCAGTTACTTGAATCACATAGTTATCGCCATCTTCCCAAACTGTTACTTCACCCTCAATTTCTGACAAGAAAGCTTCACCCTTAGGCGTACGAGTCTCGAACAACTCTTCGACACGTGGCAAACCTTGGGTAATATCATCAGCGACAGCTGCACCACCAGAGTGAAAGTTCTTTAGAGTCAACTGAGTACCAGGTTCACCGATAGATTGAGCAGCAATTACTCCAATTGGTGAATGATCGGCAACCAATTCACCTGTAGCAGGGTCTAGACCATAACTTTTACGATTAACACCTCGCGGCGAAACACAGCTAAGGACACTCATGACTTTAACTGAATCAATTTTCTCATCGGCGTCGATTTCTTCGGCGGTATCGGTAGAGATTAGATTACCTCGTTTGACGTAACCATCTACATCTTCGGCAGCGTAGCGTCCCTTCAAACGGGAGGCAAAGCTGACGCCGATTTCTTTGGCATCACTTCGCAGCATATTGAAGCCTGGGTCGGTATCATCATCTTCGATTGTAAAGACATCTTGAGCAACATCTACTAAACGTCGAGTCAAGTATCCTGAGTCGGCAGTTTTAAGTGCTGTATCGATTAGACCTTTACGCTGACCACGAGTTGAGGTGAAATACTCTAGCGGATTAAGTCCATCACGGTAGTTACTCTTAATTGGTAACTCCATAGCTCGTCCAGTCGCATCAGACAAGATACCAACTGAGCCAATCACCTGCTTAACCTGAACAATCGAACCTCTAGCACCCGAGACAACAGCCATACTCATGGCGTTATCTTCGTGTTCGAACTGCTTAGCAAGAGCTTTTTGGACTTCGGTATCAGCGTTGGTCCAAGTTTCGATTGTTAGACGATATCGCTCATCATCGGTAATAAAGCCTTGGTCGTATTGCTCCGAGATAGCAGCTGCACGGTGTTCACCTTTTTCAAGAATCTCGTCAAGCATCTTAATATCAACAAAGTCACTCATACCCATCGAGATACCAGCTTTGGTAGCATAATCAAAACCGAGGTTTTTTAGCTCGTCGGCAATTTCGGCACTGACAGTTTGACCGTATCGTTCATATACTTTGGCCATTACTTGAGCCAGCTTCTTCTTAGTCATGACATCGTCCTGAAAGTCAAAGTCGTTTGGAAATAACTCGTTAAATAAGAATCTTCCAAGCGTTGAACTAACTTTTTTGCCCCTAAAGGTAATAGTGATTGGGTCTTGTAGTTTAAGACCCTCACCGTCATAGGCCTTTAATGCTTCAGTAATATCAGTTAGGTTACGATTTTTAGCTTTGTTGCCATGCCTTAGATAAGTTAAGTAATAACAACCCAGCACAATATCTTGTTCGATATGCAAAATCGGTGTACCATCAGCTGGTTTTAACAAGTTTTTGCTAGCCGACATAATGTCACGAGCTTCGGCTTGGGCCTTATCGCTCAGTGGCAAATGCACAGCCATTTGGTCACCATCGAAGTCGGCATTGAAACCTTTACATACTAGTGGATGAAGCTGAATCGCTTTACCTTCGATCAAAACAGGTTGAAAAGCCTGAATTGATAGCCTATGCAGTGATGGAGCTCGGTTTAACAGTACGTATTTACCCCTGATAACTTCATCAAGAGCATCCCACACGACTGTCTCGCCTTGTTCAATCATTCTAGTCGCTGAACGAATATTATGAGCTAATTCTTTCTCGATCAAACTACCCATAACAAACGGCTTAAATAGCTCTAGAGCCATCATTTTTGGCAAACCACATTGGTGCATTTTTAGTTCTGGACCAGATACAATTACCGAACGACCAGAGTAATCAACACGTTTACCGAGCAAGTTTTGTCGGAAGCGACCTTGTTTACCTTTAAGCATGTCAGACAACGATTTTAAACGGCGACGTTGGCCAGTTGCAGCCACGGCTCGGCCTGAACGAGCAGCATTATTGTCAATCAAAGCATCGACAGCTTCTTGAAGCATTCGTTGCTCATTACGACAAATCACCTCTGGAGCGTTAAGATCCATCAGTTTTTTCAAACGATTGTTACGATTGATAACTCGTCGATACAAATCGTTAAGATCGCTAGTCGCAAATCGTCCACCAGTTAACTGAACCATCGGCCGTAGGTCTGGAGGAATCACAGGTAGAACATTTAGACACATGCTCGATGGCTGAATTCCCGCATTGTGCATGCTCTCAAGTAGTCTAAGTCGTTTCATAAGTTTTTTGCGGCGTTGGCCTTTGGCATCAGTCGCTTCTTTTTCTAGGCTGACTATCAGATCTTCTAGATCAATCTCTTCCAACAAATCTCGTAAAGCTGTGCCACCCATACCAACTTTAATCAAACTACGAACATCATCTGGTAAATCACGGTAGTCATTTTCGCTCAATAAACGTAGTTTCTCGAGATTTTTTAACTGATCACGAACTAATTCCCACTCGCTAGTTATTTCTTCTAACTCTTTATTTTGAGCTTCTGCTAAGGCTTTAACATTGGCATCTTCATTTTTGGCATCGGCCTCATAACGAGCTTTGATAGCCACGCTAGCAGCCTCGAACTGAGCTTCTTTGTCGAGTAGCATTTGGTCGCGTTTTTCGATATTAACTTCTTTGATTATATAACTAGCAAAATAAGCAACTCGCTCTAATGATTTGACGGTTAGTCCGAGTAATAAACCAATCGCACTCGGCGTACCACGCAGGAACCAGATATGAGCCACTGGGCTGGCTAGTTGAATATGGCCCATTCGCTCGCGTCGTACAATCGAACGAGTTACTAATTCACCATTTTTATCAACCGCTGCCTCACGTGAACGAACACCTTTATATTTAGCATCATGCGGGTTTATATCTTTGACAGGGCCAAAAATTTTCTCACAAAATAGTCCGTCACGTTCAGGTTTTTGAGTCCGATAATTGATAGTTTCTGGCTTAGTTACTTCCCCATAACTCCAGTCCAAAATATCACCTGGGCTAGCCACAGCTAGTCTTACGGCATCAAAATCGGCAATATTTACACCTTGGCTATATCTTCTCATGACTCACTCCCTTCTTTACTAACTTCTGCCAGATCGTCCGTCTCGGTTGCTTCTGTTTCAAATTCACTGACCTCACCTGACTCATTTGGCTCCAAACCATCGTCAAAATCCATGACCATTAGCTCGTCGACTTCACTGTCTTCACTAACCATATTTACGGCAGGCGATGGCACATCGACTTCAGCTATATGATCAGCTTCGTCTTTAATGTTCTCGCTCAAAACACTTTCGGCGTCAATTGCTTTATCGCTTTCCATCAAATCGACTTTCAGACCTAAGCCTTGCAACTCTTTGACTAAAACATTGAAGCTTTCTGGCACTTTCGGACCAACAATATCGGTCTTTTTGATGATAGATTCATAGGCTTTACTTCGGCCATAGACATCGTCGGACTTGATAGTAAGCATTTCTTGTAAAATATTACTTGCTCCATAAGCCTCCAAAGCCCAGACTTCCATCTCGCCAAATCGCTGACCACCATTTTGAGCCTTACCACCAAGCGGTTGCTGAGTAACCATCGTGTACGGACCAGTCGAGCGAGCATGAATTTTATCGGTGACCATATGGGTCAATTTAAAGATATACATACTACCAACTACTGATCGCTCTTTGAAGGCTTCGCCAGTTCGGCCATCATATAGTTGCTGCTTACCATCTTCTGGAAAACCAGCTTTTTTAAGCATTTGACTGATTTCACCAGATGACATGCCGTCAAATGATGGAGCAGCGACCTTCATATTTAAGGCTCGAGCAGCCATACCTAAGTGAACTTCAAACAACTGTCCTAAGTTCATACGAGACGGCACACCCATCGGGTTAAGAATAATGTCTACAGGAGTTCCGTCTTCGGTAAATGGCATATCCTCGACAGGCAAAATCTTGGCAATTACACCTTTGTTTCCATGCCGACCAGCTAACTTATCACCAACAGAAACTTTACGCATTTGGGCTACAAACACTTGAATTTGCATGATTACACCAGCTTTTAATTCATGGCCATTCTCACGTGAGAAAATCTTTACACCGACCACTTTGCCGTGCTTACCGTTACTCATACGCTGCGAAGTATCTCGGACTTCTTTGGCTTTCTCACCAAATATTGCACGAAGCAATCTCTCTTCACTAGATAATTCTTGCTCACCTTTAGGAGTAATTTTACCTACCAAAATATCACCTGGGTGAACTTCGGCACCTATTCGAACAATGCCATTTTCGTCGAGATGACGTAAAGCATCTTCAGAGACATTTGGGATATCACTAGTTACAAGCTCAGGACCTAATTTGGTCTCGCGGACTTCGGTCATATAGTCGACAATGTGAATTGAGGTTAGGGTATCGTCCTCGACTATTCGACGACTCAAAACCATAGCATCTTCGAAATTATAGCCTTTCCACGGCATAAAAGCGACTAGCAAATCTTTACCAAGAGCTAGCTCACCGCCCTGAATCGACATACCTTCGATCAAAACATCGCCATTTTTGACTTTGTCACCAACCTTAACGACAACTTTTTGGTTAATACAAGTACCATCATTACTTCTCTCGAAGTGAGTCGGGGTATACGTTACAGTATTTTTGGCATATTTGACTACAACTTCTAAAGAAGAAGATTTAATAACTTGACCATCAGCTTCGGCATAAACCACTTGACCCGAGTTTTTGGCAACTACTTCTTCTAGTCCTGTACCAACAATTGGCGAAGATGGTTTGATAAGCGGAACAGCTTGTTTTTGCTGGTTAGACCCCACCAAAGCACGGTCAACACGGTCACGCTCGATAAATGGCACAAGTCCAGCAATTGAGCCAATAATCTGGTTTTTAGCTGAGTCCATATAGGTTACATCATCGGCATCAGTTTCACCAACGCTCAAATTTGTTCGTGCCGAAACACGCTCATCAACAAAATAGCCATTCTCATCAATTTCATTACCAGCACCTGCGATTACCGTCGAGCCTTCATCGGCAGCATCCAAATAGACAATTTCATCTGTTACTTTAGCTTTTACAGGCCAAGTTTTGCGATTTGATACTTTGGCAAGTTTCTCAGCCTCAGCTTTAGTAACGACACTTCCTGCCTTAACAATCAGTTTGCCTTTTTCGTCCTCCAGATTAACAGCGGCAATGTGGCCAACGATATCTTTTGGTGTAGCCGCATTGATGACTTTTCGGTATGGAGTCTCTAAAAAGCCATAATCATTGACACGACTATAATTTCCGAGGTTAAGTACCAAACCAATATTAGCACCTTCAGGAGTTTCAACGGCACAAATACGACCATAATGAGTCGAATGAGCGTCACGTACCTCAAAGCCTGCTCTCTCGCGGGACAAACCACCAGGTCCCATCGAGCTTAGTCGTCGTTTGTGAGCAAGTTCGCTCAACGGGTTAGTTTGGTCCATAAATTGACTCAGCTGCGAGCTGGCAAAAAACTCTCTTACAGCAGCCACAACAGGTCGGGCGTTGATTAATTGGCCAGGCGTGACAGTTTCGATTTCGCTCATACTCATGCGGTCTTTGGTGTTGCGTTCCATACGGAGTAAACCAATCCTAAATTGACGTTGCACCAGCTCACCAACTAGTTTAATTCGACGATTAGCCAAACTATCGATATCATCAGCTGGCTCCTGAGTATTATTCATACGGATAATTTCGCTAATAATCGCTAGTAGATCTTCCAAACGCATAACACGGTTTTCGGCAACGTTTGGCACATCAAGATTAAGTCGTTTGTTTATTTTGTAGCGACCAACTCGACTAAAATCAAATCGCTTGAAGTTAAAGAACATATTCTCAAGCAGTCCACGTGCGTTATCGACAGTTGCCAAATCACCTGGTCGCAAACGTCTATAGACTTCAATTAGGGCTTCAGAGGTTGTTTTGCTTGGATCTTTATCTAATGTAGTGTCTAGATATTTTAATTTACCTTGGTCGACATGCTTGAAGGCATCTTTCATGGCCGCTTCACTCATACCAAATGCTCTAAGCAAGGTTGTGACAGGGATTTTTCGTTTGCGGTCGATCTTTACGAACAAAGCTTTATTGGCGGCTGTTTCGAATTCTAGCCACGCACCTCGACCAGGGATCACCTTGGCACCATATAAATTACCAGTCGATGATAATTCAGATGTAAAGAACACACCAGCAGAGCGAATAAGTTGGCTAACTACCACTCGTTCAGCTCCGTTAATTACAAAAGTTCCGCGAGTTGTCATGTATGGGAAATCACCGAGATATATTTCGTGTTCCTTCACTTCACCAGTTACTTTGTTGGTAAGCTCTACCGTTGCTTTAAGTGGTGCTTCGTAGCTAGAGTTATTACTGCGAGCTTCGGCTTCGGTCATTTTTGGATCTTCAAAGTGATAATCCTTGAAAACTAAGCTTAGCTTTGTGCCTGTATAGTCATCGATTGGGCTGATTTCAGCTAGCAACTCACCCAAGCCTTCTTCGATAAACCATCGCCACGAACTGTTTTGGTGATCTACCAAGTTTGGCATCTCAATTACATTTTTTGCCTTATTAAAAAATTCGCGTTTATTAACGCTCACGTCATTTTTTGCCATAAAATAATGGTCCCTTGTTTAAGTTTAGTAAAACAAGACCTTAACAGAATGCCCTAAAATACTCTGTTAAAATCTTTTTTAATTTATTTAATTTGATTAAAGTGTTTCTTGTTGTTTTGGTCGACCGAAGAACACTGAGACTTTAATATTGCAAAATTCACTACATTTTTTTGCTAACATTAAAAACTACTTCTACTTCCATAAAAGTATAACTCATTTACATTCAACCAGTCAAGATTATTAATAACAATTTTTTAACTAAGATTCATTTTTTCAATAAATCAGAAATTTTCTTAGTTAATGTCTTGGCCAAATTAATCCGTGAAATAGTTGAATTTTGCTTACCAATCATACTATTATCGATTAATTTAAGTAGGTCAGTTTGTTCATCGTGGTAATTTCTTATAACGATTCCAAATGTCTTTAACTGATTAGCATTCAGAACCACCACCTTACGATCATGTGTTAGGGTAATTGTATTTTTGATTGCTTGATCTAAGTCAATGGCCTCATTTAATTCTTGTTCATCATGATGATGAGAGTCTAGATCAAGATATGATGAAACGGCTAATTTGGCTACGCTTAGTTCGGAGTAAGAGTTGCGACTGCGAACGCTTCTGGGGTCATCTAAAGTTAAATGATACTCACCCTCATATTCAGGTCTGATGATTTGAGTGGCTAATTCCATACTTATACCCCCTTATAACACTAAATATAGCGTAATAAAGATTTAAGTCAACACTATTTATTTAAATGGATCTAAACCGTATGGGTTGAAAGCGTATTTGACGATATTAGCGGCAGCAGTAGATATATTTTTGGCTTTTTGATAATCAACAGGATTACAGTTTACTGTATTAAAATTAAAGTAGCTTTTAGGTGTACTCAGCGAGACTTTTAGGTTTTTGCCTGAAGCTCGAGAGATTACATAAAAATTATAATTACTAGGGTTTTTAGGGTTTTTGACATGCTTTAGTGTCGCCGAAAAAACATTAGAAGTGTCAGGCTTTTCGACACCAGCTAGACGGCCCTTGACCCCAACTAAACCTGTGGTCTGAACAAATCCACCATAATTAGACGTGGCTTGATATAAATAGTTGCCGTTATCAAAACGATCGATTTCATTGCCATATCTTACCGATTGAGTGGCAATTGTTTTCGCATCGGAAGCAATCGCTGATATTTGATTTGGACTACATTGAGCGCCTTCAGCAGTTGCCACACTGCCCAAGCCAGTGGCTAAGCCAATACTCACAGCTAAAGGTAATTTGATCTGTTCTAATTTCTCATTAATCATAACTTATATTATATCACATTAGTCAATAATATGTCAATACATTTTATGTCGTTTTGATCAGTTGGTCAGCGATGCCATATTTTACTGCCTCGTCAGCAGTTAACCACTTATCGCGTTCCATATCTTCATGAATTTTGGCTCGTTTTTGACCAGTATTTTTAGCCATAATGTCTTCTAGTAAGCCTTTGACCCTAAGAGATTCACGTAGGTCAATTTCTTGATCAGTTACTTTACCTCTTGTACCACTCGATGGTTGGTGGATCATAACAGTTGCATGCTCAAGTAAGCTACGTTTACCCTTGGTACCACTGCTCAGTAAAAATGCCGCCGCCGATGCTTGTACGCCAATTCCAAAGGTAGCCACATCTGGTGCCACAAATTGCATAGTG
The DNA here is from genome assembly GCA_964648105.1 of uncultured Candidatus Saccharibacteria bacterium. GTDB lineage: Bacteria > Patescibacteriota > Saccharimonadia > Saccharimonadales > 2-12-FULL-41-12 > JALHOM01. The sequence continues at coordinate 74,182 of CAZYMH010000004.1, forward strand.
TCATAAATCGCTAACGCATCATAAACACTGCCACCTGGGCTATTAATGTACAGCGAAATATCTTTTTTGGAATCTTCGTTAGCTAAGAATAAAAGTTGGGCAACTATCAAGTTAGCGGAATGTTCATTAACATCGGTGCCTAAGAAAATAATTCGGTCTTTAAGTAAACGAGAATAGATGTCATATGCTCGTTCGACACGGCCGTCTTGCTCAATCACTGTTGGGATTAAAATGTTACTAGGTTTGTTCATATCACTAGTATATGCAATAAATTAGCACTCGTCAATCCCGAGTGCTAATTTATATGTTCACACAATCAAGAATCTGTTGGCCACACTGTTTAATAATCAAATTGGTATGAGATGTGGCTCTTTGAGCTAAATCTTTAGCTACTTCGGTTTGCAAAATCAACGGGCTACCTAAATCTTCCCATACAATAGTACTCGAATCAGTTATTTTATAATTAGACCCAAATAATACTCCGCAACCTCTCAAGTTAAAGGAGTCACTATCTTTAGACTTATTTAAGTAAGTAACCCATAAATCAAGAAACTGGTTAGTTTTTGAAAGTCGATAATCACATCGTTTTTCGGCATAATTTACAGACACTAAGCCAAAATTACTCGTAAAAGATGATGTTTTATTATGGCTATATTTATCGGCTATCACAAAAAAATCAGGTAATACTTCGTTAGGATTTTGATACATTGCGGCTTCAAAAGTTTTTTGCAAAAAGCCTGTTGGTAAGGCTAAACTTTTTTGATGTTCGGTAGCTTCTTCATGTGGCAGAGCAATCGTCATTGAACCACGGTTAGTTTCTATACCGTCAGGAACCATCTCTAAACCCATATTGGCATTTAGTGATAAAACTGGTGAATTAGATCTAGTTTTTATAAGTGGCATGTTTTAACTTATCCCCTTTAATATATAATCTAGCACTTTTTGAGTTAGAATTCGGCTAGCAATATCTTGACGGGCTGATGGTTTATCGAGTTCAGTTTGCATAGCAGGGTCTTTATATTGAGCTTTTAGTGCCTGAATTTGCATGTCTAGCTCGTTTTCGGCAACAGTTAAATTTTGATAAGTGGCGATTTCACTCAAGATAATTGAGGCTTTGATTTGATTTTCAGCTCTTGGGTTAATAACTTGTTTGATATATTCTTGATCAGTTATGTTCTCGCTTGCCAAAAATTCATCATAAGTTTGGCCCCGATAAGCCAAATTACGTTTAAATTCATCGAGTTCCATCAATGCTTGCTTATCGATTAGCGACTGCGGAACATCAAGTTTACTACCAGCTATCAGTTGGTCAATTATTTCGCTTTGTTTCAAGCGAATGTTTTCATTGTCCGCCTCATATTGAAGTTGCTTTTTGACATCTTCTTTTAAGGCAGCGAGATCATTCATGCCCATTTTTTTGGCGAACTCATCATCAATTTTGGGTTTAGTTAACTCATGGATTTTTGTAACTTTTACTTCGAATTTAGCTTTTTTGCCTGCTAGAGCTTTGGTTTGGTAGTTTTTAGGGAAAGTGATGTCAAAACTTTTGGTTTCGTTTGGTTTCATGCCAACTAAATTATCTTCAAACCCTGGAATAAAACTATTTGAGCCTAGTAATAAAGGACAATCTTTGCCGTCAGCTCCACTGATTGGCTGGCCTTTTGTATCTGTACCCTTGAAATCAATAATCACTTCATCGCTATTTTTAGCTGGTCGAGTGACTTCCTTGCGTTCACTCATGCGAGTAGCTAGATCGTCAATTACTTTCTTGACATCTTCGGCAGATGGTTTTTTATCGATAGATTTCAGTTTGAAATTTTCGTAATCTGCTAGTTTGGTAACATTGACTACCTCTGTTGTAACATCGAATTCAAGGATTGTATATGGTACGAATTTTTTGATGACTACTTTTGGCTCAGTAATTGGTCGGAGTTTTTCGTTTGCAACAGCCAAAGAATATAACCTTGTCAGAGCTTCGTCTAAAAATTCGGTTTGCAACACTTGTGAATCAAGATTTTTCTCAACTAATTGAATAGGTGCTTTGCCTGCTCGAAAACCTGCAATTTTGAGGTTTTTGCTAAGTTTTTTTAGGATATTTTGTTTTATTGGTTCAAGGTCTTCTTTAGAAGCTGTAATATTAACAACTATCTCAGTAGTCCCATTATGAGTGGTATTTACATGCATTTATATATATTAACAGATTAGTTCAAGCTTGCCAAAAATATTTAGTTATTTGCGAAAATCTTTTATGACAGAGACAAGTCGTTCAGCAGAATGTTTTTCTTCTTGACCAGTTTTTAGGTCCTTAATAGCGTATTGCTCATCGTTTAGTTCGTTCTCGCCGACGAAAATTACGTATCTAACCCCTAATTTATCGGCTGACTTTAATTTGTTGCCAATTTTTCGGTCTGTGGCATCGACGGCTAAGTTAAGCCCCATTTCTCGAAAAGATGAGATTAATTTTTGGGCAGGTTCGTAGACATTGCCAATCAAGACAATTAAGGCGTCGGTAGATGGACTTAAAGTCGGTAGAAGTTTATGGGACTCTAAGAAGTTAGCTAGCGTCACGTCGCCCATTCCAAAACCAATAGTTTGGACTGGCTCGACACCAAATAATCCGACTAAACCATCGTAACGTCCACCACCAAACATACTACGGTTGTTATCTGGGAAACTATCTTCAACCTCGAATACAAGACCACTATAATAATCGAAGCCTCGCATAATCGTGATGTCAAATTCAGCGTTTTCGATACCTGATTTAGATAATAATTCAAGCAAATATTGCAAATTTTTGACAGAAGTATGGGTTTTTAGCTCATTAGGCAGATCATTCAAAGATTTAATATCTAAAATTTGCAAAATTTTATTCGGTAAATTAGCTTCACGCTGAGACTGAGAACACAATAAATCGACTTCTGCTTGAAACTCTGATTTTTGTATTTTATGCATACGATCGATTAGTTTAAATAATGCATGAGCTTTGACGTCACTTAACTGAAAGTAATCTTGAAACAAAAAGTCCATAAAAACTCGATCATTAAGCTTGATTTTATACATATTTGGCTTAGCACCGAACTCCTTCAAAATAGCGTCGGCAACTAATATTATTTCATGATCGGCTGCTAGGTCAGCTTGGCCGAATAAATCGACATTAATTTGCCAATGTTCACGTAGGCGTCCGCGTTGAGGCCGCTCATAACGCCATAAATTCGGGATCGAAAACCACCGCAGTGGATAAGCTAACTCTTGCCTGCGAGCAGCAACCATGCGTGACACCGATGGGGTCATTTCTGGCCTGATAGCAACTTGACGGCCGCCTCTGTCGGTAAAGGTATATGTTTGCTCACTGACTATCTCTTGGCCAGATTTTGCAGAGTATAAATCGAGCGATTCTAAAATCGGAGCATCATATTCTTCATAACCAAACTTTTTGACTGCTCGCCGCATGACGCCAAACATATAATCTTGCAAGCGTTTATCTTCTGGATAAAAGTCTCTAGCTCCTTTATATGGTTGTATATTTAATGTCATTTGTTTTACCTCTTTATAAGCGGTATTATACATTAATTTTTGTTTGTCGTTCTAAATTTTGAGAAGATAAATAATTGATTAAATGTGGCTTCAATAGTCAATCGAAATTTAAGCTTTGCTTTTAATAGCAGATTTTTTGCCTTTACGAACAGAGTAACTACTCAAGAAATCATAGACAGAACTACATTCGGCAAGAGTATTATTGCCGCTGTTAGGAACTTCGATTTTTGATTTAAACCTTAGAACTTCGTTGATAGCTTTATTTTCTTCTTTAAGTCTCATTATCCTGTACTGAAGAGCCTGTGCAGTTTCGCTGTCAATTAGCCCTAATTCAATACCTCGCTGTAAAGTATCTTGGTAAGTCGCACCACTCAACACATTTTTATAGGCAATAAAGTATTTAGTAGATTCTTCATCGCTGCCGATCCATGGCGTTAAATCTATTAATTTGTTAACAATTTCAGATGGAACTACTGATTCACTTAAGTCGTTTTTTACTACGTGAGTTAATTTACTTGAGATAGATTGACGTAGTCTTCGGCCATCTTGAGTACTATTAGGATTTTCAACTAATTCTTCTAAGATATCGTCTGATTCTATCGAAGCCGTAGGGTCATCTTTAACTTGGTGACTTTTTCCGATTATTTCAGCTACTTTTTGGCTAAATTTGGCATGCTGAGCTTCGACTACTGATTCTACTTGACTTAACTGACTGATTTTGGCAGCGATTTTTTCAATTTCATCTAGTTCTGAGCCAAGTTCTTTGCTTAATCTTTCATACTCTACCCGTACATCTTCATCAGCCAATAACTCGTCAATTCTACAGTCAATTTCTTTGTCTTCGTTAGTAAGATACAAGATAGTTTCTGATATTCCAGCTATGGCTTGATCTTCTTGCTCGACATACTGAGTGTGTTTTGCGTCTAAGCCTGAGGCAACTTTTTGATCGATTGCGGCAATCATTTGCTCTAATTTATTAGCTGGAGATGAGCTTTTTCTATCTGCACTTAATAGTTTTAGTACTAATAAAGTTTCCTTAGCTTCTAATACTTCTTCGATATCGACATCATCGCCCAAAAATCCGATGTTGTTGAGCATTTTATATTCGTGGGCAAAAATTTCTTTGTTGAGAGATTCGATTTTTTCATCACTAACCCCTTGATCACTTTCTTTAAGCGGATTAAATCGGTTAACAATATTTGTAACTGCTTGACTGGTTGCATTTAATTTTTTAGTCTTTCGTGCTTCTTCATCAGTTAACTCTTTCTTTTCTGCTTCTATTTCTTGTTTTCTGACTTTTAATTTGACCATTTGCGGTCGAATATTCTTAGCTCGTTCTTTGGCCCCATAAATTCGATCGATATCTTGCTTACATAACTTATTTAAGTCAGCTAAAGAAATTTCGTCGTCTATATTAGCTTCTTTTTCTGAGCCAGTTTCATCTTTATTCTGCGGTTCATTAGCTGATACTGTTGCTTCTAGTTCAGCTTCAGCTGGACTTGCAAAAACTTGTTGCAATGCAGTTTGCCATGGGTTTAATGGGGCTAGATTTTTAGGTTGATTTTCGGAATTTTTATTGGCTTCTGGTGTTGTCATATTTTACTCCTTAAAACATGAATTTAGTAGTAAATTAATATTTTTATTTATTATACAATCTTTATACACTATATATTATTTTTGTGCAATATTATTTTTTTGTTATAATAATGCTATGAAAATAGAAACAAATGCGGAGATTTTACCAAATATCTCTCGGTCAAGATTGGCAGCAAGTACTTGTATTGCTGCGTTAGCATTTACGCCATTACTTAGCACGTCTGCCGAAGCGGCGGTACCTTGCCCTAAGCCTGCCAAAATCAAACAAGTATCTGAAGGCTGTAAATCGTACCTAATGAAAGTACTCAAACAATCTGTTTATGACGATTTACCCGACGCTAGCCAGCCATATCTTAATCACGCGGTTTTAACCTATCAAAAACTAGCAAATAATGGTCTTGTCGAAGACGGTGTGCTAGGACCATTAACCGCTAGATCAATTTTGTCAGGAATCGGCCTAAGTCCGCCTTCTCCAGACCCACAACAGAGCGGGGCCGAAGTTTATATCGACAAATCTGACCAAGTTATGTATTTTCTCAGAAATGGAGTGGTTAAGAATGTGTTTTCAGTCTCTACAGGTACTGAGCAAGCCTACCCCGCAACTTACAAAACTGACCCGCAATCAGGTGTAAGAGTGAAAGTTGCCGAAGCAGGAATTGGCGATACGCCAACTGGATTATTTAGCGTGCAGTATAAGGCTGGCCCGAATGAAGAAGGGCCTTTAGGCAAGATGCCCTTTGCCAATTATTTCCGCCAAGGTGGCTTTGCAATCCATGCTGGCTACGTTGACGCCAATGGTCGTGACAGTCACGGCTGCGTGAGAGTAAATCCTCAGACAATGATAAATATCGTTAATCCTCGACTAAAAATTGGCACGCCAGTAAAAATAGTCGAATAAAAACTTACCTTAAAAGCAAGTAGAATCTCTCACCTTCACGCATTTTTTTGGTTCAGCTTAAAAACGTTTTTTTGGGATTGAAATTGTTAGGTTTTTTAAGTTGACACCATATATTCTCAATTTTATGTCGCAACTCACTCAGTGTCCCATTGTTGATAACATTAAATTCGGCTGACCATTGGCTTATCTGATATTCGCTTAGTAGGTTTGAACTACCATCTCTATGGAGACTTACTACTGAGCCACTAGAGCGTGTAACAACTTGCTTGTCGGCAACGGTACGGATACCACCGATAGTTACTAGTTCTATGCCTGTTACTTTAGCAGTAGAAACTTTACTATATACGATATCACTCCATACATTTGGCGAAATAAGTTGAATTGCACTCCGTCCAATCCATTCAAGTAATGGGCGGTGCAAGGTTTTTGTTTCCAGTGATAAGTTACGAACTATTGAACCTTCAGATATTTTTCTTGCATATGCTTCATTAAGTGTTAACAAATCATCTTGTGTAGGGTTATTTATACTCGAGATGCCGAGTACTTTCAGCAATTCACTCCTTTGTGATGTAATATCTGACGCATCATCAGGAATAGCGTTCAGCCACATTTGCCCAGCCTCAATAATAGGGTCTGAAAACTCAATATGTTCATGTCGGGATAGTTGAGCAATGTCAATGAGCATATTAGCCGCGGTCGTTTTTCCACTACCTGCTGCACCCCCAAAGCCTACAACGTACACTACATTCCTACTTCGCTCGGCAAAGTCTGCAACATGAATTCCTCTGGCTGCTCTGTGAATATAATCCGCTTGCCAAGTGCATGTGCGTATCCTATCTCAATAAGAGCAGAGGCTCCGACGTAGCCGCCTGAAGCACACACGACAAGTGCATCACAATCATTTATCATATCTAGATGATATCGCTCCAGTTCAAGTGGAGACATACCTTCTTCACCTTCAAATACCACGAATTCCTCTCCAGGATTCTTTGAGTCTTCAAATCGAGGACTCAGTATTTCTACTCGTTGCGATGAAAGTTTCTGTTTAATAGCCAATATATAGGGTAAATGCTTTCGAAAACTACCTGATAGTACCACTGTACGATACTCTTGCTTTGCGGTACCGTGAATCATATTTAAATCTGATGGGACTAATTTTTTAACGCTGAAATGTTCGATGATTGCCTGTGCTATCGCTGAACAAGCTCGAGCACCATGCATCCACAAAGGGTCACTCGGCATGAGCAACTCTAACTCTTTGAGTGATATATGCTCATATACTTCTTGATTTTTGATAGCGAAATCTTTAGGAATGATGAAATATGGATGGTCATAATCCTGGAAGATATCATTAGGTCGCAAATTATACCTTACAAGCCGCATATATGTAAGCTCGCCCCCATTATATATTGCGACAGGTGTCTCTATAGAACTTTGAGGTAGAAGCTTTTTAATAGCGTTAACTACTTGGATCAAACTGTGACCAGAATAATTCTCATTAAGCCTTGGAAACTCTTCGAGCACTGAACCAACACCAATCTCAAGATAATATCGCTCCAGCACTTCACCGTGCAATTTGACAATCAGCTCTGTCGAGCCTCCGCCAATATTTATAAGTAGGATTGGTGTATCAGATACGTATTCCGAGGATAGTGCTTTTTCTAGATAAAAACCCTCAAGTTCATGGCTCACGATGTTGAAATATAACCCTGTTTCTCGGAAGAAGTCATCAGATAACTTTCGTTTTGCCAACAATGTCATCTTGCGAAAGAGAGCGGTCGCGAAAACTTTTATTGTCTCGCCGTCATGCTTCTTTTTAATATCCTTTACATAATCAATCAATTCATCTTTATTGGCTTTTATAATTCCTTTTGCGGGAGCAAATCCCTCCTTGAAGTGAAAGCTTTTAGTTCCTAGAAGAGCTAGGCCTTTGTCTGAAGATTTATATACCTTAACTGTTGATGATCCGATGTCTATATAGATTGCCATATAATTTAGCACTCCTTCTCATCAGTATATCATACTCATATACTCATGTGATACATTTGAGTAACGTGTGTTACAGTGGATACTATGAAAGATAGTCTAAACGTGCACTTCATAGCTCCAAAATCTAATATAGAGGAAGAAATCGAATACTTTCGGGCAATCGTAAATGCGATTCACGCTCGAGGTCACACACTTGCAAAAGACTGGCTTGAACCAGGATATTTACTACATACAAATAAGAGACCTCACGAGATCATCGACTGGGCTACTTCTTGCAGGGCAAATATTGAGTCTATTCCGTCTAGCGACGTCGTAATAGTGGAATTGTCAACAAAAAGTTTTGGCGTAGGTTATCAGACTGGCCTTGCAGTCTCACAAAAGAAACCAACACTACTACTCAGGAGAGAAGGAATCTCTAAGGAAGCATTCTTGGGGGGATTGGACAACCCTTACGTTACAAAGGCTGAATATAGACTAGAGACTATAGATAGCATTATCGGAGCTTTTTTAGAAAATGATGACGACGAGATCAAAGACATCCGTTTTAACCTTCTTATTGACAGAAAACTTAATAGTTATCTTAAGCAGACTTCATTGAAAACAGGTAAGACTAAGGCTGAGATTATCCGCGAGCTTCTGAAGGGTCAACTCGAAAAAAACAACCAATGATATTGAAACTTCTTTTTTAAATTAGCTTTCAAGAGTGGACTCCCTTGCAGACTGCCACTGGCAGTCTTCACCTTCACGCATTTTTTTGGTTTGGTTCAAATCTGTCGCCACCCCACTAAAATAACCTGCTTTACAGCAGGTTATTTTAGTTGGTGCGGATGAAAGGACTTGAACCTTCACGCATTGCTGCACTAGTTCCTAAGACTAGCGTGTCTACCAATTCCACCACATCCGCTTAAAATAATATTATAAAGGTTTGAGTTTTATTTGAAAAGTATTTGGTTATCTTTCGTGAAAAGGTTTACTTACATACAACCATTGGCTGTCTTCGCCTTCACGCATTGCTGCATTAGGTCACGTTCCGCGACCCCGTCGCCACATCTTTGAAAGCACAGCTTTCAAGAGTGGACTCCCTTGCGAAATGCCACTGGCATTTCTCACCTAAGACTAGCGTTCCTACCAATTCCACCTTCGTCCGTAAAAAATAATATTATAAAGGTTTGAGTTTTATTTGAAAAGGTTTTAACCTCGTTCAGCTTTATAAATATAAAGGGTGCTATCACCATAAGATTTTGACTCTAGTAATTTACAGCCATTGAATGGGTACCAATCGGCTTTTTTGGGAAAAGATAAGATTAATAGTCCATTGTCTTTCAGGTGTTTAGGCAAGACTTTTAAGTCACGGAGCGGTAAGTTGTCGTATGGTGGGTCAGCCACAATAATATCGAATAACTCTGATGCATGCCGAGTAGACCACGCGTTTAAGTACGCTCTAACTGGCGTTATTTTATCTTCAACACCAAGAGATTTAATATTTTTGTCAATTATCATATGGGCTTTTTTATCAACTTCGATTGATACAACTTTACTCGCTCCGCGGCTGATTGCCTCAAGACCGATTGCACCGCTACCCGCAAAAGCATCTAAAATGCTTAGCCCCGAAATATCACCCAAAATGCCGAAAATTGCCCCACGCATTTTCTCGCTCATCGGGTGCGTTCGATGCCCATGAGGACTTTCGAATATTCGACCACCTAAATTTCCAGATATTATTCTCATTTAGAAATATTATACAACTTATAATCTGAGTTAGTTTAAATTAGTAATGCTCCTAGTTCGTTGAATTTCTTGATTGAGATGCGGATATTTACTTAAATCAAGATTCGATTTAAGGCATTTTTGGGCTGCTAATCTAACTCTGGCTACTAATTTTGTATCTGAAATATTGGCAATTCTAAGATCTAACTGACCAGACTGGGCAACACCGTAAATTGCTCCAGGGCCACGTAATTCTAAATCTAACTCAGCTAGCTTAAAACCATCATTTATTTGAGCCAAACTTTCGATTCTCTGTGGTGGTTGCTTACTATCACTCATAATAAAATAACAAAAAGAGTCGAAATTACCACGACCAACTCTACCCCTTAATTGATGTAACTGAGCAAGTCCGAATCTCTCAGCTGCCTCGATCATCATAACTGTTGCGTTTGGCACATCAACACCGACTTCTATTACAGTAGTCGAGATTAAGATATCTAGTTCATGATCGATAAATTTAAGCATAATTTCATCTTTTTGGTCCGATTTCATTTTGCCGTGGAGTAAGCCAATACGATATTTTTTTAGAATTGTTTTGTGGAGATTTTCGTAAACTTCTTCGGCCGATACTGCCCCAATTAAGTCACTTTGAGTAATTAGTGGACAAACGACAAACATCTGTCGCCCAGCAGCTAATTGCTTATCGATAGTCTGATACATAGTTTGGCGTGAATTTGGCGAAATAATTTGTGATTTGATGGGCTGGCGGCCAGCAGGCATTTCATCTAATACCGACACGTCAAGTTCCCCGTAAACAGTTAATGTCAGTGTCCGTGGGATTGGTGTGGCCGTCATATTAAGGATATGAGGTAAAAATTTAGCCTTAGCTTGGAGTTTTTTACGCTGCTCCACACCAAATCTGTGTTGTTCGTCGATTATTATCAGTCCAAGGTTATTAGTGATTACGGAATCAGTTATAAGAGCATGGGTGCCAACAATTAAATTTACTTGTTTTTGCTTGATTAGCTCGTGCGAACGCATTTTATCAGTTTTTTTGAGGCTTCCAACTAATAAACCTACTTCTTGGCTCATACCAATATTACTGAGGAGCTTTTGCAGATTTTGATAATGTTGACGAGCTAAAATCTCGGTGGGAGCCATAAAAGTAACTTGATAGCCAGCCTTCATCACCATAATCGCTGACATAGCTGCTACCAGTGTCTTACCAGAGCCTACATCACCCTCAACCAATCGATTCATCGGCGTTTTATTTTGCATATCCTTATATATTTGCCAGATGACTTTTCTTTGAGCGTTAGTTAACTCAAATGGTAGTGATGACACGAATTTTTTTGCTAAATTCTGATCAAATTTTACTTCAATACCAGAAGCAATCGAGAACTGCTGTTTATTGAGTAATGAGGCATAGACCAGCACGAATAACTCATCAAAACTTAATCGTTCTTTGGCGGCTTGAAGCTGAGTCGAATCTTTCGGGTAGTGAATCCAGCTGATCGCGTCCGAATATTTGATTAGGTTATTTTCTTTAACGACATTGATAGGCAAGATTTCTGGAAGTTTATTAATATCTGGTTGAAGTTCGGCAATTACTTTGCGAATTTGAGTAGACTTGAGACCTTTGGTTTCTTTGTATATTGGGATTATCCGAGCAACATTAACTTGAAAAGTTTTTTCTTTTTCGATTGTTGGATTGATAATATTAAGTCGCATTTTATTGAACTCAAATTTACCCGCCAGTAGATACTCGGTTGATTTATCGATATATTTTTCGCGGTAAGGTTGGTTGAACCAAACTATTTTGACCGAACCAGTAGGATCAGAAAATATTGCCTCAGTGATATGCATGCCACGTCTGACATATCGGCCAGTTATTGATTTAAAATGACCCTTCAGTACGGCTATTTGACTCGGTTTTATTTTGTTAATGGTAACTACATTTGAATAATCATCGTACCGTCTAGGGTAATAATTTACTAGGTCACGACATGTCAAAACGCCTAATATACGAAACTTTGATGCTAAATGATCACCTACGCCTTTTACGTCTATGAGTGAACGGTTAAGGGACATACTATTATTTAGAAATTAGGGCGAACGAATTTTTACCGCGTTTTATGAGGTTAAGGCCACTCAATAAATCGACATTTTCATCTGTTATTTTGCGATTATTGACTTGAACCGCTCCACTACTAATAAATGTACGAGCTTGACTTTTCGAAGATGCTAAGCCCAAAACAACCAAATCTTGCAAAAAATCATCAGAAACTGGCGAATTTGGTAGTTCGCTTGATAAAATAGCTCTAGACTCTTGATCCAGCTTCAAAAATTCTTGATTACCAAATAAGCCTTCTGTTGCTGCTACAACTGCCTTAGCTTTTACTTCACCATGAATTAACTTTGTAACTTCATAGGCTAAGTACTTTTGAGCTTTTCTTTCATGCTTCGATTGGTTAAATTCTGCCATTAAATTATCAAGGTCTAACTTGTTTATCTCGGTATAAACTTTTATATAGTCCTCAATACCTTCGTCATCTAGGTTAAACCAAAATTGGTAAAATTTATAAGGCGATGTCAATTTACTGTCTAGCCAAATTGCTCCGCCCTCGCTTTTGCCAAATTTTTTACCAGTTGTTTTGTCGATTATTAACGGAGTAGAGAAAACATGTACTTCTTGCCCGTTGTATCTCCTTACCAAGTCTACGCCTGCGATTGCATTTCCCCATTGATCTGCTCCACAGAGTTGAAGAGTCACACCTAATTTTTCATTTAAATGCAAAAAATCATAGGCTTGAATAAGTACATAGCTAAATTCTCCGTATGAGATACCTTGACCATCAGCACTTAGGCGTTTATGGACAAAATCGCGTCCTAACATCTGTCTCATCGGTATGTGTCGACCAATATCGCGTAAAAAATCTAGATAATTAATGTTTTTAAACCATTCATAATTATCAACAATTTCAAACTGTAGATCACCAAATATTTGACGATACTGACCAGCAATAGCTTGTTTATTAGCCGAAATTTCTTCAACTGATTTTTTGTCTCTTTCGCTTGTTTTACCATCTGGATCGCCAATCAAACCTGTCGCTCCACCAACTAGTAATGTTGCTTTATGGCCAGCTAAAATAAATTTACGCACCATCATCGCCGAAGCCAGGTTGCCAATAGTCATCGAACTGGCACTTGGGTCAACTCCAAAATAAAAATTAATTGGGTTGCCATCTATACCGCTAATATCTTTAAATGTTGTTTGATTTACAAAACCTCGCCAGGCTAATTCTTCGGATAATTTCATGATTTTTAGTATAACATGTCCTAATATGTAAATTACGCTCAAGAAAAATATTATTGTAATTATGTTTTGATTAAAATATCATTTTTAATGCTATAATCAATGTTAGTCGGAGAAAAAACGCTAGAATATTTGTTTTAGGAGTCACAGCCACAATTTTATGAAAAAATATTTAGATAAATTCAAGAAAAAATCAAGTGGGCTTTATAGTCAAAGTCGCTCAGATTACACCACTAAAAGTGGCAATAAAATTAAACTTAATCGGACCTTAAATGGCCGCATGAAGGCCAAACGCGACGAAAAATTAAGAGCCAAAGCCGCTTATCTGGCTACACTACCGCCGGGACGCATAAAACGGACCATATACCGCATGCACCCGAAACGTGTTGCTCAATATTGGTTTAGCCGCAAAGGCGGCATTATGGCCTTAAAATTAGCTGGAGTCGGCATATTGGCGGTATTTTTGCTTATCATCGGCGTTTTTGCATACTTCCGAAAAGATTTGCCTAATTTACGCGATATTTCTGGAAATAACATCGGTGGATCAATTACTTATTATGACCGGACAGGCAAAGTTAAGCTTTGGGAAGATTATGATGCCGTCAAACGAAATCCTGTTCAAGGTAGGGACGTATCGCAGGATATAATGGAAGCAACAGTCGCAATCGAAGATCAGAATTTCTATAACCACGGTGGTTTCGATATGAAAGGTATTGCCCGAGCTGGTACCAGTAACTTACTCGGTAAAAGCGGTGGTACTCAAGGCGGCTCTACAATCACTCAGCAATTAGTTAAATTAACCCAAAATTGGACCAAAGATCAAACTTATACCCGTAAAGTAAAAGAATTAATATTAGCCGTTGAGTTAGAACGAACTTATTCCAAAAAAGAAATTTTGGCAGGTTATCTCGATACAGCACCATATAGCGACATAACTTATGGTGTCGAAGCAGCCATGCAAGACTATTTCAACAAACCATCTAGCCAGATCACCTTAGATGAGGCCGCTTTTTTAGCATCGATTCCTAAGTCACCGACCATTTATTCGCCCTATGGAGCTAACTTCAAGAAAGAAATGTTACAAAATCGTCAAAGATACGTCCTTGACCTTATGGCTCAACAAGGTAAAATCACCGACAAAGAACGCGACGAAGCCAAAAAGGTTGATACGCTCGCAAAGATCAAGCCTCGCAAACCAAAATATGACGGTATTCAAGCTCCATATTTTGTATTAACTGCTAAAGAGAAGTTAGCTCAAATGCGTGGTGCCAACGCAGTATCGTTAGGTGGGCTTAAAGTAACGACGACACTTGATCTTGATAAACAAAAAATCGCCGAAGAAGAAGTTCAAAAAGGCTTGCGTCAAGTTCAACGCCAAGGTGGTGACACCATGGGGTTTGTCTCTGAGGATGTCAAGACTGGTCAAGTGGTTGCCTTAGTTGGTGGAGTTGACTTCAATAATCCCGTGTACGGCCAAAATAATTATGCCCGAACTAAGTTACCGCCAGGGTCTAGCTTTAAGCCTTATGACTATTTGTCGGCAATCGAGAATACTGATAGTTTTGGGGCTGGAGCAGTACTGTACGATGTTCAAGAACCAATCGATGGCTATCCTTGTTCGAATAAAAACCGACCGAAAAGCGGTGGAAACTGCTTGTTTGACTACGATTTCCGCTACCCAGGTCCCTTGACATTGCGTTATGCAATTGGTGGTTCACGTAATGTGCCAGCTGTTAAGGCAATGGCCATCGCAGGTGTTGATAAAACAATCCAAACGGCTGAAAAAATTGGGCTTAAAGATACTGGCGATGATCGGATTCAGGGAATGGGTTATAAATGCTACAACGACGACGTATTAACCAGCGAAAAAGAGTGCGGAACTTCATCGGCTATTGGTGACGGTGCTTACCTAAAATTAGATGAACATGTCCATGCTTATGCTACTATTTCACGAAATGGTAAGTTAATTCCTCAGTCGTATATCTTGAAAATTGAAGATTCATCGGGTAAAACAGTCGAAGAATGGAAGCCTTCAGAAGGCAAACAAGCTGTTCGTGATGAAGCGGCTTATATTGTGGCTGATATGATGGAAGACCCAAATGCCAGTTATCTAGCCAGCAAACCACACCGTTATAAAGGACACAAGTTTGCGGTTAAAACTGGTACAACTAATGACTCTAAAGATGGTTGGATGATGGGCTATTCGACTCAATACGCCGCTGGTGTATGGGTAGGTTACCACGACCGAACCAAAGAAATGTCTGGATTTATGGAAAATATGACACAGCCTATTTGGCAAAGCTACATGCGTCGAGTTCATGATAATTTGAAGCCTGAAGAACGTGTCAAGCCAGCTGGTATACAATCATTGCCGTCTTATATTGTCCGGACTCATGTTGGCGTTAGTTCAGTTGAGCCAAGTCCTGCTAATGATCTATTCCCATCTTGGTACAAAAAGAAAGCCAGTGGATCAAAAGAGATCATCGATAAAGTATCAAACAAATTGGCAACTGCTTGTACGCCTGAGTTGGCCAAATTATCGGCTGGTAATGCCGTTGCTAGCCAGTTCTCGGCTGATAAATTCCACGGTGGTTCGGCGGCTTCGGCAAATACCAGCGAGAAAGATGATGTCCATAAATGTGAGGATGCCAAACCAAGTATTAATGTGACTGTTAGCGGCAAACAAGTTGTGGCCACTGCCTCTCAAGGCACTCACCCACTATCGAGCAGTAAATTCCCTGGTACTATAAATATTAAAATCGATGGTCAGACCGTTCAGTCTTACCCAGTCTCCGACAGTCCTGCATCGGTTACTTATACAGCCACTGTTTTTGGTCCGCACAGTGTTTCAGCAGAAATCGTAGACAGCGTTTTGTATAGTGCAATCGATACTGTTTCGGCCGACTTTGGTCAAGACACCGCGACAGTTACACCTGCCAGTACTCTAACGGTCTCAGCCAAAAAAGTTGGTAGTAACACTAATATTTCGTGGAGTGGCGGAAATGGAACAGTTAATATCTTTAATCGAACCACGTCGAATCAACTCTCTTGCCCGAGTACTCCATCAGGAACGTGTACGGTG
The DNA here is from genome assembly GCA_964648105.1 of uncultured Candidatus Saccharibacteria bacterium. GTDB lineage: Bacteria > Patescibacteriota > Saccharimonadia > Saccharimonadales > 2-12-FULL-41-12 > JALHOM01. The sequence goes on from CAZYMH010000004.1 coordinate 90,304, forward strand.
CCAGCTTCGCAGGCTCAGGTCGGACAAAAAATATATGGCAGTGACTCAAGCGGTAATTCACCAGACGCTACTGTTCAGTAAATTATTTATTGCTTATATTTGAAAGTTAGATAAATGATTGCTTACTTCTTATTTGCGTTTACTTTATTAGCAAAAATCATTTTACCAGCTTCGGTCTGAAACATTCGTGTGACATTGACTTCAACTTTTTTACCAACACTATTACCAGCTCCACTGACTACGACCATCGTACCGTCGTCAAGATAGCCAACACCTTGGTCTCGATTACTGCCTTTTTGTAATATTTTTATATTATGCCGCTCTCCAGGCAAGGCGTTAGGCCGTAAACTTTGAGCTAATTCATTGATATTTAGCACATTTACTCCTTCGACCAAAGCGACTTTATTCAGGTTATAATCATTGGTGCATAAATAACAATTTTGATCACTGGCAAAAGCCACCAATTTATCATCGGTAGTTTTAATATTTGGATAATCTTTACTAGATAAAATCACGTGTGAACTAAGTTCTTCTTGAAGCAACTTAATAACATCGAGTCCATATCTTGCCCGCTCACGCTTATGGGAATCATTACTATCAGCTATTAATTGAAGCTCTGACACAATAAATTTTGGAATGATTAATTTACCAGGTAAAAAATTGGTCTTAGCGAGTTCTAATATTCTGCCGTCGATAATTACGCTTGTGTCAAGCACAACATTTTGCTTATTTTTAGTAACTGGTTGTTTGTTTTTTTTGGAGATTAACATGATGATTGTTAGTAACAAAAGTATTTGAATTATATTTAAGTACATATTTTTCCTTTATATTTTTAAATAAGTATTTAAGGCCGTCCTGACATCAGGAACTGGCCTTAAAATAGTGTTTTTAGCTGAGTTTTTTAATTTGGGACCAATGGCGGTATCAAAACCGAGTTTTTTCGCTTCGCTTAATCGTTTTTCGGCAAATGGCACATGTCTAACTTCGCCAGACAAACCAACTTCGCCGTAGACCACGACACCATCTTGAAGTTTCAATGCTTTGGCGGCCGAACCAATGGCCATACAAATTGCCAAATCTAGGCCTGGGTCATTAATTTTTATGCCTCCAACAATATTAATGTATATATCTTGATCGGCTAGATTTAACTTTGTCCGACGTTCTAACATGGCGATCAACAAATTAACTCGATTTAACTCTACGCCACTAGCCGCCCGTTTTGGATAGCCATAACTAGTTTTATTGACCAAGGCTTGCACCTCAACCAACACTGGCCGATTACCCTCGATTGTCGCAAGCACTATTGAACCATCAGTAATTTGACGCTCACTTAATAGGGCCTGCGAGGGATTATCGACATTAACTAGCCCATTATCGGCCATTTCAAAAATAGCTGATTCGTTAGTCGAACCATAGCGATTTTTAATACTTCGAAGAATTTTAAAGCCACCGTAACGGTCACCTTCTAGTTGCAAAACTGTATCTACAACATGTTCGAGGATTTTCGGCCCAGCAATTGTTCCTTCTTTATTTACATGCCCCACTAGCACTATCGCAACATTTGACGATTTAGCAAAATTTATTAATAAATTGGCACAATTAGTGATTTGCGATACGGTTCCAGCGGCCGCAGTTACCATTTCGCTAACCATGGTTTGGATAGAATCAACGATTACCAAATCATAATTACCCTCTTCGGCAGTTTTAACAATATCTTCAACTTTACTGCCTGCCGCCAAATCAACTTGCTGATTATCTACGCCTAGCCTTGCTGCTCGCATAGCTACTTGTTGAGTTGACTCTTCGCCACTGACATACAAAACTTTATATTGTTTAGTAGTTAAACCTGAGGCAATCTGAAGGAGTAAAGTGCTTTTGCCGATACCTGGTTGGCCTGCAATCAAAACCACTCCGCCCTTAACAAAACCGCCACCTAAAACATCATCTATATTCATCATTCCAGTAATTAATCTTTTAGAATCATCGCTATTTTTGGCAGTTTTGAGCTGTTTAACTTCTAATTTTGTGCCAGTTTTAGACTTTTTGTTGTTGCCAGTGACAATTACGGCTTCTTCGACTAATGTATTCCACTCGCCACAGCTACTACAACGTCCCGACCATGAGCCAAAGCTTGCTCCACAATTATTGCAAGTGAATCTAACGCTGTTTTTGGGCATATTGTTTATTGTCCTTTCTCAAGCGGTGAGGCATCTACTTTTAGTTCATTATACAGATTGCTCTCGGCAGTAACCAAATTATTAATTTGCTCGACTTTTGAATTGTATATACCTATATCACGTTTTCGGACTTCAACTAGTTGGTTATACTGACCAATTAAGGCGTTAAAACTACTCACACCGCTGTTATATTGATCAATTTGATTAGATTTTAATAACCTATCTAATCGAGTTCGCTCAGTTTCAATTTTGGACGATAACGATGATAATGTGGCTTCATTATTATCAAGATTAGTTTTCATTGCCTTTAGGTCAGCTTCCAAAGTTTTTGTTTGAGCTTCGATATCGGTAAAAGTTTTTTCGTATTGTTCAGAAATATCAACAATTTTGGTTCGGTCAGTAAAATATTGTTTATAATAATCTTCTAGATTTTTTGGTAAATTCCTTACTTCACTACCCAAAATCGAATGCAATTCATTTGGCACAACTGATGGGTCATTTTTACGATAAGCTTCGATATTATCTTTAATACGTTGGTTATCTAAATTCTTAAATGCTTCCGCAGTCATACCGTCAACTCTAGCTTTTTCTGAGCTACTCAATCTGTCGTACATGGCATGAAGAACTTCATGAGCAGCCGTAACTTCAGTCACACCACTGAGCTTTTGGTCATGAACGTTCAAAATAAAAATACCTTTATTAGACACAAAACAACCTAACACAATAGTTTGCTCTGCTCTTGGACAAGAATTTTTGAACTGGGCTTTTTCTTGAAAGTCTGGTTTATTGACATAAAAAACTTTACGCGTTTTGTCGGTCATTTTGGCATTATCGGCGGCCGAAACTACTTTAGCTGGAGGATTATAATTGTATAAAATTACATAATCTAATATTTTTCGGGTATTAAACACGCCATAAATTATTAAACCAATCAAGCAAATAAATACTAAATTACTAGCAATCTTAAATATTTTTTTTGATTTCATTTCTGATAATAATTATACATTACAATTATTTAGATTTTTTGGTGATGATGGGCGACTAAGGCTTGATTATTTTTTTTCAGAACCTACAGAGTAAACAAGCTTACCAGATTTTAGGCCTACATCGATGATTGTGCCTGGAGTGTAGCGACCATCGAGCAATCCATCTGCAACTTCTTCTTCGATTGTTTCTTGCAAAACCCGCCTTAGTGGTCTTACGCCATTTTTAACATCATAACCTTTTTCAACCAAAAAGTTTTTAGCCGACGAACTAACATTTATCATCAAGCCTGATTTTATTAATCGTTTAGATATTTGAGATAGTTGAATATCCAAAATACTACGTATTTCGACTTTAGTTAATGAATGAAAAACAATCATTTTATCAACTCGATTAAGTAACTCTGGTCTCATCATTTTTTGCAATGTCTCCAAAACCGATTGCTTGTTTTTTTCGTGTAAATCATCTAAATTATTGGCGTCTCGTTTAGTTTTTACTTCGAATCCTAATTTTGACTCTTTTTGGAGCTTTTCAGCTCCGATATTACTAGTCATAATTATAATTGTGTTCGAAAAGTCAATAATTCTTCCTTTACCATCTGTCAGCTGACCATCTTCCAAAATTTGTAACAATAGATTAAACACATCGGGGTGAGCTTTCTCAATTTCATCAAATAAAACTAAGCTATAAGGTTGACGCCTAACTTTGTCGGTCAATTGGCCACCGTCATCGTAACCGACATAGCCTGCCGTAGCTCCGACCAATCTAGAACTTGTATGTTTTTCGCCAAACTCGCTCATATCAATTTTGATCAAATTATTTTCACTACCAAAAAACTCCCTAGCTAACACTTTGGCAAGTTCTGTCTTGCCAACACCTGTCGGACCAAGGAAAATAAATGAGCCACTTGGCCTTTTTGCGTCAGAAACACCACTTCGGCTTCTTCGTACAGCTTTGGCAATCGCCTCGATAGCTTCGCTTTGGCCAACAACTTGTTTAGATAGTTCTTTTTCGAGATTTAATAAATGCTTAGCTTCACTTTTGATTACATTATTGACAGGAATTCCTGTAATCCGAGCAACAACTTTTGCTACATCATCGCTGCTTAAAGCAAGTTTTTCTTCATTTTTTTGATCGATTTGCATATCTGATAGCTTTTGGGCTAATTTTGAAGCCTCAGTTTTATAGTCGGCAGCCAGTTTATAATCTTCGGCAGCTGCAGCATCTTCGATCTTAATCTGTAAAATTTGTAAATCTTTTTGGGCTTTACGTAGCTCAGGAGAAGTTTTAGCTTTATCGACTCGTAAGTGAGCTGCCGCTTCATCAAGCAAATCGATAGCCTTATCAGGTAAAAATCGATCCCTGATGTATCTCGTTGCAAAACGTGCAGTATCTTCTAAAACTTCATCACTAATTTTGACATTATGGAATGACTCATAATGTTTTTTTAAGCCTTTCAAGATTTTTACAGTCTCTTCCTCTGTTGCTTCAGGGACCTGTATTGGCTGTAAACGACGCTCCAAGGCACCATCTTTTTCGATGTATTTTGTGTATTCACTAGTGGTTGTTGCTCCAATTAACTGAATTTTGCCCCTTGCTAAAGCAGGTTTCAAGATATTGGCCGCATCCATAGCTCCTTCTGCCGCCCCAGCTCCAACTAGCAGATGTAATTCGTCAATAAATATAATAACTTGCTTATTAGACTCAAGTTCTTTCATTAATTTTTTGAGTCTGTCTTCGAATTCACCGCGGTATTTTGTACCTGCTATCATTCCTGCTAAATCGAGTGTGTAGATTTTTTTGTCGAGCAATGTGCTTGGTACATCTTCAGATACGATCCGACTAGCTAAACCTTCGACGATTGCCGTTTTGCCGACACCTGGCTCACCAATTAAAACAGGGTTATTCTTGGTGCGACGACTCAAAATTGTTACAACTCGCCGAATCTGGGTTTCACGGCCGATTACTGGGTCAAGTTTGCCTGCTCTAGCCTGAGCAGTTAAATCAATACCAAATGAGTCCAAAATGCTATTTTTGGATTTTTTAACTTTATTTAATATCTCGACACCACCATGACCACTCTCGTTTTGGCGTGCAACTATTTTTTCAATTTCGTGCAACAAAATTGCTACATCAACATCCATTTCTTTGAGAATCTCGATGGCCCGACCATTTTTCTGACTAAGTAAACTGAGCAAGATATGTTCGGTACCACAAAAATCTTGGCCATATTCTTTAGATATTTCATAGGCCATTCTAAGAGTAAGTTTAGCGACTTCACTTAAACCCTTTGCTTCATAAACAGGAATTGGTTTTGTCGACGTGTTAAGTATATTGCGAGCTTTCGTCAGCGTTACTCCAGATCCTTCTAAAATTTTTGATCCGACCGATGAATCTTGAGCCAAAATACCTAATAAAATATGCTCGGTACCAACGTAAGGATTACCTGTACCGCGGGCAATTGAATCTGCATTACGCAGAGCCATCAAGGCATTATTAGTTAAATGATTCAAAAATTCTTGGAAATCAGGCGAAATTGGATTCATACTTTACCACACTTTCTAGTGAATTATTGTCCACTAGTACCAATAATAAAGCAATAATTAGCACTCGTCAACTTAGAGTGCCAACTTAATCTTTTTTTATTCGCCGTGTTCTTCGATTGCTTCGAGTAAGCTAGATTCAAGCTGATCTTTACGCTTTAATTTTTGACCACCGATTGGTTTAAGGGTATTTACTTCGGCAGTTTTATCAACTTCAGTCCGTTTATCATCATTGACTATATCAATTTCGTAACCTGTTAGTTTACTAGCTAGTCGCACATTCTGGCCACTTTTACCGATTGCAATACTTAACTGGTCTTCTGGGACATGAACTTCAGCTCGGTTTTTAGCTTTGTCTAATTTGACTGAAGTTACTTTAGTTGGGCTAAGAGCATTGCTAATAAATTTAACTGGTTCTTCGTCCCATACGACAATATCGATTTTTTCTTGCTCGCCGATTTCGCTGACTACAGCATTTACTCTGGTTCCATGTCCACCAACGAAGGTACCAACAGGGTCAACCCCTTGAACAGTGCTTACTACAGCCAGTTTTGATCTGACGCCAGCTTCTCGGGCAATTTCTTTGATACTTACAGAGTCATTTTCCATTTCTGGTACCTCTGCTCGAAATAATGCTTTCAAAAATTCAGTAGATCCACGCGAAACTACTAATTGTGGCCCGCGGAAACCTCGCTCAACGTCTTTTAGGTATACTTTTAGACGTTGTCCAGGATAATATCGCTCACCTTGAATTTGTTCGCTTGCGGGCATGATAGCCTGGGCTTTACCTAGCTCCATCCGTACAATTCGACCCTCAACTCGAGCAACGACACTATTGACAACTGAGCCAATCTTGTCTTGAAACTCGTTCATGATTACTTCTCGTTCTGCTTCACGTAATCGTTGCAATATAACTTGCTTAGCAGTTTGGGTGGCTACACGACCAAAACTATCAGCTTTACCATGAAACTCAATCATGTCACCAATTTTAGCGTCTTTTTTAAGTTTTTTGGCATCGGGCAGCGATACTTCAAATCGATCATCACCAACTTTTTCGACGACTTCTTTTGATGCATAAACATCTAAATCGCCAGTTTTTGTATTGATCGAGACTCTAACTTCTTGTTCACGGTCACCAAAATCTTTACGGTAAGCAGCAGCTAGTGCCTGTTCAACAACTTCTTGTACAGATTCTTCTGATAAATTTTTCTCATTAGCAATCGCCGAAATTACACTTCCTAATTGTTTAATATCTATATCCATTTTTTCTCCTTTTTTTAGTATCTGAATAACTAATATTTCATAAAAAAATCCGACCATGGTGGTCGGAAGCAGTAAGTTAATAATATCAAAAAAATTATTTAATTACAAGTTTAAAAATAAGCAATTTATTATTTAATAATAATTGTTTATCATATCAAATAATGAATGGAGAAAAATCATTAGAAAATATTGGCATAAATTATGATTCTCATAATCGTAATCCTTATTATTTGATGTCGCTAAAGGCCACCCAATTTATTTTTGGGTTGTGCGAAGTAACAGCTTCTGGTCAAGAAAACGTCCCCCCAAACGAGCCAGTAGTTTTTGCTCCTACCCACCGCGGATTTAATGATATTCCAGGTATAGCCTTGTCTCAGTCTGATAGAGATTTATCATTTTTGGCTAAAAAACAGCTATTCATACCTCTTCTCAACAGTTGGTTTCGTTCAGCTGGCGTAATACCTGTCGATCGTAGTAATCCTCAGGCAGAGACTTTTCATGAAGCTTTATTAGCTCTTCATGCAAACAAAAGTTTAGTGATATTTCCTGAACAAAAAGTTGAAACTGGTATGACAGTTAAAAAAATACACCGAGGATTTGGCCTAATTGCTTGCTTAGCTGGTGGGGTAAAAATCATCCCCACGGCTATTGCTGGCTCGGAAAAATTAAAACGTTTTTATCGACCAGCTAATCTTCATGTGCATTTTGGTGAGCCAATTTTGTCAAAAGATCTGTCAGACTGTTATCAACCAGATGGTAATTTTTTAGAAGATGACAAAACTATGAGATTAATTTTGCCAGAAGTTAGAAAAACTCTTTCTCCTACCAGACAGGCTATGGAAGATTGCTTAAAATATGCTCATAGCCGTTTAGCAAAGCGAAAACATAAACAATAACCGAACCTAATTTGTTTTCCAAAGTATATCTAGCTAAAATACTATGATGAGCAATATCAAAAGACTTTATACTGGCTTTCGACCTATTAATTACAACTTGTTTATCGACATTGATGAACCTAATATGGAGTTCAAAGGCAAAGTCATAATTTCTGGTAAAAAAGTTGGTAGACCAAGTCAAAGATTAACTTTTCATCAAAAAGACCTCAAAATCTTAAACGCAAAAGTTACAAAATTGGGTAAAAAAGGTCAAGAAAATATAAATATTCAACGGATTCATTGTCACAAAACTTATGACGAACTTAGGTTACATGCAGATGAGATGCTTTATCCAGGAGAATATCTTATAGAAATTGAGTATGTTGGTAAATTTGTCGAGGACCAAACTGTTGGTTTTTACCCTTCTTCGTTCGAATACAATGGCAAAACTGAGTATATATTTACAACTCAGTTTGAAAGTCATCATGCTCGTCAAGTTTTCCCCTGCATTGATGAACCAGAGGCAAAAGCCACTTTTGACTTAAAGATACAAACCAAAAGTGATGTTACTGTTTTGTCAAATACCAGTGTTTTAAACGAAAAAACATTAAATGAAGGCAAAATAACTACTTTCGAAACTTCGCCAGTAATGTCTTGTTATTTACTTGCGTTTGTAATCGGCAAAATGCATTTTGTTGAGACTACTACTAAGCGTGGCATAAAATTACGCTCCTACTCGAGTATTGCTCAAGCCAAAGATAAATTACAATTTTCAGTTAACGAAGCTTCTAAAATCATCGACTTTTATGAAGATTATTTCGGAGTTAACTTCCCTCTAAAGAAATGCGATCAAGTCGCAATTCCTGATTTTGAGTCAGGAGCAATGGAAAATTGGGGTCTAATTACTTACCGCGAAATTGCCTTACTAACCGACCCAACAAATCGCTCGATATCATCGGAACAATACGTAGCCATGGTCATTGCTCATGAGCTATCTCATCAATGGTTTGGGAATTTGGTAACCATGAAATGGTGGGATGATTTGTGGCTGAACGAAAGTTTTGCAAGTATTATGGAACATATAGCTCTTGATAATTTGCATCCCGATTGGCATCAATGGGAAGATTATGCTTCGCAAGATATTTTACGTTGCTCTAATCGTGATATTTATAAAGATGTCCAAAATGTGGGTGTAGAAGTAAAACATCCTGATGAAATTTCTTCACTATTTGACCCAGCGATCGTTTACGCTAAAGGTGGCCGACTAATCAAAATGTTGATCGATTACATTGGCGAGGAGGCATTTAAAACTGGTTTAAACAAATATTTCCAAAAATTTGCCTACAAAAATACTACCCGTGATGATTTGTGGCAATGCATGAATGAGGCATCACAAAAAGATATTGTGAGTTTAATGACACCCTGGATAAAGCAATCTGGCATGCCACTTGTCACAGTCTCTTTAAGCACGTACGATAATCAACGCACATTAAATCAAGAAAGGTTTGTCTTAGATGAATCAAACGATAATTCTCGCTGGCCGATTCCTCTTTTGAGTGATGAGAAATTGAATATTGAAGTTTTCGATAAAACTGAACAAACCATAAAATTTGAAAATGATCTGCCAGTGATTAATCACCTTGGAAGTGGACATTTCGTCACTCTTTACTCTGAGCCGAGTGATAAACAAAAAATTTTATCTAAAATAACTCATAAAGATTTTTCATCACAATCTAAAATAAATATTCTCAATGAATTATGTTTGCTGGCAAAAGCTAATAAAACTTCATTGATTGATAGTTTAGAACTGATTGATAATATGAAGTCCGAGTCGCGAGATGCTGTTTGGAGTTTAATGCTAAGAAGCTTAAATTTAGCGGCTACAATTGGTGAATTCAACGATAAAATCGAAAATGGCATAAAAACTTTTAGGCAAAATCTTGCTAAAGAAAATTACCAAAAACTTGGTTGGCAGGACCAAAAATACGATGATCCTAACACAATTCATCTTAGAGCAACGATGATTGGACTTATGCTTGCAGCCGAAAATAGTGACAGCCTAAAAATGGCCAAAGAAATTTTCGAGTCTCACACAATAACTAATTTACCTGCAGAGAGACGAGTGCAAATTTTGTCAGTTATGGTGCGGCATTTTGAAACCGAAAAACTAATCAATGATTTAACAAATGAATATTCACGGGCAAACGACCCTGAAGTTAAACAAGCCATTTCGATTGGGCTATGTTCGACTAAGTCAGCAGAAACTGCCGAAAAACTCCTACAATCTGGCCTAATTAAGGATGGTTTTGTCCGTCCACAAGACTATTTTTACTGGGTGGCTTACTTGATGAGAAATAAATACACTCGAGCCGTGGCTTGGCAATGGCTAAAAAATAATTGGGCATATCTCGACTCATTATTTGGTGGCAGTAAATCATTAGATAACTTTATAAATTTTGCAGCAGGGCCAATTCAGACTAAAGAAATGCTTAATGAGTTCAAACTATTCTTTGATCCAATGCTTAATCAACCTGCTTTGTCTCGAAATATCACAATTGCAAAAAGCGAAATCCAATCTCGAATTGAATGGCGAGACCGCGAATTACCAAAATTAGAGCAATATTTTAAAATCTAAAACTAGTAAATTTCCTCAATAAAATCGATCTTATAGTTTGGTCCATAAACACTTGCCGCCGATAGACAATAGTTGCCTGTCCAATTATTGCTTACCACCCAACTCTCGGCAGCATAAGCCATTTGTTTCTGCTTAGCATAAGTTACATAATCAAAGCCCGTGCCTTGAGAATCATTTGAGCGGTATTTTACTTCCACAAAATAAACACAACCCTTCTTTTTAGCGATTATATCAATTTCACATTTTGTAGTTTTCCAATTGTTATCAATAATTTTGAAGCCCAAAGACTCTAAATATTGGCTTGTTTTAATTTCAGCTTGTTTGCCGTCGTCGTTATGCTTCATAATTATTCAAAATATCTTTTAGTGGTTTATATGACAAACGATGGATCGGAGTAAAACCATGAGTTTGTAGGGCAGTTAAATGTTGTTTTGTGCCATAGCCGACATTTTTATCGAAATTATATAACTGGTAGATTTTTGCTTGTTTGATCATATACTCATCACGTGTGACTTTGGCTATTATACTAGCCGCTGAAATTTCAGGGACTGATTGGTCACCGTTTACTAGGCACGTAACTTTATAATTAGAATCTTTTAAATAATTAATTTTCCCATCAAGCATAATCAAACATTTTTCCTGAAAATAAATTGGTAAATTACTTAAAACACGCTTGCAGGCCAATTCACTAGCCTTAGTTAGGCCTAAATCGTCTATTTCTGATGCACTCACCCAGCCATAACCAATCCAGCTGGCTGATTTTTTAATTTGCTCAGCATATTTCTCACGTTTAGCTTTCGCCAACTTTTTAGAATCACTCAGACCATCAATCTTTTTGGCCAGTACTACACCGCAAAAAAGCATACTTCCCGCCCATGCCCCTCGACCAACCTCATCAATTCCTAACGTAATTGCCATTTATCTTTAATTATAGTTTAAAAATTGATTTTGAGATAACTAATATGTTTTATGACTTTTTAGAATAGTTAATTAATTTTGTAAACTAATTTTTACTTAGTTTTTAGCTTCTTTTATTGCTTCAGCTTTGTCATCGGTTGATACAACCGAGTCAGCATTTTCTTGTGCTTCTAAAGGAGCTGGTTCAGGGCTTTTTGCGACAGGGGCTTGCTTGAGCGTATTGACGGCTTCTTTATCGAATTCTACGCCACTTAATCTAGCTGCTTTACCAGTTCGCTGTCGCATGTAAGTCAAATAATTACGACGAACTTTGCTTCGCTTGGTCACTTCGACCTTTTCGACTAATGGACTATGCAACAAATAGGTTTTTTCTACACCAATACCGCTGGCTAAACGTCGGACAGTAATGCTGGAAGTGTGACTGTTCTTGCGATCAGTTCTGATCACTAAACCTTCAAAAACCTGAATTCGCTCTTTGTTACCTTCTTTAATTTTTTGGTGTACACGAACAGAGTCGCCTGACTTAATATTGACGACGTCGTGCTTCTTAAATTTGGCTTCGATAGCCGAAATAACTGATGACATTATAAATAAACCTCTGTTTAATTAATTTTTTATATTGTATCACATCTGTTGAGATTTTGAAATACTTATTAATTAGTTTTGCCAAACAACTGTTTCGATACCTAAACCTGCCCCAAAACCACAGAAAATTATCTTAGAATCATCTTTAACTAAATTATTTTCTTTGGCCATGTGATAAGCAATCGGAATTGTACCTGCCGAAGTATTGGCCGTTAAGCGAATAGCTTCGATTGGCACTTTAGAACTATTTATTCCTAATTTTTTGGCAACTTCATGTATCATTTTGGCATTAGCTTGATGAAGCAAAAATAAATCAACTTCATCGATTTTCACGCTACCGCTCTGCAGTGCGTCTGTAATGCTATTAGGGACAGATTGGACAACAAACTTATAGACATCTCTTCCCATCATTTCGATACGGCAATCTGGCGATGTCTTGCCACAATACAAGGCTTCACGATTAGGTAAAGTATACGAACTGTAGCCAATCATGCCTTTTTGCTCTGGTGTGTATTTGATCAATAAGCTACCTACGCCATCGCCGAATAATGAACCAACTTTATAATCTGAATAATCGGTACATTTACTCAGTAAATCTCCTCCGACTAATAAGGTCGTCGAAATAGGCCAATTATCAGTTGTTTTATCGGCGTTAAACAAACCACTAACGAACCCCGTGCATGCCGAATTAACATCGTGAACCCTTAATCCTGTGCCTGAAATACCTAGCTCACCAGCTAATAATGATGCGGCACTAGGCATTGAATCATCAGCCGTAAAAGAGGCAAAAATTATCTGGTCAATTTCGGCTTCTTTTGGGTTTTTGAAGCCAGCATTTTTTATCGCTAATCGAGCTGCCAAATTTGCGAGGCTAACTAAACTTTCATTTTCGGCAATATGCCGATTTTCTATTCCAGTTCTTGATGCAATATTATCGGCCGAAATCGGATAATTATACTGATCAACTAACTCTTGATTAGTTTGAAGTTTTTCAGGTAAGCTGAAGCCACTGCCGATTATTTGAACTCCCATTAAGTTAAGTATACATCATGCTAGAATATAATAATGGATTATTACAAAGAGGCCCTCAAAAAACATAAACAACTTAAAGGCAAAATTTCGGTCGAATTAAAAGCTCCATTGCAAACTAAAAATGATTTAAGTACATATTATAGTCCTGGTGTTGGGGCGGTGAGCAAACATTTAGCCGAACACCCCGATCAAACTCGAGATTACACATGGACCAATAACACCGTGGCTGTGATATCCGATGGCTCAGCCGTTTTGGGGCTGGGTAATATCGGCCCCTTGGCGGCTTTGCCAGTTATGGAGGGCAAAAGCATGCTTTTTAAGCACTTTGCGGGTATCGATTCAGTGCCAGTGGTCTTAGATGTTCATACTGCCGATGAAATTGTAGCAGCAGTCAAAGCCATCGCCCCGACTTACGGTGCGATTAATTTAGAGGACATCGCGGCTCCAATTTGCTTCGAAGCCGAAGAACGTCTCAAAGCCGATCTCAATATTCCTGTTTTTCACGACGACCAACATGGCACTGCGGTAGTAACCTTGGCAGGGCTGATTAATGCTATGAAAGTTACAAACCGTACGCTAAGCTCCTGTAAGATTGTAGTTAGTGGAGCTGGAGCTGCTGGCACAGCAATCATTAAACTACTGGACAAATACGCTAAACCAGAAATATTAGTTGTTGATAGCAAAGGGATTATTAGTTCTAATCGACAAGATTTAAATAATGAAAAAAAACAATTGCTTGAATACTCTAATCCAAATAATTTAGGCGGCAATCTTGAATCAGCTTTAGTAGGTGCAGATATTTTTATCGGTGTATCAAAAGCTAATATATTGAGTAAGAAAATGGTTGGTTCGATGAATAAAAATCCGATTGTCTTCGCTCTGGCGAACCCCGACCCCGAAATCCGTCCAGAATTAGCCCAGCAAGCAGGTGTGGCGATTTTAGCAACTGGACGCAGTGATTACCCAAACCAAGTCAATAATGCCGTGGCTTTCCCAGGCATTTTCAGAGGGGCGTTAGACAACCGTGTTATCAGAATTACCGACAATCACAAAATTGCGGCTGCCGAAGTAATTGCCAGTTTAGTCAAAAATCCATCCAAAAACGAGATAATCCCTTCTGTACTAAACCCAGATTTAGTCAGTAGTATAGCTAAAGTGATTGTATAATATTTATTTTCGGACTGATACTAATGGTAATGATCGACTCATCCAGTTAGCTAAAAGGTAGCGATCGGGTTGGCAATAGTTTGGAAATAACGACCATCTTTTGTCACTTATTTTAATATCTAGATCAGATGTATTTCTACTTTGCAATTTATACATAGAATAATTAAGAGTTACAAAAAAATGGGTACAAGCTCATACCTAACGGAGTAGGAGAATGCATGGCAAAAAGTGAATTTGCTGCAATAGGACCGTCACTTAACATGAGAAAGTTATCACCTCTAAAGCAGTTTTGTTTAGCTAAACCAGCCAGACCAACCCTTAGAGCTTCGTCGAGTTCAGTGGCCCAGGCTTTCTCAGAAGAACAATTATCACTATCGTTAATTCGATTAGTTACCCTATCGGCAACTTCGTCTTTATTAATAATTACTTCTCCAATTGGATGACCATAAGACGCTCTAGCTGATGGAAATATTCTGTTAGGATAAACTAAATTGGTTTTTTTGACATTACTGACTTTTTGTGTAGCCTTAGCAGAGGTTACACTGGCCGAACCATCAGGATTTAGACTATTTATAGCATATTCGTATTGGGTAGTTTGACCATTTTCAAAAAACATAGCTAGCGGACCTAGACCAGCAACTTTTGTAATACCTCTTAAACAAGTGGTATTTATCTGTATCCGTTCCTCGTCAACCGAAGCAGGCAGTTCCAAATCAGCAACCAGTGGTGGGAAGTAAGAAGGTACGTCATTTAATAATTCTTCAATCGGAACTTGACTGTATAGAGTTTCAGTCACTTCACAAGCTTTCGGAATGTCCAATAAACAAACTTTTTCAAACATAGTGATATATATTTTACAATATTGCGAAGTTTAAGTAAAGTATATTTTGAGCATTAAAAGTTGATAGATATTTATTCTAAAAATCAATTGGTTGGATATCACCTGAATCTATTGCTTTTATCATCAGTTCAACTTCTTGCTCAAATATGTTTCTTGTAAACTCATGCTTATATTGAATAATTTTATTTCTATTTTTATTAAGAATATCGTCATAAATTTCGACAGTGTCTTGAGATAAAGTTGCTGATACAAACAAAGTACAGCACGGACAAACTAAATCCACGTTCCAGCTATCATGGTCATTTTCTTGCCAATCAATCGGCTCAATAAAATATTTATCTGAATTGACAATTGCTTCGCAGTCATCAAAATTTTGCCACGTATTACTCGAGCCATTTAAGAAAAATCCAAACAATCCATTTTGAGTTTTCCAATCTAGTTCAGAATTTTGCTGATTTCTAATACATTTTGGGTCTGGACAAATCCAAGGAGTTTCAGTGATTTGCCGTTCTTGTTCTTCACTCAAAATTATTATTTCGGCTTGACCAGTTTTTTCGTGGTTGCGATAAGCGATTGGTGCCGAAAATTTAGGCGGACGTTTTTCGCTGTGTTCTGGTCCATTTTCAAAATTACCTGATGTTTCCATATATTAATTTTTTCACATTATATCACTTTTGTCAATAGTTGCTTAGCCAACAACTCTGAAAACTTCATCAAGTGTTGTTTCGCCAGCAATTACTTTTAGGACACCGTCGTGTAACATCGTGGTCATACCGTCCTGGATTGCTTGTTTTTCGAGCATATCAGTCGTTAATTGACCTGGTGACATACGGAGTAGCTCTTGAACTGCCTTAGATGTCCGAAACTGTTCGCGTAGAGCAATTTGGCCTTTGTAACCGAAGGGGTTTTCTTCGGAAGTGCCTGGCTTATATAGAGTTAGATCATCGATATTCGGTCGCTCAAAATTAGGCGGTAGCGTATCAAGAATTTGTTGTAATTGATGTTTGAGAGCATCATCAGGCTGAAAGGCAATTTTGCAAGAATCATCAAGCTTCCGCACTAAACGTTGGGCCATAATTAAATGTAACGCCGAAGCGAATAATGGGTTGACACCTATCGCGTCTTGCATGCGAGTTACAGCTGCTGCCGATGAGCTAGCGTGAAAAGTCGATAACACCAAATGTCCAGTCAAAGCAGCTTGCAAGGCAGTTTTGGCAGTATCTTGATCGCGAATCTCGCCGACCATCACCACATCTGGATCAAGCCGTAGGACAGCTCGCAGTTTTTCGGCAAAACCAAGTTTGTTTTGATCACCATGGACTGGGATTTGAACGACTCCTGGCAAAAAATATTCTACTGGATCTTCTAAAGTTATTATCTTTCGCTCATCGGTATTGAGGGTATTGATAATCGAATAAAGAGTGGTTGTTTTGCCTGAACCTGTCGGCCCAACCACCAAAACTAGCCCAGAAGGATGTTTAATCACATCGTCGACCGCGGCTCGTTCTTTTTGGTTTAAGCCTAAATTATCTAGCTTCAAAAACTCTAGTTTAAAGTTAAATAACCGCATGACAACATCGATTCCGTAAACAGTAGGGACAGTCTCGACACGCAAATTAACATCAACTTCTTCGCCTGTGGCTAACTTATATTTTTTATTAATATGACCAGTTTGAGCCTCTGGATCGCCAGTACTGACATTGGCCGCAATTGCAATTGACGACAACACTTGGCGATATTTTTCGTGAGAAATACCAGCAATCGGGTGCAAAACGCCGTCGACTCTTATCCGAACCCGAACTTCGTTCTTTTGGCATTCGATGTGGATATCCGAACCTTTAAGTTGATAACATTGCTTGACTAAATAGGCTATTACATCATCGGACAAGACACCATCTAGCGTTTGAGTCACCCTTTTGTACAAACTTTCATCGTCAGCCGAACCGAACTTAACATCTTCGTAGATAATTTCTTTCGGTGGATTATATAGTCGCATATACTCCTCAAATCCCACATCAGAGATCATCGAAAATTCTAAGCGGTGATCTTGAAATCTACTCCTTAACGCATTCATAGTCTGCTGTGACGTTGTATTTGTTACACCAAATTGAATGTTATGGCTATCAGCATACAGCGGTACAACCCGTAAATTTCGTAGTTCTTGGTTAGATAAAATATCTTGATATAAATTTTTGTCAGGATCTGAAGTATTATGATAATTCAAACCAAGTATTTGCGAGCGTCGTTTGGTAGACTGTTCATCAATTTGCCTAGCGTCTTGCATATATTATATTTAAACATAAGAGGTGTAGAGTTGTATACTATTATTTATGACAAAAAATGTCGTAGTAATTGCTCATAATATACGTAGTACCCACAATATCGGATCGATTTTACGAACATGTGACGGCTTTGGAGTTGAAAAAGTTTTTATTTGTGGTTATAGTCCGTATCCAAAAATTGCAAATGATCAGCGTTTGCCACACATTGCCGAAAAACTCGACAAACAAATTCATAAATCAGCTCTCGGAGCTGAAAAATTAGTCAATATTCGATATGCTGAAGATCCCTACACCTTAATTGATCAGCTAAAAAGCGATGGATATACTATTTTGGCTCTCGAGCAACACAAAAATTCTGTTAATTTATCGCAGTATAGCTCGCCCAATAAAGTAGCTGTTCTGTTAGGCGAAGAAGTAGCTGGTATAGACAAACAACTGCTCAACAAATGTGACGATATTGTCGAAATAGCGATGTTCGGCCAAAAAGAGTCATTCAACGTCTCGGTTGCCGCTGGTATAATCTTATACGAGTTAAGTAAATCTAGATAAAATCAATTAGTTTATGATAAAATCTTAAAAGAGATAAGCCTATGCCACTCAAACAAAAACAAGCAAAACATCATAAAGCTCATCATAAAGAACGTCACACAAAAGACTTCTTAAAAGCCTATGCACCTTATTTACCACTGACGATTATGGTCGGACTAGGATTATTTTTGTCAACTTTTGGCAATGTTGGCCAGAAATCTCAGGCTGGTAAAGTTTTAGGTTACTCAACCCAAATTTCGGACAGTGGACTCGTTGAGGCATCAAACAAAATTCGAACCGAACATAAGTTGGGTAATTTTACATTAAACAAAAATCTGGATAAGGCTGCTCAGGCAAAAGCTGATGATATGGTCAAAAATAATTATTGGTCACATAATACCCCCGACGGTAAAGAGCCATGGACATTTATTGAAGGTACAAATTATGCATACTTAAAAGCTGCCGAAAATTTAGCTTATGGATTTAACAGTAGTAACTCAGTTGTATCGGGATGGATGAACAGTGCTTCACATCGAGCTAATATACTAGATGATAATCTGACTGAAGTAGGGTTTGGCATTGCTAATGCGGATAATTACCTGGGTAAAGGCAAGGAAACAATTGTGGTGGCGATGTATGGGCTACCATCACCAGAAGTTTTGTCATCGCAAAACCAAAAAACAAATGCAGACTACTCACTCAATTATTTAAGCAATTCATCATCGCCCACAAATATCAGCTACGCTCAGCTTTTAACCGAAGGTAAGATGCCCTATATTACTATCATGCTTGGTTTTGTAGCTGGTTTATGTGTGATGTACTTAGCTTTTAAGCATGGCAAGAGCTTCAAAAAATCGTTCATCGACAGTGAGCAATTTGTTATGAAACACCCGCTATTCGATGCTACGTTGGTTGCATTTGTAGCTTTAGTTATAATTGTTAGCCAATCTGTCGGCTCAATTCACTAGTGCAATTTGACATTTTCAGCAGAAAAAATTTCTGATAATTTAGCGTGTAAATCCTCGCTATAACCTGTTGTTGAGGGAACTTTTACAAGCTGCTTGGCGTTGTCCTCACCAACAACCAGCACTACAGTTGTCGTACCTGGACTTGAATCGATTATCGATTTTAACTTCTCTAGATCTGATGTATTTTCGGTATTTTTAACTCTGATATAAAGACGCTGTTCTTTCGGTTGAATAGGGTTGGTCGAATTACTACGAGGTTTTGAGGGTTTTTTGGTTGTTTTAGGCTTTTTTACGCTTTTGCCAGTTGCTACATAATTTTTTACTTGTTCGACAGTAAGTTCACGAGCATCATCAACAAGTATTTTTATCTCACTGCCCAAATTGCCATCTCTATCTTTGGTAGAAATTTTGCCGTTAACTAACACCACATTATCGCGGTCCCAAATACCGACTGTTTGTTGATAAGTATTTGGGAACAAAACTAACTCGACTTCTGAAGAAATATCTTCAATTTTGACAAATGCCATTTTTTTACCGCTCTTGGTGACTATTTCCCGAAAGTCTGTCACCGAACCACCTAGCTTAACTGACCGTCCGTCCATATTGGGATCAATTAATTTAATGCTCAGACACTTTTCTTTCAAAAAATCTTCATATTCGCTTAGTGGGTGGCTACTCAAATACAAGCCAAGTAGCTCTCGCTCCCATATCAATTGTTCTCTGACAGTGAACATCGGCAATGACTCTTCAAGCGATAATTTCGGGGCCAATGATTCACCTGCTTGGCTATTACCAAATAAATCAGTTTGGCCACTGCTAAGGTCTTTTTGAAGTCGTGACGAATGAGCCAAAATAGCTTCGATATTGTAAAGTAAAATGCTTCGATTACCCAAATTATCTAATGCTCCCGATTTAATTAAACTCTCAAGGGCTTTTTTATTAACGATTCGGTTATTAACTTTGCCCAAAAAATCTTCGAGAGAAGTGAATTTTCCGTCGATTTCTCTTGCCCTGAGAATTTCTTCGACTGCTCCTTTGCCAACATTTTTAACCGCATTCATACCAAATCGAATTTTATCAGCACG
This sequence comes from uncultured Candidatus Saccharibacteria bacterium, assembly GCA_964648105.1. GTDB lineage: Bacteria > Patescibacteriota > Saccharimonadia > Saccharimonadales > 2-12-FULL-41-12 > JALHOM01. The sequence continues at coordinate 110,187 of CAZYMH010000004.1, forward strand.
ATTTTTCTGATCTTTAACTACTGCAAACTCTAAAAATGATTCGTTAACATCTGGTGCCAAAACTGTAATACCCATATGTTTACATTCAGATATTTCAATAGCTAACCTATCAATATCATCGTAGTCACTAGTCATTAAGGCTGCCATAAAGGCGGCTGGATAATGAGCTTTTAGGTAGGCTGTCCAATAGCTAATCATACCGTAGCAAGCAGAGTGAGATTTGTTGAAGCAATAATCAGCAAAGCCCATAAGTTTACCCCAAAATTGCTCAATTAACTGCCGATCAATACCATTTTCGACAGCTCCTTCAACAAACCGTTTTTCCATTTTGAGCATGATGTCACGCTTTTTCTTACCAATCGCTTTTCGCAATGTGTCGGCCTCGCCGCCACTAAATCCACACACATCTCTAGAAATTTGCATAAATTGCTCTTGATAGACCAAAACTCCGTAAGTATCTTCGAGAGCATCTTTCATCTTTGGATGATCGTAACTAACTTTTTCTTGACCATTTTTGCGTCTGATAAAGCTATCTGTTAGTCCAGCACTAAGCGGGCCTGGTCGATACAAAGCACCCATCGCCACAATGTCGCCAAATTCGGTTGGCTTCAAGTCTTTGAGATAACGTTTCATGCCCGCTGATTCAAATTGAAAAACTCCCGTAGTGTCGCCTCTTTGCAAAAGTTCATAGGTTTTTTTATCATCTAGTGGTAGCCTGCTGATATCAACTTCTTGGCCATACACTTTTCGAATTATTCGGAGTGTGTTCTTGACAATTGTCAGATTAGATAGCCCCAAAAAATCCATTTTAAGTAGACCTAAGTCCTCAATTGGACCCATAGAATATTGAGTTGAGACAACACCTTTTTGAGCCATTTCCAGTGGAGTGAATTTGACAATTTTGTCAGGAGCAATCACTACTCCTGCCGCATGTACTCCGTGAGAACGAATAGTCCCTTCTAAGCATATGGCTAAGTCAAAAACTTGTTTTGACTGAGTTGAACTTTCGTATTCATTTTTCAAATCTTGATTGTCTTTTAAGGATTTTTGCAAAGGGATATGCCGACCTTGAATTGGAGGAGGAATCATTTTTGCCAAACGATCGCTTTCGGCATATGGTACCTGCAAAACTCTTGCCACATCACGTACTGCGTTACGTGCGGCCATACGACCAAAGGTCACAATATTTGCCACTCGATCACTGCCATATTTATCGACACAATACTGAATAACTTCATCACGCCGTGTATCTTGAATATCAATATCGACATCAGGCATACTTATTCGATCAGGATTTAAAAACCTTTCAAACAGCAAATCATATTCTATTGGATCGAGTTCTGTTATTCTGATTGCGTAAGCAACGATTGAACCCGCCGCACTGCCTCGACCAGGACCAAAAACGATTCCTCGTGCTTTTCCCCAATTTATAAAATCAGCGACGATCAAGAAATAACCGTTAAAACCCATACTTTCAATTACCGATAGCTCGTATTCCGCTCTAGCTAAGAACTTTTTTGGTATTAATTTCTTTGCCTCGTCGATCGACAGTTTATCAGCAACATCCTTATCGACTCCACCATAACGCCAAGCTAATCCTCGATAAACTAATTCATTTAAGTAACTTTTTTCGGTATGTTTTGCAGGCACTGGGAATTTAGGAATTAAAATTTCACCAAGTTTGATTTCTATGTTGCAGCGGTCAGCAATCTCTTTGGTGTTAGTGATCGACTCTGGATGGTCCTTGCCCCAACGTTCAATTACTTCTTTTGGGTCAGCAACATGCAGCTCAAAATTTTTTAAGCTCATACGTTTTTCGTCTGACAAAAAAGATCCAGTTTGAACACATAACAAAATTTCATGAGCCTCTTGGTCATCGTGATTTAAATAATGAGCATCCCCTGTAATAACAGTTTTTACATCTAATTCTTGGGCCAATTTGAAAGCCAGTTCATTTACTTTAGTTTGCTGATTCCAGACACTTGGATGTTTAGGGTGACCATGATCTTGAATTTCGATGTAGTAACGATCTTTGAAAACTGATTTATACCATAAAGCAACTTTTTTAGCTTCTTCGTATTGACCTTGATTCAAATAATCCGCCACTTCACCATTCATACAGCCAGACAGCACAATTAGGCCTTCATGATATTTTTCTAGCAAATCATGATCTAAACGCGGTTTGTAATAAAAGCCATCAAGATTAGCAATGGTACTTAGTTGCATCAAATTTTGATAACCTTGATTGTTCATGGCTAACAAAATTAAATGATAGATTTGCTTGTCTTTTGATGCTTCTTTATCAGTGTGTTTTCGTTTAGCAACATAACTTTCCATACCGATAATTGGTTTGATATCATTATTTTTGGCGGTTGAATAAAATTCAATTACTCCTGAAAGTGTGCCATGATCGGTTATTGCAATAGCTTCCATGCCAAATTGGCTGACTTTATCAATCAAACTTGGAATTTTAGTTAAACCATCAAGTAAACTGTACTGAGTATGATTGTGCAAATGAACATAATCCGATGGTTTTAAATCGGATTTAATAAGGTTTTTTTTATTTTTTTGTGCCTCCATTTGGAAATAATTATACCATTTTAGGAGTCCAATAAACTAGCCATATTAGATTTAACTAGCTAGCTAAAAATTATTTCTTAAGATATTTGACTAAGTTTTGCTTAGCCATTTTTAAGTCGTCTAGAGCTGCTTGTAGATTATCATCTTCAGTGTCACCTTGTCTGACTGCACTTAATACTTCTTTGGCTTTATCGCGGGCTTGCTTGGCTTTCTTAGTAGCATCTTCGAGTTCAAGTTTGGTGCGATCTTTTAGTTTTAGGCCTTTAACTTCTGCATCACCTATCAGAGATTGAATTTCGGAATAAACTACTTTGAGTTTCTTTTCGGTTTCAATCTTGGCGGAATTAGCCTTTTTTGCTAAATCACGACGAGTTTCTTTGCCAGTTTTTGGAGCAGTTAATAAGCCTGCCACATATCCACCAATTGCTAGTACTACGCCAGTAAAAATAGATCCTTTTTTATTCATGATATTTATCCTTTCTTACTTTTCTTTTTTGCAAATGCACCAGTGATATTCGATACCAGTTTAACTAAAGCCACGGGCGTCGCTGTTCGCTCAAAAAACATTGCAACATGTTCGGCTTTATTGGCCATATTGTCAGCCTTCTCAGTGATTCTTTTTACAACTTTTATTAGTTCGTAAATTTTATAAGCTATAAAAATTCCTACTATCAAAAAGACAGCTAAAAATACTGAAAGAATAATTACTAATATTTCAAACCAAATGTTATCCATAAAAATATTATAACATAGTCTTCAAATAGTCTCTAAGCTGATCTTTAATATCATCTCGCTGCAAAGTCATAGCGATTAATGTTTTTATATACTCCAATTTGTCGCCCGTATCGAACCACTTGCCATCAATTTTGAGAGCTAAATATTCAAAGTTGTCATCGATCATTTTTTTCATAGCAGGTTGAATCATAAATTCTTTGCCGTCTTCGACCTGTGACTGTGCTGCTTTGAGGTAGTCAAAAATATTGGGATTAAATAAATACGAGCTAACACTTCCCATGTTCGATGGAGCATTCTCTTTGCCAGGTTTCTCGACTATATTATTCATTTTTATTACACGATCACTAATTTCATCGCCGCCGACTACGCCATAGCGTTTATAATCTTCGTCGTTATTTAATTGTACACAACTGATTACATTGCTCCCAGTTTGCATATGGAGATCGATCATTTGCTTAAATCTGGGCGGATCAGCCACAAAAAAATCGTCGGCAAAAGTATAAATAAATGGCTCGTCACCGACCAAATGCTCGCTATTCAGAAGTGGTGTAGCATTGCCTAAAATACCTTTTTGGCGAATATAAATAAAGTTAGCCAAATCGGATATTTTTTTGGTTTTTTCGAGTAACTCGTTTTTGCCACTAGCTCGCAAATTTTGCCTTAGTTCAGCACTAATATGATCGAAATGGTCTTCGATTGATCGTTTGTGATATCCAGTTACAATAATAATATCTTCAATGCCTGATTCAGCTAACTCTTCGACAATTTGTTGAATAATCGGTTTATCGACTAATGGCAGCATTTCTTTAGGCATAGCTTTGGTCTGAGGCAAAAACCTTGTGCCAAAGCCTGCAGCTGCGATCACGGCTTTTCTAACTTTTTTTGTCTGCATTTTATACCCCCAATTGTTGTTTAATTAATTGCTGAACCACTCCTGGGTTAGCTTTTCCTTTTGATTCTTTCATGACTTGACCTACCAAAAATCCTATAGCTTTCATCTCACCATTTTTCACATCATCAGATGCTTTATGATTATCCTGTAATACTTTTTTGACTATTCTATCTAGTTCATCTGTATCAGAGACTTGTAACATGTCGTTATCTTTGGCGAATTGTTCGGGTTCGACATTACCCAAAACAATATTTTCAAAAATAATTTTACTTTGTGTTGAACTAACTTTATTTTCTAAAAACATGTTAGCCAATTTTATAATTTTTGAGGTATCGATTTTTAGATTTGCAATCTCCACGCCATTGTCATTAATAATTTTTGGTGCCAATTGGCCAAGCCACTGGACTGCCACTAATGATTGTTTATCGTTTTGTGATTTATCAATCAAGTCAATAACTATATGACAAATTTCATAATTATCAAGGATTGTTTCGATTAAGTCATCGCTGATATCGATCGATTTTAGTGTTGAACGAACTTGATCAACTGATTTGGGTGAGTTTTTGAGAAGTTCATCGATATAATCGTCTTCTAAAACAACTGGTGGAATATCAGGGTCTGGCATATATCGATAATCATGAGCATCTTCTTTTGACCTTTGCGAAAAAGTTTTTTGTTTGGCATCATCCCAACCGCGAGTTTCCTGAACAACCTGCTGACCTTTTTCGAGTAAATCAGTTTGTCTTTTTATCTCATAATCAACAGCTTTCTCAACCGACTTAAACGAGTTTAGGTTTTTTGTTTCAGTTCGTTTACCGAGTTCACTATCTTTGCTAACACTAACATTTACATCAAATCGCATATTGCCGTAGTAAAGATCGGCTTCTGATACACCAGTATATTTCATCAATAAGTACAATTCTCTCGCGTAAGCTTTTGCTTCTTTGGCGGAATTTATTTGAGGCTCACTAACGATTTCCAATAGCGGAGTGCCTGCTCGGTTCAAGTCAACCAAACTGTAGTCTTTGCCATTAGGATGAGTACTTTTACCTGCATCTTCTTCTAAGTGAGCTCTAGTAATACCGATTGTTTTTGGTTGACCGTCGACTAATATTTTGACTTCGCCGCCCAAAATAATTGGGTAATATAGCTGAGAAATTTGATAGCCTTTTGGTAAATCTGGATAAAAATAATGTTTTCGATCAAATGCACTAAAATTAGCTGCTCGCGTTCTTAAAGCCTTGGCTGCCACAATCGCCAAATCTATCGCCTGTTTATTTAAGTAGGGTAATGCTCCAGGCATACCTAAACAAATGTGGCTTACTAGGGTGTTGGGCGGTGCTTCGCGAGCATCATTACCAACTGGAGCAAATAATTTTGTCTTAGTTTTTAGCTGAACATGACACTCTATACCGATTGTAGGAGTATATTCACTCATTTTTTCTTTAATACTCCTAAATCTTTTAGCCCTTGGGCAATCCCTACTAATGCTTTCTTGACGTCTTCTTTTTTGAGTTTGACATCTGGCGAAACCTCGATTTTACGTCGTAATTTATGGCCGAACCAGACTCCATCGTTACTAGAAAAAATTTTTTGAGCTGAAACCATTCGTTCACCAGTTGATGAACCTTTAATTTTTTTATTCTTAAGTGCTTCAACCAATAAATCATCGGCTTCCACAACGGCCTCCCCCCACTTATCTTTATCGCTTAATTTCGATTGTAAATGTTTCCACTTGTCGACATATTCATCATGTTTGACTTTTCTTGGGAGGAATTTATACAAAACAAAACCTACGGCTAAAACAATAATCAAAATAAATACATAAAAAGCGATTCGCTCGGGACTCAAAGTCATTATTTTTTACTCCTATCATTAAATTTTTTGGCCAAACTTAGCAGCTTTCTGTCGGCCTTTTGTGGTGCTATTATTTGTACGCCTACTGGCAAATTATCAATTTTGCCTGCTGGTAAACTGATAGCTGGTACACCTACCAAATTTGCTGACACTGTCATAATATCAGTCAAATACATTTGCAAGGGATCTTGAGTATTTTCGCCAATTTTGAATGCTACATTTGGTGCGGTTGGACCAATCAAGAAATCGCATTCTGAAAAAGCTGCATTAAATTCATTGATGATTTTGGTTCTGACTAATTGTGCCTTCTGATAGTAAGCATCATAATAGCCACTGCTTAAAACGTATGTTCCAATCATTATTCGTCTTTTAGCTTCATCGCCGAATCCTATCGAGCGACTTTTTTCATATGATTCATCTAAACTTTTTGCATTTTTGTCGCTAAAGCCATAGCGTTGACCATCATATCTGCTAAGATTGCTACTAACTTCTGCTGGACAAATAATATAATAAACTGCCAATCCGTATTTGATACTCGGCAAGCTAACATCGACAATTTCTGCACCTAATGCTTTATAAAAATCTATTGTTGATTCGATTATTTGTTTAACTTTAGGGTCTAGGGTTTCACTCATAAATTCTTTAATTACACCAATTTTGACGTTGGAATAATCAATTTCTTGATAATCACAGTAGCCTAAGTGATCTCTTTCGATCATAGTTGCATCAAGATTATCTTTGCCGCTGATAACATCTAAAATTAACCCACTGTCACTGACGGTTTTGGTGATTGGCCCAATTACATCTAAGCTACTTGCCATAGCTACTACACCGCTTCGAGATACTAAGCCATAAGTTGGTTTATAGCCGACCACACCACAATAGCTAGCAGGCAAACGAATTGAGCCACCAGTATCGGTACCTAAAGTAAAAGGTGCCAGGTTTAAAGCCATCGCGGTCGCCGAACCACCTGAGCTTCCACCAGGTACCCTGGATTTATCATGAGGATTTAATGTTGTAAAGAAGTCACTATTTTCGGTGCTTGATCCATGAGCAAATGCATCCAAATTTGCTTTAGCGACACATATTGCTCCTTCTGCCTCAAGTTTATTAATAGCGGTTGCTTGATATGGTGCATTAAAACCTTTCAGGATGTTACTAGCGGCAGTTGTATCAGCACCAAAAACCAAAAAATTATCCTTAGCAATAAATGGAATTCCCGCTAATCGACCAACACCATCACCGTTTTTAATTTTTTGATCAATCTCCTTCGCTAGAAATTTTGCACGCTCAGAAATCGTCGCAATTATTGCTTTATACTCTTGATGTTGATCGATTAACTGCAAGGACTTATCAATTAATTCTAGTGAAGTTACCTGCTGGGATTTAACTGCTTTTACTAATTCTTCAATATTTGCCCAGCCAGTCTCAGCTGAATATAAATTATTTATTGGCATTAATTTAAAACCCGTTTTACAACAATTTGATTATCTTTTATTTCATGGGAGTTAGCTAATAAATCTTTACTTGATACGTTGCCAGAAACTTCGTCTTTTCTTGTGACAGTATGTAGTCCTGTAACTTGATAGCTCGGTTCAAGGCCAGTCACATCAATTTCATCAAGTGTTTTGACATATTCGACAATTTCTTCTAATTCAACTTGAAATTTGGCTAGTTCTTGATCGGACAAGCCAAATTGAGATAACTTAGCCAATTTTAAGACATCTTGCTTTGATATTTCAGACATATTAATAAAATTATAGCATGATTAAATGACGATAAATGTGATTTCAGACTAGTAAATTAATGACTGCATTGAATCTGAAGCGTCAGGCACAGATGGGTTACCGCTCGAGCTATTTTCAGCTTGATCAACACCATAACTACTTGACTCGCTAGAATTAACGTTCGGCTCACCAGACGTTGTTGGCAGCTCGACATTATAGTTATTAACGTCCATATCAAAACATTGTTTTCCTTTATTGTGCAGGTATGGATTATTATTTTGATTAATTAGATTAGTATCGGGCATGTATGGTGCCATTACACCTTTGTATATCATTGGCATTGGATGATTAATTGAATTATGATCAGATTTTGTCAAAAATTCGGCACATAGTTTATATGTCGTACCCGATTTTGGCTCGTAACTATAGTTGTAGTTATTGGCACGCAAATTTTGAGCAGAAGATAAATTAAGAGCATTCAATCCTTCTGGCATCTGTTTATTGTTGTTATAGTATTCATTGATCTTACTGGAAATACTCGATAAATCACCACTTATATAATTATCTAGTTTAACCAGTCGACTTTGGCTAAAAGGAAAAATAACAAATATAACAGCTACGACTAACACACCGACTAATAAACTGTACAGGTAGTTGTGCATTACTAATGAACGCCTAACTTTAGTGGTTGAATAACTGTCTGCAAATGACCATGCAGTGAAAGCTAATAATATTGCACTCAACAGATGATATATTGACTCTTTGTAAGAATTATCGTTACCTGATAACATACCGATACTAAATAAGTTAAGCATTGAGTTGACTAAAGCAACTGCCGCTAAGATGGCCAGTAACGTAACAACACCTAAAAATATGCCAGTTAAGGCTTTTCTGAAAGATATATTAAGTAAAGAAGGATTGTTGTGTTCAGCCTCTTTTGTGCGTTGTAAAAAAATAACAAAAATCGGCAAGCTAATAGCAAAAAGAGCTAACAAAGTTGACTCAGGATCAAAATTGTAGCTATCGAAGGCCCAGATATTAGTATCCATACCAAAGAAGCTTCTAAGCATGTTGACGGTCACCATTAATAGCAAGCTAAGCGAGCCGAGCATTAATGCATATTCAAATATATAAAAGTTACTCCGACCAAAACTAGTGTTTTTAAGCTTATAGATTATATTATTTTTAGATTTCATAAATCTCCCTCCGAATTCACTAAAATTATATCATAAGCGTAACCAAACAAGTATGATTTACATTTTCGATTTAATTTCCTCGATTGTGTCACGGAGTTCAGCGGCTTTTTCAAACTCCAGATTTGCCGATGCCAGCTCCATCTGGCGAGTTAAATCTCGAACAAGGTGTTTATACTCATCTTTTGGCACTTTTTTGAGGTCAAGTTTTGGTTTAGCCGAATCAGGCATATCAGGTCGTATGCCTTTAGAAATTATTTTCGATACTCCTCTTGGAGTTATATTATGTTGCTTATTATATTCTTCTTGGATTTTACGACGGCGATCAGTCTCATCAATAGTTTTTTGCATACTTTTAGTAATCGAATTGGCATACATCACCACTCGACCATTTTCATGTCGAGCAGCTCGACCGACTGTTTGGATTAATGCTTGTTCACTTCTCAAAAAACCTTCTTTATCGGCGTCCAAAATAGCAACCAAACTTACTTCTGGCAAATCCAACCCTTCACGCAGTAAATTAATGCCAACCAAGACGTCATAGACTCCCAACCGCAAGTCACGTAAAATGTCTGTCCGCTCAAGTGTATCAACTTCACTATGCAAATAAGCGACTTTGATACCCAGTTCTTGTAGATAGTCAGTCAGATCTTCGCTCATCCGTTTGGTAAGAGTGGTGACTAATACTCGTTGGCCCTTCGATGTTGTTTCGCGAATCTCTTTGATTAAATCATCAACTTGCCCCTCAACTGGACGAATTTCGATTGGCGGATCAAGGAGACCAGTTGGTCGAATTATTTGTTGGACGGGCTGACCACCGCGACTTAGCTCATATTCGGCTGGCGTTGCCGAGACGTAGATAACTTGATTGACATGTTTTTCAAATTCTTGAAAATTTAATGGACGATTATCAAGTGCCGACGGCAAACGAAAACCGTGTTCTACCAAAACTTCTTTTCTGGCACGATCACCGTTGTACATTCCCCTGACTTGAGGAATTGTCATATGAGATTCATCGATTAAGAGCAAAAAATCATCAGGAAAATAATCGAGCAAAGTGGCAGGCTGTTCGCCTGGCTCGCGATTGGTCAAGTAGCGACTGTAGTTTTCAATTCCTTTGACAAAGCCAGTTTCTTCCAGCATTTCAAGATCAAAATTTGTTCTTTGCTCAAGTCGCTGAGCCTCTAAAAGCAGGTTATTTTTTTTGAAATAACTCAGTCGTCCTTCGAGCTCATCGCGGATTTTACCTAGAGCAACTTTCAGTTTATCTTGAGGAGTGACATAGTGACTGCCTGGGTAGATTGCCAAATTATCAAGCTTTTTTAAAACTTCACCTGTTAGCGGATTAATTTGAATGATTCTTTCGACCTCATCACCGAAAAAATCGATCCGATAGCCTAACTCTTCGCCTGCAGGCAAAACATCAACAACATCTCCCCTTACTCGAAATGTTCCCCGAGCAAAATCCAAATCATTTCGATGGTATTGAATGTCGGTCAAATGACGAATCAGCTTATCTCGCTTGCGATGTTCGCCCACACTAATTCGGACGGCCATATCACCATAATCTTCGACTGAACCAATACCATAAATACAGCTAACACTGGCCACAATTATTACGTCACGTCGACTCAGCAAAGAGGCTGTCGCCGCATGACGTAATCGATCGATTTCTTCATTTATCTGCGAATCTTTTTCGATATATGTATCGCTGCGAGCAATATATGCTTCGGGTTGATAATAATCAAAATAACTTACAAAGTAATGAACAGCATTGTCAGGAAAAAATTGCTGAAATTCCGAATAAAGCTGAGCTGCCAAAGTTTTGTTATGGCACAAAACCAGTGTCGTTTTGCCAGTATTTTGGATTACATTAGCCATAGTAAAAGTTTTGCCCGAGCCAGTTACTCCAAGCAATGTTTGTTCCTTTTTACCATCATTTACACCAGCCGACAACAGTTTAATTGCCTCTGGTTGGTCGCCAGTTGGCCGATAGTCAGATTTTAATTTAAACTTAGTCACTACTAATAATTGTAACAAAACTTCAGATTTATAAATCTAAATACTGATTTATTGTTTCTTCCAAGAGACGATCGGTACGCAAATATCTAGCCCATAATTCTTCCCATAATTTTGCCCGTCCATAGCCTCTACTTGGTTGATAATATGGCTTTCGATTCGTGGTATTGATTATGGTATCAGCCAAATTAAGTGAAATAGCCGATTTGCCATCATGCCCAAAAAACACGTATTCTAAGTTACTCCAAAATTCAAAACGCTGATCGATTTTAATCAAACATTTAAGCGGATCATTAGCTATAAAATCCTTTTTATCAATGTGAGGTAAATCAACTAAAGCATCAAAATCACTGTTACCGACCAAATGTCGATGCAAACTGTTCCAACCAATTTTTGATATTTGATTAGTGGTCAAATTTAGCCCGTGAGCTGATATATCATAAATTATTTTGCCGAAATCACTTCTAACACTGATAAATTTATAAAATGATGAATGCCGCGAAATACTCAAAAATGTTTCGTTCAGCAACATAAAAAATGCCAGACTATCTAGTGGAAAGCGACTACTTGGCGGAAAAATAAACACTCCTCCACTCAAAAAATGTGGCAAAACTACTTGTGATTTATCATAACCAGCTTTTTCGAGTTTTTTGACGATTTTTTTATCGATTATACTTACACTTGTTTTTTTATAATCAAAATCAACAACATTTAGTTTTTTGTAATTTAAGTTAAATTTCTCGTTCCAATCAGGCTTTTCTAGTATAGATGCTAAAGCAATTAACAGGCTCGGGTCGTTGCGTTTAAGCATCGAATCAACCGATCTTAGGCCCAAAGATTTCATAACTATTTTAGGTGGTTGCTTTTTTAGTAATCCCTTAAGCAAACTCAATCTAACTGTCCAATTTTGGCTTTGATCAAAATTTTTACGAAGCCATGTGACTATTTTTTTGATAACTTTTTCAGGTGTATCATCAGGTTTAATTCCTAGATATTGCTCTAGTAATAAATTGTCTTGTTTAGCTCGCTCCTGCAACATAAAATAAAGCTCACCGACCACTGTATCACTGGCATCCAAACCAAGTTCCTTCATGGCTAAAACTGCCTTGGAACGCATGTGAGAATAGATGGCGTTGTCATGCGAATTACGACCAGATTTTGACTCCATATCGCCGAGCATATCCCTAAACTTCAAGCGATCGATGTTTAAAATATCGGCAATTATCTTTGACATATTATACACCTACTGTCAAGTATTGTTCTCGGGTTATTTTTATCAATCAACTCGTCTTTTGAGTAATTTAGACCAGTTTTACTCATTTTGAGACTTATATTCGTTCTGGTTTATACCACTCAGGAGCTTTTCGGAGTAAACTAGCTAATTCTTTCTCGTCTAAAAGACCAGCTTGAGCACCAACGTGCTGAACAACATTCATCGAGCTTATTGGAGCCCACTGTAAAGCACCGTCGACGGTATTTCCTTTCATAATCGCTGCTACAAAAGTCGAGGTAAAGGCGTCCCCTGCACCTGTTCTTTCGACAGGTGGTTTAGGATCGGGGTAAAGTGGCATTTTGTATCGATTTTCGCCGTCTGAGGCATAACTGCCTTTAGGGCCATCACTGATTACAACTATTTTGCAGCCCATGCCGTGGAAGCGATCAAATAAATCATGTAAATTGTCATAATCTCCTCCTGTAATATAAACTGCCTCTTCGCGATTACAGGCCACAATTTCACAATGTGCGTATATTCGCTTCAAACGCTCAGCACCAGCCTTCATTTGGAATGTACCAGGTTGAAATGCCAATTTGATATCAGGATTATCGTCTAGCCAATCAGCAATTTCATCATGCATCTCAAGTGCCGACTCGCTAATCGAGCTGAAATAGACCCATTTAGGAATATCACGTTTAGTAAATCTTGGCCAATGATAACGATAATCTTCGTGTTTGATCAGAATCGTACGTTCTTCTTTGTACCACAAAACGTAATGATAATTGCTGACTTTACCACGGTTAATTCGGACAAAATCGGTATCGACATCTTTTTTCTCGAGAGTTGCGATAATATCACGTCCAGCCGAATCGTTTCCAACATTCGATACTAAACTAGTTTTTAGGCCTAATCCCGCAAAATTTACGGCTGCATTTGGTGAGTTGCCAACTGCATTAATTACTTCAGAATGATCAAATGGCAATTTAGTAGCAAATGGAATAGCTAATAAAGGCCCATGATCGGTCTCTTGTACCTCTGCTTGATCATCAAACAATTTAATAAACGCATCCGTCACTACGTCACCGATACACATTACATCAATTTGGCTCATATACCCTCCACCACAAGTTTATGTTTTACTTATGCTTACATTTTGCCACAACCAAAGGCCTTTTATCAAGCGTAATTTGATAAATATTTTATAACTTTATTGACATTTATACCAAATAGGTTTACTTTATTCATATTCGAGAAAAAATTTTTAATAGAAAGCTCAGTTTACATTGATGAAAAATCAAGCCAATTGACCTTAACAACGGCAAAAAAATGAACGAGTTAGCTGAACGAATCGATGTTCGAGGACAATCTGGAGACGATTGGCACGATGGGGCATTTAATTCACTTGATGATATTCATCGTCGACTAGTTAATGAAGGTCATTCATTAAACCAAGCACTGACAAGATTAGTCATAGATTATCCTGATCGTTCTGAGCCTCGCATAACACTAGGAAGTTTGGCATTAATTTCACAAAATGAAGAATCACGAGAAGTGTATTTAGTTGGATACGGACCTGTTTATGACCGTAAACAAAAACCGTCTCCTGTTTCGGTAGATTCACCTCTAGGAAAGTCATTAATTGGAGCAGAAATAGGTCAAAAAATAAAAATAGCTTCATTGCCAAAATTAATGAGAGATGTATCGGTACTAAGTATCGACCAAACTTATAGACCAACAGTATGACAAAAACAATTATCGGGATTGCAGGTCAGGCTGGTTCAGGCAAAGACACAGTTTCCAATTTGATTGCTAATGAATTTGGCTATACTCATATTTCAACTAGTGATATTCTTAGGATGTTTATTTTTTCTTGTGGACTGAAAACTAATAGAAAATTACAGTTATCTGTTGCGAATAATTTAAGATCAAATTTCGGTAGTGATTTTTTTATAAAATTGGCTTTAGATAAGGTATCAAAATCTAAAAAAATAGTTATTTCAGGCATATATTGTCCCGAGGAGGCTAAATTCATAAAAACTTTAGGTGGAAAAATATTATATATTAATTCAAACAGCGAGATATATAGTAGAATAAAAAATCGAAATGATTCAGATCGAGATAATATGTCATCGCAAGAACTTGACTTAGCTATCGAACGTGAAAATTCAGGCAAAAAACCTAGTGAAACTAACACTTATAAAGTTCAAGAATACGCCGACTTCGTTATAGAAAATTCTGGAACTCTATATGACCTAGAAATAGCAACCAAACAATTAGTTAACGAATTGGGAGCCAAATAATTATGAATCATGAATCAACTCCAAATATAACTAGAGAACATTATTCTAAGAACGGTAATGATGAAAATTCTCAAGCACAAGTTCATAATCATAATTTACCTAGATATATGGGTGGAATGGTTCTATGTCATGATGATCACCAAAAATCTCTTTACGACCCAAATAGAAGAACAGTAAGTTATGAAACAGATGTTGATACTATCGAATCCGTAAGTCAACTTGAAACTCTTCATTATGCGGCAGAGTACATAGTTGGTTGGTATCAAAAATCCAATATGTCTATAAAAGACCAAGCTCTTGCTTCATTAACCAGTCCTATGCATTCTATTCAACATATCGGTAACCAATTTATGCGTCAAATTTTGCCAATATTTTTTGAGAGAGATCCACAAGAAGGCTATAGTAAATTAAAAAATGTAGTTCCACACACAACACAACAAGAACTTGCATTACTAATAAATGAAGCTGAATTTATAGACCTACATCGTGGTTTGCAAGAACATTTAGATGATACTAAAGACGAAAGAGATGAAAACGTAGCAAAACGTTTTATAAAAGACCCTGAAATACGAGGAACATTTATAAGAGTCGACAGAAATCAGTTTTCGGGGATGGAAACAGATAGGAGCTTAGAAAATGTTTTAAAAAGAGGAATTGAACTCTCTCTTAACCCTAAATCTGAAAAAATATTATTCGAAGCAGCTAAAGAAGCTAGTACGGGTGCAATACCAATTACCGAAATATTAAAGAATCAAAAAGTTCTAAAAATTGTAGGTTTTGAAGGATCAAAGATTGCTTTAGCAGTTCATGATGCAATAGATCATGCTTGGATGTACTCTTTATTACAGCGAAAAGGATTTTTAGATGAATACAAAGATTTATTTAATTCGATCGGTAGTCCACATTTAAATGATATGTTTTCAAGAGAAGGTGAAACAATGGCAAGTATTGCATTCGGTGTTAGATATTTGCAAACAGTTGAAAAAGGATTCCAGCCATTGATTTCTGCAGATGATCTAAGAGACAAAATGGATCAATATTTTAAAGATGGTCTATTAACCCAAGAAAGACATCTTAGAGCTTATGCAATATTAATGAGAGCTACACCACTCTCAAGAGAGTGGCAAAGTTTAGGCTTCACATTTAGTAATTATATTGTCGAACTAGATGAACAAAGAAGAAAACACGGCAGAATCAAGCAAAGAGATAAGTGCAACCGAATATATAGAGAGTTAGATCCATACGACCCAGATTTTTTGTCATTATTTATAGAAGCTCATCACGAATTAAATAATAGTGCTAATAAACATAGAGATACATTGTTTAGGTTTCATATTATCATCGAAGATTTTTTTCTGCAATGAGTAAGAATCCGGACAGCATCTCTCAAACTTTGAATATAAAAGTTCAAGATATAGATAGTTGCGATGTTAGTAGTACTCAATTACCTCCATCCAGATTAATGTGGATGAAGAATAATTTTGGTTATACCAGTGTTAAAAGTAGAGTATACTAATCCTATGAGTAATATTGAATATGAAGTGAAAGTTTTGGATATTGATGTTAATTTGGTTGAACAAAAAATATTAGATTTAGGTGGCAAAAAATTAGCCAAGCAACAATTCAAACGCTATATTTTTGACACTGTGCCTGCGACTAAGAATAAATGGATTAGACTAAGGACCGATGGCACGAAAGCGACTCTTGCACTAAAAATCAGTAAATCGGATGCGGTTGATGGTGTTGAAGAGTATGAAACTGAGGTAGATAATTTTGATCAAACACGGCAAATATTACAACTTAGTGGTTTAACCGAGAGTTCTTATCAAGAAAATAGTCGCCAGTTATTTGAAATTGATGGCTTAGAAATTTCGATCGATAGCTGGCCAAAAATACCGCCGTACCTCGAAATCGAAGGCAAAAATGACAGCGAAGTAACTAACATGCTCAAAAAACTAGATTTAGAAAGCTACAAAACCACTAGTTTGCCAACCAAAGATGTTTACCAAATGTACGGCCTAAATTTAGATGAGTTAAATCCGCTGACTTTTTAATTTTTGTCTGCTGAACCAAAACTATCGATTTTTTCTTCTACCACGGCTTGAACGGCCGAGATTACTTCGTCCATTAATTTAACAACGGCAAACTCATCTGGATTATCTTTTAGGACTTTTTCGAGCGTTTCTCGGTAAGCTACCCGCATATCAGAATTTATATTGATTTTACTGACTCCAATTTTAGCAGCTTCTTGGAAATAATGTTCTGGTGTGCCTGAGCCGCCGTGCAAACTGATGTTGCAATCAATCGCCTCACGGATTTGGCGTAATAAATCCAGGTCTAAAACTTTTGGTACAGGGTATTTTCCATGCAAATTGCCGATCGCTGCCGCAAAAGTGTCTATACCAGTTGCTTCGACAAACCTGCTTGCTCCCTCTGGGCTAGAAAATGTTTTCTTAATCTCATCGTAATTGATTTCTTCGGTGTGAAGATTTGAACTTCCACCAAAATAGTGTGGTTCACTCTCTACTAAAGCCCCAGTTAAACGAGCATATTCAACAACTTGTTTAGTCTCGGCAATTATTTCTTCTTCGGTAGCATCTTTGTGGGCCTGCGAAATATCGATATGTATAAATTCAAAACCAGCTTCAATACCTTCAATAGCATCTTTAACAGATGGAGAATGATCCAAATTGACAAATATTTGTAAGCCAAATTCTTGCTTGTAATTATCAACCATATCCCGAATATTCTCTAGACCCAGAGCGTCGACTTCACCCTTACTAACTTCTACCAAGACCGGTGATTTTTTGGCTATTGAGGCTCGAACGACGGCCTTTAATATATCTTGACTATCTAAATTAAATGCTCCAACTGCAAACTTCTCGGCCCTAGCCCTCGCCATCAAGGCCCGAGCCTCATCTGTATTTTGCCTAATTTGCCGTAAAGTTAATGACATATTTATCCTCACCCCTATTTATAAATTTTATCTGTTTATAGTATATATTACTTATGATAAAAGTTTAAGATTGATTGCTAGCTTCGACCAATTGATGCACCTTAAAAGTGATGTGTTTGGCTGTTAGTCCATAATTTTCGATGACTTCACGTGGCTCACCAGATTGGCCATACTTATCATCAACGCCCATTCGAACTAGTTTAGTAGGTAATTTCTCGCCTAAAAGTTCGGCTACCGCACCACCTAAACCACCTTTTATCTGAGCTTCTTCGATACTCAAGGCAATACCAGTTTTTTCGACACTTTTTAGAATTGTTTCTTCGTCCAGTGGCTTGATAGTTGGCACATGGACTACTTCGGCCTCGATGCCATCTTTGCTTAGTTTTTCGGCGGCGAGTAATGACTCGTAGGTCATCGTGCCAGTCGCGATGATGGTTATATCTTTGCCTGATCTGAGGACGTAGGCTTTGCCAATCTCAAACGGAGTTTCGTTAGTGGTAAAAACTGGGGTCGCATCACGTGCTAAACGAAGGTAAGCTGGTTTATCGAGCTTGGCAAGAGCCAATGTTGCCTTCTCCGCTTCAATACTATCAGCTGGTACGACAACGACCATATTTGGCATCGTCCTCATTAAGGCAATGTCTTCCAACATTTGATGAGTCGCACCATCTGGCCCTGTCAATAGTCCTGCATGCCCACCGACAATCACAACTGACTGCTCGTTTAGGGCAATTGTGGTTTTGATTTGCTCCCAACACCGTCCAGGGCAAAAAGCCGCATAACTAGCCACAAATGGTACTTTGCCCATGGCTGCCATGCCAGCACCAACAGTTACCAAGTTTTGTTCGCCGATGCCAATTTCGATGAATCTATTTGGGAATTTTTCTCTGAATAAATGCATCTGGATACTTTCAGTCAAATCAGCACAAGCCGCCACCACGTTCTGGTCTAGCTCACCAGCCTTGACCAAGCCAGTTCCAAATCCTTTCCTAATCGGCTCTTTTACTACTTTTTCATCAAAAATGTCACTAGAGAGATGATTATTCATGTTCACTCCTTATTCTTCCGCCTAGAGTCCGCAACTCATGAAGTGCTTTTTTGGCTTCTTCGTGGTTTGGTGGTTTGCCATGCCACTGGTATTTGTACTCCATATAATCTACACCTTTGCCTGGAATAGTTTCTGCAATAATCGCTACTGGTTTATTGACAATCGCTCTTGCTAAGGCACAGGCGTCAATAAAATTAGCAATATTATTGCCATCGACTTCTAGTACGTGCCAATTAAATGCTTCCCATTTGGCTCGTAGATTTTCCAGGGGCATAACTTCTTCGGTAGGACCATCGATTTGGATATTATTGCGATCAATTATCCCAACTATATTGCCAAGCTTATACTTACCAGCTAGCATCGCTGCTTCCCAGACATTTCCTTCGTTTAATTCACCGTCGCCCATCACTGTATAGATCATCCGATGTGGTTGATCGTCCATTCGCATAGCCAAGGCCATTCCACAAGCTTGACTAAGTCCACTACCTAAAGGACCAGACGTTGTCTCCAGACCTGGCAGGCGTGTGCGTTCTGGGTGGCCTTGCAAACGGCTGCCCCATTTTCTGAGTGTCATCAGTTCTTTTTTGTCAAAATAACCTCGGTGAGCCATCGTCGCATACTGAACAGGTACACAGTGTCCGTTGCTGAGTAATATCATATCTCGGTCAGGTTTGTCAGGATTATGTGGATCAATATCTGCAATATCAAAGTAAAGAGCCGTAAAAATATCAGCTAACCCAAGTGGCCCAGCACTATGTCCGCTACCTGCTTCTTCTAGCATCTTAATGATATCTCTGCGGATTTCGTTGGCTTTTAGCTCTAGTTGTTCAATTGTGTGTTTAGTCATTATGCTTAAAATTATACCACTTCGCTCATCAGTTCTAAATACGCTTGACTAGGATTTTCGGCTTTTTGAATGGCTCCGCCAGCCGCCAAAATATCGACTCCGCCCTCAGCAATTTGCTTGGCGTTGCTCAAATTAACACCACCATCCCAGCTTATTTCTAGCTCAGGGTAATGCTTTCTAGCCTCGCGAGCTTTTTTTAGTAAATTCAGGTCAGCCTGCCCACCAAAATGACCTAAATTGCCACTAAAAATTAATAAATGATCAAAACTATGCAATATTTGTTCGATGTTAGAGATTGGTGTTTCTGGTAAAACAGCTAAACCAGCCTTAATGCCCTCTTTGTGTAGCTCGGCAGCAAAATGCATGTGGTGAATCATTGTTTCGACATGAATAATCACCAAATTAGGCTTTAGATGTAATAATTTTTCTAAATATTCGAATGGTTGCTGGTACATCAGATGAATGTCAGCTTGCAAATGTGGTGGCCACCAAACATCGTCAATTTCTACCGATTTAGTTTTTGCAAAAACTCCATCCATCAAGTCTATTTGAACACGACTAGCAAACTTGGACGTAACTTCCATTTGTCGATTATATTCATAGGTATCGCTGGCTAAAATAGCTGGTACAATTTCGGACATTTCAAAACATCCTAACTCTATAAGTAATGTAGACTAAATTTTTTGCCGATTTATTCATTTAGTTTTTAGATATTATCCATTTCTTTAATTCGTCGAATAAATCTAGGAGCAGCCGCAAACTTGGTATTTAGCCATGTCTCGACAATTATATCAGCTTCGCCGCTCTCGAGGTATTTTGCAGGAAAACATAGGACATTGGCATCATCATCATTACGAGCTTCGCGGGCCGAACGTTGGTCCCAACACAAACTACCTCGTATACCCTTAAACCGATTGACAGCCATGCAGACACCTTGACCACTTCCACACAACAGAACGCCGCGTGGGTCAGGATCATCTGATGATAAAATTGCCGTTGCAACTTTGGCTGCATAAACTGGGAAGTCGTCATCTGGATCAAATTTTTCATCCCCGACGTCTTCGACCGAATAACCTGCACGCTTCAAATACTCAACTAATTGTCTCTTCAAGCCAAAGCCGTTATGATCTGATCCAATATAAATTTTCATTTGCTGCAGCCTTTTTATTTTGTTAGCTTTCCAACATCCGAGACTAATTCGACTAACCGATTAGAATAGCCCCATTCATTGTCATACCAGACGACAACTTTAACCATGTTGCCGCCGACGACATTGGTTAGTAATGAGTCAACAATTCCTGAATGACTATTGCCAATGTAATCTTTGCTAACTAGAGGCAAGTCGGTATATTGTAGTATGCCTTGATAATATGGTTCACTGCAAGCTTTTTTGAATGTTTCGTTTACTTCTTCTTTGGTGACATCTTTTTTAAGTACATAGGTGATATCACTGAGTGATACGACAGGTGTTGGGACACGAATACTTAGCCCGTCAAATTTGCCTTTGACACTCGGTACAGTTAAAGCTACTGCAATCGCTGCACCAGTCGTCGTCGGTACAATATTCTGAGCTGCTCCGCGTGCTTCGCGTAAATCTTTGCTTGGGCCATCTTGCAAAACTTGAGTGGCTGTATAGCTATGAACAGTTGTAAGCATAGCTTTTTCGACTCCAAATGTTCTGTCCATAATATCCATAACGGCAGCAGCTGAATTGGTAGTACAACTGGCATTGCTGATAATATCGCCAGCCGTCTTCAGCTCATCTTCATTAGCTCCAATTACTATTGTTTTAACCTCAGGACTTTTACTTGGTCCACTGATGACTACTTTCTTTGCTCCAGCTTTTAAATGCTGAGATGAGCCTTCAAAATCAGTAAATCTTCCTGTTGACTCTATTACAACATCTACATTTAAGTCACCCCAAGGCAACAAACTTGGATCTTTTTCGGCGAAAACAGGAATTTTTTGGCCAGCCACGATAATATTTTTGTCATCAAAGCTAACTTCTTCATCAAAAGCTCCATAATTACTATCGTATTTGAGTAGGTGAGATAGTGTTCGTGTATCTGTTAAATCATTAATACCAACAACTTCTACGTCTTTGCGGCTCGAGGCAATTCTAAAAGCGATTCGCCCGATTCGCCCGAATCCATTTATAGCCACCCTTGTTTTCATTTTTTCTCCTATTTAATTATGCTTATGTCTAAGCATTAGCATACCTTAAAAATCAAGCTATTATCAAGTATAACTATTTATTCTGATAGCGGTTTTGGCAGTCTTTGATGATTGTTTTAGCTTTTTGGTCATCTTCCCAGGCCAAAACTTTGGTTGAACCTGGTTTTTTTAGATCTTTATAATGGTTAAAGTGGTGTTCGATTTTTTGTTTCCACTGCTCATGGACATCTGATAGTGTTTTTGGCGAATCGGAATTTCGATCATCAGCAGGCACAGCGATAATCTTATCATCTACTTCACCGTCGTCTTCGAACCGCATGACACCCAAAATTCTAGCTTCTAAGAAAACTCCTGTTGGGATAGGTTCATTAGTCATAACCAAAACATCAAGCTCGTCTCCATCTTCGTCTAAGGTTTGAGGAATAAAACCATAATTCACAGGTTTTGGAAAAATGCTCGGCTCGACTCGATCTAGCTGAAAGCAAGCTAAGTCTCTATTCCACTCAATTTTCAACGTTGACCATTTCGGGATCTCAATCACAACATTAATCATTCCGCCGGCAACATCTCCAGCACTTAGTATTTTATTAAAATCTGCCATACATTCTCCTTTTTATCTGTAATTATTATAACAAACTCAGGACTTATCTACTTAATTTAGTTATAATTTATGTGGATTATGAGGTCGAAATTTATAAAATCAATTAATAATTGCCATAATATTTGGACATTTTATTTTGAAAGACCATTTGATTTCATCGCTGGACAGTTTATTGAGCTTACATTGCCGATGTTGAAAAATGATAACAAACGCTGGTTCACTATTTCTAGCTCACCTAGTGATAAATATTTATCGATTACAACTATCATAAACCCTAATAGAGCTTTCAAATCCAAGTTAACAAATCTCCAAAAAAACGACATCGTCGATATTTCTATGCCAATGGGCGATTTTGTTTTACCAAAAAATCAACAGATACCACTGGTTTTTATCGCAGGTGGGATTGGGATTACGCCTTTTTTGAGTATCCTGAAAGATCAGACTAAAAAAGCCGAAGGTCGCGAGATTAACCTCTTATACATATCTAAGCCAAATAATTTCATTGATTCGAAGTTTTTTAATAATCTAGGTGATAAATTTATCAAAAAATCCTCTCGACTAACATCTAAAGAGATTTATAATTTGCTGTCACCAACGACACATCATTACATTTACATAGCTGGTCCAGAATCGTTTGTCGAACACCTTAGTCAAGATTTTATAGAATTTGGGGTAAAATCTAACTACATTTATAGTGATTTTTTTAATGGATATAATAGAGTTTAAATATGATTTCAGTCGGACATCGTGGCTCAAGAATAGCTAATTTTACCGAAAATACGCTCTCTGCATTTGAGTATGCAATCGAGAATAAAATCGGTGCAATTGAAGTTGATTTACGTTTAACCCAAGATGGCCAAATAGTTATCCATCACGACGAGACGCTAGAGAGAATTTATAATAAAAATCTATCGATTATTGGCTCAACGTTAGCCGAGCTAAAAGCTGCTTCGAAAGGTCAAAAAAATTCGATTTTAACTTTGAATGAATTTTTGGAATATATCAAAGATTACCCGTGCTTTCTAGAAATAAAGTCATCTGGTATAGCTGAACAGCTCGATGCCGTTACTGAGGATTACAGTCCAAATATTTTAGCTGTACTGTCTTTTGATAAAAACATCTTAAAAACATATAAAAAAAATAAAGGACGATATCCGACGCTTTTTTTAGCTAGTCGTAAAAATTTCTGGTATTGCTATATTTTAGCTAAAAAACTAGGCGTAAAAATAATTGGTCTACACACCGATATTCAAAAAGTACCAATTATTATTCGTTTAATTAAATTGTTTGGTATGCAAACATATTTTTATCCTATAAATACTCAAGAACAGTTCGATTTTTTTGCCAAAAAACATCAAGCAGACTATATCTGCACCGACTACGCAGAAAAAATTAAGTATTTTTTAGATAATTAACCGATTAGTTTATTTAAAGTTCTCGTCTAAATATTCGCGGATTCGAAGAGCCGCGGTCGAGCCTTCGCCAACCGCCGACGCAATTTGCATGGTCGCTCCACTACGGACATCGCCCGCCGAAAAAACACCCCTCATCGATGTTTCTAAATTAGAATTTGTCTTGATCAAGCCAACTTCATCGAGCTCAATCCCTGTATCGTGCAAAAATTTTGTATTAGGCAAAAGTCCGATAAATACAAAAACTCCGTCAGTTTCGATGATGCTTTGTTGACCATCTTTGGTAGTTTTTACACCTGTAACTTTTTTGCCATCACCAACTACTTCATCTGTAGAAGAATTGAAGTGAACAGTAATTTTATCAGAGTATTTTTTTAGATCTTCTTGCAAGATTTCGCTGGCTCGCATTTTATCGCTGCGAACAAGCAAGTCAATATGGCTGGCGAACTTAGTCAAAAAGATTGCTTCTTGCACGGCCGAATTGCCGCCACCGACTACAACCAGTCTTTTATCTCGATAAAATGCCCCGTCGCAAGTAGCACAAAAATGTACCCCACGAGCATAATAATCATCTTCGCCTAGTACGCCTAGTCGTTTGTAGTCACTGCCAGTGGCAATTAATACAGCTTTAGCCAACTTATCACCATCGGTAGTCGATACTTTGATAAGCTTATCTTGCCTAACTATTCCTAAAACTTCACCGAGTTCAATCTTGGCACCGAATCGCTCGGCTTGCTTACGCAAATTTTCACCTAGCTCCATGCCCGATATGCCATCGACGAAACCTGGATAATTATCAACCCAATCGGTGATAGAAGCTAAGCCACCGATAACGCCTTTTTCGTACAACACAGTATTTAAATCTTCACGGGTAGTATAAATCGCCGCTGTTAGCGACGCTGGCCCTGCTCCGACCATCAAAACATCCAAAATTTCATCAGGAGACTGACTGCTACCTGCTTCATCCTTGTGAGCATAATTCGGCACATTATCAATCAGCCACTGCTCATCGGGGTAAACTTGGATTTTGTCACCAATTTTAAGTGTCGGTATGCCTTTTTTGCCTGCTGGAATATTACCGCTAGCTAGTGTTTCGTGTTCTAGACCAATTTCGGGTTCATCGACATTTTTGTATACATAATCAATCGATTTGTTGTCGAACTTTTCTTTCAATGCCCGACAGCTTGGACACCATTCTGCACCATATAAAATTACTTCGCTCAATTTTTACCTCCTAATCAGTTCAAGAAACAGCGGGAGCAAGTTTGGCCAAATTATAACCGATAACAACTTCTCTAGAATCATCTTGTTTTGTAACTACAGTCACAGGTACCGTCAAACTTCCGCTTAGCTCGTAAGCTTCTTGTTGACGAGCTGGATTCTCATCAAGATTTACTTCTTCATAGCTATGTCCTTTAGCAGAAAGCCATTTTTTAACCATGCCACAGTATGCACAGGTATTAGTTGTAAAAATTGTTATATCTTTTGCCATAATATTTCCTTTTTATTGTTTAGTTTTCTTGCTCTAATTATTATATATAGTGCTTATGCTAATTACAAGACGCTATATGTTGTGTTTTTTATAGTTATTGACCAATTTTAACAAGTTCGATATCGAATACCAAATCTGAATTTGGCGGAATATCAGCCGATGGAGATTGAGCTCCATATGCTTGAGCAGCAGGTATAATTAAACGTCTTTTACCGCCTACTTTCATGCCTGGTACGCCTTCTGTCCAGCCTTTGATAACTTGGTCAAGTCCAAATGGAACTGGACTACCAGAGTCATGTGAGCTTTGGAATATTTTGCCAGTCGAAGCAATTGCTCCAGTGTAATGAGCGGTGACTGTATCACCAGCCTTTACCTCTTCTCCTGTACCGACTACAGTGTCGATCTTTTGTAATGCGTCAACCTTTGCTATTGGTGTAAAATCTGCTAGTTGTGTGCCTTGCAATTTGCCCTCCTTCTTTTGTTCATTAGTTTGTTTATTAATCTGATCTTGCAATTGTTTTTGGACATCAGCTGTTGTGTTACTAGATTTGTTCTTATTATTGAAATGATCATACAAAACAAAGCCAGTGAAAGCTAGTGATGAAACTAAAAACAAAGCTACAATGACCAAAATAAATACACGTTGACTATTTTCTTTAACGCTCAATTTATTGCTCCCTTTAGTTAGATTTGATAGATATATATTACTGCAAATGAGTGATAGTGTCGAGCGAAAAAGTAGTGTAATACCCGCAACGAATATGTATAAAATACATTTTAAGGTTGCCAAGTAATTGGCTGCCTAGGAAATGCATCTGGGTAACAATTGAGCAGTTGAGTACGTAGTTTTTCGGTTCTAAACGGCACTAAATTTTGTCTCAATTCCGTAAATTCTGCCCATCTTGGTAGATACGTATTATCGCCAGATTTGGCTGTTATGAATTCTTCAGAATCTTCTGGCAAATACGGCTCGCCAGTAGTGTATTCACACAAATAAATGTATTGTTTGCCAAAACTACCTGTCGGTTCTTCTACAAAAACTAACCTTGGATTTATAACGATCAATCCAGTCTCTTCAAAAACTTCGCGAATTACAGTTTTTTCGGGATCTTCATCTGGTTCAATTCTCCCACCAACCAACGTGAGATATTTTTTACCAAATTTGTTTCGTTCCATAACTAAAAATTTGCCATCTTTAATTACTATTGCTCGCGATGCATCCACTAGCGGATACTATACCATACTGATCTGGTGTTGGTGATGGCCTACCAGCCACCGCCTCCACCACCACCACCGCCGCCGCCTGCCGATCCTCCGCCAGAACTCGAACTCGAAGTAGTCGAAAAATTAGATGCAAAACTGCTAGTAGCATTGCCGACACTCGATGCAATATTGACACTCGAAAATGTTGCTGCGTTAGTTGTCATCCAGTTTGGCTGTGTATTCAAAATACCGTCAAACTGTTTGGCCCATGATTTTTCGACTCCTAAGGCCACAGCGAAAGGCAATAATTTTTCGAATAATTTGGGAGTCTTGGTTGGTTCGGCGTAAGGTCGTTCGACACTTTGAAGCATTTTGAGTCGGTCTTTTTCTGCCAAATCCATATACATTTTCAAACCCATAATTTTTTCATATACCTCAACACCACCATGTGAACGGCGTGACATGAAAGCCGACGCTAGCAAAAATAATCCAATATTTATAAATATATTGACATAAATTATTCCATTATTTATTTTTATATTTTGGAAGATCGCCAATATTACCACAGCTAAAGTTATAAATATCTCGGACTTCGAAAAGTGGTATTTGCCTTTTTCGATAAATTTAAATTCGTCTTCTAGCGAAGTTTTGACTTTAGTTTTTATTTTACTAAGTTTAACTTGCAGTAAGCGGTCTTTCGCGAGATCACTCATTTTAATAATCTCTCCGATGCTTTTTTGGACAAAAAGCACATCGATAAGTTCAGTCTCGAATGGCTTAAGCTGACTAAAATCGGTTTTGATTAGCTCTAACGAATATTTTCGTGATTTAAAGAACATAAACTTGCTTTCTTCTTCATGAATTTTTAGATAACCATTGACTGCTAAATCAATCAGTGTTGCGGAAATATCTTTGTTATCGACTCGATAGTCTGCCAACATACCAACTTGAATTGGTTTTAAACCTTTTGGTGGTTGATATTCAGGAATCGTAATACCGCTACCTTTATAGTCTTTGCCGAATTTATTCCATCTGATTAATAGCATTATTCCGATGATTATCGACGGCCAAATGTAGGAAAATATCGAGAAAAAAACGTTTTCTTTCAATTTGTCTAGGGTTGATAATTGCCTCTCGCTAAAACCATAATTATCGAGTGGAACGCCAATTGTCAGTGTTTGGAATGCAGCTAAGGGGCTAGTTGTTGCAAAATTAGCTTGTCCGTTTTTGATTTCGCTAAAGCATTGTTGATCTTTTGAACCTCTGCTACCAGTGTAACAAACTAAATTTTGAACAATTGCACTATCGAAGCTATTATTTTTTATGATTACCGAAGCCGATACTTTTGTGAACTGTTGCTGCCAAGCATCTCCGTTTATGTCCCAATAAAATTCAGGCTTTTGACTGTCAAAATTGACAATTCCAACTTGCTCATAGTTGATAATATACTGATGTTTGCCTGTGATTGTCAGGTCAGGATTTCCAATCTTTAACACTAAATTATCATTATTAGTACTTTTGGAGTATTTTTCGGGTTTACCATCACGTAAAACAGATGTGACTTTGAGTTTGGTATCGATTTTTTTGTATTTTTTGGGTAAATTTCTATAAATTCCGTGATTATTATCAGAAAAATTTAAGTCAATCGTCTCTGTCACACTAAGTTTGCCGCCTGGAATAGAGCTATCGAGTGTATACTTGGCATTGAAATTATCTACTACGAAATCTTGAGTTGAGGCTTGGGCCAAACTTGACCAAGTCAGCCAAATTCCGATTGTAAATGTAATTAATATTTGCAAAAAGAATTTGAACTGTTTTGTCATATTCTTTTTATACCGTGTTTAGCTAAAACTTCGGCCACATCTGAAATAAGTTTATTAACAAAGTCAATAACTAATGTCTTTTCATAACTAACAAGGTTTACTCTAAAAGTTAGCCGTTTTTTGTCTAATTGATTATCATTTTTATAAATATCAATCAGACTAATTTTATATTTTATATCATCTGAACTTAATGAATCTAATGCCTCACTGAGCCTCATCTTTAGGCTTTGATAACTTTCGGCGTCATTTACTTCTAGGCATAAATCTTGTGAGGTAGATGGGTATTTACTCAGAGGTTGGTAAGTCGGTTTTTTGTGAGCGATAATTTTTGATAAACCATCTAAGTCTAAGGTCGCTGCCGATAGATTGTTCGGCAATTTGAAGTTCTTGATCACACTAACTTTTAGTTCGCCGATCATGCCAATAAACTTTTTGTCAGTTGTATATATCATTGCTGAACGCGATAGCTCGAACGGGGCAGTCACGGGATAATCCATGTTGGTATCAGCTGGTTTGGCAATGATTTCGACACCGATATTTTTTGCCAAAACGTCAATAACTCGCCGAATTGTATATAGCGGAGAACTTTGATAATCATTTTTATTAGCGTAAACTATATCGACAAAATTCATTTCACTCGGTAGACCATTATCGTCATTTAGGTGGTACTTCTTATTGTGACCCTTCCCGATTTCAAAAAGCATAAATTCGTTATGGCCAAGCTTGATATTGGCGTGAACTTTGTCAAGTAAACTTGGTAGAACAGTTAGGCGATAGTACTCGAGTTCAGGACTGAGGGCGTTGGACAAAGTAAATGCCTGAGAAACATCTTGCTCCGCATTTTTAATTACATTTTGATGCACAAAACTATAAGTTAATGCTTCATTGCCACCACAGTTTGCTAAAATTTCCCTAATTGTTTGTTTAGCTACGAGTACGTGGTTGAGTTTTGCTGGGCTAGTCGTAAGTTTTGGCAAATTCCGAGGTAGTTTATCAAAGCCGTAAAGTCGCCCAACCTCCTCAACAATGTCCTCAGGGATTTCAATATCAGTTCTAAAGAAAGGAGCTATGACCTCGACATTATCAGATTTATCTTCTGGCACGCAGGCAAAATTAACTCGACGTAATATTTCACAAAACTCATCGACTTGTAGATCTAGACCCAACCGATCGTTGACAAATTTTAGCTCAACTGTAACTCCATTTGAAAAACTATCGAGGTTACTTTCTTGTTTATCTGAGGAATATTCATCAAGTACCTTACTGGCCTGTTCGGCACCTGAAAGTTTGGTACATAATTCCATCAACTTATGCATTACTCTATCATTTTGGATAGACGATTGACCTTTGTTAAAACGGGTTAATGCGTCGGTAAATAGTCCGTAACGCATACTTGTTTTGCGAACGGTGTACATATCAAAATTTGCACATTCTAAGACGATATTTTTCGTGTCAATCGAGACCTCGCTATTTGCTCCACCCATAACCCCAGCCAAACCGATTACTCCGTGGCCGTCGGCGATTACGATATCTTCATCTGTTAATTCATATCTCTTGCCATTTAGTAATTCAGCTTTTTCGCCCACGCCAGCAAGCCGAACGCCCAGTTTTGCATCATGTAATTTGTCATAATCATAGGCATGAGTTGGCTGAGCAGTCAGCAACATTATGTAGTTAGTCAGATCAACAATGTTATTGATCGGTTTACCTCCCCAACGCACAAGGGTTGTTTGGAGCCAGAGTGGACTTTGCTGAACTTTCACGTTTTTCATCGCTACGGCCATAAATCTGGGAGCTTTGACTTTGCAATCATTGAAAATATCTAGTTTTAAACCATCGGCTTCCTGAAACTCTGGAAATTTCCAATACCAATCACTCTCCTCGAATTTACGACCATAAATTCCAGCAATTTCCCTAGCTACTCCAAGTTGACCGAAACAATCAGGACGATTTGTGAACATTTTATTT
Organism: uncultured Candidatus Saccharibacteria bacterium; assembly: GCA_964648105.1. Classification (GTDB taxonomy): domain Bacteria; phylum Patescibacteriota; class Saccharimonadia; order Saccharimonadales; family 2-12-FULL-41-12; genus JALHOM01. The sequence continues at coordinate 140,231 of CAZYMH010000004.1, forward strand.
TCAATTTCTATAACTACGTCGTTCATAGCGTAAACTTCGGCAAAATTATCTCCAGCAGCTAAAGTTTTATTTTTGGGTAGGTCATTTTCGTGAATTTCGATTATGCCATCATGATCGCCATTAATCGCCAGCTCATCACCTGCGGCAAGCATACCGTTACTAATCACTCCACGAATTTCACGAGAATCTAAAATAAACTGATCTTTTTGATCATAAGTTTCTGGCACTATTGATTGTGGTGGCAACCAAACTGTCCATAAACCTTCACGTGCGTTAGATGCACCACAAACAACTTGGACAAGTTCGTTTTGTCCTGTATCAATTTGGCAAATGCTCAGTTTGTCAGCATTCGGGTGCTTTTCGCATTTTGCTATTTTTACGATTACAGCATCTTTGTATTTTTTGCTTAAATCGTTAATATTTTCTACACCGCCAAGTTGCCGATTGAGTTTATCGATAAGTTCATCAATCGAACTTAATTCAAGCCCAGTTAGTTCTCGCATAGTATTAACACTGATTTTCATCTATTCAACCTCTCAGCTATAGCAAATTCCATAAAATATTTCTCCAAAGTTTCATCAATCTCATCTGTTAAAATAGATTTTGCAAATTGCTCTCTTGCCCTCAAAACCTCTTTTACACGAATTGATTTTTGTTTTATCAAGCTTTCCGTCGTTGCGTCAATCAAATCAAGTCCTCTATAAAATGCCGCTATTTTATCCTTTTCATCACCACGTCTTTTTGCATTTATAGCTCTACCAACCTCCGAGCCAATATTGCCCATTTGGTTAAATAATGACCTATTTTGCCACGCTGTTTTGTTAAAAATATGATTACTCATGGACAACCTGATTGATAATTTCTCTAATTTGTTTGCGTACAGATTCATCGTTTATATCCCTCGAAAAATTGTTTTGCCTAGGCCTGATATTTATCATACTATCAAATTCAATAAACTTATCAGTCCCGAAAAATTCTGGTTTTAAGTTAATCCCCCACAAATTTTGTTGCTCAGAGCCTTCTTCAAGTAGTTGTTGCTCACCATCAACATGCATTTCCATATCAACAATTAGTATTTTTTTTGCAATATCAACATCAGCTTTAACTAAGTTACCAAACATCTTTTCGGCCATCTCTTTTAACTCTGTCAAACTAATCTTATCTACAATTTTCATCTTTCGATCTTACCTCTTAAATCTAGTATATCAACAAGATAAGGGTTTGTTGTATGTTTAGGGTTAATTCGTACAGCAAAATGATCTTCACCACTAACTATAACTTTTTCACCATTTAGATTGTTTATTACCTCTTTAGCTACCTCAACTGGACACATTGGATCATCATCAGAATGAAGTAATACAAACCGTTTAGCTTTTAATTTAATTTTCTTTAGATCGAGGTCATAGCCTTTATATAGTCCCACAAGTACTACAGTATCTACTGTCTGATCTAATTTTCCGAGCAAACCTAATGCGGTGTATGCACCATAAGAATGTCCAACTATGAGTGTATCTGACGAAAAATCAAATTTACCCTTTAGTATAAAACTTACATTGTCATCAATATTCGGGGAATCAGCATGTGGCAACTGAGGTACCCACACATTTTGATAATCGTTGTTTAGTAATATATCTTTTAGCCAAGGAAACCAGTTCATATCTGGTCCCGAGCTTGTACCGTGTAAGATTAGTGCATTTTTCATTTAAAACTGCTTCAAAAAATCTAGTTTGGCTGACTCAAAATGTCTAACATCTTCAATATTTTGTTTCATCATAACTAATCTGTCTATGCCACAGCCAAAAGCAAATCCACTGTATTTGTTAGAATCTATGCTTGCATTTTTAAGCACATTTGGGTGAATCAATCCACAGCCGAGTAGTTCAATCCATTTTTCGCCTGAACAAACCGAGCAACCATGTTCGCAGAACGGGCATGACAAAGCAAACTCAAAGCTCGGCTCAGTGAATGGAAAATAGAACGGATTAACTCTTACATTCAGCTTTTTTGCATAATATTCTTCTAGAAAAGTTTGAAGTGTGGCAATCAAATTTCCTACAGTCACGTTCTCGCTAACAAATATTCCTTCAATCTGATAAAAAGTATGTTCGTGCCTTGCATCCAAATCTTCATTACGAAAAACTCTATCTGGCACCACTACAGCAATTGGCTCACCTTTTTCTAGATTTGCAGCATATTTCCGTAATAAGCGATTTTGCATTGTTGATGTATGAGCAGGAGCAATCAAGCGAACGCCATTGTCATCTTTTTCTTCAGTCATAAATGTGTCATAGTCATCTCTCGCTGGATGATCTTTCGGGAAATTTAAGGCCTCAAACATATTAAATTGGTTATCAATTTCTCTAGATTCTTCGACGTTATAGCCCATTCGCTGAAAAATATTACATAAATGCTCGATTTCTTGAGTCAAAGGATGTAGCGAACCTTGATCAAAAGACAACAGTTCAGGTTTTGGCTGATTGATATCCATAATCGAAGTCACATCGATACTCGGTCGTAGGTCTTCAACTTTTTCTTGGCCTAATAAATTAACTAACTCTTGGCGAAGCTGGTTAAGTTGCTTGCCATAGTCGGCTTTTTGGTCGTTCGGCAAAATTTTCAATTCATCAAACAAACTTTTTAGTTCAATGCTTTTTAAGACGGTTCGATCACCCTCTTCGGCACGCTTCTTTAGCTTTTCTACAACTTCTTGATTCATAACAAAATTATAGCAGAGTGTCAGAAGTTCAATGCTATAATTTAGCTTATGGCAAGCTTTAGTTTTGATATTATATCTGATTATGATCAAAGTGAGATGAACAATGTCTTTGATCAAGCCAAACGAGAAATCGCCTCTCGTTATGATTTTAAAGGTACATCTGCCGAAATCGAATGGCTCAATAACGATAAAATTGGTATTAAAATCACAGGTGATAGCCAGTATCATATTGATGCAATATTAGATATATATCGCAAAAAATTAGCTACTCGCGGCTTAAGCCAAAAAATCCTAGACACTACTAAAACACCAACAGTCAGCAACCTCAAAACAACTCAAGAAATCACCTTCAAAAAGGGTATCGCTACCGATAACGCCAAAAAAATTACCAGTTTAATCAGGGATAATTACCCAAAAGTAAAAACCCAAATTCAAGGCGAAGAAATCCGAGTTATTAGTACTAAAAAAGATGAGCTTCAATCAGTCATACAACTAATTAGAGCTGCCAATTTTGATTTGGCTCTAGACTTTACAAATTTTCGATAAATATTGCCTACGTGAGTATCTTAAGCGAAATTAACCACCTGCTGATTTTACTTGATCAACAATCCGTTCAATAATTGGGCCCAGAAGCGGTACTTGATCGAACAACGACAAAAACCATAGTACAATTCCAATTAACAAAGTTGCACCCAGTACACCTCCAGCACTAAAAAATAGCCCTCTCATAAAATTTTCATAGTATAGTTTGTGACGATTAACATAACCTGCGGCAAATAAAATTTCTAGAGCCTTAGCGATTTGATCACGATTATCTCTTAATGCTTGCTTATCTTCAGTCTTTTTTTTCTTGAACATAATTAGTTATTTTAATCATCAATCACTGGTTTGTCGAGTAAAAGTGGTTCGACACCTGGGCTGGCATCGGCGATTCGAACCACGTCTTTATCAATTTTTTTGAGTTCTTTGTGAGCATTATTGTAGTGATTTACAGTTGTACCAAGGCTTGAACCAAGCTTTTGCATGAATGATTCGTAGTTACCGATATGCCTGCCTAGTTCACCGACTCGTTTTTGGATTTCTTTGGCTTGTTCTTCGATTTGGAGGCTTCTTAATCCTTGCAAGACTGTCTGCAAATAAGCCATAAAACTGGTCGGACTGACGATGATTACGTGTTTTTCGGCAAACGCATACTCGATTAAATCCCTCGAAGTAGTTTTGGCTACACCGACTTTATTGACTAGTAAATCATAGTAAAGTGACTCACTTGGTATAAACATAAATGCAAAATCCATGGTATTTTCCTGTGGACGAATATACTTGGAAGTTTCATCTATGCGATTTTTGAGATCGACCTTAAATTTCTTTATTAAATTGTCTTTAGCGATCTTGTCTGGTTCTTCGATCAAGCGATTATAATTTTCTAAGCTAAATTTACTATCAATCGGCAACACTTTTTTGTCCTGCAAAAAAATTGCCGCATCAACTACTTCGCCGTCAGTAAATTTATACTGCATCTCAAATCGACCAGGTGGCAAAACATTCTCTAGAACATTTTGTAGATAATACTCTCCAACCACCCCACGCTGTTTTGGGTTTTGCAGAACGTTTTGCAAGGTCTTAAGTTCATCAGCCACGCCAATTACGCGTTTATTTGTTTCATCGAGTTTAGTTAGACGCTCGGTAACATCTGTCACTAGCTTACTTGACTCTCTAAACTGGCTCATTATGCTTTTTTGCATCATATCATTATTGCGATCAAGTCGATCAGTTATCTGTACACTTAGACCATCTTTCAATTTTTGGATATTTTCATTCAATGAATCAATGTCTTGCTTGATAAGCAACGCCGAAGTTTCGTCATTTGTATTATTCTTACGGCGAAATAACACAAAAACGACTACCAAATTAACAATTAAAAGCAAACCAATCGCTAATAAACCTAATGTCGTCCCATTCATAAAGCTTATTTTAGCACAAGAGTAATGCCATTATTAATGATCAACTAATTTTGTGACTACTAACATAATTGCTACACCCAAAAATGTTGCCAATATAGTTGTTTTAGATGAGTTTTTGCGATGTGCCTCGGGTAAGATATCTGATGCCCCAATATAAAGCATGAATCCGCTCAAAAAGCCTAAATAAATGATTAGTGCCGACTCAGGTAAACTAATCACCCAACCGATTAAAGCTCCTAAAATCGGAGCTACCGCTAATAGCCATAGAACTCGACGGATTTGGTTAGTTTTATTCTTGTTGATAAGCATAATATTTACACCGTTAAAACCATCAACAAAGCGATGCCCAATTACAGCTATCGATACCACTAATCCAACAGTTGAATTAATTTGAAAAGCCAGCCCAATACTTAGCCCATCTAAAAAACTATGCCCGATCAATGCAAACGCACTGGCCAAACCAACATGCGGGTGATGATGTTCTGAGTAATTCGATTCATGGTTGTGGTGAATCAAAATTGCTTTTTCGATAACATGAAAGCCTAAAAATCCGACTATCAATGCTGTCATCGGCCATATAATATCTAAATTTGTAGACTTGACACCACTGTAAATTTCTGGCAATAAATCAAAAGCTACTAGCCCGAGCAGTACACCTGCAGTTAAACCTAGGCTTAAATTTAGTTTATCTCTGTTTTTTAGAGCAATAAGGCCACCTGCTTGAGCTGCTAAAGCACTAAGCACAGCTATAAAAATAACCAATATCATATTGTGTATATTATTTTAGATGTTGATTTTTTGCAATTTTGTCGCAATTTTTATAAAATTTACGACATGGATTTATACATAAAAAAATTAAAAAAATCTAACCTAAGTAGCACTAAACCTCGTCAAGCAATTTTTAATATCCTCAAAAATTCAGGACACAAAGCATTTACTATGAACGAACTAGTCAATATTTGCAAAATTTTTGCCGACCGTTCGACTGTATACAGGTCAGTAAATGCTCTAGAGCAAGCTCAAATCATCAAAAAAGTTTACCAAGGTTGGAAATATAAAATCGAGCTAAGTGATGATTTTTTTGGACATCATCATCACTTTATTTGTCAAAAATGCCAGTACGTTAGCCAAATTGACTTGCCCGAAACGATTGAACAACGACTAGCAGATGTCACCAGCAACTTCGCAGGACAAATAAATAGTCACACAATCGAATTTTATGGCTTTTGCCAAAACTGCCTAAAAAACAAATAGAAGCTTGCCCCAAACTTAGAACCCCGGGGATACCGGGGCTAATCTTGGGAAGCCTCACACTTCCACTTACTATTATAGACCCTTTGTCGATTAATAAAATGTGATTTAGCTCACACTTTTGCGTTTACGCTTATTTGGGTCGAGTTCGCGTTTGCGAAGCCGAAGATTTTCGGGAGTTACTTCGAGTAGTTCGTCGTTTTCAATAAAATCGATTGATTGTTCTAAGCTCAAAATTGTCGGTGGAGTAAGCTGAACTACACCGTCGCTAGAAGTCGAACGCATATTAGTTAGTTGCTTGGCTTTACAAACATTTATCTCCATATCTTCTTGGCGAGTATTTAGGCCAATTATTTGACCTCCATAAACCTTAATACCTGGTCCAACAAAAATCGTGCCTCTCGCCTCGGCATTTTGGAGCGAGTAAGGTGTTGTGATTCCAGCTTCGAAAGCAATCAGTACACCGCTTCTAAGTTGATTGAGTCCAGCACCAATTGGCTTATAGCCGATTATCAAGCTATGCATAATAATTGTACCCTTAGTTTGAGTCAACAAAATCCCTTTGGCCCCAAGTAATGCTCTAGTTGGTAGCTCATAAACTAATTTTGTAACGCCTTTAGGGCTAGCAAATTGCTCTTTTAGCTCGGCTCGCCTAGAACCCATTTCGGCTTGGACTGTACCAACATACTCTGGCGGAACTTCGACTATCAATTCCTCGATTGGCTCCTCAGTCACACCATTATTGTCTCTAGTAACTACCTGAGGTCGCCCAACCTCAAACTCATAACCTTCGCGGCGCATTGTCTCGATAAGAACACTAAGGTGCAGTTCGCCTCGGCCAGCCACCAAAAATCCAATACCATCCTCCTCGACTGTTAGTCCAATGTTTACTTCAAGTTCTTTACTCAGTCGTTCTTTTATTTGCCGAGAGGTGGTAAATTCACCTTCTTGGCCTTTAAGTGGACTAGTATTTGGCCCTAAATATATCTTAAGAGTTGGTGATTCGATTTCGATGGTTGGCAAACTTTCAGGATTATCACTCGAGCAAATCGTTTCACCAATTTTTGCCTCGGCAATACCTGTTAGTTGGACGATATCGCCTGCAACACCACCATCAACCTCGAATTTCGACACGCCATGACTCATATAAACTCCGTCGACTCGTGCCTTTTCAATATTGCCATCTTTTTTGCATAGTGATACAGCCATACCCGATTTGATATGCCCCCGAGATATTCGTCCAATAGCATACTTACCCTTGAAATTATCCCAAGCAAGAGCTGTAACCAACATCTGAAATGAACCATCACTATCAACTTGTGGAGCTGGCACGTGATCTTCGATAGCACTAAATATTGGTGATAGATCGGCTTCTTCCGATGAATCATCTGGAACTGACGGCCAAGCCTTCCCATCTCGACCAATCGCATAATAAATTGGATAGTGCAGTTGATCTTCGTGAACAGCTAATTCCAAAAACAAGTCAGCTAACTCATCTTCTACTTCGGTGATTCTTGAGCCAGGCTTGTCTATTTTATTTATTATGACAATTGGTTTTAGGCCAGCTACCAACGCTTTACTTAAGACAAATTTTGTTTGAGGCATTGGTCCTTCTTGGGCATCAACAATCAATAAACAACCATCGGCCATATTCAGGGTACGCTCTACCTCGCCCGAAAAATCTGCGTGTCCTGGGGTATCTATAATATTAATTCGATAATCTCCGTGTTGAACAGCTGTGACCTTAGCAGTGATAGTAATCCCCCGCTCTTTTTCCTGATCGCCGCTATCCATAATTAAAACTTGACTCATTTCAGCCTGATTTTCGCGAAAAGTTTGAGATTGTTTAAGCAGCCCATCGACCAATGTTGTTTTACCATGATCCACGTGGGCAATAACAGCTATATTACGTATTTTATTTGCTTGCTGAGTCATGATTTGTCTCCAGAGAATGGGAAGAGCAGTCCGTGCAAAAAATCACACTTTTTTGCACGGCACGATGAGAAACCCACTTGTGGGTGTCTTATACACTGCTCATGGGCAATAACTGCTATATTCCTAATCTTGCTAGGCATTTGATTATTCAAAGACATAATTTTTATTGATTAATTTATATAATTATAACATAAATCTATATTTTTTGATATTTAAAAATAATTTTATAGCCATTTATGTTTATGAAAATAATAGACTGTAATCATTGTAGTAATCACTGTGCCAACAACAATTATCGAAAACCCATGTGGATTATTCTTAAATGGAACATCAACATTCATACCCCAAAATCCACCAACTACCATCGGTACACTCAAAAATATACCAATTGATGTCAATCGTTTAAAAATTCGGTTAAGGTTATTAGTAGCGATCGTATCATAGGCTTGGCGGACATTGACCAGTGTTCGCAGACGCGATTTGGTCATCTCGATTAACTCTGTAGTGCTAAGCGTTAGATCTTCAATTAGATCTTTGTCTTCTTCATATAATCGCATGTAGCGACCAGTGCGAAGGCTCAGCAAAACGGCCTGTTGAGGCTGCAAAGCACCCAAAAACTCATTTAGATCTTCTTCTAGCTCAATAAAACTGACAAATTCAAAGTTAGTTATCTCACTTTGGCGTAATTTGGAGCGAATTTGTAAGATCCGCTTGGTGACTTGATTAAGTTGAAGCTTATATGAACGGTTTATTTGTTCTAAAATATGCAAAAAAACTTTAGTTCGCTGGGTAGTCAAGACCTCTATGTTGCCATTGATTATTCGATCAAGTACAGTATCGTCTTTTCGCATAATTGTAATAATATTGTCGGAAGTATAAATAATTAGCAGTGGCTCAGTGGCAATATCTTTACCGTCTGGATGGCAGTAACGAGTAAACACATAGGCATCTTTACCCTCCATCTCGGCACGAGGAGCCTCATAGATATCGATCGCATCGTCGAGCAAATCCCGCTCCAGCGAGAATTTTTCGGCCAAAAAATCTAATTCTTCTTTGGTTGGTTCGATAGCATGAATCCAAGTCCCGGTTTTGGCTTCGTCCTGAGAATTTATTTGCCGAGACCGCACGTTACTATAAAAATAATTAATCATATCAACAGTTTATAACACTTAAGCTAATATCAACAAACTTACGTTTTTAGCCAATGATACTAACTGATCTTGCGATCACAACAGCCAGCGTAAATACCGATACAATTGCTTGCATCCCCATTAGTGTTTTGGCGGAGTGAGTCAATGGCTTCACATCTGCGGGTGCGAAATTGATTGCATTAGTTATCGACAAATACATATAATCGATAAATTCAGGTTGCCAATCAGGAAAATCTTTATTCATATCTTGCTGAGTAAATTGAAAATCTTTGTCACGGCTTGACCAGCGACGCCTAGTCAACCCTGGACTATCGATTTCCCAATACCATAATCCAAAAACAATAATATTAGTGATAAATATTGCTAGAGCCGAAGCCAGTAGCTGCATACCAGTAAATTCCGAATGACCGATTATTAACGACCTAACGACCACCACTAACGAGCTAAAATTAGCCGCACTCATTATGACTAATAATATTAATGCGGCGAGTTTATAAATATTTCTACTATGTAAACTTTTGATATTCGAGCTAAATGCCACCACACTTAACATAGCAACTTCACCAAGTATTATAAAAAACTGTAAGTTACTAAAACTATGGTAAACCCACCACACCATCATCTGTAAAAAGATAGCTACTACCAAAGCAACTTCAGCGTGAAACATTTCGATTTTATTTATACTCAATGGTTTTTTCATATATTTTGTTTAATTTTTTCAGCTTCTATTTGGCGTTCTTCGGGAGTCGGATGAAGTGCTTGGCCATCAAGTAATACTTTTGAGGTAACATCCTTTGGATCTTGCATAGGTATTAGGTGTAAATGAGCATGTTCAACGTCCCAACCAGACACTAGTTGGCCAATTTTCTCAATTTGGTAAGTTTTTTGGATTGATAAGGCAATTTTTTTGGCAACTAGTCCGACCTTAGAATATAAATCGTCTTCCATATCTTGCATGTATTTGTAGTGTGTTTTCGGTATAACTAAGGTGTGTCCTTGTCGAATTGCTTCGATGTCGATGAATGCCAGAACGTCTCCGTCCTCGTAGACTTTGGCTGCTGGTATTTCGCCGTCGACAATTCTGCAAAAAATACAATTCATAACTTAATAATATCATTTTATAAATATTTTGAACCAGTTTTCATAGAAGTTTTACAGAGTAATTAACTTACGATATAATACATAAACAAAGTTATTTTCAGTATAATTATATACATTGGGGATTGGCCAAGTCGCATCGGCACGTGGTTTTGGTCCATGCATGAGGGGTGAGAACTGCCAGTGGCAGTTCGCAAGGGAGTCCACTCTTGAAAGCTGTGCTTTCAAAGATGTGGCGACGGGCTCGCGTGAAACGTGAGTCGAATCCTATTCGAACCCCTTATAAAATATTTTTGTTATAATGATGTACATTGGGGATTGGCCAAGTGGTAAGGCACATGGTTTTGGTCCATGCATTCGGGGGTTCGAATCCCTCATCCCCAGCCA
>CAZYMH010000005.1:0-81211 GCA_964648105.1 uncultured Candidatus Saccharibacteria bacterium
TCAACGAAAAAAGGCTTCAACTCAATCTGTTGAAACCTTTCTCGGTACTTGTTGAAAGCACTCTTTCACAAAATTGGCTCGGGAGGCCGGACTCGAACCGGCAACCTCGAAGTTAACAGCTTCTTGCTCCACCATTGAGCTACTCCCGAATGTGATCAATTATAAAAGAACATATTAAAATGTTGCTCTTAATATCAATATTTTACAGATGAGAAGCAGAAAAGTAAATAATGAAATTAGTGAGTAAATTTTTTGACAGCGTTCATTGCATCGCGAGATTGGTCGCGTTTTTTGAGGAGTTCGCGTTTGTCGTATTTTTTGCGGCCTGTGCCAGTACTAATCCGTAATTTTATGTATTTTTGGTTAGTGACTATCTCTGTTGGTATGATGTTCTTACCTTGTTTTTTGGCTTCGATTAGCTCATCAAGTTCGCGTTTTTTGAGCAATAATTTACGGGTGCGAACTTGCTCTGATTCGGTTAATTTACCACCTAAAAAGCCAGTGATTGTCGCATTGAGTAGGTACAGCTCATTGTCTTTTACGACTACGTATGCCCCACGCAGGTGGCCATGGCCCAGCCTTAGAGATTTGGTTTCTCTGCCAGTCAAAACTAAGCCTGCTAAGTACGAATCTTTTAGATTGTAGTCAAACTTAGCACGCTTGTTGGTTATTTTCTTGGTTTGGACTTGTTTTTTGGCCATAAACTAATTATGAAGTAAATTGACAAAATTTACAATAGAGTAATTAATATACTTTTCGCTCAGCACCAGTGTATTCAACATTTTCTTCGGCTAAGGCATTCACTTGATTGATTTTGGTTTTGGCGACGTCCCATAACTCTGGGTGGCCGTTTTGTTTGAGCCAATACCACCACTCTGGTCCCCACAAGTAAATCTCTTTAATACCCGTATCAAGTCCATACTGAATACGGCTATCTAGTCGTTCGGCGTCGACCGATTTGGTCATCTCGGGTATATCGTTAACTTGATTCATTTTGTAGCCTTTTGGCAACCACGCCTCTGTTTGTAGTTCGTGAATAACCATACTTTTACCCGATACAAGCTCGCCATAACCACCTAAACTAGAGTAAAACCATGGTGGATATGGGTATTCGAAGTAGCGTTTGGTGGCAGTCTTGTCCCATACTCGTTTATAGATAGAGACTGCAAATTGATCAGGTGTTGGCTGACGAAGTGGAATTCCTCCCCAGTTGTTGCTGCGGCTAATGATAAGTTTGTGATTTGGATCTAGTCGTTTGACCAAATCTGCTTCATAGACCAATCTATCTCGGCTAAAGTCGGTACATTCGCCAAAAACGCTCATAAAATACTCATTTTCGAGCTGATAACTCTCGAGAGCTGGGTTATCTTTGTAACGATTGACGGTGGCTTCGATATAGCGGTATAGATCTGCTCGCCACTGCTCAATCGGCCGACCTTTGGCCCAAGCTGGCTCGTGACACTCTGGCCAACGAGGTTGACGCAGTCCAACTGCCAACGAAACTTTCGAACCAGACTCTTCGGCCTTTTTGAATTGCCAATCGAGTTCTGAGAAATCGTATGTGCCTTTGGTGGATTCAATATTTTTCCAGTAACTAACTAAGCGAAATTGTCTTATACCTAGGTCATTTATCATCTCGTCCATCGTTACCTTGGGGTTTAGGCCAAAATAACGAGCGTAGTCTGGTACAAAGGTGGCTCCAAGCTTGGTCGGTTCGTTTTTGTGTTTGACAATATAATATTTTCCACCTACATAAGTAAAAATAACTACTCCAACAGCTATAGCGACCAAAACTGTAAAAACTCGGTAAGTGATCGATAATTTTTTGAACAAAATTATCAACTTAGGGTAAATATTGAGTGAACTTCTTGGAGTTGGTTTGGGCATAAATTTAGCTAAAATAATTTGAAAATCTGCTGGTAGCAGCAACTGTTGTATAATATAAGCATAACAGTAATAAAAAAAATATGAAAGACAAAATACACAGTCTGTTTGAGCAACAAACCTTCGACGTCACTTGGAATTACGACCAATTGAATATTTGGGGTGCGGCGAAAATTTATTGGCCGTTTTTTATGTTTATGGTTTGTCAAAAGAAAGAAATCGATAAGTTATGACTAAGCCAACTCTGTCGATTGTTATACCAGTTTATAATGAGGAGTTTGATATAGCGGAGTGCTTGTGGTCGATTGCTCGCCAAACTACTCCGCCAGACGAAGTGATAGTTGTCGATAACAACTCATCTGATAATTCGGTACAAATTGCTAGAAAGTTCAAATTTGTAACTGTTATTCGCGAGCCTAACCAAGGCATTGCATATGCCCGAAATGCAGGATTTGATGCCGCCAAAAGCCAAATAATTGGCCGAATTGATGCCGACACTCGCCTAAAACCTGGTTGGGTAGAGACTGTTAAAAAGTATTATTCTAACGAAAATAATTTGCAAACTGCCGTCAGTGGACAAGCATATCTGTACAACACTATCTGGCCCAAATTTGCAGGTCGAGTTCAGCACAGCTTTGCCTTCGAATATAATAAGTTAATCTTGGGTAATTATATATTGTGGGGGTCGAATATGGCCTTGCCTAAATACTTGTGGGACGTTGTCAAAAGTGATACTTGTTTTCGGCGTGATATACACGAAGATATTGACCTGGCAATTCACCTTAGCCGCATGGGATTTAAAATAAATTATCGCAAGAGTATGTTGGTCGGAGTTCGGATGAAAAGAGTTATGAACCAACGTAGCAGTTTATGGGGTAACTTAATGCTTTGGCCACGGACTTTTAGGGTTCATAATTATAGTTTGTGGATTTTAGCGTACTTAGGGGCAATATTACTTTATATCCTGTCTTTCCCTGTTCGTTTAACAGATTACTTCAGGATATATGCCCTAAATAAGCCTAAAAGAACTAGAAATTTTTAGTATACTTAACTCTTATAAGGATATATGTTGAGAATTGGATTTTTTACCGATAGTTTTTACCCAAATACCAATGGCATAACTGTAATTGTTGATTCTATGCAAAAGAGTCTAATGCAGCTTGGCCACGAAGTTTATGTATTTGCTCCAAAACCTATCAATAAAAAAGATAGTAGTGTTCATGATTCGCGGTATATCAAACGGGTGTCTGCAATAAATGGCATGATTTATCATGAGCAATCGACTAGCATCTTCTTCCCTGCTCGCCAGTACTCTAGGGTCAAAAAACTAGATTTAGATGTGATTGTAGTTTTTACGCCCGCCCAAATTGGCATGCTGGGAAGTTACTGTGCCTTGAAGCAAAAAATACCGTTAGTTTCGTATTATTCAACCGATTTAGTTGAGTATATCGAGCAATATCCCAATGCAATTTTTGGAGTTTTGGCACTAATTAGCACCACTCCGATCGCTCTGCGTATGAAACCAAAAGAAATACTAAAATTATCTAAGCTAGCCATGCCCAGTATCAAACGAGATGAGAAGTGGCGAAAAAAAGTAGTTCGCGAGATGGTCAACGACTACCATAATAGATGTCAATATGTGATTGTGCCATCTGTTAAATCTCATAATCAGATGAAATCTTGGGGCCTAAAAACGGCAGTGAGTGTGTTGCCTGCGGGAGTTGATCCTCCCAATGACCTAGAAGAGTTAAATGGCGATGATTTTCGTCGTAAATACAAAATTCCTCCTCGAGTACCTGTGATTATGTATTTGGGACGTGTGGCCAAAGAAAAAAATATAGAATTAGCAATAAACGCTATGAAAGATATTCTACCCAAAAACCCCGAAGTTTTTTTGGTGATTGTTGGAGATTTTGATTATCGCCGCGAACTAGAGAAAAAAGTGAAGCAACTTAAGCTCGAAGCATCTGTCATCTTTACTGGCAAAGTCTCGTTTGAAGAACGTTGGCAAGCCTTCAGGGCGGCTAACATTTTTGTCTTTCCATCTGTTACCGATACACAAGCTATAGTTATAAATGAGGCTGGATTATGCGAATTGCCGATAGTTTGGTGCGATGAACAAGTTAATGAGTTGCTAGTAGATGGCGTAAGCGGACAATTGTCGACTAATCACCCCAAATCGTTTGCTATTACAGTAAACAAACTTCTTAATGATAAAATTTACGCTCAATATTTAGCTCAAAATGCAAAAAATAATGCCCTCCAAATGAGCCAAATTAACCAAGCCAAAAAATTAATAAAAATCTTAGAGAAGTTAACAAAGTAATCTTACTCAGTAGTCGATACCAGGGTTGGCCAAATATTTTTGGTCGTAATGGTGTTTGAGTTTGTGCATTTCGGTAGCGATATCTACATACGGAAGTAATTCTTCTGGGAAATTGCGGCCAGTTAGGCACAAACTGGTTTGAGGCGATTTGTCTTTGATCATTTTTTTTAGCTGAGCTTTGGTGAGCAGTCCATCGTTAACTGCATTGTTAATCTCGTCGCAAATAACTAGTTTGTACTTGCCAGAGGTAGCTGCCTTGTAGGCTTGATCGTAAGTGTCTTGAGCGGCTTGCTTATGCTGGGCTTTGGATATATTTGTTGCACTGAGGTCACCTGCATCATAAAAGCCCTTGCCTCCCTTATAAAAAAACAATTGGTCTTCATAGATCGATTGGATATCACGGATAAAATTATGCTCACCAACTCCCCAATATTTGATAAATTGGATAAATGCTACGTTCCAACGAGTCCCCAATGCTCTAACCATTAGCCCTAGTCCAGCTGATGTTTTGCCTTTGCCATCACCTGTATAAACCAACACAACACTATCTTTTGTCTTAAAATCCTCAAACGCCATACTAATATTGTAAATGTCGTAAACATAAATATAAATTAGATTTTTGGATAAGTACGTGTTATAAAAATAAAATGACACATGGTGAATTACCGAATGAATCTAATCGATCAATCGAAAATTTGAGGGAACAATTTTTTCTACCCAGTGGTGTGCTGGATAATTCCTCATTAGATATACCAGGTGCAAATAAAAATGAACTTGAGTTACTGGAAAGTTTAATTGTTAGGAAAAATAGTTTTAGAGGATTTTCGATATATGGCGACGAAACAGAAGACGAGAAGATATCGGTAGTTAGTAAAGTATGTGAAAAAAACGGTATCGACTTGGTGGTTGGCAGATTTCGAAATTATCCGATACATAATTATGCTCAAGGTTCTGATCGAGTGCTACGGAGTTTTATCGATGAAGCCTACCAAGTTGATTCTAATAAGCCGCTTATGATTGTTTTGGCTGGTTTGCAAAACTATTTGATAAGAGTTAATGAGGGGGCTGAGAAACAATACGAAGATCGAGAGTATGATTATCGAAAAGGTGCTTTTCATCGGAGTTTAGCCGAAGTAATATCCAACTCATTATATATTTACCCTAAATTAATGCTTTGCTCACCTATCATTGGTATAAGTAAAACTTTGCCAAGCAGTTTTTTGAGCGATGGTGTGTTTACTGAATTTTCTGAAATCAATAAACCCAATAAATCAGCTCGAAAAAAATTGATTTTGGCCACTATCGCTGAGCATGAGTTAGATGAAGTTTACAGGGGTTACAATGGAATATTTGATGCCGAGGAAGATGTTGAATTTGTTCACAGGATTGTAAAGTCAACCAAAAATAAATCAACTCAGGAAATAAAAGATGCAATATTACGTGCTTTGAATAACTTCAAAGATGGAGTTTACGAATATCAAAATTCAAGCGACCAAAGCGTTCCGAACGAAAACGTACCAAGCATTACCATGAGAAATTTGTGGCAATTAGTCTGTCTTTCTCCAAAATAAATTAATCTTGAAGCAGATTAATAGAGGTGGTATAGTATAAGTAAATGTACGTTATGGTCGATAAAAAACCGTCCACTAGTGATGAAATTATTAAAGCTAAACTAGCTTTTATTAGTGGCTCTATGGATACTTTTTGGCGATTAGGCTCGGCGGTGTTGCTGCCAATGATAATTGGTGGTGTAGTCGATCAAATAAAACATACCGATAAATATGTTGTAATTGGTCTTTTTGTTGGTATAATTTTGGCGGTTATGATGATAATTAAACAGGCCTTGGAGGCTAATAAAAAATGAACTTTATATTAGCCGAGGCATCAGGACCTCACATCGCGATAACTCCCGAAAAATTATTCGAGATTGGTGGATTTCAGATTACTAACTCGATTTTGTTTGGCTGGATTTCGGCAGTAATTGTGATTAGCATTCTTCTATTTATGAAAAGTAGAGTCAAATTAAATGGCACCAAAGGCGTGTCTGACCTACTTGATAGCGGAAGTGAATTTATGCTGGATGTACTGGAATCGAGCTTAGGCTCTAGAGCTAGAGCAGTTAAGTATGCCCCGCTGTTCGTGACGACCTTTTTCTTTATTGTTATGAATAATTGGCTCGGATTGTTGCCAGGTGTTGGCCCTGCAATTGAATACCATGGTTCGCCTCTACTCAGGCCGTTTACCGCAGACTTGAACGCGACGCTGTCGATGGCATTAGTTATGGTAGTGGTAGTTATCTACTTATCTATGAAGGAGTCTAGCCCGCTCCAGCATCTGCGACACTACTTTCAGGGTAGTCTCAAAAATCCGATGACTATTATACTTGGGTTGCTCGAAATATTTAGTGAATTTACGCGAATTGCTTCGTTAGCTCTTCGACTCTTCCTAAACGTCGTAATAGGCGAAATTTTGATTGCAATTTTTGCATATTTGGGGGCTTTTGCGGCACCTGTGTCTGCCCTACCATTTACTCTGCTAGAAATATTTGTTGGCCTACTTCAGGCCTATATATTTGTAGTTTTGTGTGTTTCTTATCTTGCGGTTGCAACATCGCATAATCATGATGATCATGACAAGGAGACAGCTTAAAGATAAGAAAACAGATTGACTAAAGGTCAAAAACTATATAAATTTAGGTTAAATAAATAAAATAATTTAAGGAGTAAATAAATGCATTTATTAGCAGAAGCAGTTAATGTTGTACCACTGGCAAAAGGAATTGCCCTAGGATTTGGTGTGATGGGACCAGCCATTGCCATTGGTTTGATCGGTGCGTCGTTCATGAACGGAGTTAGCCGTAATCCAGAAAGTGCAAAATTTTTGGGACAAATCTTGGTGTTTGTATCTTTGGCCGAGTTGTTTGGTCTAATCGCCTTTGCCAGCATATTCATTATAAAATAGCAAGGATATATATCTAGAATGCACATTTTGAACAAAAAACTCCGATTTACATTCACCGTACCTTTAAGTACGGCTCATTTGCGGTTCTCGTTTTTTGTGCCAAACTGCATTATTCTAGAAAATATCCCATCTAATGAATGTACGAGGAAAAATAACTTATGATCAATTTATTAATTACCAATTTTGCTAGCGAGGCGGCCGAAGGTGGCAGTGCTTTGTCGGCCCTAGGAGTCGATGGCAAAGCATTTTTGATTCAGTTTATTACTTGGATTTTAGTATTTGTGATATTGATAAAATTTGTTTTTCGACCAGTAATTAACCTGCTCGAAAAACGTCGCAAAACTATCGGTCAAGGTATCGAACTAACCTCTGAAATGTTGGAAGAAAAAGCTAAACTCGATAAAGAGGTCGAGAAAACTATGGCTCAAGCTCGAGCTGACGCCAAGGATATTGTTGCCAAAACTCACGAACAAGCCAAAGAAATTATCAAAGAGGCCGAAAACCAAGCAAAAACTAATGTTGACGCTATGGTCAAAGATGCCAAATCAAAGATCAATGATGAGTCACTAAAAGCTCGACGATCTTTAGAAAAAGACATTGTCAATTTAGTCGTCGAAGCAACTGAAATTGTCGCCAGCCAAAAAATCGATGCCAAAAAAGATGCCGAGCTAATCAACCAAGCTTTGAAGGGTAAACTAAATGGCTAAATACTCGCGTTCTGAGCTAGTTAAGTACATTGCCAATAATTTGAGTAAGGCTGACTTGCCAAATAAAACAGCAGCTTTTTTGATCGATAATAACAAAGCCAGCGAACTAGATTCGATTATGCGAGACGTAAACGAACTTCGTAAGAAAAATCAAGCAACTAGCGAGGTAACAGTCAAAACTGCTCACCCATTAACACCGGAAATCCGCCGTCAAATTGAATATACTATCAAATCGCAATTTCCAGATGTCAACCAAGTTATTTTACATGAAGTTATTGACCAAAAAATAATTGGCGGAATTGTACTAGAATTTGCCAATGAAGTTATTGACGCAAGCGTTCGCGGCAAACTAAATAAACTTAAAGAAGCAATATTATGAAATTAAATTTGAGTGTACTGAGGAATTGTGAGTCAAAAGTTAGAATCATCTGCCTTTTGTCTCATGGTTCGTGAGTGTAATAGTTTGAAGGGAGTAAATAAATGAGTGAAATTAATGTAAAAGAATTATCGAACGAAATTAGACAAGCCATATCAGGTCTAAAAAACCAGCCCGAAGTCCAAAATGTTGGTGTAGTAACCAGAGTCGGTGATGGCGTAGCCTGGATTTATGGGCTGCGTGATGCTGGGTTTAATGAAGTGCTTGAGATCGAGAATTCCGATGGTACTAAAGTCACGGCTTTTGCCCTTAACTTAGGCGAAAATGAAATCGGTGCTGTAATTTTGGGCAGTGATCTTGGCGTTAAAGCTGGCTCAAAAGTATCTCTAACTGGTAAAAGTTTGCAAATTCCAGTTGGCAAAGAGATTTTGGGGCGTGTAGTTGATCCGCTTGGCAATCCACTTGACGGCAAAGGACCGCTGAAGACTAAGCAAACCAACCCGATTGAGCGAAATGCTATAGGTGTGTTAGGCCGAAAAGGTGTCCACGAGCCTTTAATGACAGGTATTACCGCGATTGACGCTCTTGTACCAATTGGACGGGGCCAGCGTGAGTTGATCATCGGGGATAGGCAAACTGGTAAGACAGCAATTGCTGTCGATACTATGATTAACCAACATCGTCAAAAAACTGGTGTCTATAACATCTATGTAGCAGTTGGCCAAAAAGCGTCGAAGGTCGCCAGAATTGTCGAGCGGCTCAAGCGTGAAGGTGTTATGGATCAAACCGTAGTAGTTTCTACATCAGCTTCAGACCCAGCAGCAATGCAATATTTGGCTCCTTATGCAGGAACGGCGATCGGCGAATATTTCCGAGATAATGGCGAGCATGCTTTGATTATTCATGATGATTTATCAAAACATGCCAATGCTTATCGGCAAATGAGCTTATTATTGCGTCGTCCACCAGGTCGCGAAGCCTTCCCTGGTGACGTATTTTATCTTCATTCACGTTTACTCGAGCGAGCCTCAAAATTATCCGATAAATTAGGTGGTGGTTCACTAACAGCCTTGCCGATTATTGAAACCCAAGCTGGTGATATCTCAGCTTATATCCCAACTAACGTCATTTCGATTACTGATGGTCAAATCTTCCTCGAGACAAACTTGTTTTATCAGGGTATTCGACCTGCTATTTCGGTCGGTACATCGGTGTCGCGTGTTGGTGGCTCAGCCCAAACCAAGGTAGTTAAACAAGCTTCGGGTGGCTTGAAGTTAAGCTTGGCTCAATTTCGTGAACTTGCGGCGTTTGCCCAATTCTCTACAGATCTTGATGCCGACACTAAACATCGTATCGAGCGCGGTCGCCGACTGACTGAGCTGCTAAAACAACCACAATACTCGCCATTCGCTATCTGGGAACAAGCTGCCATGCTATTTGCAGCTAACGATGGAGCCTTTGATGATGTGCCTGTCGAAAAAATCAACGAAGTTCGCGATAGTTTGCTAGGTGAACTCAAACGATCTCACAAAAAATTGGTTGATCTATTAAATTCTGGTGACAAGCCAGACGACAAGACCGTCGAGACAATCACTAAAGTGGCCAAAGATATCGCTAAGGGTTACAAATAATGCATAAGAATAATTGCTAGGAGAACTTTAAATGGCTAATACAACTTCGCTAAAAAGACGAATTGGCTCGGTCAAAAACACCAAGCAAATTACTAAAGCTATGGAACTTGTGGCAGCTTCCAAGATGAAAAAAGCTCAAGATCAAGCTTTGGCGTCGAGGAACTATCGGATTGCGGCTGGTGATTTGCTGAGGAAACTGAGCAGTGTTAGTGATGTCGAGCGAAATAGCTTGTTTGAGCTACGAGAAATCAAAAAAAGTTTATTCGTGATAATTACTAGTGATATAGGATTAGCGGGGGCTTATGATGCCAATGCTCTCAAGCAAATTACCGTGAAATTACGTGAAAACCATCATAAATCAATCAAAAATCAAGTGATAGCTATCGGTAAAAAAGGTTCTCAATTTTGCTCGAAACTTAAAAATGTTGATATGATTGCTAGTTTCCCTGCTTTTGGCACTCAGCCAAAAGGGTCAGATATACGGCCAATTGTCCAAACTATTTTGGATAAATATGAATCACAAGAAGTCGACCAAGTAGTAATAATTTATACAAAATTTATATCTAGTATCAACCAGACGGTTGAAAGTCTCCAAATTTTGCCTGCTCGCTCACCTGTTGAAGATAAAAAATTATCAGAACTTGAAGTTGCTATTTTTGAGCCATCGATCGAATCGATTATCGAGTCTTGCGTTAAGCGATTGATTGAAGTTCAGATCTGGCAAGCGATTTTAGAAAGTATGGCCAGCGAATTCTCGTCAAGAATGATGGCTATGAAAAACGCTACTGACAATGCCAATGATATTATTGATGATTTGACGCTAGAGTTCAACACTGCTCGTCAAGCGGCAATTACTCAAGAAATTGCTGAAATTGTTGGCGGAGCAGAGGCAGTTAAGGTAGATTAAGATAAATTATATGAGAATAGCATGATGGTAATAGAAAATATAGACGAATTTTTAGATGAAAGGAGCCAATATGGCAGTACAAAATAAATTATCAAATGGCAAAATTAGCCAGATTGTTGGTGTGGTTGTAGATGTTGAGTTTGACGGTGGCAATTTACCAGCAATTTATGACGCACTAGAAATTGAACATAACGGACAAACTCTCTTTTTGGAAGTTGCACAACATCTTAGCGAAACATCAGTTCGCTCGATTGCGTTAGGCTCGACAGATGGTTTGAAGCGTGGTCAATCGGTTACATCAACTGGTAGCCCAATTAGTGTGCCGATTGGCAAAGAAACACTAGGTCGAATGTTTAATGTTGTCGGTGAGCCGATTGATGAAAAGCCTGCCCCGAAAAATACCAAATTTGCTCCAATTCACCGTGAACCACCAAGTTTAAATGAACAATCAGGTCAGATTGAAATTTTAGAAACTGGTATTAAGGTGATTGATTTGATCTGTCCAATTGCTAAAGGTGGTAAAGTTGGTCTGTTCGGTGGAGCTGGGGTTGGTAAAACTGTTCTTATCCAAGAATTGATCGCCAATATTGCCAAAGAACATGGTGGAACAAGTGTCTTTGCTGGCGTTGGTGAGCGTACCAGAGAAGGCAACGACCTTTATGAAGAGATGAAAGATTCTGGAGTGATTGATAAGACATCCCTAGTGTTTGGCCAAATGAATGAACCACCAGGAGCTAGATTACGAGTTGCTTTGTCTGGACTAACTATCGCTGAGGGCTTTCGTGATGAAGGCAAAGATGTGTTATTGTTTATCGACAATATTTTTCGATTTACTCAAGCAGGTTCTGAGGTATCGGCTCTGCTGGGGCGTTTGCCGAGTGCTGTTGGTTATCAGCCTAACTTGGCCCAAGAAATGGGTGCTTTACAGGAGAGAATCACTTCTACCAAAACTGGTTCGGTGACATCAGTCCAAGCAGTGTATGTGCCTGCCGACGACCTAACTGACCCTGCTCCAGCGACAACCTTTGCTCACCTAGATTCGACAATTGTACTTAACCGAGCTTTAACCGAACTTGGTCTCTACCCTGCTGTCGATCCTCTCGATAGTAGCTCTACCCTTATGGATCCAGAAATTGTCGGCGAAGAACACTACCGAGTAGCTCGTGAAGTACAACGTATCTTACAGCGTTATAAAGATTTGCAAGATATAATCGCGATTTTGGGTATGGAGGAGTTATCAGAAGATGACAAGCAGACTGTGGCCAGAGCCAGACGAATTCAGCGATTTTTGACTCAGCCATTTCATGTTGCTGAGCAATTTACTGGAAATGCTGGTGTGTATTGTAGTTTGACTGACACAATTAATGGTTTTGCCGAAATATTAGCTGGCAAATATGATGATAAACCTGAGTCGGCCTTCTATATGAAAGGTAGTGCTAAGGATATAAAATAATGGCTTTGCAACTGCAAATTATTCATCTTAATGGAGTTTTCACCGATCGGGCGATTTTTCAGATCGATGTGCCAACTACCGCTGGCCCAATCGCTATCAACGAAGGACATGCTCCTTTAGTTGGTGACATCAAACCAGGAATTGTCACTATTATCAATAAAAAAGGCGATGCTCAGAGTCACCACGAAAACCTCGCAATTTACGAAGGCACTGTTGAAGTTTTGAATAATAACGTAACAATTCTCGTTGATGATGTTGATACCCCTGAAGAAATCACTGAAGCCGAAGCTCAAAAGGCATACCAGCGAGCCAAAGACCTGACCTCTAAGTCAGGCAAAGCTGTTGAGCTAGCCGAAGCTCATAGTATGATGGACCGCTCGGCCGTTCGTTTGCAACTAGCTAGCCTAAAACGCCGCCGTCGATCATAATCAGTCGCCTAACCGTGTCTTCTTTATGTATGCTGTGTATTATTAAGTAGATTTATCTTTAATGATTTTTTGGAGCAATCTAAATATGTGTGATGGTTAGTGACTATTTTTCGTCCGCTAATTCTGATATTTCTTTTACGGCAGAAGCAATAATGCATAGTTCATCAAAACTTGCTTGTTTTGGCAGATTTACCTTTAGGTCTAAAGCTAATTCTACCCCATGTTTAATAGTCATATTTTGCTTTTTGCCAAGATTGTCGATCATCGACTTATAGTCAACTTTTTTATTATTATTTTTGTATAAGTGCATTCGATATGCCTGGATTGTCTGTTTGACAATGTACGATGTCGAGTTAGGTTTCTTGTAGTATTGCTGTAACTGTTTGTTGATTTCGTTTTCTAATGAACATAGGACTAAGCTAGCTTCATTTTTTACTGAGCTAAACGGTGGAGGTGCAACTTGTATGTTTTCTTTTGACAAGCGAATATAATCATAAAATAATTCATGAAGAAATATGTATTTTCTGTTCCTACGAATTAAAATTTTATTGAAATCCTCAACACGATTAATACTAAAAGAGACTTTTACTTCGTAATTAGTACTGAAATAATCACTAATATTGTGCAATGTTTTGTAGTAATCAACGCTGACGTTGCCGATTAACAATATATCAATATCAGATTGTTTACTTATTAGTTGTGGGTTTAGTAGACTTCCCCAGCAGTAGATAGAAAGTTCGATTTCAGCCAACTGCGAAGCTGTATATATCTTAGCTAGCGTAAGTATTACAGTTAATCTAGCCAAATTATTGTAGTAACTGTCAATATTGTGTTTACCATGACTTGTGGCAAACAATCCTAGGTATGGTTTTTCTTTATTGATAGCTTGGATTTTGTCAATAAAATTTTGGCTATACTTTGAGGGGTCATTCTTTGAGTAAGAGATTAATAATGGCACCTCTACATCTTTCATGCCCTTAAACCAGCCCAAAGTATCTTTGTTGTTTGGGTGGTTTTGTAGCTCATTTTTTGACTTTTTTAGGTTGGCATTTATTTTTTTGCTTTGATGCAATTGGTTGATTAATTCAAAAAAATCGTTTTTTATGTGTTTCGTTTCTAGGCTTTGTATTGGAGAGAATAGTAATATAGCCTCACATTTCTTAAGGAGTGTCGGCTCGATCTGATTGAGAATGTATGTCGAGAATGAGTATGCGATTACTACAAAAGGCTTGTTGTTGGCTGTCATTTTTTGGAGTTCTTTTTTAACAGATTCGATACAGGCCGAAACAGAAAAAGATTGGTCGCTTCTTTTATCGAATCCAGGGTACGAATGATAATAAATAGTGGCTCCAGCTTTTCTGAAATCTTGCAGAACTAAGTATTGTTTGTGGGTACTCGGAATGCCAGGCAAAAAGAGTACTTGCAGGTTAAGTTTGTCCATATATTAATTGTATTCCATCATTAATTTTTTCTAACATTTCTTGGCTAGGACATTCCCCTGGAGTACATTTGCTGGATAAAGTTTTGCGTATTAGTGTGCTTGTGTCGTTGATCGCCTCATCTGTTTTTGTAATTGCCGCTTTCTGCAAATTTTCCGTTAATAAATCTGTGATTTCGGGGTGAGTCTTAGATCCATCATATTTAGCTGCATAAGCTCTTATGTTTCTAAACTTCACCTTTGTACTAGAATATTGCTTATACCTACGATCTAATTCCTCAGAGCTTATTCCTTTTGTCTTTGACAATGCTAAAAGTGGTACAAATTTCGTAAAGAAATCAATGTCCCAATTATTTAATATTGTTGATATGTCAATATTGTTTGGAATATAGCTGACTAGTGCGTAGTGTATCGGTATGTCGGGCGAAACCGTTGTCGTGTATGGTGCAATATTTCTAACTGCACTCTGACCAACTAGCATAACAATATGATTTAACCCTTCGTATTTTTCTATTAACATTTCTGGCATTAAACTCAAGGCGATTTTCGGATCTAGCACCATTTTATTGCTGCCAATGAAATCTAGGGATAATCCATTTTTTCGTGGTCTCTCAATCCAGGCTTTTTCTGGCAGTCCAGCAAGCACCCCCTTTAAGTAGTTATGGTTACCTGGTGAAATAATAGGTATATTGCTTGCGTCTAAAGACAGAGATAGGTAGAGATGATCGCGTTTTTCGTTTCTGAAATCACATTCCTTACAGTCAGGACATGTCAGCTTAGATAAATTTTTCCCTACTGCCAGAGAAGTATCACAGTTGTTACATATAGTCATCTCCTTGCGTGAGGTCGTTATTTTACCATCTTCATGCATTCGCACTATTTTTTCTTTTATCCAAGCCTGTGTGTCGTCATCACTATCTGCGATAATCTTTGCTTGCTCTTGAATGCCCAAATTATTTTTAAGAAAGTCACGCCTTTCGGCTAATAACCTATCAAAAACCTGTGTCCTATCGGTGGGGTTATCAGGATATGCATCATCCATTTTTTTGCCATAGTTATTCCATAACTCTACCCGTAGAGTGTCACCGTTCGTCAAATAGGATTTGATACCATTAAGCACTCTGGCGGCTAAAAGTGGCGTTAATCTTTCTAACTGCTGGGCAAAGTTATCTCTATTTTGACTTGCGGCACTAATATAGACAGTGTCTTTACTAAATTCCATAATATCAACATATTATAACATCTTAACGCTAGAAATACAGGTGTTGTGCAGTTTTTGATAATTTATAGTATGATGGACCGCTCGGCCGTTCGTTTGCAACTAGCTAGCCTAAAACGCCGCCGCAAATAAAATACTTGAACTGTTAAATAAACAGGAGTATTCTATTTATTTAGTTAATTAAGTAAAATATGAGGAAATAAAAGTGCCAAGAGAATTTTTTCCAGTTAATAATACGGAAAATCACGAAGGAGAAACAATGACAATAACAGTCGAAACAATCGCACCAAATGGACTTGGGTACGGCGAAGGAAGTATATCTGCTAAAAATGCCGAAGCTGAACTGGTCAAAAAAGTCGAAGATGCGTCTAAAGACCCTAGAGCAAATATAAAAATCAGCAATGTCGACTATGATACATGTTCGGACGGAAGATGTACATCTTGTATTCAGTGCATTAAAGACGGTGAGATCAAACAGAGCTTTGAGCAAACGTTCTGTTATAAATCATTTGGTAGCGGCATAACTATGGGTGTCGCAGGAAATATTGCAGTTGGCAATAACCAAATAAGTACGGTTGCTGGTCAATTTGATGTATCTAGTAAAACGTTCGATAAAACCGATGGTTTAGAGTACGCTGTTCATTCATCTGATCACGCATCTGGAAATGACAGTGGTTGTGGAGCTATCGACAATGCCCCTGTAATTTTGAAAAATGCCATCAAGTATAAACAACAAATTATTGATACAATGGCGGCTGTTTTTGGTGAAAATAGTCACACTGACAGCTACATGCAAGCTTTGCATGACACTTACGCTAATTTTGAAGAGTTTGTTGTAACCGATGATTTTAAGAACGAAGAATATGCTGGTGCCGATATTGTAGGTCATATTGCTGAGTCAGGCCGAAAAGTAAAAGTCCTCAGTGGCTCACACCGTGAACTAAGAGTTCGGATCAATGTTGATATCGATGAACACACCACCAACCAAGCTTTTATCCGTGAAGCAGCCAATGACGAAGCACAGATTTTTGCTGTAGATGTACCACGAATGAAGCAAATAGCCGATAAAATGCATCATTCACTCGATAATAAGCGTAAAGCATTGATGGGCATGATGATTTATAGTCTAGCGACAGCAGCCACCTTAACCGACGGCACACTGCCAGTCGACAAAATTTATGCCAAATACCCTTGTCCAAGTGCCGATGTCTTTAAATCACACAAAAAAACCAAAGCTAAAGCCAAGTTTGCAACTGTCTAGTAAATAATATTCATTCACTAAAGATTTATATAGTTTGGTTCTATCAACAATTATTGGTTCAATTTAGTATTAAGGTTGTTGGTTTAATAGATCATCGATGAATTCTAGTGTTCCGAGGTGACTGACTTCATAACGCGAAGTATCGGGCAAATCATAATTAACAATTTTTTGGTAGACAATTTGGACCAGTTTAGTAACTTGTTCGATTTCATTATGATCAGGTGTATAAGTGCGTGAGAGATTTTTGGGATTATCGGCATCTAAGTATATCATTTGACCAATAATCTGCTTATTTTTGGTGTCTATTCGGGAGTTATTTCGGAGTAAAATCGCATAAAAAATTAACTGCATGCGTTGTCGCCACGCTTTGCTAGCAAGTGTTTTGTCTTGAGTTGTGAAGCTATGGAGCGGCTTGCCAGTTTTGTAATCAGATACTACAATTTCATTATCATATTCATCAATTCGATCAAGTTGACCACTTAGAATTGCAGATTCAAGCCTGACTGGCTTAAGATTTTGTTCTGGCAAACTTCCCTTTTTTAATTCCAAAAATCCTTCGCTAAACAACTTATCGATCAGATTTTGGCCATGCTCGAGATATTTTTCGGTTTCTATGAATGATAGCTTTTGATCATATAGTGATTTTTTATAGGCATTTTTGACTTTATTTATATCAAAAGTGTCTAGGTTAGTTAATTTTTGAGCAACTTCTAGAGCCGCATGGGCAGCCGTTCCATACGCTAAGTGACTAGACTTTGATTCTGGTAAACGGAGGATGTTACGTTGCAAAAAATAATCTGGTCCACCTCTGGTAAGATCAAGAAAATTTAGTAAATGTGTGACGCTAAGTGTATAATCCTCAAGCCTTTTTTTGAGCATTTCCTTCTCGTCAGCAGGGTATAGCCGAGGAAACTTAAGGGCGTTTTCGAGTATTTCAATCGGCGAAATTTTATCTGGCCAAATACTCTCGTCGATTACCGAAGCGATGATTGGTGTTGGGGCTACGTCTTTGCCAAAATCATCATAGCGATAATTAGAAATATAAAGGTTTTGCTTGGCTCTAGTAATTGCTACATACATTAACCTAACATAATCATCGTCTTCGTCACCATTTGCTTGCAAGGGCAAATTAGCTGGGCTGGAACGTGCATTACTGCGAGGTGACCACTTGGTTTTGGTAGTGTCAATAATATAAACATTGTCGAATTCTAGGCCCTTAGCTTTATGAACAGACAAGAGTTGCACGGCGTTTTTGCCAGATACAAAAAATGATTCGTCGCTAACTATCTCTTCGTTAATAATCTGTTGGTCGACATAATTTACAAAATCTTCTAAACTCGGTTTATTTTGGGAGCTAAACTCTTCGGCCAGACTCCTCAAATAATGGACTGCCGATAATCCACTTAAATATTGATTAAAATCTTTGGAACTATTTTTGACAAAATAATCATATAAAACGCTTGCGTAGCCATCTGGATTTTTCAAACCCAAAATGTACTCTAAGCTAACCGATAAATTCTCGTGGGCAATTAGTCTAGCGAGTTCTAAAATATAGTTTGCATGGGTTTGATGAACTTTTTCGGAGCTTTGCTCTAAACTTCCTAACCAATCAGGGTCGTAATAATTCTTTAGAGCCATTTGCCATAAATCATGGGCCGACATTCCCCACATTGGGTGCAGTAAACTCTGGTGCAAGTACGTGTTTAGGTCGTATAAATCACCATTTTTGATACACAAAACAATTTTACTCAGTAGTAACACTTGTTCGACCAGCGGATGTTCTAGTGAATTAGCCTGTTGCTCGAAACTAATTGGCACTTTAAGCTGTAATAATCGAGTTGCTATCTCTCTTAAACTAGAGTTATTACGAGCAATAAGTGATGTAGTTTGTTTGGAACTATAATTATTTTTTATGTGACGAGCTAGAGCTTCGTACTGAGTTAATTGAGTGTCAAACCGAAAGTAATTTATATGGCTATTTTTTATATTTTTTTGAGCGATAAGGTGTTTATTTAGCGATTTGTCAGTATTTACAACTCGTACTTCGCAGGCCTCAATTATTTTTTGACTAAAATCTAAGATTTTTTGGCTGGAGCGATAATTGTTTTTCAGTACTATTACTTCGCAAAAAGGCTGATAATAATTTTTAAAATGTATTAAGTTATCTAGTTCGGCTCCATTGAATTTAAAAATTGATTGATCGTCGTCACCAACTACCATTATATTTGACTTACCTTCACTACTGTAATGATCTGCTACCAAATGAGCCAGTCGAAGCTGGGCTGCATTCGTATCCTGAAACTCGTCAATCATCACATAACTAAATCGTTCTTGAATGTCGGCCAACATCGATGAATTATTCTCCAAAGCCGACAAAACCTCAACTAACATATCGGAATAGTCATAAAAGCCTCGTAGATGCATTGTCTCGCGGTATTTTCGGTAAAAATCAGCTACTTCTAACCACCATAAATTTTTTCGACGTTCAGCATGCATACCTTTTTGGCCAGCTTCAGTTTTTATCCATTTGTTCTTCCATTTGCTGACATTTGTCGTTTTATTAGTGCCTGTGTCTTCATCAATAGCTTGAGTTAAGCTGGATTTTATTACTGACGATAAACTTATCAATGGTTTAATATATTCATCGATTTTTTGGTCAGGTAGATTATTAACTTGTTCAAGGATTTTTGGTAACTTGTTATAAGCTAACCGAGGAGTGGTGATATTTACTAGTTCTGGTTCAATCATGTCTATATATTGCAAATTGGCATCTAAAATTGCCTGGAGCTTATCTGGTGTTAAGCCTGCTTCTTTAGCTAATCTTAGTGCCGATTTCAAATCTTTGAGCATGGTGTATTTACCAGCGAATTTACTGGTTAACGAAGAGCTTAGTGGAAATTCATCTAACAAACTAATAATGATTTCGTCAGCTACAGCGTCGGGTACCGCCGTCAGTTTGGCATTATTCCAAAATGCATCAGGGTAAGCGTTGATAATCTCACTAGCAAAACTATGAAAAGTTTTAACATTTACCTTGCTGGCTTTACCTTCGGTTATTCGAATAATTCTTTCCGACATATTATGTGCCGCTTTATTAGTAAATGTCAGACACAAAATATTTCGGGGGTCGGTGTCGGTATTTTCAAGAATAAATGCCACTCTCGCACTAAGTAGCTGAGTCTTGCCAGTACCAGGCCCTGCGATCACTAAAAGGGGTCCGTCAATTTTTCGGACTGCCCTCTTTTGCTCATCGTTCAACTCGTCAAAAACTTCTCTAAACACTCTTAGTATTTTAAGCGTTTAGAGAAGTTTTTACAAAGTTAGTCGGTTACTAAAAAGTTATCTTGCTGAATATGCAGGAGTAACTTCTTCGTTCTCTTCTAATTCAAGAGCTTCGATGCCGAAAATGGCTGATGCCTCTAGGAACATAATGGCATCGAGGATGTCTAATCTGTTATTAATCAGTGAATTTAGTGAGAAAGCGAAGATTAAAAATGCTAACACACCCAAAAATCTACGATAAGCCAGCGAGCGAGGCGGATTAGTTAATAGTAAACTTATTAGTACACCTATAAGAGCGAATCTAATTATGTTTAACCCTGAGTTAACTCCGAAAAATTCGGCCATATTTTGATCAATAATACCTTTTGTGCCAAATGATAAGATTGCTAGTAATAATATTGATGAGACGATGATTGCTTTTTTTATCATTATTTTTCTCCGTTTTATTAAATTGTGGTTAATGAATGATTGTATTTAAATACAAACGGAGCAATACTTCTGTTGGATAAAACATCTAAAAATTGTTAGCAAGCTAACATTTCTTTGATTTTAGCTAGCTTTATAGAGTTAAATTTAAACTTTAGCCAGTTCTTGAGGAGATAAAAATTCGTATGCTAATTGCAAAAAGATTGCATTCGTCCAGCCAAAACCAACTTGATGTGGGTATACACCTTTTTTTGATTTTTCGAGCGGATTAACTACGTTATAACACTCCTTGAATTCGCCGTTAGATAAAAAGTAATCTAAATTAGTCTTGAGCCATTTTCGGGCAATCTCCTCAGCCAGATCATTATAGCCGTACTTTTTGAGTCCATCGGTTACCCACCATTGAAGGGGTGACCAACCATTCGGATAAGACCATTGTTTGCCAAATAGTCGAGGATCAGTTTCTACTAATGAAGAGGTGGTGGACAACCCTCCCGCAAAATTAAATTTGTCTATGTTTTCAATTAATTTTTGAGCTTGAGAATGACTAGCTACTTTACAAGATAAAGCATAATAAGCAGCTAAAGAGTAAACTTCTGAGTGATACCCTTCGACAAAATTATAATCAAAGTAAAAGCCTTTTTCTTCGTTCCATAATACGTCGTTGATATTTTTCTGGCGATAAGCTGCTTTTGCCAGCCAGACATCAGCTTTGTCGGCATCGCCAATGATTTGGCAATAACGAGCAAAGTCTAGCTCATACTTATGTAATAAACAGTTCAAATCGATCGGAATAAATGACAAACATTTACCGTCGAAGCGAGTTGTCATGTCCCAGCCGCTTTCGCATTCGGCTAAATCGTCTAAAACATTGACATCATAGTATCGACTTAAATCCTGATATACTTTGCGGTGATTAGGGTGAGAGGTGGCACACCAGACATTTTCATATTCTCGCTCGGCGACATTCATTCTTTCCTTCAGCCACGCAGTACTTTTATCGTAAGTCTCAAATATTTCAAATATATAACTTGTTAAAACTGGTGGTTGTGACCTTGAAGTCATGTAAAATCGGTTAGCGTTTGGAATAATATGGAACTTTTTCATTAGGTATATTAAATTTTCAAGCATTCCTTCATCGATCTGGGAGTGTCCAGATTGGCGTAAACCTTTGGCCATGAAGTAGCTATCCCAATAATACATTTCCTTGAAGACAAAGCCTTCTGTCGGAATAACACTTGGGACAATATACGGCTGAGGCAAGCCGACTAGTGTGCCATCATCATTTGATTGGTTGAGGGTTAGGTCATACCATTTTAATTCGATGTGAGCTATAGCTTTAGAAATATCTTGGGTCGAAAATGTTATTTTTTGGTCATTATGCATTATCAAATTCTAACAATTTTACCCCCTGTTTAGTCAACACTATTATTGATAATTTTAAGTTATTTCTAAGAATAAGCAGTTATATTAGAGGTAATTCGGATCACCAGCGTAAAAATAATAAATAAAGGAGAATCGAATGAAGAACATTGATCATCAAGAAATAAGAAACCAAAGGCGATTTCAGTTGCAACGCCAAGCCATATCGCGTAGCAAATATTCTCGCCAACTAAAAAGTTCTTTGCATCTCGTCAATAATGTTTCTGCCCAAGAATTTTTTCGAAATTATGATTTTCGATATTTAAGTGTTAATAGTTAACTATTACTCGTATCTCAAGGCCTCGATTGGGTCGAGCCGACTAGCTTTGAAAGCTGGTATCAATCCTGCAATCAAGGTGATTAGTGACACTAAGCAGACTATTGCAATATCCATCGATGGTGTCAGCTGAAGAAGTTTGAGACCCTCGATCCCCTTTAGAAAAGTATTATCGGCGATTTTGTTAATTGTTATCTGAGCTATATATGCCAAACCCAAACCCAGCAAACTTCCCCACATTCCGAGCAACATTGCTTCTATGCTAAATAAACCAAAAATTGTCTTCTTTTTGGCTCCTAATGCCCTGAAAAGTCCGATCTCACGAGTCCGCTCTAGAACGGCCATAAACAAAGTATTAATCACTCCGACAATACTGGCCAAAATTGCAATTCCGCTAAATGCCGCCAAGCCAGTTTGAGCACCAGTTACAATTTTGTTTAATGTATTATTAATGTCAGCTAAGGTATTGCCACTAAATTTGGCATCTTTTAGATTTTTCTTGAAGGCAGTGTCATTAATATTATTATTTCGCGAGACATACAGGTAATAAATATTTGGTTGGCTAGCAATCGCCTGTTCTTTGGCTATTTTTTCGGCATCATTCTGAGACAATAAAACTTGACTGTCGATAATTGTTGGTTCGTATACTCCCTTTATTGTTAACTCTTTAGTTTTTTGCTCACCTGTTAAGTTTTTGTATACTAGGCTAACTTTTTTATTAATTGCTTCGCTAGAAGAGTTAATGCCGTAAGCTTGTAGGTATTTTCTAGAAATGTTAATTGAACCTTGATCGGTTTGTTTAATTTGCTGGCCTGCAACGATTTTGACTGGCACGGCATCCAATGTCATTGAACTTGTGAAGACATATTTTTTGTTATTTTTGCCTAGAGTATAGTCAAAACTTGGACTATATGGCGTAATAATCTCTTTTACTCCTTCAACAGATTTTAGTCTGTCAATGTCAGTTGGCTTCATAAATGAACTCGAAAAATCACCAGAACTGGGGTTTGACGCATTAGGATCGTACTCTTTTGGCTCGGAATTGCCAAAACTTCCACCAAAATCATTAGCCCCTTGTTTAGTAACTTGGTAGATATTTACATCGCGATAATCTCCCAGTTGCGAGGCGATATAATTTTTTATACCTTGCCCGAGTGCCATACTGAGGGCTAAAGTGAATGTTCCTATCGAGATCGCTAAAAATGTCAAAAATGTCCTAGTTTTAGATCGACTTAAGTTGCTGTTGGCTGTTTTGGCGATATCTAAAAATCTCATTTTTTATTCCTTTTTTGGTCGTTAGTATCACTAACTACTCGTCCATCTTTAAGCTCAATTACTCGACTACATTTAGCCGCTAAATCTCTATCGTGGGTGACGATTATTAAAGTAGATTTAGTTTTTTTATTTAGTTCGAATAGTAAATTTTCGACAATCATACCATTTTCACTATCGAGATTACCTGTTGGCTCATCAGTAATTAGTATGTTCGGATTGTTTGATATTGCCCTAGCAATCGCCACTCTTTGCTTTTGACCACCGCTTAGATCGTTGGCTTTGCTTTTTGCTCGATCACTTAAACCAACTTTATCTAAAGCTTCAAGCCCTAATTTATTACGCTTGGATGGTTTCACGCCGATAATTTTGAGAGGCAGAACAACATTTTCTAAAACTTTATCTTTTGGCTGGAGGAAAAACTGCTGAAAGACAATACCGACATTTTCACCTCGCCATTTATCAGTTTTTATCTTGTAGATACTTTGGTTGTCATATAAAACGTCGCCACGAGTTGGTTTGTCGAGTCCGACAATTAAGTGAAGTAAGGTGCTTTTACCCGAACCACTTTTGCCGACGATTGCATTGGTTGTACCTTTTTCAAATGTCAAACTTATATTATCTAATGCAGTAAAAGCTGCAGATTTTTTGCCGTATATCCTACTCAAATTTTTTACTTCTAACATTTGCTATTAACCTCCGCTCTATTAGCTATATTATATCTTATTTTAAGCGAGTGATATAAATATTTTTAGTTTAGTATTTTTTGGTAAGTTTCGATAACATAGAGGCAAAGATTAAAAGTAATGCCGCGTAAAAACCTATTTCACCATAAAGTTCAATTTTGTAACCTTCATTAAAATTAATTATAAAATATGCCACGGCTACCGATGTATAAACTATCGCTGAAATAATCCCACTGAGCAAAATTACGCCTTTTTTGGCTGTACAAGCGGCGACTAAAATTGGTAAACAAAATAACATAACTGCTTTCGAGGCCATGCCTCTGGTTGCATAAACCATATAAGATGCCAAAAATAAATCTGCGAACATCAATAACCAGACAATTTTATGCTGGTAATAATTATGATTATTTAGCCTGCTAACATACCAAACGATTGCCGAAACAATCATAAATCCTCCAAATACTAACCACCGTTTCATAACGGCTTCGGGTGTAATTAATTTGGCAGCATCAAATGCAATCACTTGAACAATCAATGCTATACCCAAAATAATATGTAAGATAGCAAGTGAATTAATTTTTAGTTTAGTGGTATTTGTTTTGTCAATCTTTTTGCTCATGCTTAATCAAAAGTATAGCATATTAATCTGTTACAGCATCTTTGCCGACCCAGACATATTCCCAAGATTCTGGCTCAGGCCCCTGTTGTCCTGCTCCTTCAGGATAGCTAGGAATCCAGCCGCCGAGTTTGGCATTTTTGTAATTATCTTTTGATAGCCAATCAAAGCACGCACTATTTTCGAACAAGCCACCAGTCTGGTTGTTGCATTTAATATCAATGCTATAACCTGTATGATGACGAGAATACCCCGGAATTGCTGTCGTGGCTAAAATATTATTAAACTCGCTATCATATTTGCCTGCTAATATTCCATTCTGATTTGATAAAATTTGAGGAGGAACTTTAGACAAAAATATATCACGTTGATCTTTGGCATTTCTGAAAGCAGCCGTCAATGTAAGATCAATATTGTCTTTCTGAGCAGAAATTTTTAGATTTTGCCAATCTTCGGCGGCTAACCGCTGCAAAAACATATCTGGCTCTTGAACGTTTATAAAATTATTAGCGATTGGTGCATGCCGCCTAATGTATCCTCGGGCTTCGGCGATTTTTTGAATATGATTGTCCACCGCTTGATTACCCGTAATAACTGAATCATCAGCGATTAAAACTGTGTTCGGGTAATTAAATGTATTATATAAATCTCTAAATTCTTGACCTGTGAAAGTTTTTAGTTGGCCAGTTTTTGGCTTATTATTTATTAAATTTTGGTTTAAGATCTGATCTGTTGTTATCTGCGATTTTGAGGAATTATTTTTTTTGTACACTTCGAAATAATAATATGCTCCTCCACCTAGTAATATTGTTATAAGCAAGAATAAAACAACGAGATAAATTGGTCTATGAGAATTTTTTTTGATAACATTTTGTTGATTATGAACAAAAGTTTTTGATTTAAAGTTTTTTTCCATTTGTGCTTACAATCATTATTGCATTTTTTTAATACGTTAACCATATAGATTTTGATATAATGATATTAATTAAGCAGTAGTTTGGGATATATATGGCAAAAGATAAAAATCAAGATAAATTCGACGGTGAGTTAATAATTTCTCATCACAATTCATCTGATATTCAACCAAATCAAGAAATTGCCCAAAAACAACCCGATGTGATTAGTGATACCGAGTCGCCTGAAGTAGAACCACTAGCTGATACGACCCCAGAGCAAGATCCTGAAAAAGTAGTCGTTAGCCAAAATATAGCAGTAAACGAGCCATTAAATACCCCTCATAATAATTTGTCTTCTGAGTCAATGTCGAAAGAGGAGTTAGATAAACACCTTGTGCCGAGAGATTTATTCGGGATAGAAAATGATGTCGAGACCGAATTACAAAAAACTAATCAAGGTAGTGAAAATAAGCTTTCCGAAAACTCGATATTAGTGCCTGGTGGAATTAACGAAAAACCACTAGATCCCAATAAATTTTTTGGTAGTTTTTATAAAAAACCACATCGTACCTCTAACCCTTACTCCAATAATCCAGCTAACCAAATGCAAAATTTACCAACAAATCAGAGTGTATTTGGTAATTTGGCTAATTCGATATATACTCCCAACTTCAATAAGCAAAACAATAACAGTGCCTTATCATCAATTTTTAATAAATTGAATTTCAAAAATAATTTACTTATTATCACGATCGGCTCAATCCTCGGTGTAGCAACATTGATCTTAGTGATAATCTACGGAATTATAATTCCGTCCAAACCTGAAAATATTTACAAATCAGGACTGAAGAATACCTCAAAATTACTCGATCAATTGCCAAAAAACGTTCTCAATGAAAAGTTCTTCTCGGCATTCGATAAGCAGCAAATTAACGGAACCTTCGAAAGTACTGCTAGTTCAGACAAAATCGATGGCATAATTTCTGGCAAAATAGACGGCAAAAAAGTTATTTTAAAAATGGAAAGCTCTAATAGCGATGGGGCGAGCGGTAAATTAGTAAAAGCCGAATATGTAATTGACCCGACTGAGCGTTATCCAAATGTGTATTACAAAGCCAACGGTATGGAACGAATTGGTGGCCAAAATTTGGCTCCCATGTCTCAAGAATTTAGCAATAAATGGATTTTGGCTGATCAAGCATATTTTAAATCAATGGACGCAAATTTGAGAAACGTTGATAGTAATAATGAATTCGGCAATTTATTCGACTATTCGACTGCTAATAATATGTTTTATGTTAATAACACAAAAGTTATAATTAATATCCTTCAAAAATATTTCACGACACCTAATAACCCAAATTCGGTGATTAATTATAGTAAATTTTTAGGCAAAGAAAATTTGAATGGCAAAAAATTATATCATTATCAAATAAAACTATCCAAAAGTAATTTTGGGTCGTCTTGCAAAGAACTAGTCGATCAAGCAACCAGCCAAGATACTTACCAAAGTAACACTACTAACGTCGAGGATGTTCGCAGTTCGATGAATGCGAAATGCGACGTTTGGGCCGATGGGATTGATGAGCAACAAGAACATGATTTGTGGATAGCGAAAGGTGGAATAGTCAATAAAATAAAGCTCAATAATAATTTAGGTGGCTATAAAGAATTGGTGCTTAATGCTGCTGGTAGCAAAGTTGGCATAGGTTATAACTACCAAACAACCAATGATTCATTTATTGAAAATTACAATTATATTCTGGATTATAAATCAAAATTGGCTAATTTGAGTTACAGCTACAAAAAGCCAAATCAAACTACCAATATCTTACAGCTAAAACTTAATTTTTCGCCGAGTCAGACTGGGATAGATAACTTAAATATTCCCAAAGCTGATTTACTCTTAAAAGACATCAAACCTATAAAACCAAGCAGTATTTCGCCTAACATAGCACCTGATGCAAATCCGTCTGGGTCTACTCCAAACAAACCAGTTCCTGGTGTTGATATCTTTTAGATTTTAGATATTTACACCAAAAAGTCGACCAACAAAATAAGTGATAATCATAGCAAATACTCCACCGACAATTACTCTCATTGTAGCTTTTCGACGGCTGGCTTGACCCAATGTAGCACTAACGTAGCCAGTGATAATTAATGCAATAATAACAGCCACAAAAGCGACAGGCACTCGCCATTTAACAGCTGGTAAAATTATGGCAATAACAGGTATCAAAGCACCAATCGTAAACGATAATGCCGAAGCGATCGCAGCGTGAGTCGGATTAGTTAAATCATCTTCGGCAATGTTCATTTCGGCATCTAAATGAGCCTTGATCGGGTCATGTTCGGTTAATTCAACCGCAACTTGATTAGCTGTTTTCTTGCTCAAGC
This sequence comes from uncultured Candidatus Saccharibacteria bacterium, assembly GCA_964648105.1. Taxonomy (GTDB): domain Bacteria; phylum Patescibacteriota; class Saccharimonadia; order Saccharimonadales; family 2-12-FULL-41-12; genus JALHOM01. The sequence goes on from CAZYMH010000005.1 coordinate 27,866, forward strand.
CTTTAGATTGATATATTTCGGCTAGTTCGGCTAGCTCTTTTTCTGGATTTTCTTGTAATAATATTTTTTCACGCTCAATTAACGCTCTTTCGGTATCACGCTGGCTGCTAACCGAAACATATTCGCCAGCTGCCATCGATAACGCTCCAGCAACAAGCCCAGCTATTCCAGCCATTAAAATCGTGTGTTTGTTGGTAGTTGCTCCCGCAATACCAACAACTAGTCCGGCTACCGAAACAATTCCGTCATTGGCTCCTAAGACGGCTGCCCTAATCCAGTTTAATTTTTGATTTATTGTGTAATTTTTATCAATCATAGTAATTTAATTATACGCTTTTAATGCAACTTTAGATAAATTATAAAACTAATTTGTGTAATTATTATGAAGCATTAAGTCATTGCCGCCTGGGTCGGTGAACATGGCCATTTTACACACACCTGTATCGTATGGATCACCAAAAAATTTTACACCTTTTGACTCAAGTTCTTTCTTTGCGGCATCGATATCATCGACATGTAAGGCAATATGTGCATTTTTTTGAGGCGAAAATTTCATGCCCATTTTTTCTGGCTCCCAGATGCTAAAACAAGTATTATCTACCCAAAATTCGTATTTGGTTTTTTTGTCTTTTTCTAGTCCTAAAACATTTGTATAAAAATCAATTGACCTATCCGCGTCGGTTGATGGCACGGCTACAAAATCTATCTTTTTGATAATATTATCACTCATAATTCATTCCCCCATTTAGTATTTTTAGCATAGCATATAACTTTTCGTGGTAAAATTTATTTGTTAAATAATCAGGTGGGTCGAATCCGATTCGAACCCCATCGTACATTTTAGTTATAATCAAAGTTATTGGGGATTGGCCAAGTGGTAAGGCAACGGGTTCTGGTCCCGTGATCGGGGGTTCGAATCCCTCATCCCCAGCCAGATGCGACAGCAGAATTTGAGACCTATGTCCCTCATTCTGCTTTGGCATCAGCAAAGAGAGAAATACTAACAAAAAGAGTCGTTTATCCGACTCTTTTTGTTTAGACGCTTAGTCTACGGTATATCTGCTTATTTTTTACGAAGAGCGGTAAGTTTAGACCTCGTATGAATCCATCTTGTTCGTTTATGTTTCCCTGTCTAAGAACATAGCTCGCATAGTTTCTGAAATGTGCTCTTTCGGATGATTCGATTCCATGATCCTTTATAAGTTGGCTTGTAACGCGTTTGAACTGTAGCTACTATTTAAGCTTGAATATCTTTAACACTTTTCTTTGATATGGATCTTCGTTTGGGAACATATCGATCAAAGCAAGATTGTTAATACTCAAGATATCACCCACTTTAATTTGTCTATGTTTCTGAACGGTAGAGTGTGGCAAATAACCTTCCTCACTGTACTGTGGATCGTTTAATAGGAGGTTACCCTCTTTAAGCTTATGTAAAAGTGCGTAATGTATGGTCTTTAAGCCTTCGTTTTTTTCGAGCAAGATGACATGAACTTCTTTATTTGGTCCAAAATATTCGTCTTTTAGCCCTTTGGTCGATGTTGAGATTTGCTCTTGGGCTAATTCAAGAATTTTCTTTTGCAAAGTTTCGACATCCCAGTCAATAGCAAAAGTATCAACAAAGGTGGTATGAAGTGGCCAATCACTTGAAGAGAAACTATGACCTTCTTCGACATCTTCTAATAAGCAAATTATTGTATATTTTTGAGTGAATTTCTGCATTTAGCTATCATATCACGAGACACTTCCTCACTAAGCATATTGTGTCTCATTTGTCCCATTTTAACCTGTTAAACTGTACTAGACCTGTATGCTCAGCCAAAATAAACCTCTAGCAAAGTCGGAAGTTTATTAGTTTAAGACGTTTTCTTTGGGGGCCATGGGATTAGGATGCTTGTTCGGCGTTTGTAGTTTATCCAACCTTTTTTGTTTTGAAATCTTTTCTCTGATAGCGGAACGCCTGAAATGAAGCAGATAAGTATTGTTATAGTTAAAGCACCAATAATGCCTACAAACCATAAAGAAGTAGAAATTGATAATAGTGCGATTCCCCACCACATGGTAACTTCACCAAAATAGTTAGGGTGCCTTGAATAACGCCATAGCTTTTCTTGCATTAAATCAGGATGATTTTTGTTTGCTAAAAATTCTTTAAGTTGTTTGTCGGCTAACGACTCGATAATAAAACCTGTTAACCAAACCAAAATACCGATGATCGATATCAGTGTAATACTTGGCTTGAAATGATGAATAACAATAACAGGTAAAATAATCAGTGTCGCAAGCACCGCTTGAACCAAAAAAATCCTTAGTAGTATCTGAACTTTTATCATATTTTTCGGCCACTTTTTCATAATATCGGTGTAACGTTCGTCTTGAATTTGCGAGCGTCTAAAACGCTTAAAAATATGCCAAGACAAGCGTACTCCCCATAAAATCACCAATAAATCTGCGATCAGTACTAACATCGAGTTAGATGACTCAAAAATTTGCATCATCAGGACAGCCATGATAAAACTAATCCCCCATGCTGAGTCAATGATATCAACTCTGTTAGATTTTAGAGCATAAGTATATGCAATTATTTGTACGATTAGCGTTCCTATAAACGCTACGACAACTAAATTTAAGAAGTCCATAATCTGATCAAGTAAAATGAAGCTCCTGATACAACGGCAGTCAATAATGTCCCCCATAATAGGTCGATCACCACAATCTTTGAGCTAAAACCTTTGATTACAGCTAGACTAGTTAAGTCGTAAGTTACATAAGCAACAAACCCAAATAATGCACCATAACCAATTGCATATGACAAAGAATCTTTACTCAAAGCGGGGTTAATTACAAAGATAATTACACCAATTATGTAAACAATATAAAAAAGTAATGCTGGAACTAAATTAAATTTCTCAAGCAAAATTGAGCCCATTTCATTGTAATAGATCTTTTTGGCTATATAACCTAACCACGCTACATCAAGCATGCCCATAATTCCACCAGTTACAAGTAATTTTATTAACAAATCCATATTATTCCCTCTCGACACTCTTAGGATATTTATATAGTAACCAAATAGTTAACAAACTGAGTACTACCAAAATAATTACTAAAGTCCTAACTATTTGTGGATAGCCATTGTTGTAGCCAACTGAGCTAGTATGCTTAAGCCAAATTCCATAGTAAGCCCAGACAAAAACGGCAATAAATGGCCAACTTTTTAGCCGCCAAGCTGTAATAACTCCAATCAATATACCAACTATCAATATAATAACCGTCCAAGTTTGCGGTGCAACTCCCCATCCGTTCCAATTAATGCTGACTAGCCAAACGCTAATATTGGCAATTGTCGCGATAGTTATCCAACCGAAATATATACTAAATGGTAGCTTAATAGTCAACCAATCGATAAATGAAAACTCGCTAGTATCTTTTATTTGCAGATTAATTTTAGCGAGCGTCCAGAGTAATCCAACCATCAAAATAACAGATAGCCAAAAAATTCTATATTGCCAACTTATTAACCAAGCTGCATTAAGCAGTGAGACAATAATAAAATTCGGAATAATTTCGTGGGCTAATTGGTCGGCAGATTTTTGTCTTTTCTGACCAAAGTCAGTGTATAGTCTCACACAGTAGGCCGCCACAAGCATATAAATAATTCCCCATATTGCAAAAGTAACACCATCTGGCGTAAAAAGTGTTGGATATCTGTCTGAGACCTCTGCAGTATTATTGCCCCCAAGAATGGTAGTATTAGATAAACCGTTAATCACCAGCGATATAATAAAAATAATTACGGCTACTGAGCGATATTTAGCCAGATTAGAAATCGAAAACTCCTTCATTGCTATTAATTATAAAGCATAAGATTTAATATAAAAAGTGGCTAATTTTTAACTATCTATATAGTTTTTACTCTAAGTTACTTGATTCGTCTTGATTTGTTGGCATCAATATTGCGTCAACAAGGTCATCTAGTTCGCTGTTAGATAAATTTGCTTTGACCGCAAACCCTTCGATACCCTGATCACGCAATCCTGCAGGAGCATCAGCTTCATTTAAATTAGAAATAATCTGTACTTTGATATATTTACTCCAGTCTTCTTGCCTGATCCGCTTTAAGATCTCATCACCAGCTACTACAGGTACCATCAAATCAAGCAAAACCAAATCAGGTATCTCTTGGCGTATCAAGTCTAAAGCTTTTTGGCCATCGTAAGCCACTAGTACTTTATAGCCCAGAATTTCCAAGCGAGTTTTATATATTTCTGCTAAATCTTGGTTGTCTTCGACAATTAAGACTTTTAAATTCATTCTAAAATTACTCATATTTTAATTGTAAACCTATTTAGATATTCAGCAACCATCAATAAACTAATGTTTTTTTGTCAATAAAACATTTTAATAGATACTAGTTATGTATATAATATACAAGTATAAAAGGTATGGATAAAACTAACAGATCAATTAACGACAGTTTTTGGCAAAATTTTTTAGGATATTTGTTTGTATTTTTGTTTGTGGTACCAGTAATCCCTTATCTTATTTATAAATTTATTTTAAGTATATAAATTAGTATATCGCATTTTATGCAATAATGTGATAAAGTAAGTCTATGACTATGCATAGAGGGCGTATGACGCTCTCTATGCGTCGTGCGTTATTTATTTTACCTTTTTGGTTATTTTCTGTTTATTGGATGTGGAATTGGTGGATTTTTGACACCGAAATTAATTTTTTGGCGATTTATGTTGTTTTGACGTTTGCAATGATATATGAATTTACTTTGTTGCCATCATTTTTTATGTTTTTTCTTTTACGAAGTAAAATTCCTAAACGCCGAATTGCACCAAAAAATCAAAAAGTTGCAGTAATAACTCTTTGCGTCCCTTCTTCGGAATCATTAGATATCATCGAAAGACAGTTAATCGCCATGACAAATATTACATATCCTCATGATAGCTGGATATTAGATGAAGGCAAAAATACTGAAATAAAAAAAATGGCCAAAAAATACGGTGTAATGTATTTCTCACGTAAAGGGGTTAAGAAGTATAACCAACCTGACCCTCCGTTCAAGGCCAAAACCAAAGCAGGTAATGTAAATGCATGGCTACAACATGTAAAAAGACGTAAGTATGATTATTTTGTACAATTTGATATCGATCATATTGCGAAACCTAATTATTTGAATAAGACTTTAGGACATTTTAGAGATGAGAAGGTCGGTTGGGTCCAAGCTCCATCTGTCTACTCTAACTTAACAAGTTGGACGGCTCGCGGTGCAGCTGAGCAAGAATTAGTTTTGCAAGGACCACTACAAATGGGTTTTTATGGGTTTAGTAAAACACCTTTTTTTATAATCGGTTCTCATTGCACCTATCGAATGTCGGCGATACGAAAGATTGGCGGCTTTCAGCCTACTAGAGCCGAAGATCACTTGGACACTTTATATTTATCAAAGATCGGCTATAAAGGAGTATTTATACCAGAAATAATTGCTGAAGGTGATGGGCCAGAAACATTAAGTACTTATCTAGCACAACAATTTGCGTGGGCCTACAGTATGTTTCAAGTTTTGATAGATCACACTCCGCGAGCAATCTTAACACTTTCATGGAAGCAAAGATTTCAATTTTTGTTTGCTCAAACCTGGTACCCATTTTGGTCGTTATCGTACCTAGTATTGTTTCTATCACCTCTTATAGCTTTATGGCTAAATAGAGATATAGTCACTGCCAGTCCAAATGATATGCTAATTCATTTTATGCCAGTTTTCTTAGGTGGATTTTTGGTTTGGTGGGCTGGAAGACCATTAATGCAACCACAAAATATCTCACTAACTTGGCGTGGCATAATTTTACATGCAATAAGGTGGCCAATTATTTTGCGAGCAATATTGGCAGCATTTTTTAGAGTTAAAAAACCTTACATGATTACCCCAAAAGGTAAGTTTTCTCACACGGCACCATCTATTGAGACATATAGACCATTTTTAGGCTGGGGATTATTATGTTTATTTTCTGTAATTATTAATGATATTTTACGTTTAGATAAAATGACAGAAGCCCAATCATTTTTTGCATTGTCGAATTCAATATTTATGCTGAGTGTGTGTCTAGTTGATTTAATAATCAGGTATAAAGCTATTAAGCCGAAATTTCGAGATTTGAGATTAGAGTGGATAAAACCTGTAAGTGCAGTTTGGTTTTTTATTGTACTATTTATTGCCGCTAACTTTATAAATCTATATACATTGAATGACTATGCTGAAGCCGAGTCAAAAACCAACAAAAATCTAAGTGCAGTTAACGTCGAGAATGACCAAGATTACTCGCATAAAATAGCGAATTTAGCTTATAACAAAAATCAGACTCCTCGTTTAGGAATATATGAACAAAACCCGTCAATATTCACTGCATCAAAAACACCGATTATTCAACATGACTTTATTGATTGGAGAAATGAGAGTAAACTTGCAAAACGAGTTTATGAAATCGAAAAAAACCAAAATACTCCCCTAATAACTATCGAGCCCAAAGGTGAAAGTTATGGCACAAAATTATTAAATGACATTAACCAAGGGATATATGATAAAAGACTTAATAAAATTGCCGATGTATTAAAAAATTCCAAATCACCTATTTACATAAGATTTGCACACGAAATGGAACTAGAAGATTTGTATCCGTGGGGCAACCAAGATCCTAGTTCGTATATCGAAGCTTATAAACGTGCAGCTAAAATATTCAAATCATCTAACCCAAATAATATAAAAATGGTTTGGTCACCAGCAGGCAATCCAGGTGCCGAAGCTTACTACCCTGGCGATGAATATGTAGACGTAATTGGTGTGACAGTTTTGCATGATTCATATTGGTATGGAGATAATATGGTAAGTTTTTACAATCTTGTTGTCAGTCGTCAATGGACATTAAATTATCACAAGCCATTATGGATAGTTGAATTTGGTGCAGGACACTCTACGCCTGCTATTCAAAAAGAAGTTATTTCTGAAGCACGCAATCAATACCGCGACTATGGCTATGATGTATTGATTTATCTCAATACTTACGATGTTAATATTAACGGCCCAGATTATAGAATCAATCAAAATAGTGATTTTTTGGTTGACGACTCAGTGCTAAATTAATTTATATCTCTTGATTTGAAGCCGATGATCGCTAAAACTGTGCCGACTATGTAGACGGCTAATAGATAAAAAACTAGACCCTTTGATATATTGCCATTTAATATATTGAGAGGCGAAAAATAATGAAATGGGAATAACTTAATAAGTTGTGACAACCAGTCAGTTAAACTACTAAACGATGCCAAAATATAACCCCCAAAGCTAGCAATTACTCCTATACTGACAGCAACTTTCCTGCTAATTTGGCTAATGGCATTCAAAACAAAAACTATATAACCAAAGCTCAAACAAAAAATTAAGGTCATTAAAGAAGTTAAAATTAAACGCGAGTTAGCGATGTGTAAGTCAAAAATCGGGCAGAAAATAACAATAAAAATAGTTGTCAAAGCACCAATCAATAACATTTCACTAATCAAACTTAACGCTTTGGCCAGTAACAACTTAACCCGCGAAATTGGTCGTGCGAGCAAGAGTTCTAAAACGTGATCATTCTCTTCCCGACCGATGATATTATTGCCCCTTGAGATAGCTAAAATAATCCATATAATTGGCAAAGTTGCATAAAAAAGTTGAGAGTTTAAAAACTGTTCTGGGTTGCCAACATCGACATTGTTGACACCACCAGCCTTGAGATTGCGTAATTCGACTGGAAGTTGATTGATTACTTGGTTCATTTGAGCAGCTTGATCTCTGATAGGTGGATAAAGTGTAAGGATAACAACTGATAAAATAATGCTGCCCACACTCCACCAAAAAATCGATGTTTTTCTTCTATGCAGTTCCCACTTTATAATCTCAATTATTTGCATCATTTTCTCCATAATATTCCAAAAATTCGTCACCAAGAGTTACTTGTTCACTTACAAAATTTATTAGTTTATATTTGCTGATAATGCTAAGCAAATGATCGATTGATGAAACAGGTTGGACAAGAACTTGATTAGGAGTTTGCGAAATTATTTTATAACCATTTGGCTTTAGGTCAATAAACTTTTTATAATCATGATCAGTGGCGAACGTGACACGATAACTAGCAATGTTTAACCTGGAGTCGTTATCAATATCTTGTTCGTGAATCAGCTTACCTTGCTTGATTATGCCAATTTTTGTACACAAACTTTGTGCCTCATACAAATTATGACTACTAATCAAAATTGCCGAACCTTGTGAGGCAAAATCGCGGATTATATCATAAAAAACCTCTTGAATTAGCGGGTCAAGTCCAGAAGTTGGCTCGTCTAAAATTAGTACTTTAGGTTGATGCATCAAAGCTTGAATTAGGCCGATTTTTTGACGATTGCCTTTACTGAGCTGATTAATTTTTTTGTGTGGTTCAGTGTCAAGTTTTTTGATTAAGTAGTCCAAAAATTCTTTATCAACAGGCTTACCAATTTTCGATAAAAATTCAAATATTTCTTGACCTGTCGACTTTCCCCATAGAGCTACATCCCCCGACAAGTATCCTATCTCACGTCGAAGTTCACTTTTAGTGACATTTTCCCCGAAAATTTTGGCGTTGCCGCTCGTGGGTTGAATGAAATTTAATAACAAGCGTATAGTAGTTGATTTGCCTGCACCATTTGCTCCCAAAAATCCATAAATTTCACCCGATTTAACACTTAAGTTAAGTTCGTTGACAGCTGGGGTGATACCCCTTGAATAAGTCTTAGTAAGATTGGAGGTTTCGATTAGATAACTCATATTTTTATATGATTGATTATAACCTACAAATGCAAGTTCAAATAGCTTATACTAAAACCAGATATGAATAATAAAAGCTATTTGGCAATTAATGTCGGGTCGTCAAGCCTGAAGCTGGCTGCTTTCGATGTAAATTCGATGGATAAAATATTCGTGAGCAAAGTTTTGTTGATAGGAAGTGATAATTCCAGCCTAATTATAGCTAATCAATCACAAGATTTAGGTAAAATTGACTTTTATAAAGCCTTCGATGTATTAATCGAAAAATACTTCGAGAAGTTCGGGTCAGAAAATATCCAGATGATTGGACATCGGGTTGTATTTTCGGGTGGGTTATATAAAAATCATCAATTGATAACACCACAGTTAATAGATAATTTGAGCCAAAATATCGATTTTGACCCTGATCATTTGCCTCAATCTCTTGATGTAATAAAAGCTAGTTTAGATAAATTTCCAACCTCCAAACAAATAGCGTGCTTTGATAGTGTTTTTTTTGGTGAATTACCACAAGAGGCAAAAGTACTTGCCCTGCCCCATGTTTATCAGCAGACTAACTTAACTAAAAACGGTTATCACGGGTTATCTTATGATTTTTTGATGAAAAATGTTGATGATTATCGGAACAAGAAAATTATAATTGCTCAACTTGGTAGCGGAAGTAGTCTGGCGGCAATTGACTGTGGTCGAGCAGTTGACACGACTATGAGTTTTTCACCAAATTCTGGAGTTTTGATGAGTTCCCGCTCTGGCGATATTGACCCGACCGTAATATTCGCTTTGCACAAAAAATACAATTTGTCACTAGATCAAATCAATAGTCAACTTAATCATCAAGCTGGACTAATGGGTATTTCAGGTGTGTCGAGTGATATGTTAACGCTACTCGAAAGTTATGAAAGCAATGAATTATGTAGATTAGCAGTTGATAAATATTGTTACGAAATCAAAAAAACCATCGGTGCTTATGCGGCTAGTATGGGTGGATTAGATGTGATTGTTTTCTCAGGTGGAATTGGTGAAAAATCTGCCTTTATTAGGTCGAAAATATGCGAAAAACTGGAGTATTTAGGTATCGAAGTTGACCAAGAAAAAAATAATCTTAATTGCAAATTATTTGACAGAGGTGGTAAAATAAAGCTTATGGTAATACCAACTGACGAAGAGCTGGTAATTGCAGAGATAATAAAAAATTTTAATTAAAACGCGTTAAATTCAAAGGGTGTGGACGATGCAAAATTTCGAAAATCCTCTTCATGAGGAAGAACTTCATAAAATTCATAGCTATTGGAGAGCGTCTAATTATATTGCTGTTGGGCAAATATATCTTAAAGACAACCCCCTTCTAAGAGAGCCTCTAAAACTCAGTCATATAAAAAAGGTTTTACTCGGTCATTGGGGTACTACACCAGGACAAAATTTTATTTATGTTCATTTAAATCGTGCTATAAAAAAATATGACACCGATATGATTTATCTATCAGGTCCAGGACATGGTGGACCAGCTTTGATGAGCAACGTGTATTTAGAAGGTTCGTTTACAGATTATTATCCAGATGTTGAGCAAAATGCTAGCGGACTTAAGAAATTTTTCAAAATGTTTTCTTATCCAGGAGGCTTATCTAGCCACGTATCACCGCAAGTTCCAGGCTCTATTCACGAAGGCGGTGAGTTAGGTTATTCGCTTAGTCATGCTTATGGAGCAATATTAGATAACCCTAATTTGATTGCTACTTGCGTAGTTGGTGACGGCGAAGCAGAGACTGGTCCGCTAGCTACTGCCTGGCATTCAAATAAATTCATTAACCCAATCACTGATGGTGCTGTTTTGCCGATTCTTCATTTGAATGGCTACAAAATCAGCAATCCTAGCTTGCTGGCTCGAATCGAAAAAGAGGAACTGGAGCAATTATTTAGAGGTTATGGCTATTATCCGTTGTTTGTTGAGGGCGATGACCCACTATATATGCATCAAAAAATGGCTTATGAACTAGATAATGCCATGAACGAAATCAAACGTATTCAAAGCAATGCACGAGAAAATAATGATTCGTCACGACCCCGTTGGCCGATGATAATTTTGAATACTCCAAAAGGCTGGACTGGTCCCAAAGAAGTCGATGGACATAAAATTGAAGGTAATTTTAGGGCTCATCAAGTGCCATTAGTTATCGACGAAAAAAACGAATCTAAGCTCGCTGATTTGGAAGACTGGATGAAGAGCTACAAACCTGAAGAATTATTCGATGAATCTGGTCAATTATTTAGTAAATACGCCGAGATAGCTCCGACGGGCAAAAAACGTATGGGTTCCAACCCTCATGCAAATGGTGGATTATTACTCCGCGAACTGCATTTACCTGATTTTCGAGATTATGCGGTTGATGTACCATATCCAACTGGTGCTTTGTCGGGCAACACCCATAATTTAGGTCCATACTTAAGAGACGTAATTAAATTGAATGCAGAAAAACGGAATTTCAGGTTATTTGGGCCTGACGAAACAGTGTCTAATCGTTTAGAAGCGGTTTTTGAAACAACTAATCGACAATGGCAAGCCCGCACACAAGAGTCGGACGAATTTTTATCACCAGAAGGTTTAGTAATTGACTCTATGCTTAGCGAGCATCAATGTCAGGGCTGGATTGAAGGCTATTTATTAACTGGTCGGCATGGTGTATTTCATAGCTATGAAGCATTTATCAGAATTGTCGATTCGATGGTCAATCAACACGCTAAATGGATCAAAATGTGTTCTGAACTGCCTTGGCGAGAAAATATAGCTTCGCTAAATTACTTATTAACTTCGCACGTTTGGCGACAAGATCATAACGGATTTACACACCAAGACCCTGGCTTTATTGATCATTTGGTTAATAAAAAAGCCGCGACAGCTCGGATTTATTTGCCACCAGATGCCAACAGCTTGTTATCGGTGATGGACCATTGTCTAAAAAGCAAGAATTACATCAATTTAACAATCTGTGGTAAGCACGATAGTGTTCAGTGGTTAAATATGGAACAAGCGATTGAGCATTGTTCCGAGGGAGTAAGTGTCTGGGATTGGGCCAGCAATGATAATGGTGACCCTGATATTGTTATGGCAGCCGCTGGTGATGCTCCGACTCTCGAGATTATGGCGGCGGTGTCGATTATTCGACAGAATTTACCCGAACTCAAAATTAGAGTAGTTAATGTCGTTGATTTGATGCGTTTGCAACCAGACACTGAACATCCACATGGATTAAGTGACGCTAAATACAACGAAATTTTCACTAAAAATACTTCGATTATCTTTGCCTTTCATGGCTATCCATGGTTAATTCACCGCTTGACTTATCGGCGGGCTAACAAAAATATGCATGTAAGAGGTTATGTCGAAGAAGGTACAATCACCACGGCTTTTGATATGACAGTTATGAACAAAATGGATCGTTTTAATCTAGTAATTGACGCTTTAGAGCGGCTAGCCGAACCAAATGAAGCTAGCGAAAATCTAAAAGAGCAAATGCAAAAGAAGCTAATCGAACATAAAAACTACATTACTACTCACGGTGAAGATATGCCTGAAGTCCGTGATTGGAAGTGGCAATACGATAGTTCTTTAGTTACTAGTTAAATAAGTTATTCGTAAAGTCTTTGACACGCTTTTTATGGCGGTGATAATGCGGGTGCATATAATCATAATATTTGGCAGCCAAATAAGATTTAGTAGGCCTAGACAATTTATAGGCAATAACAGCGTAAAGACTACCGAGTAATTCGTCGAATAAATAATGTTCACCCATATAAACTGTGCCAAAATAAATCCCTAGCGGGTAAAACAAGGTTAAATGCCGCCACTTTGATTTGAAGATTTTTGCTACAAAAATATATATTAGTGTTGCGTATGCGGCATGTAGTGATGGCACAGCAGCAACTAAATTTGGAGAAATTTCGTTATAAAGAGATGGAAAATCTTTGATTCCCATTGCCCACCAAACATCGCTAGATATTCTGTGAATTGGTTCAATTATGCCATTTTGGCTAGCCAACCAAGGCGGTGCAGCAGGATAAATAACGTAAGTAATAAATCCTGCCAAGGATAATATCCCAAACGCAGTTACATACCGCCAATAATAGCTCGGTGCCTTTCTCCAAATAAATATAAGTAGCGTAATTGGTAACAGAAAATGCAGCATATATATGCCATAAAGCAAAAAATCGTACCATCTGACCGATCCGTTCCAAAAAACATTTTGCAGTAGGGTCGTTGGTAAATGTCCAAATGAGATAAATTTATCAAATTCAGGCATAAAGTGGTAGTTGACATTAGAGTTTAGATAATCAGCAAAGCCCCTGAAAGTGTCATAAATTAACATTATTAAAATAAATGGTGACACTCGTTTGATTGTCTCGATGGCTTCGTTGAAGGCTAGACCTGCAAAAAATGCCAAAATTAGTAGTTTATCAGGAGTTGGAAAACTAGGATTTTTTAAATAGGTATATACCCAGACAATTACACCACATACACCTAATATTCTTAATATATTTTTTTGCATACTTTTTTAGAATAATTATTAGGCATATTGCTTAATATTTGCTTAACTAGCCTTGTTATTTAATCTTGTTTTAATATTTTGGTACAAAGTTATTTCTTTGCCTGTAATCATAGCACTATGAAGCTTTTCGGAGACATATTGCATGCCTGTAGGACCGTGAGTGAGTAAAATAGTATTACTTCCTGCTATTCGGTCGACCAAAGGAATCTTAATATTTAGACCAGAATTTGAAACTTTTTTGATTTTATTAAATCGTACGATTACAGAGGCGGTTTGTTGGACGACAGTATAAACACCTGAAAGAATTATTACTACTATAATTACTGCAAAGAATACAAAGTCCATTTAACCTCCTTTAGTAAATATATTTTAGCATAATTTTTATAATAACTAATGTATAATGCATACGAAATGAACGATGATATTAAGCGACCAAAAACGGCTAATAAACAGTTTGATGTAAATAGAACTTTATCGACATATCGACCCGATATTACCAAACATAACCCAAGGAGAGTAAATAATAACCAAGTTAGACTGCCTATAGCAAAACCTTCAAATATCGAAGATCAATCTGTTGAGAAAAGTCGATTCAAAAAAATTTTGTTACGCTCTACTATATTGTTTTTGTTAATTATTATTATTTTGCCATCGGTTTTTATTTTTTGGAACCTCAAAAATGCATCTTATGCCTCGAAAAAAATGTTTGGTAGCTCGTCGGCAGCGGCTGGTTTGATACCCAAAGAACTTAAAACTTCTGAAGGAAGGACAAATATTCTTTTGATTGGTTATTCGGCAGATGACGAGGGTCATGCTGGGGCGAATTTGACCGACTCGATCATGATTGTCAGTTTAGACAAGTCCAAAAAAACAGGCTATATGCTAAGTGTACCCAGAGATTTATATGTCAAAATTACCGATTATGGTTATGGCAAAATAAACGAAGCTTACGAAGCTGGTGAGGCACAAAAGTTCTCGGAAACAGGCTACCCAGTTAACGGAGTGGGAATGCTCGAGAAAGTTGTAAGCCAAATTTTTGATATCAAAATAAATTATTATACTCTGATTAATTATGGAGCTGTCAGGGATTTAACTAATTCACTGGGTGGAATTACAGTTAATATTGAAAGTCCTGACCCGAGAGGTATTTATGACCCTAATTTCAAACCTCAAGAAGGAGGTCCGCTTAAACTAACAAATGGCACTCACAAAATCGATGGTCAAACTGCTCTCAGGTTAACTAGAGCCAGAGGTTCAACGTATGGCTCTTATGGCTTTCCCCAGTCAGATTTCAATCGTGTCCAAAACCAGCAAAAAGTTTTTGCCGCAATCCGCAATCAAATGAACACGTCGTTACTGATTAATCCAACCAAAAACAAGCCATTTTTTGACGCAGTAGCCAATAATATTCAAACCGATTTAGATATTCACGAAGTTTTACCGTTGTTTTTACTATTTAGATCGATAAATGATAGTCAACTTAAATCAGTAGACTTAACTAAAGCTAATGGCCAAAATTTACTTGAAAGTTACCAAACTCGCTATGGCCAATCAGCCTTAGTGCCTGCTGCTGGCAACGAAGATTATTCTGAACTACGAAAATATATTAAATCTCTCCAGTAATCTTAATTTGACATACTAAGTGGTACATAATCGGGACAGACAGTTTGTGCATTAAATTCACGGATCGCTCTTTCGATTGAGTTGGTAATCATTCTATCGAAAGAAGTGATTACTTCATCTGGCACTGTTCGATGTATTTCGGCTTGGTAAGCGTTAGACATAATTTCTTCGATACCACCTGCTTTTTCGACAATATCTTTATCAAATAAACGAAGTTTAGGTGTAATATCAATTGTTGAAAGCGGGTCTTTCGGCATATCTGTTTGTAAGTGATTATACTCTGGTGAGTTGGGGTAAATATTTATTACTGCTGTTGGTGATTTTAAGCGTTCGTGCATACGGTTATCCATTTTTTTATCCTTTTATGGCATTTATTGATTATTAAATTAAAAAAAGACTTCTTATCTAAATTGGTTGGAAGTCTTGTTTCTCGGGCTATACTTGATTTTATATGTTTTTCGACTCCAACCAACTATAAGCACAGCCCCATACGAGTGTAATGTAGGTAAATGACATGTGTTGTTGATTGAAGTTAAAAGTCATAAGCTTATATATAACTAAATTTACATATAATGTCAAATTTTTTTTGCAAAAGCCCCTAAACTTCGCTAAGCTATAAAGTAGTCAATATGAAAAGAAAAATTGTTAAACCACATCATTCCTCGCTTCGCTCAATTGCTGCCGAAGAAAAACTGGCGTTATGGCAACTTGATGATGCTGATATAAAGAAACGTATCAAAAGAATCAATCTTGATTTTGCCAATGCTTTTAAATTACTCAGACAAAACACGGATACTGTTACCTTTTTTGGGTCGGCTAGATTTGACGAAAATAATCGTTACTATATTCAGGCCCGCAATTTGGCACGTAAAATTTCTCAAGAGCTTAAACTGACAATTGTATCTGGTGGCGGCCCAGGCATTATGGAAGCAGCAAATCGTGGTGCTAGTGAAGCCTGTAGTGACCCAGGCCATGAACATTACGACAAAAAAGCCCCACTAATTTGTGGCAGTTCGCTGGCTATGACGATCCAACTACCCAAAGAGCAAGCAACTAATCCGTATGTTAAACATTCGGCGGCCTTTTATTATTTTTTCAGTCGTAAAGTCGCTCTCGTTTACTCAGCTCGAGCCTATGTTTATTTTCCTGGTGGCTTCGGAACATTAGACGAATTCTTCGAAGTCTTAACTCTAAAACAAACTGGCAAAATAGCTGACATACCAATTATTTTATGCGGCAAAGAATATTGGCAGCCATTATTAAGTTACCTTGAAGAAACTCTTTATGAAAAAACCGACTCCATCTCGAAAAATGATCTGAACTTATATGTTTTATCTGATAATGATGATGAAATTGTCCGAATAATTAAAGACTCTAAAGTTAAGCCACTTTAGATTATTAATTTAACCTTAAATTAGGCATCAATTAACTTTAATGTGTAACTAATTTTTTGAGAGTTTTTGCGTCGTCAATCATTTTTTGAATTTCGCCAGCTGATGGCACACGATTGACTAAGTTTTTCTTTGTGTTAATTTCGACTAATTTTTCGTATAAATTCTCGGCATTGCGATTTGCCAGCTCACTCGGACTATCAACGCCAGCATTCTCGAGTAAATCTGAGAATTCTTCGCCAATTCCTTTTACCCTAAATAAATCAGCACGATTAACCCACTCCAATAATTTTGCTTCACTGACACCAATTTGATCACTCAAATTTTTACGTCCAGATTTTGAAGCAGCAACTTCTAGTAATTTTTCGGTGGTTCTCACACCTACGTTAGCTAATTTATCGGCGTTTTTCCCACCAATACCTTCGATATCAATTAAACTTGCCATAAAAACCTCCTTCGATTAACAATATTTATTATACTCCAATCTACAAGCTATTGATTAGAATTTGACGTTTTTTGCTCGTATTTTGTGCCGTCGGATAATATGGCTGTTAAAACATATTCTTGGCACTTGGTTTTATTGGGCTGACAGTTTGTGGCAATATAACTATATCGTTCAGGAGTAGGAGTATTTACGAATGTATATTCAATTCCTTTCGGATCTCTAAATATTTGGTCATCAGTAACTTTCAGATTTGTTTTAACCCATACTCGGTTAGTGATATCGGTAGATGACGGGTAAGCCCCTTCTCGAGCAAAATATTCCTCTAAGAAAGTACTAAATAACAATAAATCATTTTTTCGTTCTTTGTCATCTGAATTGACATTTAAATTTTTGAATATTGAATCTTTGGCATTGATAAAATCTTTAGGTTTATCAAGCGTTATATCGGATTTGTAAGGTTTAGACTCGATATTCACTTTTCCACTAATTTTATCTGTATCGCTACCAGCATTACCACTACCATCGAATTTAGTTGTTAAATTCTTGAAATTTGATTTGAAAGTTAGCTTAATCTCTGTAGCATCACTAGAAGTATTGATGTAATTTACAAAAAACTCAACTTCATCGCCACCACTATAATTTTGACCGAAATCAACATACCGTTGTGCAGAATTATCATCATAAATTCTAATTTTATGAATTAGTTTGTAGCGTGCATCAATCCATAAATCAAATTCTTGGCTAGTGGATTTTTTGTTTACTTCGTCTGATGTAGCATCACATTCTTTTTTGGCATTATTAATATCATCTTGATTTTTTAGATATATTTTGCCTATTTTAGTCTGAGTAGCTACATCGATCACCGCTTTACACATGTCTCGCACGTGAGCTTGATTGATGCTAGCTTTGTAATGATAGGCTTTTTTGCCCTCGCTGATCTCCATGCCGACAAAACCTTTTTTATCAATAATTGCCTTATTAATGTCATCAGTAAAGATGTATTGATTGGCAACAGTCACCATTTGTTTACTAAAGTCCGATATGTCTTTAGAACTGATAGTATAATCTTTTTTGGGTTCTTCATTTGTAATTGATTTGAAGTAATCTGAAATCGTCTGATTATCGATGAAAATCCATTTATTTTCGTATTTTGACAGTTCGGCATCTGATTCTATCTCGCCCAAAGATTTGAGGCCGTTGAATTTCAAAAATACATCTGGATATAGTTTATTTTGAGCCACCTCTGACAATAAATTTATTGATAATTTTTGTTCTTGGTCACCTTGATTGTCTCTTGAAAACAGTACTTCCCCAATTACTTTATTTTCATCATATTTAGCATTCATCGACCCAGTGGCAGTAGAATCTTTAGTAGTAAGGTTAAAATTACCATTAATTTCTGATTTTTTGTAATTTTTTAGTGAATTTTCATCTAGACTTTTGTTGGTAATGGTTTGCAATGCAGTTCCAGTTCGACTAAAACCAGTTTTCCAAGCATTTTCTGGTTTATTGGGAATGTAAATAAAATACATATAAGCGGCTGCCAATAAACCTAGCAGAATAACAACTGAAAGTAGTAATATGATTAGCTTTTTCTTAGATTTTTTAGTTATTTGTGAGCTAACATTTATAGGGGTGGACGGTTGAAATGAATTGGTTTTATTTTGTACAACTGATTGACTACTCAATTGAGTATTATCATGAGCTGGTAGTGATGAATTATTAGAAACGGTTGGTTGAGCTATGTCGCTACTTGGCCTAAAACTAGGATTAGACGGCGAAAAAACCGAACTATCTATCTGACTATTTTCGGGAGCGGTAGTTTGATCATGAGAATTGTTACTATCTGAATTATTTTCCCATGGATTTGATGGATTATTATCTTCTTTCATTTGCTCCCCTTATATAAGTAAGATTATCTGTGTTTATAATACCATAAGTGTTTTAATAAGTTGCATGTAAATGTTAGAATATAAACATTAGTCGTAAGGAGGAAAAATGGCAATAACAATATATAGTACTCACACTTGTGGATTTTGTAATATGCTAAAAAATTATTTAGATTCAAAAGATATTAAATATGATGTTAAATATGCTGACGACAATCCAAAATACGCCGAAGAATTGTTCGAAAAAAGTGGCCAAATGGGTGTACCGTTTACGATAATCGATGATGGCGATAATCAAACTAAAATACTAGGTTTTGATAAACCTAAATTCGATAAAGTTCTTGATATCAAATAAGTGATTATTAGATGTTAAACAAGTTTTTTTACTCTTTAGGCTTTGGCTTATTCAGAATATTACTTTATCTAACACTAGTTTTTATTGCGATCTTTATCTTTATTAGCTCACCTAATTCACTAAAAAATGCTTTAAATAAATCGAAAAGCTATCAAACTTTACCAGAGGTGGTTTACACTGAATCCGTTAAGCAAAACCAAACTTTAGATAAATCTCTTCCAATAAATGACCCAAAAATCAAAGAAATTTTCTTGAGTTCTTTCACTCAAAATGATGCTCGTTATTTTATTAATTCAATTATCGATGGAAATTATAATTGGTTAACTTCTAAAACTAGTTCAGTAAATTATACGATCGATTTGTCAAATCAAAGCAATGATTTTGCTAACAAAATTGCTGATTATGGTCTAGAAAAATATTTAAAATTACCGCAATGTTACAATTTGCCAAAAGGTGATTCATTGTTTACGGCAGAATGCCGATCGGTTTACGTAAATACCGATCGTGTCAAGCAAAATATCAATCAAACACTACAGTCAAATTCTATTTTACCCAGTCAAATCAATCAAGATTATTTTTCCAACCAATTTAACTTCTCTCAAAAATATCCTGATGCACCTAAATACTTCAAATTTGTAAAATTATTACTAATTGCTATTACGTGCGTTACCTTGCTTTTGGGCATTATTCTGATCGTGTTATCTTCGCGTAAATTACATACATTATTTCGGATTTCAAAATCATTCCTGACAGCTGGATTATTCGTAATTTTCTTACCAATAATATACAGATTTATATTACCTAAGTTTGGTTTTGATCTGTTTGAGATAAAAACCGATGAAATAAGCGTTTATACTTTGCTTACAAACCTTAGCAGCAGTTTAATTGATCAAGTATTTACCTCTATGCTCTATGTTGGTAGTTTAGCGACACTGATTGGTTTAGTTGGCTATCTTGGGTTAAAATTCTTTGCCAAAAACGACATAGAAGATAGTTATAAAACGCTTGTATAGTAGAAAATAAATTAAGCGTGATTATCTACACATAACGGACAAGATTCTTGCCTGTCGCCATCGGCTAAAAACCTAGAAAAAGCTAGTGGCCACGAAGTGTATTCACGGTAAGCACTTAAGTCAGCCATTCGCCTTAGCCACCAGCCAATTCGACCATATAGCCTCACCTTGCCCCACAAAACTGCAGCCCATTTATCGCCAGCAGGCATTACATAAATCGGTTTTTTAGCTTTATACGGCAATGTCTCTTGTCCATTAAGCCGTCTAATAAGATTTTTGGCAACGTAATTTCCGTCATACAGTGCAGTTTGTGCCATACCGCTATAAGGCGTATCGGCATTATCACCGAGTACATATATCCCGGGTTCGGCTTGTAGGTATTGATCAACTCTGACGATTCCTCTAGGAGTTAATTGAAAGCCGTTTTCTGCAAAAAATGGATTATTACTCATACCTGCTGTCCAGACAACTGTGTGTGAGCGGATGGGCGTGTTATGGATCATTAATTCATCGGCAGTTTGAGCTTGAACAATTGTGTTGAGATAAACCCTTACCCCATTTTTTCTGAGATTTTTGAGTACTGAGCGGCCAATATCTTTGGGCAATCTAGGTAGTAACCTAGGAGCAGCTTCTATCAAATCGACATGAATATTGGAAATCGGTAAGTCGTGAAATTTGGATATTTCTTTAATATACCTCGGTAATGCACCTGCTAATTCCACCCCTGTTGGTCCTCCACCTACTACAATGTAATGCATTTTATTAACAGATTTATTGGTCAGTTGAGTATGCAAATGTTCTTTCAAGCGAGCAGCTTCGGCCAAAGATTTTATGCCATAAGAATACTCAGCTAATCCTTTTATGCCAAAATAATTTGTTTGCATACCAAGACCTAATATTAGGGCGTTGTACGAAAATTCTTTGTTTGTAGCTGTAATCAACTTCTGAGATTTTCTGTCAATATTTTTGATGGAATCGATAACAATATTTATTTGGCGATCTTTGAAAATCTCTGTTAATGGCACGGACGATACAAATCGACTTCCACCAGTGACAGTATGGTATAGCGAGCCATATATCTGAAGTTCACGACGATTACTGATCAAGGTGATGTCAAAGCGACTATCATCAGCTAATTCGATAGCTGCTTTAATACCTGCAAAACCGCCACCACCAATTACTATTTTTTGTTTAGACATATTCCCCTATAAAAATCTTTTTTAATTTTGTTATTTTAATTGTACTAAATACTTATGCTTAGTGTAAAATACTTTTTAGATGAGTAAACTAAAAACAGAATTGTCAAAGCTTATTGATGGTAGCGTGGCCGATGATCCTACGACCAAAGATTTATTTAGTCATGATGCAAGTATGTTTGAATTGCGTCCTGAGGTAGTAGTTACACCGAGTAATGTCCAAGATATTCAAAACCTTGTGAAATATGTTTCTGAAAACAAAAATGACAATCCCAACTTGTCATTAACAGTTCGCAGTGCTGGCACCGATATGAGTGGCGGAGCAATTAACGAATCGATTATCCTCAATATGACTCCAAAATTTAACCAAATAAAATCAGTCGATCGAGACAGTGCCGAGGTCCAACCGGGCGTGTATTATCGTGATTTTGAAGCAAAAACACTCAAATATGACGCTCTACTTCCCTGCTATCCCGCTAGTCGAGACTTATGTACAGTTGGTGGCATGGTAGCCAATAATTCTGGTGGTGAGAAATCGCTCGAACATGGCAAAACCGATCGTTTCGTGAATGAACTTGAGGTTGTTTTAGCCGATGGCAATGTCTATACTTTCAAACCTCTCAATAAGCCTGAACTCGATGAAAAACTCAACCAAAAAGATTACGAAGGCGATTTATATCGTCGAGTCTTTGAATTAGTCGATAAAAATTACCAAGCCATTAAAAATGCTAAACCAAATGTCTCAAAAGATTCTACAGGCTACCATCTATGGAATATTTGGGATAAAGAGCAACAGATTTTTGATATGAACCAAGCAATTATTGGCTCTCAAGGAACACTTGGTATAGTTACTAATATCAAATTTAAACTTATTAAGGCTCCTAAGCACTCAGGTACACTAATTGTGTTTATGCGAAAAATCGATCATTTGGGTGACTTTATTGTTGATGTACTCAAGGCTAAACCAGCGACTTTTGAAGGATTCGATAATTACACCTTATGGCTTAGTTTTAAATTGTTTTTCTTTTTTCGGAAAAAACTAGGTTTCTGGGGAATGGTTAAGTTAGGTCTTCAACTTTTGCCTAGTGGACTAAAAATTGCTAGAAGCATACCTAAAATGGTTTTAATGATTGAATTTAACGGGGAAACTGAAGAAGAAGTTGCTGCCAAAGTCCATAATATGCGAATGAATCTAGAAAAGTATGGCCATGATATGCTGTTTGAAGAAGACGAAACCGAAGCAAAATCGCGTAAATTTTGGATTATGCGCCGCGAAAGCTTTAATCTGCTCAGGCAAAAAGTTAAAGATAAGCACACAGCACCATTTATTGATGATTTAGTTGTACCACCTAAACATTTGCCAGAATTTTTGCCTAAATTAAGAGTAATTTTGAAAAAATATAGATTCATGGCCACAATTGCTGGCCACTTTGGCGACGGCAATTTTCATGTTATACCACTCATGAAAATCGAAGATGCTAAGGAACGAGCTAAGATTGAGCCAGCGTTGAAGGAAGTAAATTCTTTAGTTATGAGCTACCATGGTAGTTTAAGCGGAGAACATAATGATGGTATGAGCCGTGGACCGTGGTTGCATCAAATGTACTCACCAGAGGTTATTGACTATTTCAAGCAATTAAAAACCGCTTTTGATCCAGATAATATTTTTAACCCTCACAAAAAAATTGACGCCGACTGGCAGTATTCTCTAAAAAATATTAGAGATCATTTTTAAATAAACTAGATAAATTATTTTCGAATAAATTTTTTGGCAAGTTTGATTTTGGTTGAATAGATCAAACTTGAGATTATCGCAATAAAAACTAATCCTGATAAACAGACGTGAGCGATATTATTGCTAGTAATAAATATTAAGCTCAGACCAGAGATAATTGTTACAGCACTAAGGCCTTGAGTAAAAGCGATAAGTTTAGTATCTAGTTTAAAATAATTTACAGCAGCAATGATCACCGCAGTTATAGCAAAAAATATGTGAATAATAAGCATAAGTTAATTTTAGCAATTACCAGCTAAAATGGCAAAAATTTATAGCAAATCAATAATAAACACCACACCGAAAGTACAAAAATAGATCGACCGAATACTTTTTTAGCAAACATATTAGTCTCTAGCTCACCTTTTATGTCTTTTAAGCCAAGTTTTAACCAGTAAAATCCTAATAACAATATTACTATGACATACAAAAATTTAGTTTGCTCATATAACGCCACTAAACATGCCGAAAGTGTAAAAATAGCTATCAATATAACAATTTGCAAATGAAGCGTTGAAAAACTTCTAAAATGTGAAGCTACTTTGATTTTGGCTAATCTGTACTGCTCTTTCCGAAAAATCGAAATCGCATAAAAATGAGGCAATTGCCAAATCAGCATAATTACAAACAAAAGCCACGGAGTTTTGGAATATAAATCTGGGTTAGCGGCGAATGCTCCAGCTAAAATTGGAGTAGCTCCTGGTATGGTTCCAATTTCAGTTCCGTATTTGGTATACCGTTTAGCGTATGTGTAGATAACCACGTAGCTAACAAACCCCAAAATACCAACCAGTAATGTCAAGGTATTTGTCAGTATATACAAACTAGCTATACCCAAAATTAATAGTATCAGGCCGTAAATAAAGGCTGCTCGAGTCGAAATTTGGTTAGTCGCAATCGGCCGATTTTTCGTGCGAGGCATTTTGAGGTCGACTTGTTTATCGATAATATTATTCATAATACAACCACTGGCCACAACAAATGTTGTTCCTAAAATAACACCTAATAATGTATATTCGATATGCCAATTAGATATCAAAAAATATCCAGCAACTGAAGTGAACAGATTTGCTCTTACAATTCCTGGTTTAGTAGCTTGATAATATAAGTTTAGAGTTTGCATGAATTAATTTATGTGGTGGCTAGAATGGTTTTCGTCGGTAGAAGAATTATTTGTGTTGGGAATTTCATCTTTGATTGTTTTTTGTTCGTAATTTTTAGTTGTGTTCATGTCCATATTGTAGTGCAGATTACTCATAATCCATATCGAACCAATGACTAAAGTAGCTATTGCAAAAACAGTATAATAAAAGGCCAAACTATCCCATTTCGGGCCTTTGCTTTGTCCGATATGCAAGAAAAACATCAACTGAACTACCAACTGTATAGCGGCTAAAATTCCAATAAATATATATACTCCCTTGCCAGAAATTTGGTTATTCATAACCATAATGAACGCCAATAACGTAATAACCAAAGAAATACTAAAGCCAATTAAGTATTTTTTGAGTTGATTGTTGATTGTACTCATGAGCCTGCTCCTGCTAAATATACAACTGAAAAAATAAATATCCAGACGATATCCAAGAAATGCCAGAATAAACTAAATAACATTAGTCGCTTGTAGATAACTTTATTTAGCCCATTCTCGACTATTAGACCAATTAGTACGGCTGCCCAAATCAAGCCGATTAAAATATGCAAACCATGTGTACCGACTAAAGTAAAATAGCTCGATAAAAATGCACTCGTTTGCCAGCCATGTCCGTCAGCAACTAGTTTAGAAAATTCATGAACCTCCATACTCAAGAAGCTAACTCCAAGCACTAAAGTGATACTTAAAAATATCAATGCTCTATTTTTGTTGTCGTATTTTGCAAATAAAAGCATTAAACCAGCTGTTAAGCTACTAATTAATAGTAAAATTGTTTCTACCAATATATATGGCAAGTCAAAAATCTCTTTGCCGCTTACACTGCCATTAGTACTGTTTTTTAGTACTGCATAAGTCGCAAAGAGCGTAGCGAATACTAAACAGTCGGTCATAATGTATATCCAAAATCCTAATCCGATTTTTTCAGATGGACTCTTGAAAGTTTTTAGCGATTCACTTATTGTACTCACGCCATCAACTCCTTCCAAGGATTGTTTTTATCGAGTTCCTCAACCTTTTTGGCTGGTATGGTATATTCGGTTTCTAGTTGATTACCTCTTATAACAATGCTGACAATAGACATTATTATCGCAATAATTGCTAACCACCAGATATGCCAAACTATACTAAAACATGCTAGGAATGCCAAAGCTCCAATCACTATGCCCATTCCGCTGTTCTTGGGCAAGACAATATCGGCGTATTTTAGCTTAGTCGATGATTTTTTGTGTGAGTTTTTTCTTTCCCAAAATTCGTCCCGACGAGTGATGGTTGGTATGATCGCAAAATTATAAAATGGAGCTGGCGATGGCGTGGCCCATTCGATGGTTCGGCCATTCCAAGGGTCGCCACTTTTATCACGCAGACTTTTCCGATTCCAAATACTGTAAACTACTTGAGCTACTTGCAATAATATACCTAGCAAAATTATAAATACACCAATTGCTGAAACAACAAACAATCCTTGCCAACCAAGTGACGGGTCATAATGATCAAGTCGTCTAGTCGCACCCATAAATCCTAAAATGTACAGCGGCATGAAGGTTAGTAAGAACCCGATAATCCAACAACTTTGCGACAACAAGCCGATTTTTTCACTTAGTTTGAAGCCAAAAATCTTTGGGAACCAATATATAAAGCCCGCGATATAGCCGAATACTACGCCACCAATTATGGTGTTATGGAAATGAGCTACCAAAAACAAACTATTGTGTACTTGGAAATCGATCGCAGGTACGCTCATCAATACCCCTGTCATTCCACCAATGGTAAATACGAATACAAAGGCCATAAACCATATCATTGGCGTTTTGAAGTCAATTCGACCTCTAAACATTGTAAATAACCAGTTGAAAATTTTGACCCCAGTCGGTATGGCGATAATCATAGTCATGATTCCGAAAAAGGCGTTGACGTTTGGTCCTGCACCCATGGTGAAGAAGTGATGCAACCATACCAAAAATGACAGAACACTAATAGATATCAATGCGGCGACCATAGAGGTATAACCAAATAATTTTTTACGAGAAAATGTGGCTACAATTTCGGAATATATTCCAAAAGCTGGCAATATCAAAATATAAACTTCTGGATGTCCCCATGCCCAAATAAGATTTATATACATCATTGGATCACCACCTGCATTCGACGTAAAGAAGTGCATCCCAAATATTCTATCTAGTGACAGTAAGGCTAAGGTAGCTGTCAGAATTGGAAAAACAATCACCAAAAGCACCATGTTAGATAGTACACTCCAAGTAAAAATCGGCATTTTCATCAAGCTCATACCAGGAGCTCGTTCTTTGAGAATAGTAACAATAAAGTTAATACCCGATAACAAACTGCCTATACCTGATATCTGTATACTCCATAACCAATAATCTATACCAACGCCTGGACTATATTGCAATTCAGCCAAAGGAGGATACGCCAACCAACCAGCTGCCGAAAATTCTCCGATTGCCAAAGAAGTGTTAATAAGTGCCATGCCAGCGAAAAATAACCAAAAACTTAAATTATTTAAGAATGGAAAAGCTACATCTCTGGCTCCAATTTGAAGTGGCATAATTAGGTTAATCAAACCGAACATTAACCCCATTGCCACGAAGAAAATCATTATGGTGCCATGAGCCGAAAACATCTGTTGAAAATGATCAGACTCTAAAAAACCATTGCTATTACCTGATGACAATGCGGTATGAGAACGCATAATAGCTGCATCTATAACTCCCCTGACTAGCATGAGTGTGGATACAACTATATACATAACGCCAATTTTTTTATGATCTAGCGAAGTCAACCAGTTTTTGTATAGCCATTTCCACCGTTTTAGATAAGTCAATAGAAATACAACTGATATCAGCCCAATAGTCATACTTAGAATGCCGCCCATGACCACCATATTGTGCATAAATGCTTCTTTATTAAGTTTGCCTAATAATTCTGCAAAATTCATAAAACCACTCATTAGTAACTCTGTCCTTCCATTTGGGGTTGCATCGGCGATGACATTTCATTTGAACTATGACCCATTCCTTTATGAAGTACATAATCAAAGAGATTATTATCGCTTAATTTATATTCTTTAAGTGATTTATCGGTCGACTTTTCAGCAATTTGGTCGTAAGTTTCTGAATTTAAATTCTCGTCGGAATTTTGGACAGTCGAGACCCACTGATTAAATTGTGAATCAGCAACCGAATACACATTGAAATTCATATCCGAAAAGCCCTCGCCGCTAATATTTGCCGAAACTCCTTTATACACTCCATCCTGACTTGCCTCCAGACTAAGTTGTGATTTCATACCACTCATTGCATAAATTTGCCCACCTAGATCTGGAATCCAGAATGAATTCATTGGAGCATCAGACGTAATTTCGAAATTCACTGGTCGATTTGTAGGAATTTTGAGGTAGTTTAAAGTAGCAATGTTCTGTTCAGGATAAATAAATAACCAACGCCACTGTGTAGCGACTACTTGGACTTTTAAGGGTTGTTCGGTGGAGCTAATTTTCTTAAATGGATCTAAATTATGACTTGAATTCCAGGCGACGATCGATAGTATCAAGATAATAATAATCGGAATTCCCCACCAGACTGTCTCTAAAATTTTGTGTGTATCCCAATTTGGACTATATTTGTTATTTTTGCTCTCGCGATATTTGTAAGCAAAGAAAAAAGTTAAGAAAAAAACCGGTAATATTACAACTAATGATAAAATTGTTGCGAATCTTAGTAAATCGTATTGTTCTTTAGCAATAGTTCCTTTGGGATTTAGCAAGCTAGCATCACTGGTTAATAAGTAGTATAAACAGTAGAAGAAAATAGCAAACGCAAGTATTGCTACGAATCTAACATACAACCCCTTTTTCATAATTATTTGTATAATAGCATAAGAATTTTTAGAAAAACAATAGATTTTTATGACAAATTATGTTGATAAAATTGAAAATTTTCAGTATCGTTTAAGTAATGGATCGCAAAAAAATGAGGCGGAATATTCATCCGCTAAATATTAATAGTCTTAGTGGAAGGATTCTCAAATTAGATAATCAAGTAAAATCTAAAAATGAATTTTTAATGCTTTATGGTATACATGCTACGCACGAGAGAATGTATTCTTTTGCAGAAGTATTTAGTGATTATGGACCAGTTGTTATGCCTGATTTACCAGGTATGGGCGGTATGGACTCATTTTATAAAATCGGCAAAAAACCAACCCTAGATAATTATGCAGATTATTTTGCTTCTTTCATAAAAATGCGTTATAAACGCAAAAAAGCAATTTTGGTATGTTTTTCGTATTCGGTACCGATCGTCATTCGAACGTTGCAAAAATATCCAGAATTGATTGAAAAATTCGAATATATCATCAGTATCGCTGGGTTTGTCAGTCATACAGATTTTAAATTTAGCAATATGCAAAAAAATTTTTATGCTGGTGCATCGACTTTAGGTAAAAATTATGTTGTCTCGACATTTCTTAAAAATTTTATTTACAAAGGAGTAGTAATTAAGTCGGCTTACAAACTTGTCTCTAGAACTAATCCCAAAATTAGCGATTTAGACAAACAAGCACTAAATGATAGTTTAGATTTCGAAGTTGAATTATGGAAAAAAAATGATCTCAGAACATGGTTTTATCTTATTAAATCGCTTAGTAAGATCGACTTATGTAACGAAAAAATTCGTGGTATAGAAATTATCCATGTTTCGATTAAAGGCGATTCTTTTCTTAATAATTATGTAGTTAGCCAACATATGAATGTTATTTTTGACAAAGTAAAAAATATTGAAGCAGATATGACTAAGCATATGCCAACAATCTTAGCCAACAAACAAGAAGCAAAATATTTTATTCCAGATGAGATAATCAAAAAAATTAAGCAAAATTTGGTTAAATAAAAATAATGGTACAATATTGAAATGAAAATAGGCTTAGTTTGCCCCTATAACGTTTTTAGGGGTGGAGGTGTGCAAGAATGCGTTTTGGCACTGCGAGATGGTTTGAATAAGCTTGGCCATGAGAGCTATGTTATTACTCCTCAACCCTTAAAATATGATGCTGAAGCCCCTGAAGGGATTATATTTATTGGTAAGGCTAGAGCTTTTCGAGCTGTAAAAACAATGGGTGATATATCGATTACAGTTGATACCAAACAACTCGAGCAAGTATTACTCGAAGAAAATTTTGATCTACTACATTTTCATGAGCCGTGGGTACCATGGATTTCTGTCCAAATAATGCAAAGATCAGACGTCGTCCATATTGCAACTTTTCATGCGGCTATGAGTGAACGAAAATCATCTAAAGCTGTCGAAAAAGTAATTACTCCATATACCAAAAGTATCTTTACCTACCTCGATGCTCTTACTGCAGTTTCGCAGACCGCGACTAACTATGCTCGTTCACTAACCGATCGTGATATAAAAATTATCCCAAATGGAATAGATTTGAGTAAGTATTCGCCACCTAAGGTTTATTCCGCAAATAAACAAAAAACCATCCTTTATATTGGTCGTTTAGAAAAGCGTAAAGGCTTGAAATATCTAGTTAAAGCTTTTGGCTTGCTAGTTGAAAAGCATCCAGAATATAAGTTATTAATTGCTGGCGATGGCCCAGAAAACGAAAAATTGCGTTCATTAATTGAGTACGAAAATATCCCTAATGTCGAATTTTTAGGTTATATTTCAACTGAGAAAAAACATCAGTTACTCCAAACATCTGATGTTTTTTGCTCGCCTGCAATTTACGGCGAAAGTTTTGGGATTGTACTTTTGGAAGCAATGGCATCGGGTTGTGTGACTGTATGTGGAAATAACTCTGGATATGAAAGTGTCATGAAAGACTTCGGTCAAATTTCTTTAGTCAATCCTGAAGATTCCAAAGAGTTTGCTAGAAGACTCGAATTACTTGCTACCAATCAAATTCTTCGCGATCAATGGCGAAAGTGGGCTTTAAAAGAAGTTAAAAAATACGACTATAAAAATGTCGTCAAACAATACCTCGATCTTTATGAAGAGACTTTAATTAACCATGGCTAAAAAGTCACTAGTTGTCGGCTTCGTACTTGACGATGGACTAGACAGTGAAGATGGAGTTCAAAATTATATTTTGACTCTTGGTCATCAAATGAAAAAGCTTGGTCACCAAGTACACTATATTGTTGGCGAGACTAAAAGAGATGATATCAAAAATTTGCACTCACTATCAAAAAATCTAAATGTAAAATTTAATGGCAATAAACTATCAATTCCACTGCCTGTCAGTAAGAAGAAAATAAATCATCTGCTCGATGAAGTTAAGTTTGATATCTTGCACGTACAAATGCCGTATAGTCCATTTTATGGTCAGGGAGTTATTAAATTAGCTTCTAAACGTTCAGATATTAAACTTATTGGTACATTTCATATTCTACCCTACTCTTTTTGGTCTAAATTTGGCTCGATCATACTTGGTCTATGGATTAGGCGTTCAACGAAATCTTTGCATCAAGTAATTTCTGTCTCCGAACCTGCACAAAAATTTGCCAAAAAATACTATCATACCACATCAATCGTCGTACCCAACACCGTAAATATAGATTTGTATCGAAATACTGCTAAAAAAATCATTGATAACAATCAGCGAATAAAATTGCTTTTTTTGGGGCGTTTGGTTGAGCGAAAAGGCTGCCAATATTTAATTGAGGCATTGAACGAACTCGAAAAAAATCATCCGAATCTAAATTATCATCTTAATATTTGTGGCAAAGGGCCCATGTTATCGGAAATTCGACAAAAAATTGTCAAACATGGATTACTCAAAAAAGTAACTTTTCAGGGTTTTGTTACCGAAGTAGAAAAAATCAAATTTATGCAAACTTGTGACTTAGCAATTTTCCCATCTGTTAGTGGTGAAAGTTTTGGGATTGTTTTGATCGAGGCGATGGCGGCATCAGGCGGTGTTGTCTTGGCGGGCAATAACCAGGGCTATGCTTCGGTAATGAGTGACACACCCGAATGTTTAATCAATCCTAAAGATATTCAAAAATTTGCCAAAAAATTAGAAGAATTTATCCTTTCACCTGATTTACGGCGAGCAATGTTTGATAAACAGCAAGAGCAAGTCAAAAAATTTGAAACATCAAAAGTTGTTAAGCAAATATTAAAAATATATAATGGTCAGTAAAGCGAGGTAAATATGCTAAAGTTCAATAAAGATAAAACTCAGGTAATTTCAGTCGAAAATCAAACCATTGTAAGGATATTAGCAGTAATTGGACTAGCTGTGTTGGCGGTTTATATGCTGGCCAAAGTTATTACTCCACTAACTTTGATCATCGTTGCTTTCTTTTTAGCAATTGCTCTTAATCCAATAGTCTCAGCCATATCAAACAAACTAAAAATCAAGAGCCGTGCCGCAGCTACAGGAGTAGCGTATGTGGGTGTTATCGGTTTAATCGTAATATTTGTTACTTTAGTTTTTCCGCCTTTAATTGATCAAACTATTACATTTGCTGGTGATGTACCAGAGAAAGTTCAAAATCTCAAAGATACCAACACACCTACAGGAAATTTTATTCATAAATACGGTATCGACAAACAAATTGATAGTTATTCCAAAGAATTCTCGGGACAGTTAAGTAATTACACCAAAACAGCTATTGCCACTGCTGGCAAAATCGGTACAACAATTATAAATGTGGTTGTAGTTTTGGTGCTGGCATTTATGATGATAGTCGAAGGACCTGTGTGGCTTGATAAATATTTCAACACATTATCAGCTCAAAAACGTAAATATCAAAAAAGCTTATTTAGAAAATGGTATAAAATTATCGTCGGTTACGTGAACGGACAAGTCACTGTAGCATTTATTGGAGCTGTATTTACGACAATTGCATTATTTATTACCTCACAAATACTTCATGTTCAAGTTAATCCCATCGCTCTTGGCGGCATAATCTTTATGTTTGCACTCTTGCCGCTAATCGGAACTACATTAGGGGCAATCATAGTGGTTTTGGCTTGTGCCTTGGTCTCGTTACCGCTAGCTTTAATTATGATTGGATTCTTTTTGATTTATCAGCAGCTCGAGAACGTTACTATCCAACCTTATATTCAGTCTCGAAGTAATACTTTAACCCCACTTTTAGTGCTAATTGCGGCTCTAATTGGTGTCGGTGTCGGCGGGATTTTAGGAGCTTTATTAGCTATACCAGTTGCAGGTTGTATAAAAGTTATTTTAGACGAAAAATACGCTCTGCATAATGAATCAGGTATGCCTAAAGCGGAAATTGGTGATACCTTCCCGAAAAAAGAGTCTGAAAAGAAAAATTAAACTTCAGTTCGCGACCAAATTGAATCATTATTGGCTAAATCATTTAGCTGGATTTTTTGAGATAATAATGTTCGTCTAAGCTCGTCGGCTTTTTGCCAATCTTTAGATTGTTTGGCGATCCTGCGTGATTCGATTAACTCTTTTGTCTGATTGTCGATATCAGGTAATTTCAAGTCAATCCCAGTCAAAGCGTTCAAATCACTTAATAGTTGATTAAAGTTATCAACTGCCGCTTGATTTAATTTACTCGATTCAACTAGCTCGATTATCTTCTCAAATTCCACTATAGCAGTCGGCGAGTCAAGGTCGTTATTCATTGCTTGCTTGATTTTGGAAGTCGCATCTTTTATTTGTTGATTAATGTCACCATCACTACCTAATTGCCATCTTAAATCTGCAACCGACTGCCACCTAAGTAATCGATTTTTGGCACTTTCAATTAATTCAGTTGAGAAGGATAATTGCGATCGATAATGAGCTTGTAAAAAGAATAATCTCAAGACGCTCGGACTGAACATCTCTAAGGCATTTTTAATCGAAATAAAATTTTGGTTACTTTTGCCCATCCGTTTGCCATCAATATAAAGCATATTACTATGCACCCAATACTGCACAAATGGCTCTAGACCAGATGCAGATTCCATTTGGGTAATTTCGGCTTCGTGATGAGGAAAAATCAAATCAGTTCCACCACCGTGAATATCATATTGTGGACCAAAAAAATGCTCGGTGATTGCTGTATCTTCGATATGCCAGCCAGGTCGCCCATCGCCAAAACTTGCTGGCCACGAAGGTTCACTGGGCTTACTGAATTTCCATAGACAAAAATCATTCCAACCTCGTTTATTGTCTGATTGATCGATTCTTGACTCAGCGTCATCTTCTTTGATGTTTGTTCGCCCAGAAAGTTTACCATAGCCCTCAAATTTGGAAATCTCAAAGTAAATTCCATCGTTAGTTTGGTAGGCAAAGCCTTTATTGAGCAGAGTTTGGACTTGGTTAATAACGTCATCGATATGATCAGTTGCTCGGGCAAATCTATCGATTCTAACATCTAATTTTTGCATGTCGTCTTTATATTGGGCCTCATATTTATTGGCTAGCTCACGCCAATCGATATTTTGCTCTTTTGAACGATTAATAATTTTATCATCGATGTCAGTAATGTTCATTAAGAAATCAAGTTCATAGCCATTCATTCTCAAAACTCTAGCTAAAACATCCATGACTACCATTGTCCGTGCATTGCCAATGTGTAAAAAGTCATAGACTGTCGGACCACAGACAAACATTTTCACCTGGTTGCTTTTGAGTGGAGTAAAATCCTCTGTTCTTTTAGTTAGCGTATTATAAATCTTCATTATCTTTAATTAATTGATTAGCTTCATCAACGCACTGCTGAATAACTGATGCGGTATTATCATTATAAATTTTAAATCCAGCAGCATAGGCATGTCCACCACCACCGAATTTTTTGGCAAGCTGATCAGCAATTTTATAGCCATAATTACACCTAATTTTAGCAGTTATTTTGCCATCAGGGTACGATTTAAAGGCAATTGCAACCTGAACTCCTTCTATATATCGCATCTCGTCTAAGACCAGTACCGATGGATTATATTCATGAGAATATTCTTCGATTTCTTCAAACGGAATTGTCAAATATGCAACAGAATCTGACACTTCGATTCTTTGAAGTAACTTGCCTTTATAATGAGTTATTTTTAGAGATTTCTTCGATAATTCACGTCGGTTATTATCTAGCTGAGCTGGATTTACGCCCAAGTCAACTAGTTCTGACATAATTACAAATGAGTGAGACGAGACAGCTTCAGAAGTAAGGCCTAGGCTATCAGATAAAATTGAATAGGCAATTAATTCGGCAGTATCTTTTTCGAGTTTATAATTATTATATTTGATGAAATTATAAATTACTTCACCAGTAGCTACTGCAGTTTTATCGCAAACAAATAAATCATCAAAATCAATAGTTTTATCGCTCATATGATGATCAATAATCGCGAATTTTTTGGTTTTTAGCCAGGCAATTTCGCCAGATTTACTCAAAGCTTCTAGTAAAGATAGAGCAGATGTATCGACAATAACGGCCAGATCGAAATTTTTGGGTAAATTGGTTTGAACTCTGTCCCAACCTTGAATATATCGCAGGTATTGAGGAGTTTCGACGCCGCAATACAAGCTAACTTTCTTCGATTGATCAAGTAGAACATGCTCCAGAGCTAGAGCTGAGGCTAAACTATCACCGTCTGGATTATCGGCTTGAATAATAACAATATGATTGGCCTCAGCAATCAATTTTTGTAATTCATCAAATTTTTGGTTCATACTTTTTGTCGACCTTCAAAGGCACGTCCTAATGTTATTTGATCAGCATATTCAAGATCTAAACCAATCGGTAAGCCTCTAGCAAGACGAGTTATTTCACAATCAATATCATCCAATTGGCCAACAATGTAATGAGAGGTTGACTCACCTTCTACACTCGAACTGACCGCTAAAATAACTTCGCGAACACCATCTTTTTTAATTCGTTCGACGAGCTGTTTGATGTGTAAACTATCTGGGCCTATACCATCGATTGGCGATAATAAACCGCCTAAAACATGATAAGTGCCATTAAAATTATTTGTTTTTTCGATAGCCATAATATCAAAAGAATCTTCCACAACGGATACAATCTTTTTGTCACGAGTAGATTTTGAATATAGTGGCGAAACTTTTTGGCTAGAATCCATCAAGGCAAAGGTAATTGGGCAAATTGCAACGCCCTCATGTAGGTTAGCTAATGCGGAAATAATTTTTTCGGAGTGAGCTTTGTCGGTCCTAAATAAATGATAAGCAAACCGCTCAGCTGATCTTTGACCAACCCCAGGCAAACAACGTAATGCATCAATTGCATCTTCCAAACTCTTGGGCAGTATATTCATTAATAAAATTGACTAAAGGCCTAAATTACCGAGCATTCCCATCATCGGTTGCATTTTTTCGGCGGCTAATTTTTGACTTTCATTGATTGCAGTTTTTACGGCTTCTTCGACGTATTTTTCGGTAGTTCGCATATCGTCCACATCAATCATCTCAGGATTAATAGTGATTTTTTTAATTTTTTGTTCACCAGTAATTTCTACAGTTACTGCACCTTCACCAGCTTCGACTGTGATAATTTCTTTTTGCAATTCTTTTTGCATTTTTTTGACTTTCATAAGCGTTTTCGCATGATCAAATTTACTCATTATTCCTCCAAAGTTAATTCATATTTATATATTGTATCATCACCGACGACGACAAAGCACGTTTTGTAGCTGGCGTCGACGGCCACACAACGAAGTATCGATATATATGGAAAGTAGCAATCACAATAACCAATAATGCCAGGCAAGTATTAGCTAAATTTTTTGCAATTGGATTGAATGGAAAAACCGTAAACCACGATGCTGCCAAAAACACCAAACCGTTGGCTGCAAATAAATATAAAATAGGCAAAATCAAGCTTACGCTCAAAATTGAACTTGTGGCAATTAAAATAGAGCTTACTACTCCTAAAAATAATAATAATTTTAGTCTTAACGTATGTTGATTGACAAAATAATTGTAAACTCCCATGGCAATTAATACTGTGGTTGCAATATCGATGATTGGACTACCGCTAAGCCAGAAATAATCCATATTATGCAAACCTTTATAAAATAAACTATCAAATATATTAATGAAGTCTTTGCCAACCTCCAAAAAATGACCATTTGCAAGTTTGTCTATTCCCAGAAAAGTTGACCACTGATTTATATTTCGGAAAAGGCCATAAAAAATCGGTAAAATTACCAGTGCGAATCCAGCAATAGTTAAGACGTGGACTTTTGGCGATACAAATTTCCAAGCTAATTTAAGCCGCTTCCGAAACACCGACGCTAGCAAACTAACAATAATAATAAACCCTGGTACGTAAAGCATTATTCCTGTTGCTCCTGCACCAAGCCACATTCGATTCACATATCTTTTCGATTTGAGCCACGTACCAATCAAAATAATACTAGGAACTACCAAAATTTGCATAGCTTCAAAATTAGTAAATCTCGCCGAACTTATTATGTACGAATTAGTCGCAAATAATACTGTACCGAGGATAGCAATCCTTGCAGTATTCCATTTGTATAAAATCCGATAAAAAGTAATTACAGATATAATAATCAACAATGCCGAAATTAATCGAGTATAAGTTACATTCGGATGATCAATTTTATAAGCGACTAAATCTAATAACTTTATTGGAGCAAAGGTTATATTATCAAAAATTTGTTTTAAGCCATTGATATGTAAAAAATCGAGTGTTTCGTAGGAGTTATTCCCCTTTACAAATGATCCTAATCTATAACCATATAGTGCTAAAAGAGTAATTATTCCTGTAATCACAAACAGATTAGCAGATTTCAATCTATT
Source organism: uncultured Candidatus Saccharibacteria bacterium (assembly GCA_964648105.1). Classification (GTDB taxonomy): domain Bacteria; phylum Patescibacteriota; class Saccharimonadia; order Saccharimonadales; family 2-12-FULL-41-12; genus JALHOM01. The sequence goes on from CAZYMH010000005.1 coordinate 64,877, forward strand.
TTTGAGACGTATTTTTTTCATGACTTATTTTAAATTTTACCATAATCACATCGTTAATCACATCATTGTTGACACTAATCGAAGGGGTTTTGTTGTCGTTTGTCTAGGCTCGAGATAGCTTGTTTTTCTAAATCAAAGTAAAGTTCGGCGTGACCAGTTGGGCCATTACGATGCTTTTTGATAAAAACGTCCATAATATTTCTTCGCTCTGTGTCTGGGTTATAGTATTCCTCTCTATACAAAAAAGCCACTACATCGGCGTCTTGCTCGATCGAGCCAGATTCACGCAAATCAGACAGTTGAGGTATTTGAGGATGTCGACTTTCGACAGATCGGCTTAACTGGCTCAAAGCTACTAATGGCACATTTAATTCTCTAGCGATTCCTTTTAATCCACGTGATATTTCTGATATTTCCTGTACACGATTACCGTCACTATTAAACCGACTACCGCCACTCATCAGCTGCAGATAATCCACCACGATTAAACCTAGCGGTTGCTTATGGTGTTCGCGGCGGGCTTTGGTACGCATATCGCTAATAGTTATACCTGGGCTATCATCAATCAATATTCTTGCTTCGCTGAGTGGCCCCATTGCATGAGATAATTTTTCAAAATCCTCGTCTGTTAAATGTCCTGTTCTTAATGCCCAAGCACTGACACCTGATTCTTTGGCTAAAATTCTATCAACTAGTTGCTCCTTGCTCATTTCTAAGCTGAAAATCAAGACTGGTTGGTCGGCTTTAACAGCCACATTATGGGCCAGATTAAGTACCATGGCCGTTTTACCCATACTTGGTCGAGCGGCTAAAATAAACAAATCACTTCTCTGTAGGCCTGCCAAAATATTATCTAGATCACGGTAGCCAGTTGGCACGCCACGGATTTTGCCGCTATCTTTATGAAGCTCGTCTAATCGCTCGAAACTGTCGGCTAATATTTGCTCTAAACTGATAATATCTTGTTTGATATGTTGCTGGCTTACTTCAAAAAGTTTAGTTTCGGCTTGCTCGATTAAACTTTGCAAATCCTCCGACTCATCGTAACCGAAACTGGTAATATCTTGACTAGCTTTAATTAGTTTACGCCTCATAGCTTTAGACGAAACAATCTCGGCATATTGGACTACGTGAGCGGCTGATGGCACAAAATTGGTTAGCTCGCTCAAATACTGCGGGCCCCCAACAGCGTCTAATTTTGATTCTTTTTTTAATTGATCTGATAGAGTTAAAACATCAATTGGTTTATGATTGTCATAAAGTTGTTTGATTGCATGGAAAATATTTTTATGTCTCTCGTCGTAAAAATCTGTTTCATTTAGTAAATCAGCAATTTTAACCATCGCTTCTGGATCGATTAGTAGTGAACCTAATAAGCTAGTTTCGGCTTCGACATTTTGTGGGGGCAATTTTGCACCTTTATCCATAGTTATGATTCTAACACTTCTGTTGAGCCGAAAATATTGCTTACGTTTTGAATATCTTCATTTCTCGTTTTTGTTAATTTTTTATCTTCTAAATTAATTTGCAAACCAAATTGATCGCCTAATACAGCTTTAGTTATTTCAGTTAAAGTCGGTTTGTTTTTGGAGTCATTGGCTTTTTTCGCATGGAAGGCAAACTTGAATTTTAGAATCAATTTCTGATCAACTAAATTTGGTTCGGCCATACGAACTAAGCTGTAGAGCGAACTATTGCTATCTTTAACACGGTCAAGAAATAACTTCCAAAAGTCCTCAGTATTTTGATTATCTGCCATTTTTTTACTTGTTGGTTTAGGCTCATCAATTGATTCAGGTTCAAGGTTTGGTTTCTTTGGTTTTTCTTCAATGATCGGTTCAGTTTCGTGGAGCTTATTAGTTTCTATTTCAGGTTCTGTGGGTGAATTGTTAATTTTCTCAGGCGTAGGCTGGTTGTTTGAGCTTGATAGGCAGTATTTATATAAACATAATTCTAAAGCGACACGTTGGTTAGGGTAGCTCGCTACATCAAGTAGATCTTTTTGCAGGTCAATTAGCTTAAGCTGCTGACTCACCTTATATTTTTCGATATTTTGACTAACATAATCGATTAATTGACTGGCAATTAATGCTTCATTGCTTGAAGACTGGCTAACTGTTTCAAGTATTTGTTTAAGCTCGTGAATTTGACCATTTACAAGTGTTATCATAATTTTTTCGATGTATTCTTGTTTAGCTAATCCAAGCATCTCATAAGTCTCATCAAGAGTGATTTTTTGATTCAGATTTTTCAATTGCTCTAGCAAAGATAACCCATCGCGGAAGCTGCCATTAGCGTGTTCGGCTAATAAATTTATAGCTAGTTTATCAATATCAATATGCTCTTTTTTGGCGATTTTTTGTAACTCTGTTGCTAGGATATCGGCTGATATTGATTTGAAGGTTAATTTTACGCAACGGCTAACTATTGTGTCAGGTAATTTATGAAATTCGGTGGTTGCTAAAATGAAAATAACGTGTTTAGGAGGTTCTTCGAGAGTTTTGAGTAGAGCATTGAAGGCTTCTTTTGTTAACATGTGAACTTCATCAATAATATAAATTTTATATTTACCAATTGTTGGAGCGATATTAACTTTTTCACGAATTTCACGAATTTCATCAATCCGACGATTTGATGCGGCATCGATCTCGATAATATCTAAGTTATTGGCTTCGCTCGAGTATGCTTGATCGTTAACAGCGTAGGCTAATATTCGAGCAATACTGGTTTTGCCTACTCCTCTTGGGCCAGTCAAAAGATAAGCATGAGCCACCTGATTGGCTTTTAAACTATTTTTTAGTACCCTAACAATATGATCTTGACCAATAATTTCATCAAATGATTTAGACCTATATTGTCTATAAAGCGTTTTCCCCATCGTCTTAATAGTATATATTATGTTGAATTTTGAATGTAGAGTAGCTTATACAACGAAAACAAAAAACTGCACTTACTTTTGGCAGTTTTTATTGAATAATTTTAGAACTCTATAAAGCGGCTTCTAACGCGGCCCATTCGGCAGAGTTATCATCTTGGGGTACGTTGATACTGACTTGATCGCCGGGTTTTGCCTTGAAATACGTTACGCTAGCTAATAAAACTCGGTATTGGACATCGTCGCTGACTTTTACAAAGTAGTGACCATCTACTAATTCTAAGGCACCAACTAGTTGTTTACGCGGAATTGGGCCAATTTGTTTATACATAAATGTTCCATCTTCAGCAATTGTCAATTTAAGAATATCGCCTTGGACTAATTTAGATTTAGAGGCATAGTTAGCTGGCACAGGATATGTTTTGCTGTCACTTCCAACCATATTTTGGCCGTCAAACACACCTTCGATGATTTTACCGACTGGTTCATCTTTAGGAATAGCCATCACAGTTTCATCATCGCCAAGTAAACTCAATAAAAGCTCTTTTGCTGCAGCCAAAGAAGTCTCTGCTTCAACTATCAAAGTTCTAAGTCGTTTTATTTGTTTATCAGGTACGTCTGCCATTTAAACTCTTTATCTTTCTATTTGATTTTCCCTTAATACTCTTTTCAAGTCCTATGCTATCATAGATCATTTATGTTGTAAACATTAACATGTGGATAACCCTTTGGCCCAAATAAAAACTGAGGTAACTGTTGTCAGTCACCTCAGTTAAATAGTCTTACCGATAAATTACGATAATTCTACAGTTGCACCAGCATCTTCTAGTGTCTTTTTAGCTGCTTCAGCTTCGTCTTTAGGGACTTTTTCTTTAACAGTTTTTGGGGCACCATCGACAATTGCTTTGGCTTCACCAAGTCCAAGACCAGTTATGTCTTTAACTGCCTTAATCACTGCAACTTTTTGAGCTCCAGCATCTTTTAAGACAATATCGAACTCGCTTTTTGCTTCGGCAGCAGCAGTATCTTCACCACCTGCGGCTGGACCTGCAGCCACGGCAACTGCAGCAGCGGCTGGCTCGATACCATATTCGTCTTTTAATATATCACTTAGTTCTTTTACTTCTAGTACACTAAGTTTAACTAGTTGTTCTGCAAATTTTTTTAAATCTGTAGCCATTTTGTTCCTTTCTAACTTTTACGCGGCTTTTTCTTCGAGGGCTTTGATTAAGCCACCTAGGTTGCCACGCAAGCCACCCATCACATTATTGATAGGTGAATTTAATGTATTAATAATTCCTGCAATCATTTGAGTCTTGCTTGGTAATTTAGCAAGGGCCGTAACTTCTTCGGCTGACATAAAATTACCATCACTAGAAAATCCACCAACAAATTTAATGCTGGGGTTTTTCTTAGCAAATGTATCTAAACTTTGAGCTGGAGCAACTTCATCATCAGGATTAAAAGCATATAAAAGCATACTACTTAGGGCTGATGTATCAGCCTTTTTATAAGTATCGCTTGCATTTAATGCTTGAATCACTAATCGGTTTTTGACAACCTTAATCACTGTCCCGTTCTCTTTGGAGTTGCGACGTAGCTCTTGAAGTTGTTTTACACTAGTACCCTGATACGCTGCTACAACAGTCATTTTCGACTCGTTTAGTAAGCTGCATATCTCATCGATCACATTTTGTTTTTTAGCTTTTGTTAATGCCATAAGTTAATTCGTTCCTATTCCTTATGTTACTTTCCAAGAACTATCGACCTCTTTTAATAAAAAATGTCCTTGGTCGTAACCAAAGACAATTATCGTGTAATTCTAATAATAGACTTATACCTCGGCGACAAATTAAGGTTTATAACCAGTCGCTGTCTTCGGAAACTAATAATATTTTAGCAGATTATCATTTAATATTCAAGATAAATTACACTGGCCGTCGACCATAATATCTAATCGGCACATCTATTTGAGAGGTGTGAAGTTCACTTCCCCATGTATCTTGAGTAGTACTTAACAAAATTCCTTTATTCCGGTCATCAGTTATTTTTGAGCCCAAACCTGCTTCGGCAAACTCAATTTTCTGGCAATCACTCCTTAGTAACGATTCACCTAAGATTGATTGCATTTGCCATAAATAAACAGGGTTAGTCAGCTGGTCAATTAGCACTTTTCGGGCAGATTCACGGTTGCTGACTCGATCAATCGACGTTGGCGACCAGAGTTCAATCGAAGGTTTGGGGTCATTTATGTCAAATTCTGATAATCTTTCGCTAAAGCCTTCAACCGACCCTCGCATAAAATGAGTATGAAAAGCCGCTGGGATATTAGATAGTGGTATGGCATTTACACCATTTTCTTTGAGAGTTTTTATGAGCTCAGTCAGATGGCTAAGTGGACCTGCCAAAACTCCTCCACTACCTGTATTTCTATTAGACAATGATATGTCAGCATCTTTCAGTGAACCAACACTACTAAGTATATTGGACCAAACTTTACCTATATCTTGTTTTTTGGCCCGCACGGCTAGCATGCCAGTTTTTTCTTTGAGATTATCGATAGTACTGCCTGTTTCTTCACCTCTTATTCGGGCGATTCTAACGGCATCAGTCATCGAAATACAACCTGCGACTGCAAATGCCGCAATTTCACCAATAGATTGGCCAAATACATGAGTTGGTTGATAACCTTCGGCTTGCAAAGCCAATGCTCCAACTAAGGATGAAGTTACTAGTATTGGTTGTAGATTTTTAGCTTTAGATGCATCTTCTTGACTCAAAAGATGGTGTGGTGCTAAATTCATTGATTCAAAATATGTTTCTAAAACTTCTTGTTGAGCAATCCCAAAAGAATTTGATTTATCTGTATGAGCATACAATTTTACTAATAATTCTTGATTAGGTTCGGGGCCTTGACCAGTGCAACCTAAAACTTTCGATGATAATTTTTCACTCATTTTAGTTCCTTTCTTGGTTCAGTTTAAATTGGGTGTAGCGTTCGGCGGCTAAACGTGAAAGTTCGGCATCTTCACCTTGATTAATAAATTTCATACCTTCAGCAATAATTGGGTGTACATCAGCTATTTGCTCATACATTTGTTGAGCTAATTTACGATAGCCAGAATGACCTTGTGGTGAGGTGCGGAGTTCTAACATCTGGTAGGCTTCGCGGGCATTTAAGGTTACTTTCCATCTCATTTTATGGCCTAACAAAACCGCATATTGAGCCTCTTCGCTATAACCCTCTGCTTGTAAGGCACTAAATAATCCTAAACTTAGGTCAAAACATTTTTCATATAGCTCACTCAAGCCAGCTTTTTCGACTAAATCTGGGATTTCATAGCCTAAACGAGGGCTAAGTTTTTGCCAATTGAGATCATCGACCATTCGATGCCTTTGGAGGTCTCTAAAAATTCCGTAGTCACATAACAGATCAAAACTATAATGAATTTGTTCGAAGGCTCTACCTGGCCTTTGACGGCGATTCAGTCGCTCGCCGACAAAAGTTTTGACTATATCGGTTTTTTGCTGATAATTCCATGTTTCGACTTGTTGTTTTATTTCATTAAGTGGTAAATCGCTATGTTCGTAGAGAATATCAGCTATAATATCGAGTTCGTTTTTTGGGAAAAAACTCGATAAGTAAACTGGTTTATTGCTCGAGTTATCGTTGAAAGTGTTCGGTAGTAAACTGCTGGCTAATTTAGCGACATTATGTCGGGTTTTGAACTGGTAAGCTTGCCAGGCTCCACCGCGATCTGGTTTATCGGCTCTCTCCAAAAATGTCTGGAGGACTTTGCGACATTCATTCAACATTTTTTGGCCAGTGACTTTTGCTTCTGCTAAATCATCGCTTAGTAAATGCATAATCAAACTTTCTAAGGCTTGGCCCGAAGCAAAAATTCCGACCGTCGACTTTGTTGCAACAGGCAAAAGTGGTCGAGCTGCATCACAGGCTTCGGCTCTTGTCGCCCCTCGCCACGCGGCATCTTGCTCTTTCTCTGGAACAGATGAGTTGGTTTGGACATAATCTGTTAACTCATGAACAATATCTGAATAAATCTCAAATATTTGGTCGAGAGTTTGGCTATATATTTTTTTGATTTCGGGCGGTAAATAATCAGGAGTGTAGTAACGGTACTTCGCGTCAGTATCTTTTTGGTCGAAGTATATGTAGCGGGTAGATTGTTCTAAATATGAGGCCAATCGTCCCCACTCCAGTTTTTTGGTGAGTAATTGTGAGGCACCTTCGACAACTAAATGTTGTCCAGTTAATTGTTGGACAGAATCATCGCCATAAGCCGTAATCACTCGTTTGAGAAGAGAATCATCTTGGCCATTTTTGCCCAAAAATTCATCGAGTATTGTAATTCTCATATCATCGCCACGTCGTGAAAGTCGGGCCATCGCCGCGGCGATTGTTACAGCACTCAGTTGGTCATTAAATGCATAAACATTGTCACTCGCCGAAGTGACGTATTTGGATATCTCTTCGATCCCTGCTGGCGTTATCGTATTTATGCCATTTTTTTGTTCGATATAGGCATTTGCACTTGTACTGGTTTTATTCTCGGCCGAAGTAGCTTTAGTAGTTGACTTTTCGGGTAATTCGGGTTGAACTGTTTGCCAAATAATATCTGAAATTGCCTCGATCGACATGATTTTGCCGCTGCGAACACAGTTAATTAGAGTGAATTCATTGGGGAATAGTTCGCATAAATCTTCATAAACTTCAACTGCTTTCTTGAGATGAGACAAATCGGCCTCATGTAAATCACGTTTTTTATTGGTATAACTTCGAGCTTGTTTTTGGTCTACTAACTTTTGGGCGATATCAGCGTCAACTTTCAATACTAACGACAAATCTGGTCGCTGAATGCCTAGCATTTTATATTCTATGGCTTCTAACCAATTGAAGTATCCAATTCTTTCTTCTTGGGTAGCAAATTTTGTTCCTTGGTGAGCCATGTTGCTGCCCGTAAATCGATTAGCTAAAACTATTTTGCCTTTATTTATGGCATTTTTTATCCGATTTGAGGCCTCGTAACGATCGAGTGCAAAGAATATGGATGCAGTATACGGGCCGACTTCTTCGATTGAACCGTAATTACCGTTCAAATATTCTTTGATAAAATAACTCGACGGCTGATCATACTGCGGAAAATCAAATGTTTCAATTTCGTGGCCTGACTTTTCGAGTTTGTTTTTTAGTATTTCGAATTGAGTGCCTTTGCCAGAACCGTCAGTCCCCTCGAGTACTATAAATATTCCTTGTTTTTGATTGTTTGCCCCACCCTCTTTAGAGAATGAGGATTTAGACATCTTTGTTAAGTCCTTTTATATTAGTTGGTTTCTTGCGAACATCCTTGTAAGCCCGTGGTAGCATTTGTTCTGGTCTCCAATTTTTAATTATACTTTTTAAATCATCACTGGTATTAGGCTGGTATTTACCTGTCATTTTTTTGTACTCGCCATCGACTTCGCCAGTTTCATAGAATACAACTTGAGCAATTCGCTCTCCAACTGGTAATACTACCGATTCGTGTTGGTTCATATTATAAATTTCCATCGTCCAACGATTGATATAACCTGGGTCACCCCAACCCGCGTCTAAACAGACTGCCACGCCATTGCGGCCCCAAGTACTGCGAGCTTGCATAGTGCTTGTACCAGGAGCTTTGATGCCGATAAATTCGTGGGTATGAGCCAATATTCTTTCGTGAGGCCTGAGAACGATGATTTGTTGTGTGGCGGGAATGTTATTGAATAATTTTCGGCCGTGTTTTTTGGCCCAATCAGCATGTACTTCGGCCTGAAGAGGAGAACCAAAATAACGCTCAACGTCATTTTCATCAAACGGATTATAAAAACTACCCTCACTAGTTCTTTCGGTTCGATAATACCAATTACCCAAAGTCACATCCATACTACTACCAGCCAGATGTTGCTTGATAAATGGATAAATAACTATATGGTTACTATCTAAACCAGCCAATATTTGCTTATTACTATATACTCCCAAAACACTTCTCCTAAGCTATAAATATATAATAATCTAAGGAGTTAATGCTTTTCAAGTTTTGGATGTATATTACAACGCTAAATTGTCGATTAGGCGACTTCGCTAGTATTGACTCTGATGCTAGGTCCCATAGTAGTCGAGACAAATACGCTTTTTACGTAGGCACCTTTAATTGATGACGGCTTGTTTGATTTGATGCTGCTAATTACTGCATCGATATTCTTTTGTAATTTTTGTTTGCCGAAGCTAACTTTGCCAGTTCTTAAGTGAACAATACCAGTGCTATCGACACGGTATTCAACTTGGCCAGCTTTAGAGTTGGCGATTGCTTTAACAACATCATTGGTCACTGTGCCACTTTTTGGATTTGGCATAAGTCCTTTTGGTCCTAGACTACGGGCATATTTGCTTAATTTTGCCATGACATTTGGTGTGGCGATCAGTACATCGAAATCAATAATACCCTTATCAAGTTGTTTCAAAAATTCATCACCACCAGCAACATCGGCTCCAGCTTTTAGAGCATCTTTAGCAATATCTTCGTCAGCAAAAACAGCAACTCGCACTTTTTTACCTGTTCCTTCAGGTAGAACTAAATTGTCGCGAATGTTTTGGTCGGCTTGCTTAGGGTCGACATTTAGTCGAACATGTATCTCGACTGTACCGTCAAATTTAGTGGTACTAGATTTTATAGCTAAATCAATTGCATCGCTAAGCGAATACTGTTTGTCTTTCTCGATTAATTCGTTAGCTTTTCGATATTTTTTACTCCTGCGAGCTAATTTTGAGCGAGTCGGATTAGCATGTTGCTTAGGTTTAGTTTCTGTGTCTGCCTCATCTTCACTTCGGCTATGTTGCTTTTCAATTTTTTCTTGCTTAGCTTCTGATTCTTTTAAGCCTTTCTCGCTTCTTTTGCCAGCTTTGGCCGCTGATTTATCAGTTTTATTAGTCTCGTTTTGGTTATCGATTGCAGTTTCTTCAATCTCTTTTGTTGTCTTGACTTCTTCGTTAGTCATGATGATTCCTTTCGTGGTGATAGCGGTTTTTATTAACCTCCCACATATTTAATTATTTATGGTCTAGAAAAAAATGTTGGAAAATCTTCTTCATTTATATCTATTTGTAGTCTCCTACAAACAGGTGATCCGATACGATGAATGTCCTCGGACGTAAGTTTAAACGAGTGAATTTGCGAAACAACTTTATACTGATCATTGTCAGGATCTTGAGCATTCCTGACTAATTCATGATGGCCCATTTGACATAAAATAGCGTCAATAGCCTTAAAATTTGGTAAATTTTCGCTCATAATTAACCCTCTACCTCTACTCCCATACTTCGGGCAGTACCAGCAACCATTTTTTTGACTGATTCTAGATTATCGGCATTCATATCGATCATTTTGTCTTTCGCAATAGCACTTAAGTCAGCTTGGGATAATTTTTTGCTTAATTTCTCGGTGTTAGGTTTGCCTGAACCCTTTTTTACACCCAATTTTTCGCGAATTAACTCGTCGGTAGCCTGTGAAACGACTCGAAATTCCATTGTTCGGTCTTCATAAATAACAATATGAGCTGTCACAACGCCTTTCATCTCTTTAGTTGCGTCATTGAATGGCTGAATAAAATCCATCATATTCACTCCGTATTGACCCAATGTGCTACCAACTGGTGGGGCAGCCGAGGCTTTACCAGCTGGAATTCGCATTTTTAAATTTGCTCTTACTTTTTTTGCTTCCATAGTTTTTTCGACCCACTAAAATTTTAGTGGTATCTCCTTCCCGATTTAATTTAAATAGAAGTGCGTAACAAAGCTATTATAGCCTAAAAGCTGATTTTACGCTAGTCTTAAACTTTTTTGACTTGGAGGCCGTCGAGTTCGACTGGAGTTTCACGGCCGAACATACTTACCAGTACTTTAATTTTGCCTTTTGTTTGGTCGATTTCGCTGATCGTGCCGTCGAAGCCTTTGAACGGTCCATCGATAATACTAACTACTTCGCCCTCGGCGTAATCAATTTTGTGTTTAGGTTGCTCTAAGCCCATTCGCTTGTTGATTTTTTCCATCTCTTCATCGGATACTGGTGATGGTTCGGTGCCAGTACCAACAAAACCAGTCACATTAGGTGTATTTCGGACTATGTACCAAGCGTCTTCAGACAATTTCATTTGGACCAAAACATAGCCTTGAAATATTTTTTTCTCGACAACTTTTCGTTTACCGTTTTTTATTTCGATCATTTTTTCTTTTGGCACTACAACGTCGAAGATCTTATCAGCCATTTCTAGACTTTCGGCTCGCTGTTTAATACTTTCGGCAACTTTTTCCTCGTAACCACTATATGTATGAATAGCGTACCAATGTTTATTAGAATCGTATCGTTTTGACATTTTATCCTTCCTTTATTTCTTCAGTATAAATTTCTTAAATAATTCACCAAAACCCCAATCGAGCAAACCAACTAAGCCCGCAAAGATAATCGCAAAAACAAATACGGCGAAGGTTAAGGCAATAGTTTCGCGTTTAGTAGGCCATGTCACTAACTTCAGTTCTTGAAATGAATTTATAATAAATCTAGGCATTAATCGGACTCTTTTACCTAAAATTCGTCCTGCTTTATTTTTTGGTAATGGTACGACATCGTACTCTTTTTTGCCAAAATCACGAGCTTTTGATAAAGGTTGTTTGAGTTTGCTAGCAGTTGTTGTAAGCTTGCGAGGTTTTTTGGCTTGTTGGGACGAAGCACGTTCGCGAACAGTTTGAGATTTTTTGCCTGCTACTGATCTTTTAATAGTCACTTTTGGCCGTTTAGGGCTTGAATTGTCTTTATCCGCCATATTTTCTCCAATTAAAAAAGCTTACATTTATTTAGTAAGCTTTGCAGTTGATATGTCAATATTACCACAGTAAATATTTATAAGTCAATTTTTTTATATGATTATACAAATGCTATAATTTATTTATGATATTTGGTGGGGATAATTTATATATTTTTGGATTGCTAATTGTACTCACTACGGTAATTATTGGCTTGCTTTTGCAGTGGAAAATTTTTTGGAGTCTACATAAATTTTGGTCATTTGTAATGGCGGTGATAATTGGCACAAGTATTGGGCTACTTATATTTAGTAAGATTGATCTTATATTGTTATCGCTTCTAATTTTTATTCAAATTTATCGATTGTTTTCATTTTGGAGATTGATCGCTAATCGTTTAAATACAATTGAGCTACGAAGCAAAACTGCTCGGACTGAGGTAGTTCTTGATTGTTTGTTGGTAGTAATTATCGGTTTATGGGCTGTTGATTTTTACTTGAGTATTTCAGCTCAAACTAATTTATTTATTTTAGCTAGTCTGCAATTACTTTTTTGCTTGATTTTGTTTAAGCATTTTAGTTATAACCAGTTAATTTCTAACCTTAAAATACCTACCAAATTCACTGCTGATACTAATTTACCAAGCCTAACTATTGCTCTACCAGCTCGTAACGAGACTGATAATTTAAACGAGTGCTTAGATAATTTGCTTCAGTCCAATTATCCCAAACTTGAAATATTAGTGCTTGATGATTGTTCGCTTGATACAACTCCAATAATTATCAAAGAGCTGGCTCACAAAGGAGTTAGGTTTATCGAGGGCAAAACTCCACCTACGGGTTGGTTAGCTAAAAATTATGCGTATCAACAATTATTCGATGAGGCCGAAGGAAAATACATTTTGTTTTGTGGCGTAGATACGCGATTTGATAAGAACACGCATCGTTTATTAATTGAAACGATGTTAGCGAGTAATCTAAGTATGGTTAGTGTTTTGCCGACCCGTCCGACAAAATATTTGAAGAGCTATTTTATTCAGCCGATGCGTTATTGGAATGAGTTGATATATCCTAAATTTTTCAAAAAAAATCCTGCTGTTTTGTCGACATGCTGGCTTATTGACAAAACCAATTTAGAGAAAATAGGTGGCTTCAATGGTTGCAAAAAAAATATTCGTCCTGAACAAGTGATTGCCAGCCAAGTAGCAAAATCCGAAAAATATCGTTTTTTATTCTCGGCGAACGGCTATGGATTATCAAGTACAAAAAATCTAAAAGATCAGTGGCAAACAGCTGTTCGAGGTAAATATCCAGAACTCAAAAACCGTCCTGAGAATGTTTTTGTTCGTTCGGTATTCTTATTATTTATTATTTTTTCTCCATTTGTGATGTTTATTCAAGCCTGTTTGAATAAATGGTTTTATGTAGCTATTTTGACTTTGGTAAGTATATCTTTATTGCTTTATTTACAGTTCAAACTCAACAAATACATATTCAAAAGCTTAAATTTGTTGTGGCTGATTTTTTTGCCGATTATGGTACTAATGGAGGTAATCGTAATCAATTATTCGATGTGGGCCTACGAATTTTCTAAAGTAATATGGAAAGGTCGAAATATCTGCCTGCCCGTCCTAAAAGCTTATCCAAAGTTATCATCAATCGATAAATAATTTTTTTAACTAAAATTTGGGATCGTGATTATAAATGTTGTTCCACTATTTAGTTTGCTATCTAAGTCGATTTTGGCATTTATCAATCTCGCTAACTTCATAGTTACGTATAAACCCAAACCAGTGCCTGTAGTGGCTCTAGTCCTGAAATCTTCACTGCGGAAAAATTTATCAAAAACTCGCTCTTGATCAGTTTTGCTTATGCCGATTCCTGTATCGCTTACCTCAAAAACAATGCCTTCTTCCGACGGACTGGCAGAAATTGTGATCGAGCCTTCTTCGGTATATTTGATAGCATTGGTAATAAAGTTCTGTAAAATTTCACGTACATAAAGTTTTGAAGAATATAAAATTTCCAGATGTGGATCGAGCTTGGTTTTTAATTTTAGATTTTTGGCCAAGGCATCTGATTGATACGTTTTTTGTAGGTCTAGAACTAGTTCGTGAGCATTGATTGGCTCAGATTCAACCTTCAAAACACCTCGTTCGGCTCTTGATAAGGTTGATAAATCGTTAATCATACCCGCTAAGAAAACCACTTGTTCATGGGCAACCTTCAGTGAATCGTCAATCATTTTATTTTTGACTTGTTTTTCGGCAATAAATTGGGCATTACTGATGTTGCCCTCGGCTATAGCAATTGGTGTACGTAGTTCGTGGCTAACTACACTAATAAATTCATCGCGTTCTTCCTCGAGTGATTTCTCGCGTGTAATATCTCGGAGCAAAATAACAAATCCACGATTACCGTCCTTGCCAAAACCTAATTTAACTGGAGCAATCGATAGATAAATATTACTGATACTTTTGTCCTGATAAATAATTTTATAGTCTCGAGACGAAATTTGAGTTTTTGTAGCCACTATCAGTTCTGTTAAATTTATGGTCTGATTATTTACATCAACAAACTTTGATATTTTGTCGAATGTTTTGTTGGCTATAGAAGTGTTCACGTCTAAGATATTTATTGCTGCACCGTTATATAAGACAATTTTTCCATGTTCATCTGTTGCAACTACACCATCGGCCATGCTATTGATTAAGCTTAATAAACGTTCACGTTCTAATTCGGCTGATTTTACAGATGTCGCCTGATGCTCACTAACTAAAGATTGTAGCTCGCTATCGTGATTTTCGCTCATGCTTAAAAGTATAGCTTAATTAAATACCTCTTGTCACTAAGGCAGTGGGTTTAGCAAAATTGTTGGGTGGTAATTTTTGAGCATTTTGCGGTAGAGTTTGTAGCTCGGCATCATCTCCGAGACATCGGACCAAAAAGCATTACCATGATTCATATGTTTGGTATGTGCAAGTTCATGAATGATGACGTAATCTTGCAAAATTTGAGGCAGTTGAACCAAATAAATATTCAAATTTATGTTTTGAGCTGAGTCGCAACTGCCCCATCGACTATATACTTTTTTGACATGAGCTTGATTAAACCGATGATTGAATCTAATTGATAATTCAAGCAGTCGCGGTAGTAAGACGTTTTCGGCTTGTGTCTTCATAGCCTCAGTAACTTTGCTTTCAATGTAATTTTGGCATGTTTGGCTGTTGATAGAATATTTTTGATTTAATTTGAAATAAATTTTATTACTCAACAATCTCGATGAATTCCGTCCACTACCTACAGAAATAAAAATTTGTATGCCGCTTAATGTCTGACAGCCATTTCGATAAATTTGGTTTGATGATTTCGGGCGGTTTTTTAGAATCCAATCTTGACGGTCTTTGATAAATCTTTCGACCAAATACTTAGGCGTCAAACTAGGTACAGACACCATAATTTGACCATTAGCTGATAGCCTCATCCGCAGTGATCTCATACCACTTTTTTTGCTAACTTTAACTACTCCGATATCTGGTAAGTCAATTTCATAACTAGTAGGCATTTTATCGGATAGAAATATTGCGATTGACTATGTCGCCACGCATTTGAATACTAGGCTTAGGGATTAGATTTGTTAAACCTGGTTTGATAATTTTATCTTGAGCTTCGGCCATTGTCAGAACACCAGTATCAACTAGTTTTTTGACAATGTTTGAGCGTTGAGTATTAAATGTGTGCTTACCACTGACTACTACATAATCTTCGTGGACAGGGTTTTGCATTTTAGAAATTATGTCGCGATACTCGTCTTCGGAGTATTCATTTGCATATTTGTTCTCTGAAGTTCGTTTATCACGTTTTTGTGTCCGTTCAAAGGCCGTCTCAGGATCTACTTGCAACCAAACAATTAATGGTTTGGCTTTGTAGGCGTGAGCCATTTCTCGCACTTTACGCCGATCATTTTCTCTATGAATCGAGGCGTCGTACATGACAGAAATTCCAGCCTTAAGATAATCTTTGACTAAATAATTCGTGATTTTGCGAGCGGCTTTTAGTGTTTGAGGAGATAATTTACCGCCAAATAACTCATGTAAGATTTTATCTTCTTGAACATGAACCATGCTAAATTCATCTGACATTTGTTTAGCTAAAGCCGACTTTCCAGCTCCAGGAAAGCCATACATCATAACAATAAAAGGTTTTGCAACATTCATTTTTTTGCTCAACATACTACATAAAATATATCACAAATATTAATATTCGTGTATTTATTACGTCAAAATTATACGAAAATGTTATACTAGTTTAATAATTTATTTGATATTTAATTTAAAATATAGGGGAGTAGCTCAGTTGGTAGAGCATCGGTCTCCAAAACCGAGTGTCGCAGGTGAGAATGTCCAGTGGACATTTGCAAGGCCGCAGCCCCTGCAGCGTGAATACGCCAGAGGCGAGGCGGGGTCGAGACTCGGCTGAAGTTTACTTCACCGAGATCGTGACCAAGTCCTGACTTGAACCTGATATAATAAATTTTGAACATTAAAGGGGAGTAGCTCAGTTGGTAGAGCATCGGTCTCCAAAACCGAGTGTCGCAGGTTCAAGTCCTGTCTCCCCTGCCA
>CAZYMH010000006.1:0-11352 GCA_964648105.1 uncultured Candidatus Saccharibacteria bacterium
AAGTAGCTATGATAAAATTATAACATCATAGCTACGAACGGGCAATTTGCGAAAAACAGCTCCTTTTAGAGCTGTTTTTCCTCATGCGTGGTGTTGTGCGTCGTGATAAAAAATGTTTTTATTTGGCTTCAATGGCATCTCGTTTTTCACGGCCATATTTTTCCTCTATTGTTTCGGGCATAAGAGTAGTAAAGAAATCATCTTTGCTAGTTGTAACCATCATTTTTTTTCCATCTACTTCAATAACAACATCACCCGCATCAAAGGTGATACCTTTTTCTTCCATCAATTTTAAAATATTTGGATCTTCTAGGTTTTTAGTTCTACTTAGAACCGCCCGTTCTTCAGCAGTTAAAATGATTGGTTCTGGCTCTTTTTCATTGTTTATTTCTACTACTGGTGGTTGTTCAAAATTCATATTATTTTAGGTAGTTAATTAGTTAGATAAGTATATTATAATCTTTTTTATTATGACGCACAACAGGCCAGCGTATGCGACGTTGCTAATTTTACTTTTTTCTTTCTCGATTATTAATATACTTATTTAAAGCCTCTTTTGAGCTTAGCCAATTACGGCCTTCTTTATAAGCCTCGAGTTTACCCTGTCTGACTAGCAAGTTTAGATATTTGGCAGAATATTTTGTTCCTTTAGCTAATTCAGCTAGTGATATTAACTTCCTGCCTTTTTTTGTTGGCGCTAAAGTTTTTAGATATATATCAAAAGATCTCTCAACTGTTTGAGCTATGAAATTAACCAATGGTGCATAGTCACCAGTATCAGCTTTAGCTAAGACGCCGTAGTATTTTTTCCTATCATTTTTTAGTATGATAGTTAGTGGATACCCAGCCCTCATTAATATTAGGTTCATGGCAAGTCTTGCCGTACGGCCATTGCCATCAAAAAATGGATGAATTTGTACTAATTTATGATGAAATAAAGCGGCCAGCTCAACTATCGGCATCTTACTGTTATTTTTTAGCCAAACTAATAAATTTGTCATTAATTTTGGCACTTCATATGCATCGGGTGGAGTATGTTTGGCACCCATGATAAAGACATTAGCATTTCGGTATTTTCCAGCTTGTTCTTTTTCTGTTTCTTGAACGACTATTTGGTGGATAGAGCGGATTAATCTTTCAGAAATATTATTTTGTTTGTGCTTATCAATCAAATCATAGAGATATTCTAAAGCCGCATACTGGTCTTTAGTTTCTAGGTGGTCTTTTAGAGGTTTACCTTTTACCGTAATACCTTCGTTTATAACTAAAAAAGTTTCTTTAAGAGTTAGGCTGTTGCCTTCTATGGCATTGGAGTTATAGGTCATTTCTAACCTTAGTTTTTCTTGCAGTTTTTTAACTGCTACTGTAGGCAATGGCCGTAATTTATTTAATTCTTTTTTTTTAGCCTCCAAGCGAGAGGCGATAGTTTTGTGTAGATATTTCATAGTAATTATTTAATATGGTATAAGTAGTTTATTACAGTATACCATATTAAGAAAAAAAGTAAAATTAGTAATGTAGGCGTAAGCTTACACGTATTATAGGTAAAATTAAAAGTGCCTAAGCTAATTTAAGCACTTTTAAGTATAAATTTCAAATGTAGTATAGGTGTAAGCTAAGCCGCATACGCGGTGTTGTGTGATGTTGCGTTTTTTCTTTTGTTTGTATTGACAAATTAGTATTAATATGCTATTATATAAGGTCTTTTTACGACCTTTCACAAGCAACCCAAAGGGGGTGAATAATGGAGCTGGAAGTCATTCTCGGTGTGATTGCTGGTTTGATGCACCTAGTTGGTTTTGTTTTCTACAACTTGCAGATATGGCACGGTCAATCAATACCGAACTCTACCACGTGGACATTGTCGGCATTTTTGTCCACACTGAATTGTCTGACCTACCTTAGCGCTAGCGGTGATTTGGTTAAGTCCATTTTGCCGATAGTAAGCACCTTGGCTTGTGTTGCAACTTTTTTCTTTGCCTTGCACAGAGGCAAGTTGTCTAAGTTGGACAACATGGAAAAGGTGTTGCTTGGTCTAGGACTAGCGTCAGCCATAGTTTGGCTTATACTGCATTCGGCAGCTAAAGCCAATCTTATCCTGCAAGCGTCTATCGCAATTGCCTTTGTCGCGACCTTCCGTAGCGTTTGGAGAAATCCAAAAAGTGAAAAAGCCCTCTCATGGTTCATCTGGAGTTCTGCCTATGTGCTTAGTATCACGGTGGTGATCTGGCGCTGGCAGGGCCAGTGGATAGATTTGGTCTATCCAATCAACTGCCTGTTTTTGCATGGGATAGTCGGTCTGCTGACTTTTAGAAAGCAGGCGACTTCCAGCGGGCGGTCAACCCAAACGTAAGAGGCCAAGGCGTAAGCCAAGGCCTCTTTGATTTTCATAAAAGAAGAAACGCAATTTCATACAACAGACGAGCGTATGCGACGTCCCGAACGAGTGGGGCGCTATACTTACGGCGGAGCCGAGCGCCCAAGCGAGTGAGGGATGTAGGCGTAAGCTTACACTTATTACAGGTTAAAATTAAAAGTGCCTAAGCTAATTTAAGCACTTTTAACTATAAAATTCAAATGTAGTATGGGTGTAAGCTAAGCCGCATACGCGGTGTTGTGTGATGTACATTTTACATATTCCGTTGTTTTATCTTTAAGGTTATTTTTTCTTTTGTGTTATTTATATCTTTTTGTATATCATGTTCCCAGACCCTAAAGATGTTCCAGTGGTTTTTTCTATAAAATTTATTGACCTTTTTGTCTCTTAGCTTATTTCTTTCTATTTTATCAGCCCAATATTTTTTTCTTAAAGTAGGTATTCTACAATGTTTTTTGCATCCATGCCAGAAACACGAATCAATGAATATAATTGTTTTATATTTTGGTAAAATTATATCTGGTTTGCCAAAGTAATTTTTTACATTTTTTCTATATCTATGGCCGGCTTTCCATAAAGTTTTGCGAAAATTTAGTTCTATTTGGCTATCCCGACTTCTAATTTTACCCATGATTTCGCTTCTCTTTGTTTTGGAAACAGTGTCGGCCATATTAATTAATCAAATAATTCCACTGGGTTGATTTTAAACTGCAACATTTGAGCCGTTTTTCTGCCTCCGTCTCCACCCTTTCTTTGCATGCCAATGCGCCCAATTTTTAGACTACCTTGTGCAGTTATTCTAACATCGCCACCGCCAAATAAATTCATAGCTTCGTTTATTGATTTAAGTACCCATGTGCTTTTTTGGTTTGCATTTAAAGCCACTAACATCCATTCGGCTGAAAATTGATCACGCCCCTTTAAAATATCAGATACCACCAATATTTTATTTTTTGTAAAAAAGGCAATAATCTTTTTTTGTATCGCCGCATCCATTTCGTTAAGGAGTAACCTTCTTTTATCTTTTAAGTTTTTTGTGATTTTTGGTGGCGTTTCCCCAGTAAATTTTTTCAATGCCCCAGATATATCTTTTGGCATGTGCCACATCTTTACATAGGTATCGACCCATCTTTTATCAATTTGATTAAATCCTTGGGGGTTGCTTACCAATTTTATAGATAAATTTTCAGTAGATATTGCCTTTTTTAAGTAAATTTTTACTTGTACTTGCACATCTGTTTTATAGCCATGTAATTTTGTGGCCTCTACTTTTTCGATCTGTTTTAAATCATATCCCATTATCAAAAGCCACTCCTTAGCTTCTTTGTCTGTTGACCACTTATTAAACTTCGCAATAATATCGTCTTCGTTCTTGAATCCTCCCTTGGCTGTGTTGGATCCTAAGATTACTTTTTTCTTTCTCCTTGGCATATTTTTCTTCTAAAGTTTCAATTATTTTTTCAAATACTTTTTTTAAAACTGGCACAACGACACTGTTTCCAAATTGTTTATACGCTTGTGTGTCGGGGACTGGGATTTTGAAGTCTTCGGGAAAGCCCATAACTCTAGCACATTCTCTTGGAGATAACTTACGAACTTTATTATTTATTAAATAAGCCCCAGTTTTACTTCCGGCCCCACCGCCATAAGCTGAAAATGTGACGGCGTGTCCTAGATCACTGTAAATTCTTTCCCCTTGTCCGCCACCATTTAGAGTGCCAACGCGTATTGGTTTTAGTGGGTAGTTATTAAATATATCTTGAGCTATTTTAGTATTATGTATTTTGATATCGTCCCTTTCAATTATATATTTTTTTGTATTTTTATCTGGCTCTAAAAAGTCTTTTAATTTTATATGTTTATTGGTTGGCAGTGGGAATGAATAATTATTTATGCCTAAGTCTTTTCTAAAACAAACGAAATATATTCTTTTTCTGGCGGTGGGGGCTCCATATTGACTGGCATTTATGACCTTGTGAAAAACATTGTATCCAATTTCATCTAATGTTTTTTTTATTACATTTAGAGTTTCTCCGTTGTTGTGTTTTTCAAAGTTTTTTACATTCTCTAAAAATAGAACTTCCGGTTTGTGATGTTTTGCTATTCTGGCAATATCAAAAAATAATGTTCCCCTAGTATCTTCAAACCCCCTTTGTTTTCCAGAAATACTGAAAGCTTGACATGGAAAGCCGGCACACAAAATGTTATGCGAAGGTATGTCGGATTCATTTACTTTAGTAATATCTCCGTCAGGGATTTCACCAAAATTTTCTTTAAAAGTTATTTGAGCATATTTATCCCATTCGGAAGTATATACGGATTGTAGCCCAAAAGACTCTAGGGCTATTCTAAAACCACCAATTCCCGCGAAAAGGTCAATAAATTTTGCTTTTTTTATGTCAAAATTATTATTTTTCATAGCAGACTTTTCTTATTGTTATAATACCAAAATAAGCCCAGTAAGTAAACCGAGCTTATTTATAAAATAGAGGAATATGTAAAATGTATTTCATACAACAGACAAGCGTATGCGACGTCCCGAACGAGCTTTGCGGTATAATTTTGTGGAGCAAACCGCAAAGGTGAGTGAGGGATGTAGGCGTAAGCTTACACTTATTATTAAAGGTTAATAATAAAAGTGCCTAAGCTAATTTAAGCACTTTTATTCTTTCTTTACAAGAAAACATTAGGTGTAAGCTAAGCCGCATACGCGGTGTTGGCGGATGTAGTGCTCAAGCTTTATCTATATATTAAATATTCTTAGGGCTTGAGCTAGTATTTGACTTAAAATACTGATTATTCTAGGATACAAGTGCTATCTGTACTGTCTCAGATAGCTTAAGTTGAAGTTTCAAATCAAGGCCTGATACCTTGACTTGAAGACGCCGGAAGCGTCCAACTTAAACACCAAAAGACAGTATTGGAGGTTCTTTGAAATGAGTCTTAAGAGTTTTGTGCGCCGGTCGCGTTTTGCAAAACGAGATCTGCAAAACGTTCCTGCTGACCACCCGTTTCGCAGTGTGAAGCTAGAGCCTTTCCCAATGCCATTTTGTTCTTACAATTTTGCAACAAAGTGGCTTGATCCATTCGATTGGCGTGCCTTTACTATGTTCGTTATCATGTTTTTTTTGTTGATGATTGTTGCCATGCTCACTATTCTTGCTGTTGGTATCAGGGATGTGTGGGTTT
This sequence comes from uncultured Candidatus Saccharibacteria bacterium, assembly GCA_964648105.1. Taxonomy (GTDB): domain Bacteria; phylum Patescibacteriota; class Saccharimonadia; order Saccharimonadales; family 2-12-FULL-41-12; genus JALHOM01. Next base: position 5,567 of record CAZYMH010000006.1, read on the forward strand.
GGGTACCCATGTTTGCATTGCTTGCGGTATCAATGTTCGTCATTTTGACAGCAAATGACATCTCAGCCGCACTTCATGAATTTCTCGATGACATCAGACATCATTTGGATGTTGACGACATCAGGGAAGTCTATAAACTCTCTCCCAGTCAGTTGGAAGACAAATGTCTCAAGAGACTTATTGTCTTGGCAGTAGACTTGGAGGAGATTGAAAAGCGAACGATGCCCTTGGACAGGGAGCGTGTAGATGCAAAATACAAGGTGGAGGAAGCCTTCGCGTTCTTTACGAAGCACGGCTTCATGAAGCCTGTTCCTTGGCAGCGTTTTTTCACGCAGCCTAAGATTCAGAAATAACAGCCGGTCCACCCAGTGACTGACATGATAGCGCTTCGAATCATTCTCGTAATGACTCGGGGCGCTTTTTTATTTACAAAAAAGCCCTAAGAATATTTAGTATTATAGGGCATAAAATAATTTATTATATATAGAATATTTTAAAAAAATAGAGCACTATTTCCGCTAACAGGCCAGGATGTCCGAAGTCGTGGCGAGCGGATATGATAAAATTGCGAAGCTATCATATCCGTGAAGACACGATTTGGGTGAGCTATAAATCAAATTACTTATATTTCTTATAACAGTTATCTTTATCTGTCTGTAGCATTCCATTTAATCGTATAGATTCACTATCAGATAGTATACATTCATTACAACCTTCTCCTTGCTCTCCCTGACAATGGTTTATCCAATTTCCAACGCCATTACTGCACTCGCTATCCCATTTTAATTGAAAATTATTTTGAGCTTCACTTAAACAGTCATCTAACATCTGTTGCCTTTCTTGTTGACTTGATAGTTCTTGATTTTTGGAATTTGGTAGAAACATGACGAAATAGTAAAAAACTGCTATGGAAACTATTAATACTGCTAATGAAATACTAATTGATAGAGTTTTGCTCATATAATTTAATTAAATTTGATTTATAGCGAACCGGACATCCGGTGATAGGTGATGTATCACAATTTTTTTAATTTTTTAGTAGCATCTCTGTACATTTTATCATACCTTTCATAGGGGGCCTCTTTTAGAAATAATTCCAAGTCTTTTTTTGCTAAATCTTTATCTCCAAAATTAGCAGATATGATCCCGCTAGCATAGAGTATAGCTGGCTCCTTTCTTTTTTCATATTCGTACCCCAAAAATTCTAAAACACTGGATGGGTTGAAATTAAGTTGTGTAATATTAAATTGAAGTAGATTCTGGTAATGCTTATATGCATTTGAGTAATTTTTTTGCATAAGTCTAGTATAGGCAACATTTAGTTCCGTTAATGGATTTTTCGGGTATACTTTTAATAGTAAGTCTATATTTTTTTCAGATTTTTCGAATTCACCTGTCCAGTATTGAAAAGTTGTCAGATTTGATAATGCAAAAAAATCATCACTTTTAATTTTTAGGATTTTTTCACATATTTCTTTGCCAAGATTGTAATTCTTTCTTTTTATGGCTAGTTCTATAATTATAATTTGATATGCATCACATAGGCGAGGCACTATATCTTCAGCAAATTTATCTTTTCTATTATTTAGACTGGTATAAAGACTCTCAAGTAGATTAATACTTTTACCAACTTTACCATAAAGTAACAGCACAGTTGCTAATATGTACATTGAAATATCAAAAACATTGTTAGTTATGATTTTTAAGTCTTCATATGAATTATTTTCTATAATTTTCCAATAATTCTTTTTAGCAAATTTGGTATTAAATTCCGCATGAAGTGCCGAGCCTATAACTCTTTGTTTATTATCGGGGTGCCCATAAGTGAAATTAAGTGTTACATCCGTGATTGTTTGACCATCTTTTTTTATAGAATCACCAGAGAACCCTCCCCAAATTATTAAATCAATATTCTTTTTTGTTCTAAATTGTTCCGCCTCTGTTGTATTGTGGAATTTTTTAACATCCGAAAAATCTTTTAATATTATAAATTTATTTATTTTATTTTCGTCAATAATTTGTTCTAATTTTTTTTTGATTTCGTTAAAATAATTTCCGGAATTCAAACCCTCTTTAAAATCAAGTGATAGTGCTATATTAAAGTTTATGGGCAATAATATAAGCCTAACTTTTTTAAACCAAGTTAAAATATCTTTTCTGTAAAAGAAAAGGAGCCAGCATATACCAGACAATATCGCTAGTAATGCTATCGGAATGAAATTTTCTATTATTAATTTCCAGTTAATATCCATAAAAAATTGTGATATTTCATCTATCACTGTGTTGACGCACCTATTGACAGCTTAGCTTAAATTAGCTAAAAAGTAAATAATTATTATTAATCAGAATGTACTATGAAAAGCGATAAAATGGCCTTAAGAAAGCCCGAGTTTTTGGCCAATAATCATCCTTTGGCTAGTCTAGCTCAAGAGCTCATTATCAGGGGGTTTTCTCGGCGGACTATCAAAAGTTATTTGGCCCACAATCAGCATTTTTTAGAATTTGTTGGTAAATCAGCTAGAGCCGTCGATAGTCAAGATATCAAAAATTACCTACTTTATCTCAAAAGCCAAAACTATACCAACACATCGCTCAACCAAGTTATCTCGGCGCTCAAATTTTATTATGGACAGATTCTCAAGCGGAAGCTGTTTTTTAGCATTCAGAGGCCAAAAAAAGAAAAGTTTTTGCCTACAGTTTTGACTAGAGCAGAAATTATCAAAATAATTAACTGTGCACATAATCTTAAACATAAGTTACTACTATCTCTAATGTACGGATCTGGTTTGAGGGTATCAGAAGTAGTGAAGATTAAAATAAACCATTTAGATTTGATTTCTAAAAGTTTATTAGTCAAAGATGCTAAAGGGCAAAAAGACCGCTTGACTTTATTAAGTGGTATTAGTATCAAATTATTAAATCTTTATTTACCAAAATTACCGGCTACTCAAAAATATTTATTTTCTGGACAGTCTGGTGAATCACACCTCAGTCAGCGTAGTGCCCAAAAAATATTTGAACATGCTTTGCAAGAATCAGGCATTAAAAAAGATGCTACTTGTCATAGTCTGCGCCATAGTTTTGCTACTCATCTACTAGAGGGCGGAGTAGATATGCGCTATATCCAAAAATTATTAGGCCACCAAAATATCAAAACTACCGAAATATATACTCATGTAGCTAGAAATTTTTTTAATAATATCAAAAGTCCGCTAGACTAAAAAATCCAGCCCAGCCTCTCGCGAGAGGCTGGGCTGCATTAGGTATTGATTGTTTTTTTATTTTACAAATTTAAAGGTAGATAAAAGTTTGTTAAATATTTCAATATTATTTTGATCTTGGCTATTAATATAGATGTTGATTATTTGGCTGCCATTTTTTAAATACACACCATGACCAATTTGATTGGCTACACCAGTATAGTTTACTTCTACGGCGGATAATCCATTTATAGTAGTATCTTTTTTGCTAGTAAAATTAATAGCAGCATTTTCTGTTAGATATTTTACATACTCAGTAGCTGAGTCACTAAAGTTTACTAACTCTACACCACCTAGACCTGTGCTGTTAGTAGCACTTGGTCCGAATAATGAATTTTTATTATTGTATTTGCTAATAATAGCGTTCCAACTTGGTGAGTATTTAAAACTATAATTGCCATTGGGGTTGTCAAAAGTTTGCCAATTAGCCAAAGGATCAGGCGCTTGGTCGTTGTTTATATTAGTATTGTTGTTAACTTTTACATCATCATTTTTAAAGTTACTATTTACTAGTACTGGCTCAGTATTTTCTTTGGCTATAGGCAGATTAACCTGATTAGTTGTGTCAGCAGTTTTATTGATATTCAAATTTTTATTAATGCAACCAGATAGCAAAAAGGCTAGAGCTAGTAGACTAAAGATCGTTAATTTTTTCATAATTTTATAGTTATTTACTTAAATTATTTAGTAGACACTATTACACACTTATTATTTTGACAAGCTATCTTAGCTTCACCGCAGTCCAGAGGTACCTGACAGCTCAGATCACAGGCAATAGCTGCACAATCGGGTGCGTATTTTTGATTGACTACGCTAGTGGGGTGACAGCAGCTAGCGGCTACGCAGTCTGCGTCAGTTTTGCAGCTAGCGCGGTCTGCTGTATTTGTGGTAACATTGATTTTGAGCTTGGCAAAAGTTTCGTGATCAGTTTCGATGATAGTAGTCTGATAGCCAAAAGCTTCGGTCAGATTGACACCTTCTTTGATCTCACCTTTTAGACTGTAGCGTAGGCCAACGCCTACTCCGGACCAGAGGCATTGAGCTCCCTCTGGACAAGGGGAGTTAAAAAAATTAGTGATAGTGATTTTGTAGCCAATATTTTGGACTATAGCTGATTCATTTTTGCGCAGGGTAAACTCAGCACCCAACTCAATCAATTGATCGGAGCTATTAGTCACCTCTTCATTCTTGTCAGAGCAAGTAGGTTTTTGATAAACAGCACAAGCTTTTTTGGTGCAGCCCACTTCGGCTCCAGCTGCAGTGCGGAAACAATCATTACAACCATCATTGAAGTGTAGGCAATTAGAAGGGATAATATCTTTCCAGCTATTTTGGTCGTATGCAATATCAGTAGCATTATGGGTATTTAATGCTTCGTTGGCATTTTGATTGTTATTTGGGATTGCAGTTTGTTTTGCTAGCGGTAGGGTGCAGGCTGATAAAAACCAGATAGAGCCAAAGAGAAATAATATTTTAATTTTTGGCATAGTTTATTTTTTCTAGTTAAATTTTCTTTGACTCTATATTTTACTATTTTTTTGATCAAGGCTAGAGGCAGTTTTTCGGTAAGCGGAAATTGTACAGCGCCTTTTGAGTTTTTATAATTTACCAATTCTTTTTTGAAAGCTTTGATACCACTAGGGCTCGGATAAAAGCCAATATGATTTTTGTAGCCAGCAAAATGTACCAGATTGCCACACAGATAAAAAGTTGGCATCTGGTAGCTGATTTTTTCCTCGGCTTGCGGAGCTACTTCTCTAATAGTTAATCGCAACTCATTTAATTTTTTCCGAGTTTCTTTGGGAAATAATTTTATATATTGGTTTATTGTTTTAGCTCTGAGCATTAATTTTAATTATTTAATCTTCCCAAATTTTCTTTTACCAGCTTGGATCACATCGCCTGATTTTATGCTAATATCTTTGTCCCAAGCAGTTACTTTTTCATGATTTAGTTTCAGGCCACCGCCATCAATCAAGCGCTTAGCTTCGCCTTTAGAACTTACCAATTTCATTTCTACCAATAAATCAACGGGGTTAATTTTATTTTTAGCAATTGCAAACTCTGGCATCTCATCAGGATTTTCTTTTTTAGCAAAAATATTAGTAAATTCTTGTCCAGCTTTTTGAGCCGCTTCTTTGCTAAAATACATAGTGACCACTTCTGTTGCCAAGTGGAATTTTATATCTCGAGGATTTTTGCCTGATTTTAGCTCTTGTTCTATTTTTTTGATTTCCGTCATTGGCACTCTAGTACAGAGCTCATAGCCAGCTAGGATCATACCATCGGTCCAAGACATTATTTTACCAAACATGTCTTGAGCAGTATCAGCTAGAGCGGCCATATTACCCTCGGTCTTACCCATCTTTTTGCCACTAGAGTCAGTCAAAAGCTTCATGGTGATGACAAACTTTTCTTTATTTTTCAAAGTCTTGAGCAAATCACGACCAGCTAGCATATTAAAAGTCTGGTCATTGCCACCGAGCTCACCATCCACCTCCATAGCTACCGAGTCATAGGCCTGCA
>CAZYMH010000007.1:0-9924 GCA_964648105.1 uncultured Candidatus Saccharibacteria bacterium
CGATTAAATGCAGTTTACCACGCGCCATCATCGGTTTGAGCATATTGGCAGCGTCTACCGCACCTTCAGTCTTGCCGGCCCCAACAAGCGTGTGTATCTCGTCAATGAATAAGATAATTTCCCCAGCAGCCTCTTCAATTTCTTTCAAGACCGACTGCAGACGCTCTTCAAATTGTCCACGATATCCTGCACCAGCGAGCAGACTACTGATCTCCAAGCCGACGACGCGTTTGTTTTTCAGACTTTGCGGTACGTCACCTTTGATTATGCGCTGCGCGAGACCCTCTACAATAGCAGTCTTGCCAACACCCGGCTCACCTATTAGTACGGGGTTGTTTTTACTCCGGCGAGACAATACCTGCATACATCGACGAATTTCTTCGTCGCGACCGATGACTGGATCTAATTTGCCTTCGCGCGCGAGTGCCGTAAAATCTTGTCCAAATTGTTCAAGTGGTTTTTTCGTACTTTCTTGTGGTTGCATATTTCTATACCTCCTGTGATTATTATTATAATGAATTAGCACTCTAAGGGCAAGAGTGCTAATTAACTGCATCAAAAGGGCATCGATTTCATCCGTGCTAAGTCTACATTCGAAATCAACACCTTAAGATTTGTTTCGTACCTGTTAAAATCATACCTTGCTATATTGCACTCCTCGATATATGTTGAGCGCATAAGGATCGAATGGACAATCCATAATCTACCTCCCGATTAATTTGAGTGTTAGAGCAACGAACGAACTGCAATCGCTTGTTACTTAAATTCCACAGCGCTCTTGGCTGGGTATGTAGGTCTAGGACCAAGAGACCAGGGGTTGGATGTTAACATTTCAATACAGAGATACAGGTCTAGAACTTATTAGATATACAGAGCTAATTAACGGAGGTGAACTAAATACCGGCCAACTGTGTTGGCCGGTATTGTTCTATGTCTAGTTTGGCTCGCAGTGGCAAACGAACTGCGAACGGCAAGTATGGGCTATGCCGATAGCGAAGTTCGTAATATCAAGGGACTGTTGCTTAGCGTAGCATAGCCCCCCTATGCCTTGACCTTGATATTTTAGAAAGTCCGTAAACGCACATACTACCTAAAAATGTGTCGGTATCAAAAAATCGTTTGTTTCCAAAATCGCCCAACAATTCAAACACGCCAACAGTGGTCAGGTTGTTGGGAATAAAATGTTGGGAAAAACAATCAGTTTCAACACATACCTATACAGTTGTAAAATGGGAATTATGACCAAGCAGATAACAAAGAAACAGCACTTCGCACCACGCTTTTATTTCAAGCGATTTGCGGTTGATAATATGTTACAGACTTTAGATATTCAAAAAGGCAAACTTGTAAAGCCACGACCTTATAGCGGTGTTTGTTACGCCGACTTTTATTACGCCGTTGAAACAGGAAAAGAAGACGAAACGAGCCAAGTATTTGAGCAGTTTTTTGGCGAAATTGAAGATAAGTTTGCCAAAGAGTATGACGCCATTGTTGACGCAATACTAAATTACCGACCACTTACAGACCAGCAATTAGATATTCTAGCGTGGTTTATGGCTTCCCTTTGGATTAGAAGCCCACATATGCGAAGACAAATAAACAAGACTATGGCTGATGGTATGAAACAAATCACTACTCTAATGGCTTCGCACCCAAACTTTGCTGACGGTGCTAAAAAGGCTATGGAAGAAGAAGGACATCAAGTAACAGATGAACAGATTGAAGACGCAAGGAAAACATTTGTAAGTGGCGAATATGAACTGACTTTTGATAATAACGTCAATCACTTACAGCTCATTACTAATTGCGAAGAGTTTCATAGGTGGTTTGTAATAAAGAAATGGCGGTTCTATCTGGCTAAAGGCTCAAAGAAGTTTATCACTACCGATACGCCAGTGGTTGAAGTGTTCAACAATACTGGCAAAACAATGGTTGAGAAGATGTACAGTAACCATATAGCCCAAAGACGACACTATTTTGCTCTTACGCCAGAAATACTTATTGAACTTATAGACCCACTAAAGTCTGGTAAAAAGCAGAAACGACACGCTATAACAAACGATGAGATGATAATTCAAAGTAATTTACTGCTTGTGCGTTGGTCTAAAGACTACGCCTATGCCAATAATAAAGAGTATTTAGAAGACTTACTTGCCTTCTATACAGGCGTTCCAACAGAGGTAACATAGGGGGGTAGTCGCCCTTTGTTTCGCTGTTTGACACTCCGCTATATGAAATGCCGAATTTTTGGGGGTCATTTTGCCAAGCGTTTTTTGAGGCGTTGTTCACGAGCCATATCTAAAGATAACTTGGCTAGTTCGTGTAGTTGCTCAATCAGTTCGGCTATCTTCTCGTCAGTCAGCTTTTCATAATCTTTACCAAGCAACTTACGAGCTTCTTTGACTGATATGATTGGCTTCATTACGCCAGCAACTTGCTCTCAAAATCTAGGGCAAACTCGCTTTCAGGACGTGGGTCAGTATTGTAAAACTTTATGCCAATCGGCTTTATTTCTTTGTAGCCGTGTTTGCTCATTTCAGCCAAGTATTCTTTGTATGCTTGCTTGTCGGTTTCGTTGGCGTCAAACACTACTTCGCTGTCATCGTTCAGGCTTATCAAGGCTTCTTCTTTCCAAGCGTCTTGCTCAATGATATGTCCGCCCTTTGGCTCAATGATGACTTGGTAATACAACTGCTGATTGGTTACATCGTTGATGATAAGCATATAGTCTGGGCTGAACCTGCGACCATCTTTCAGGCTGTATAGCCAATAGTCTAGTTCGTTACGAATTAGGTATATTTCCGAACCTTCGTACTTGGCGTGTAAGTCGTCAATTTGGCTCGCAAGGTATTTTACAAACTTCTTTTCTTCGCTAGTTCCATAGTTTTCACTATACGCATACCAATCAGCACCTTTTATGTTGAACTGTAAGTCAGGATTGTCGTGGTCGCTTTGGGCTTTGGCTCGCTCGTCAGTGCTAATAAACACCTTCTCGCCAGTCGCAGGGTCAATACTTGGAAACGACATAAGGTATATGTTCTTTTCTTTACCGAATACTTGGGCAAGCGAAACTGGTCTAAACTTATTGCTTCCTGCTTCTCGTGGCATATAAATGTCTATACGCTTACGAACTTCTGGCAAAATAGCACCAACAAGCAGTTGTAACTTTTCTTGTGCGTTCAATAACCCAATATCTTTGCCGTCTTCGTAAGTGTAGGTAATTTCGTATTTTGGCAGGTATTCGTTTATCAGCTCGTCAACTGTCTTCAAATCAGGTATGTGCTGAACTAGGTTGTTGTAGCGGAAAAAGTTGGCTTCGGCAGATACCAACGCTTTGCGTATTATCGGCTCGGCAAAAAACTCATCGGTAATACGAATAACCTTTGTTTTCTGGCTCGCAATTTGTTGGTTTTGCTCATAGTCAGATAAGCCCCTTGACCGTAGGTTATACAAACCAGCCTTGATAGTGCGGTTGAAAGTTGTGTCAATTTCGTCTTCGGTTGTTTTGGTTCGCTTGACGGTATGGTTGACTAGCACAAAGCCTTTTTTGTAGGTTTCGCTTTCAAGGAACTTCGTCTTTAGCGTAATAGTCTTTCGCTCAACACCTTCGTTGATTATGCCTTCGCCAAGCAAATCACGCTGTAAGTTTTCTAGGAACATACCAGTCTTTACGAAGTGATAAACAAAAGTTTCCAACACACGACCACGCTCAAAAGGTGCGTTATCAAACTTTCGGCGGTCTTTATCAAACTCTAAATTGCGTTGAGCAAAATCAAGAGAAAGTTTATTGCTATCATCATCTGGCTTATACGAGCGTGGCAGTTCATAAGGGAAATACCTAGCACCACGACCAATCAACTGAATATCTTGAAGACTGACTTTCTTACTTTCGCTAATATCAAAGTGAATAATGTCGTATAGGCTCAATACGTCCCAGCCTTCGTTCAAAGCATTGACGCTGAATATGGCACGAATAGTATTGCGTGGGCTGTCCAGCAACGGTAACAGTTCGGCTTTTTCCTTCTTCTGGCTGTTGTATATGAGCGTATTATCGTGGGCAAAACTGGCTCGTATTTCACTAACAAACTTATTCAAGCCTTCCCAATCGCCTTGCGAAACAAAGCCGTTTTTAGGCTCTTTGAGCCACGCAAACATATCGTTGAGTATTTCGTGTTCGTGGTTTACGTTTTGCTTGGCAAGTTCCTTCAATCGGTTCAAGTCGTCTGGACGTAGGCTAGAAATAACGCCGTCAAAGAACGCACGGTCTTCTTCACTTTGGGCAATTTTGACAGACTTTACTAACACAATCGGTTTCATATCTACTTTCATTTCACGCTCGGCAAGCAACCTGCGATATTCACTCAAAGCAACGGCGTTGATGATAAGTAGACGCTTTTGGTCTTCGGTATGAACCTCTTTGTTGTACAAGAACTTTACGTCCTTGCTATACCCATCACGATTGAACTCCAAAAAGTCGTAACGATGAACTAGCTTGTCTTTGTACTTTTCGTGAATTGCTTGGTTGGCTAAATCAACAGTTGCCGTATATTCAAGTAGTAAGTTTCCTTCACGAGCTTTGACCGCCGACATTACGGCAGTTTCCCAGTTTCGGACTTCTTCAATGTCAGCCTTCTTTTTGCTTCGGGTATCTACGTTGAGCCTATGGGCTTCGTCAGCAATTACGACTACATCATTGTCGGCAAAGTCTTGGGCTGTAAGCCCGTTTTCTTTATCTTCAAGCAAGCGGTTATAGAGTAGCGATGTGCTGAAAAACATAAAGTTTATAGCGTTACGGTCTGCGTCTGTTATATTTTTGGTTTCTTTGATGGCTACATTACGCCCGTTTATCCTTACGCCCTTTGGATTGAATAGGTACTTCTCAAACTTATAATCGGTAAAGTTTTTCAGTGCTTGGTCTTTGATTTGTATCTGATGGACTAGAAACAGGAAGTTGCGATAGCCTTGTGCGTATAGGTATAGCACCACAGACGCCATTACGAGCGTTTTGCCTGTACCTGTCGCCATATTGAACAGAAGGTGCTTTGCTCTGGCTCTGTCGGTTTCATACAGCCAAATAAAGTGCTTCAAGGCTTTTATTTGGTATTCACGCAGGGTCTTACTCAAATTGTCAGTAACGTATTCAGGAATAGTAAAATCAGCTTGCCACGCTATGTAAGCAGGGTCGTTTTCTATTTGATTGAATAGGAAGTCGCCAAGTGTCGCATTTATTTTAGTTTTCGCCATAGAACTTGTCCGTTAGCGCCTTTTCGTCAACTGATACCGTATGCCGTGTATCGTTCATATCGGCGTAGTTTAGATATAATTGATTTTCGTCTAGTATGTCGGCAAGTGCCTGCTTGCGACCATCTAAATCTTTGTTGCGGAAGTTCTCGTCTTTCTCAAACTCGGCTCGGTCAAACCAAAACTTCAAGAAGGCATTGTTACGCATATCAACATACAAGTCTTCAAGTTCCTTTATACTCGTTGCTTCCATAATGGCGTCTAGGTATTCTTGGTTGTATTTTTTTAGTTCAAAGCAAATTGTTTCAGCGTTACTAGTCAGTGCCTTCGTTACTTTTGTAATTCGTTCAACACCAACGTCATAATGTTTCTCAATTTGTTCTGCGAGTATAAACCGCCTGTTTCCGCCGTCAATTGCGTTCAATTCAAGAACGGCGTGTCCAGTGGTACTTGAACCAGCGAAAAAGTCCAATACAATATCATCGCCTGACGACATAAGTTTTATAGTGTCCATAACAGCATAAAGCGATTTAGGGTAACTGAACTTACCTTCGCCTACTATCTTTTTCAATAGGTTTGTTCCCTGAAACTCTGGGAAATACTTTTTGTCGGTCCATAAGTTTTTTAGAACTTGCTGTTCACGATATTTGTGCTGTATTTCAATGTTTCCATTTCCGTTCTTATGAGCTCGGTATTGACCGTCAGCAAGACGTTCGGCAAAGGTATCTGGCTTTGTTTTCCAGCTATAATCTTTACCATTTGATACAGGGTAAACAGGAATATAACCATCTACATTGTCAGTAGTAATATGCTGTAAGTCTGGACTGACGTATATCGGGTAATAAAAAGCGGGCTTTGCTTCACGGCTTGTGCTTGTTCTAATACGAGCAAATGACTGCCACCTAAACTTGCCCTGTTCGTCTTGCTGGTCAAAGGTTTGGGCAATTTCATCATCAAGAGTAACTTGCTCAAACTGTGCTTTTGAAATGTCTTTGGCATAGACGAGCATATACTCCGTTGAAGCAGAAAAGAACTTCTCGTGCTGACGCCCCTTTGGGTTGATAAGAATAGTTACAACGCCTACACGGTTTTCCGCACCAAAAACCTCATCTGCCAATACACCAAGATAGAACAACTCAACGTGGTCAATAGTTATTGCTATGAAACCATCGTTGCGAAGCATTTCGTGGGCTACTTCAAGACGGTTCTTCATAAAGGTTAGCCACGCACTGTGGTTGAAACTATTATTGTAGGTAAATATGTCGTTAGCACCTTTGGTGTTATAAGGCGGGTCAATATAAACAAGTTTGATTTGTCCAGCAAGACGCTCACGAAGCGTATAAAGTGCCAGTAGATTGTTGCCCTTGATGAGCAGGTTGCTTTTTAGGTTTCCCTCATCGTCAAAGAATTGAACATCACTACTGCTGGTCAAGCGTGTTTCGCCATCTTTGTCTATCAGCCGAAAATCAGTAAGCACCTTCGGTTCTTCAAGCGTGTCAATGTCCTTGCTGTCTAGTTCCTGATGTAAAAAGCGTTCATCACGCCCCACATCTTCTTTGCTCATACCTGCTTCTAGTACGGCGTCTTTGAACGGAAAGCTCAAAACAACGTCATTGTCGTTCTTTATGAAACTGCCTTTGCTAGTGCTGTACAAGCCAATTTTATTAGGTAATTCAGTATATCTGCCTTTTTGTGCCATTTGTTGCTACTTCCTTATATGTGCTAACACGTTGTTAGCAAACCATCTGTTATCAAATATAACAAATTATAAGTAGTTTTGCTAACTCTCTGTTAGTAGTGTTTGACACTTTTGACAACGAAAATAGAGTATGATGGCATACGCTAATAAAGCATTTGACGCCTTCACTGTAAAACTTGGTCGCAGGATACAAGAACTTCGTGAAGCCAAAGGTTACTCGCAAGAAAAACTTGCGTATCTGTCTGACTTGGACAGAGTTTCAATTGGCTACATTGAACAGGGTCGTAGAAGCCCAAAACTATCTACCTTGTTCGTGTTGGCAAAGCAGTTAGATGTAAGCGTTGCGGACTTTTTTACTGGTTTATAAGTGTTGGTTAGTTTGATTTTTCAATAAACTTTATCAAGTCGGCTTTTTTGTATCGCATAGCTTTACGTGTACCTAGACGGAACGCCTTCAGTGTGCCGTTTCTGTCCCAATTACGAAGCGTTGGCTGACTAACTTGTAGGAACTTGCTCGCTTGGGCAAGTGTCAGGTATTCAGGTTCGTCATTTTTAGCATTCATACTACTAATATCATATAATAAGTACCAAATACTTGGAAGTATCGAGAAAAGACGTAGCGAAATGGCAGATAAAAATAGAGTTTTTACTATAAAGAATATGTTCGTACCAGAAGGCGTTGATGACGCTATGGCTGAATACTTGCTTGCCAAATGCTACGAACTTATCAAGGAAGCCAAGAACCCTACCAACAAACCACCTCGCACGGAAGTAACCGAAACCCTACGCAAATACTTCAACCTAGACTTTTCGCAAATTGAAGCCGTTATGGACTACGCATATGGCAAGTCGCAAGACCGTGATAAGCCAAATGACTATATAGTAGCCCAATATCTAAACGAACGAGCCGACACTATGGTTGGTCTGGTATATGACGCAATAAAGCAAAGATATAGCGGTTCTGCTCGACCAGATATTACCAAGTTGAACAAAGCCTATGTTTTGATTGTTGAAGAACTAAAGGCACTAACAGCCCGAAACCCCGAATTACAAGCCATAGACGCACAAGCAATCTGGCAACATTTTGATACGCTCAAAGGCTATGACGCTGACATATACACCTACTACGAGCCGTTTTCGCAAAGTGAAGATATGGACGTTTATACGAATAAACTTGATAGGCTTTGTATTATCAGCAACGCCAAACAACCCCAATACACCAAAACACAGGAACGGCTAATTGCTGACGCTGACGAAGCGATTAGAATATACCGAAATAGCATAAAGAAGGCACAGGAACTAAACGAAGACGCTAACCGCACTTGGTTTATACCCGAATACACCTTTACCGTTACGGTAGACGGCAAACTGCTCGTAAATGGTATAGAAGGCATTATGAAAGTAAAAAGTGTGCGAGCCAGTTCGTTGCCTGATATGGTTCTGTCGCAAGCCAAAGACCGCCCCAACGAATTGTTTATGCCCGATATTCGTGGTCATCGCCAAAGTCGTTTGCGGACTTCACTTATAGAAACTGGCTTTACTGACGCAATACAAAAGTTGTTTATGCCGACAATGGACAACCAAAAAGGTGTATTCTTCCGTCCAAAAGTATCGCACGACACGGCAGAAGCCGAAAAGATAGACACAAAGAACTTGGACAGGATACTCAAAGACGCAGGTGCGGAAACCGAAGACTATCCTGAACAAATACCTTTCTAGTCAAACTCACGGAAACTCACGGCAATTCACGACTTTTTACGGAAACTTTACGATAATTTTTACTTGCTTCACGACAAATCTTGCTGACTTTACGGCAAAAATGACAGATATGACGACATAAAAGCGTAACGGCTTCAAGCCGTTTTTTCTTGCCAAAATGGGCTTGTTATGGAAGCAAAACCAAACGAGCCAAGACCAGCACAAGCCGTCATTGACGAGCCTGAATTGGTATTAGACGAAGACGAGCGACTACAACTCGCTAAGTTTCTTGACGCCCTATTGGAAGCTGATATGACCAATAAAAGTAACGAAAGGAAACAAAGTAGTGAAAGCGTTTTATCACACAATAGCGATAGCAACTTTTCATTTGAGCCGATGGGCTAACAGCCTAGCCTACGGTCTTGCTGTTGCCTGTAAATGGGCAACAAACAAAGACATTGAAAAAGATTTAGAAAGGCAACGCAAGCGATGGTCGTAAGCGAAGTCAATGTAATACCAGTCAAGCCAAACAACGGCTTGATAGCCATAGCCAGCGTAGTCATAGATGACAGTATCTACCTAAACTCTATTGCCGTTTATACCAAACTGGACGGCTCGTATCGCCTGTTATACCCGACCAAGCAAGTCAGCAATAAGTCGGTTGGTTATCACTACCCAATCAACCGACCAACTAGCAGGCTCATTGAAGACGCCGTATTCAAGAAATGTAGCGAACTGTTTCAAGGAAGTAGCAATGATAGACACAGTAAAAATACTTCTGACTTATAGCAGTCAGCCGAAATGGGTAACGGAAGCCAAGCTATTCACTAACGTAGACGCCACCAAAGGTGTCTTCGTGGCATACAACAACCCAAGTAGCACCTACAAGAAACTGGGCATTTACCAACCACGCCTTACCTATACCGAAAGACCAAGAGGTAGGCATATCAAGTCGTATCAACTCGCCATTGAGTTTTCCGCACCGAAACTACTGTTCAGTAACAACTTCACGGAACTAGCGGACGCCGACTTTGACGCTGTTATTGCCAAACTGTCGGAAGTGCTACGCACGACTTATGGCGTATGGGCATTTCCACACCTATTGGCTAACGCCCAAGTAGGCAAAATAGACTACTCAAAGAACATCGTGTTTGATGACCGCACACCAGTTTCAACTATCACAGAAATACTCCGTAAAGCTGACATATCACGCCGTTACGATGTTCAACACACCAACTTCAAGAACGGCGGACACGTTTACCACATACACACTAACAGCCTTGATA
>CAZYMH010000008.1:0-6772 GCA_964648105.1 uncultured Candidatus Saccharibacteria bacterium
CCGGCCACTTCGATCCGATCGACGTATTCGATCTGACCTTCGAGCGCCGCGCGAATTTGCTCCGCAAATTCGCGCGGCGCTTTCCCGGCTGCCTTCCCTGCCACCATCGCCACGTTGGTCGCGTAGTCGCCGTGAGAAAGATCGGATGGATGCTCCACGGAAAAATCTATCTCGGGCAAATCCAAAGCATTTAAGACATCCTCGATCGCCGTCCTGATGACTTCTTGCATGGGAACACTATAACAAAAAAATCGGCGTCCGCTATCGAAGCGGGCGCCTAGGGCCGAATCATTTCGGCCATACGATCAAGAATACCTTGCCATCCCTGGCCTGCCACTCGACCGCGTCACAGTCGAACGACCAGTCCAGTCGGCATTGAAAGAGGTACGCTTCGGGCACAAAGAGATCGTACCATCCGCACAACCCCTTGTTCTGAAGCGGCGTGAGGTAGAATACCTCGGCCATTAACGTCCCATACTGTTCCGCTGACCAGTACACCTGCGACGCCAGCTCCCTGGAAGAGCAGACCGGTAACCGAACTAAGGTCCAGTCCGACACGTCCTCGTCGGACCGACTGGCACTAGCTCCGACCACCGTCGCTAAGTACACGGTGGCGCACAAAAGCAACTTGAAATACATGGACGGGCCCTCCTATATCGCCGACACTCAGAATATACCTCCTCCCAAAAATCGCAAATCAATCGACGCGCGTCACCAATTCATCGACTGGAACGGTCGAATCAATCTCGAATTTCTCGCGGGCCAATACTTGGCCTCTAGCCGTTTCCACGGTACATCGCCAGACGCCGTCGTGGAAGTTGCCGATCTGAGAATAGCCACGGTAACCGTCGTTGCGGCCGCCGAAAATAGGATAGTGCACGCGGGCGTGAGTTACCCATCCCAGTTCCTCATCGTATCGTTCCCAACGATGATAGATTTCGGTATTAAGGCGCGTCGGGGTGAACACGCGAGTAAAGCAAAAAACGTTATCGCCTGGTGTCGGATGAAAAGTATCGTCCGACCGTTTCCATAATTCCCACCACGCTCCCTTCTCATATTTCAACTGGTAATCGCCGTTTTCAAAACGCACCACCGAGTGATACACACCGATGTCTTTAATCGACAATGGTATCGGTGGGATGATGTTGAGGAAATAGAGGAAGTTCAAGACGGCGAAGATGGTGCCGATGACGAACACCACCGCGCGCATCTGAAGTGCTATAAAATTCGGAATGACAATCGCCAAAGCGCGCAGGAAACCGTACATGATGAGAAGCGCCAAGAGACCACTACCTACGAACACCCAAGCACCCATATAGCCAGTGAAAGTCGGTATGACCAAAATGACATAGGAAAAAAGTCCGATGAAGAACATCGACAATGTCAGTACCAAGCGGCTGGAACGGTCGTGCACGGTCTCGTTTAGATAGATGATACCCGCGATGATAAGTAAGAACGGCCAACTATCGACGAACGAGGAGCTGCGGCCATAAAAAATGAGCATCCCGGACATCAAACCTCCGAGCGCGTACTGCATCACGACCGGCGAATAGGCTCGGAAATACGGAGTCAGTTTCTCTGAAAGACGTCCGGCGGCCCCGGCATAAAGCGCGATGATGCTCACCATCGCCAACAGCACGTAGAACAGCAAGACGAAGTTATCGAAAAGACTATCAACCTGATTCAGGAGCAAAAAGTCAGAGATGAAACCGCCCACGAAAGCGACCGTGAGCCAATGACGTTTTAGATGATGGACCGGTCGGGAGTTTGCCAGAGCCTTTAATCGTTCGTTCATGCCGACATTGTAACACTCGGAAAATGGAAAAGGCCGCGATCCCTCGCGGCCTTTTGGACGTTGGTTCGGCCAGTCATTTCTGGACGAGTGAGCCAGGCTCGAAGATCTCTGAGGTCTTCGCGAATCCTCTTCCGAGCGATTCTCGAAACAACCGACCCAGGTCGATCTGGGATCTGGTTTTCACTACCCCTTCGGATATCTCATCACCCTTTGCTGCTCGGTGGCGATGATACTCAAGGAAGGCATCGTCGGACCCGAAACGGCGATGAATATTTTTGTCGGTCATGCTTTCCTCCACTGGTCTGCCGAGGAGAATAAACCAAATCCCGTAATTTTCCAAATCGCGACAAAGCCAATCGCGATTTCCGGCCCGTTTAAACAAACGTCTCGGGGACCGGGAACTTCTCGCACAAAACCTTCACCTCCGCGCGCAAAGTCTCTTTCTTCGCCGCATCGTCTTTATGACGCAAAGTCTCAATCATAATTTCCGCGAGGCGAGTCGCTTCCCCTTCTTTCATACGGCGCGTGGTCATGGCTGGCGTGCCGAAACGAATGCCGGACGGGTCCATGGCGGTGCGGGTTTCGTCGGCGATCATGTTTTTGTTGAGAGTGATACCTACTTCGTCGAGTACGGTCTCGGCCTCTTTTCCAGTCACGCCTAAACTACCAAATACGTCGGCCAAAATCAGATGGTTGGAGGTG
Source organism: uncultured Candidatus Saccharibacteria bacterium (assembly GCA_964648105.1). Classification (GTDB taxonomy): domain Bacteria; phylum Patescibacteriota; class Saccharimonadia; order Saccharimonadales; family 2-12-FULL-41-12; genus JALHOM01. Next base: position 2,498 of record CAZYMH010000008.1, read on the forward strand.
CCCCCGCCGAGCATGCGCACGCCTTCGCGCGCGAAGACCGCTTCCATCGCCTTGGCGTTTTTAAGTATCTGCGCCGCGTATTCCTTGAAAGCGGGCGTGAGTGCCTCGCCGAAAGCGACGGCTTTAGCCGCGACCGCGTTCATGTGCGGGCCGCCCTGAAGTCCCGGAAACACGGCCTTGTTGATCCTGGTCGCGATCTCTTCGCTCTCGCGCGTGAGTATCATGCCGCCGCGAGGACCACGAAGTGTCTTGTGAGTCGTCGTCGTGATGACATCGAAGCCGTCATCGAAAGGATTGCGCGCCGCGCCGCCGGCAATGAGTCCGGCGATATGCGCCATGTCCGCCACCGTATAGGCTCCGACCTCATCCGCGATCGCCTTCATCTTGGCGTAATTCAATTCGCGGGAATAGGCCGAGAAACCGGCGAGAATGATTTTGGGTTTATGCTCCCTGGCCACTTTCGCTAGTTCGTCATAGTCGATCTCGCCGGTATCCGGATCCTTCATTTTGTAACGGACGAAGTTGAAAACTTTGTTGATCGAGGTAGTGGGGTGACCATGGGTGAGGTGTCCACCATGTGAGAGGTCCATACCAAGGACCGTGTCGCCCGGTTCCATCAAGGCGAAGTACATGGCGACATTGGCCGGCGCGCCCGAGAGCGGTTGGACATTAGCGAACTGACAGTTAAAAAGCTTTTTGGCGCGTTCGATCGCGAGCGTTTCCACCTGGTCGGTGAAAGTCTGGCCGCCATAGTAGCGCTTGCCGGGATAGCCTTCGGAATATTTATTGGTCATCACCGAGCCGTTCGCTTCGCGAACGGCTCTTGAGACATAGTTCTCGCTCGGAATCATCTCGACGCCGCTCTCCTCGCGCCTCTCCTCCCCCTCGAGCGCCTTAAACACTTCCTCGTCCTGTTTCTTAATGTAGTCGTACATGCCTAAAAATCTTTAGTTTCTGATAACTGCGAAGTTGTGACTACGTCAGATCATGGAAATAGTATATAACGGACCCGCACCATTGACCTACCAATATATGAAAGGTATTATCGCGAACAGGACACTCACGGAAGGATTGGCCAGATGAGAGTACATTCTACCGAAAAGACGCCTTTCACGATCCTGGAGTTCAATTCTCGTCTGGACGCAGAAAAGATGATCAGCCTGCTATGGCGAGATGAGAGCTTGAGGGATGTCGACTATGACCTTGGTCCCGGAGACAGCCTAGTCGTACGTCTTTCGTCCGGGGTGGAAGAGCGTTTGCGCGGAACAGGCATAGGATTTCGCGTTCGCAACAATATAGAGCGCTGACACGAGATAGCCCAAGCGAGAGAAAATCGCTCCCGGGCGATTTTCTTTTACCTACTCCTTTTTCTTGTCATCAAAGCCACCAATGTTTGCGATCTCACCCCTAAGTGACGGGTGCGACTGATAGTTTTCGAGTGTAATGTCATCAGCAGTGAAGTTATCGATGTTATCTATACTTGGATCCAGCTTCACAGCCGGAAACTGCATCGGCTCACGTGCCAACTGCTCCTTCACCTGGTCGAAATGATTGGAGTAAATGTGTGCATCGCCAAGAGTATGTACGAACTCACCTGGTGGAATCTTCGTAACCTGCGAGACCATCAAGAGAAGGAGTGCATAAGACGCTATGTTAAATGGTACACCTAAAAATACGTCACCGCTTCTTTGATACAGACCCAGGTTCAATTTTCCATTAGCCACCTGAAACTGGAACATGGTATGACAAAATGGTGGCACGTGCGACTTCTGTCCTTCCGAGGCCATCTCGTAGATGAAATCCGGGTTCCATGCAGACACAACATATGATTTGCGATCGGGTTTTTTCTTAAGACCTTCAATCACCCAACCGAGCTGATCAATCTCCCGACCATCCTTAGCTGGCCAGCGGCGCCACATGCGTCCGTAGATAGTAATAAGATCGGCCCATTTCTTCACAAACGGATCGTCGGCTGGCAAGTCGGTGAGTTTCTTAATGAAACTCTCTTGGGTATGTTCCTCCGTCTCCCCTTGTTCCTTGCCCCACATCTGGTAGTGCTTCCAGGCCCATTCATCCCAAATATGGTTATTAACATCCAAGAGCGGCTTTATGTTCGACGAGCCAGAAAGGAACCAAATGAGTTCGGTCACGATACCGCGCCAAAAAGTTTTTTTAGTCGTCAGAAGAGGAAAGCCTTCCGAGAGATCGAAACGCATCTGGCGACCAAAGACTGACCGAATAAAGGGCGGTTTCAGTCCCTTACTTTCATACTCCTTCAAGACCACGTCATTAAAAAATAATTCTTTATCTGCTCCATTTTCGAGAATATCACGACACAGATCTAAATATTGGTACTCTGGATGCTTCTTAATCATGTTATTTTCTCTTAACTGGCTTCTTTAGCTTGCCTCGTGAAAGGGGTCCCGTTTTCGGCGGCACATATGAAGCAAAGTTGTTCTGATGATAGCGCCCGGTCTCACGGTAGCTCTTCTTGGTATGCGAAGACAGCGTGGAGAAAGTGAGTTGAGCGATCTCCATGCCCGGGCGCAGCACAATCGGTACGTTATTAAGGTTACAAAGCTCAAGGGCGATATTGAGATAATGTCCTGGATTCACGATACTGGCGGAGTTGTGCACGATGAGGCCGATGCGCGCCAAACTCGATTTGCCGTTCACCTCGATGAGATATTGGTCGCTACCGAATTTCTCCTTGGAGTAACCGAGAATTGAGACGCCGGGATGAAGCACGAATTCCTCTCCGTCTTTTATCTCCACTGTTTGCGTCTTTGGGAAAATGCCCTTCACCGGGTCGATGGCCTTGGTCGAATGCGCGTCGTTCACGATGAAAGTGTTGCCGAGGCGGATGTCATAGGAGGCCGGCTGGAGCTGTTTTGGATTGAAAGGGTCGAGCACGATCTCCCCTTTCTTCATCGCCGCGTGGATGTCTGTATCACTTAAAAACATATTTACTCAATTACAAATACCTTGTCCGTTCCGTAATAATCCGGCCAGTTTTGGTTGTAGTGCGCGAACATCCGTTCCAATCTGTCTTGAGGCAGTTCAGCCACGCTGAGTTCGCGCATGACACTTTCTATTTCGGCGCGAGCGCTAGCGATCGCCGAGTCATCTTCTCCCTCCAACACCTTTTCGAACTCGGCCAAATATCCGTAACCGGCGTTCTTGTCGAGACACACGTTCATGCCTTTGTATTCATACTCTTCCCGCTCGCGCGACCACTTGGCTTGATATTTAAAACCAGATTCCAAAAGAATTTTGTCTAACTCTTCAAGCGTTAAATTGACCGGCTCCTCGAACTCCAACCGAGAAATGGTATTGGCGCTCGAGCCTTCGTCGACCGAAGCTTTGACCACAAAAAGAACTTGATCGTCTTTCTGTCGAGTCCGCACGGAAAAATTATTCCCGGCGGTGACAATATGTGAAAGTTTTTTCAGCTGTTCGTCGTTTAAATGAAGCGAGACGTTTTTGACGAGCTCGTCCATATCGCCGCCGTCGAAATAATGATTGAGCTGTTTGTTGCTGCCAGTCAACCGACAATTTGGATCAAGGGCGCACATCTGTCGTTTTAACTCCTCCGCCTTCGACGCTTCTCCCAGCAGGCTTTTGATCTCGATCTCGAAAGTGTTCATCCCGTTAGAGAGTACCGAGTCCTTCTCTGATTCATGGGTTATATTTTTCTGCATCATTTTGTCATTCTCTCTAACGGGATTCATTGATGCTATTATAGCCTAACCAGCTAAGGCAAAAGATTGACATGTCATATAAGGATATTCCAGTGGTCATTGTGGCCGGCATAGGCGAAAGAACCAGGGCTATCGGCAAGGGTAACCAGATACTTTTCCACGTTCCGGACGATCTAAAACGCTTCAAAGAGCTGTCCTTGGGCCATCCGGTCATCATGGGGCGTAAGACCTTCGAATCCATAGTGGCCATGATCGGCAAACCCCTTCCCGGACGCGTCAATATCGTGGTGACCAGAGACCAGAACTACGCGTACGAAGGCGCGAAAGTGACTCATTCTCTAGAGGAAGCTCTAGAGTTAGCCCTTGAATCAAAACCGCAAGAGATCCATATCGGCGGCGGCGCGGAGATGTATAAAATGTCACTTCCCTACGTCGACAAACTGTATCTGACTTTGTTCGACGATGATCGCGAGGGGGACAGCTCCTTCCCGGAGTACGCGAGCGACTTCGAAGAGGTCGTCCGACACGGCACCCGCGACCACAACGGACTCAAATACGAGTGGGTCGACTTTGA
>CAZYMH010000009.1:0-4860 GCA_964648105.1 uncultured Candidatus Saccharibacteria bacterium
TCTCTGCAATTCCTCTGGCAATTTTTGCTGCCCTTGTTATGGGCTGGGATATTCTTGCTGAGTACAGCATCGTTCCTGCAATGAGCTATACACTCAAGGAATTTTTTCATCATCTGCTTCCAATTTTTGCTACATACGTTCTGTTTGTTGTGGGTAAACCCTATCTTCTCGGCTTTTATAGGTTCCTTCGATACGGCAAGGCGAACATGGATACGCTTATCGGTATCGGTACGGTTGCCGCATTTTTATACAGCTTTGCCGTCAGTGCCTTTGAGGACGTACTTCGCCCATTCATAAACGTCGAATATCAGTATTACGACGTAACGATCGTCGTTATCACCTTTATTGCACTCGGTAAGTACCTTGAAGCAAAATCTAAAATTAAGACAGGTGATGCAATCGAGAAACTTCTCAGTCTTCAAGCAAAAACTGCATTGGTTGTTCGTGATGGAAAGGAAATCGAGATTTCAGTGAATGATGTAAAACATGGCGATTTCATTATTGTTAAGCCAGGTGCAAAGATTCCTGTAGACGGTGTTATTACTGAAGGAGCATCTTTTGTTGACGAATCGATGGTTACAGGGGAACCGATGCCTGCTCAGAAAAAGATTGGTGACAATGTCGTATCGGGAACAATAAATACAAGTGGATCGTTCACCTTTAAAGCCACAAAGGTCGGGTCCGAAACGCTTTTGGCTCAGATTATAAAGATGGTTGAAGATGCTCAGGGTAGCAAGGCACCCATACAGGCACTGGCAGACAAGATATCAGCTATCTTTGTGCCTATAGTTCTTGTAATTGCATTCCTTAGTCTCGGCACATGGCTTATTGTCGGGTCGCAATATCTCGGATTTTCTCAGGCACTTTCATTTGGTCTCGTCTCCTTTGTGGGAATCCTAGTGATCGCCTGTCCGTGTGCACTCGGACTTGCTACTCCAACCGCAATCATTGTGGGAGTCGGCAAAGGTGCTAAGGAAGGTATTCTCATCAAAGATGCGGCTACTCTCGAAAAGCTTCATAAGGTAAACACTGTCGTCGTTGATAAAACAGGCACAATTACAAAAGGCAAGCCGACACTTGTCGACATACAAAACTTATCTAGCTTAAAAGATGATGAACTTGTTTCAATCCTTGCCTCACTTGAGAAGAAGTCAGAGCATCCGATCGCGCACGCAATCGTAAATTATGCACAGGAGAAAAATATCTCAATATCTGATGTTTTCAATTTTGAAGGAATACAAGGAAAGGGTCTCAAGGGTGAGATCGGTGACACTGAGTATTTTGCAGGAAACGCAAAACTTGTGAGTGACCTCAAGATTTCATTTGACGCTGGTAAGTTAGATAAGTTCACTTTGCAGGGAAAGACACCTGTGATTCTTGCAACCAAAGAGAAGGTTCTTGGTTTCGTAATGGTGGCAGATGAGATCAAAGAGGAGTCAGTAGATGCTATTAAAAACCTCCATGCACTCGGTATTAAAGTGGTTATGCTTACCGGTGATGATGAGAAAGCTGCAAAGTATATCGGATCACTCGTTGGTATCGACGATGTTGTAGCCCATGTATTGCCACAAGATAAGCTTGAGAAAATAAAGGAGTTACAATCGCAAGGTCGCATTGTTGCAATGGCGGGAGATGGCGTGAATGATGCCCCTGCACTTGCCCAAGCCGATGTGGGTATTGCCATGGGGACGGGTACTGACGTGGCGATCGAGTCAGCAGGCATTACCTTGCTTGGCGGTGATATTTCAAAGCTGGTTAAGGCCATTAAGCTTTCCAAGATAACCATGCGAGGAATCAAGCAAAATCTTTTTTGGGCATTTATCTACAATGTTGTCGGTATACCGCTTGCGGCAGGAGCTTTCTATCCAATCTTCGGTTGGCTTCTGAATCCCATCTTCGCTGGCTTTGCCATGGCGATGTCGTCGGTCTCCGTGGTATCAAATTCACTTCGAATTAAAGCTAAGAAATTATAAGCATGAAAACACACACATTACACGTATCGGGTACACATTGCGCATCTTGCAAAATCTTGATTGAGGATATTTTGAATGAGCAAGACTTCATACAAAACGTTCGGGTTGATTTAAAGAAGGAAATTGTAGAAGTAGAAACTAATAGTGACGAGTCTCCTCTAAGATTGGCGGAGATATTGACTGATAAAATAAAGTCCAACGGCTACGTGCTTTCAGTTGCAAAGACTGTCAAGGAAAAACAGGTAGATGATGTTATTTGGAAGGCGTTGCCAATCGGTCTAGGCATTCTCATCCTCTTTTTCTTGCTACAGAAATCAGGGATTCTTAATCTCGGAATCGGGGGACAGGTCACACCAATCACAAGTTTCATTATCGGTCTCATCGCTTCGGTTTCAAGTTGTCTCGCTATAGTTGGAGGATTGGTTTTGTCTCTTTCGGCAAAGATATCAGAAGATAATGTAAACGATACAAAAACATTTGTGTTATTTCATACAGGAAGAGTTGTCAGCTTTGCGATATTAGGTGGTGTGCTTGGAGCTGTAGGAAGTGCTATTGGTATTAACTTTACGCTTACTGCGATCTTAGGACTCTTAGCAGCCCTGGTGATGTTGATGTTAGGTTTGAATCTGGTTGGAGTCTTTGCTAAGAATAAAATCGCTTTACCTTCAGGTATTTTCAATTTCTTAAGGAAAATTGAACACAAAACTTTCACACCTCTTGTCCTCGGCTTCGCCACGTTTTTCCTACCATGCGGTTTTACACAGTCGATGCAAGTTTCTGCATTAAGTAGCGGATCTTTTGGTTCAGGAATGTCGATTATGCTTGCCTTTGCCCTTGGAACATTGCCGATGCTACTACTACTTTCGTTTGGGTCTGCGTCATTTGCTCACTCAAAACATGCTCCTTTATTCTTCAAAACTGCCGGTATCGTAGTAATCGGTCTTGGACTATTTGCGTTACTTGCAGGTTTGGCTGGACTTGGAATTATCAATCCATTATTTAATATATAATTAAACTTTATGAATAAAATTGCCCTATCAATCATTACGGTCGCGCTTGTCATCGGTCTCGGCATCATCTTTTTTGGTGGGTCACAAAATAGTACCGAAACCTCGTCGGCTCAGTCTGGGCAGAATATTGAAATAAGGGATGGCGTTCAGTACATAACGATTGATGCAAAGGGTGGTTATTCCCCTCGAGTCTCTTCTGCGCAAGCAGACGTTCCAACTAAGCTGATTGTTAGAACCAATGGTACTTATGACTGCTCTTCTGCTTTAGTGATTCGTTCAATTGGATACCAAAAGATACTTCCTCAAACTGGCGAGGAAATAATCGATGTGGGAATACCAAAGGCAGGTACACCACTACAAGGAACATGTAGCATGGGTATGTATAATTTTGTTGTTAATTTTAGTTAGCGATTTCTACTAAGCTTAATTGTTTATTCTTCAGCACCAATTTGCTTCTCAAATGCTTCAGTAATTCTCGCTTCTCGTGCATCGGTCGCTTCCGTAGGATGTGCTTGGCGTAGTTCCTGATATCTATCTCTTTGATCTTTATCTTCTCCTTGATCTCTTTCCCAAGCACCGACTCTTGAAACTCATTGTGCGATTCGATCTCTGCCTTTATTCTGTCTTTCATCCCGATCTCGTCGAGCGATACCACATCGAGTACGCTAGCTAGCTGTTCTATCAAATCCTCCTCTCGTACATACCCGCACGGGCAGTTTTTGTCCTTAAACTTCGTGCATCCGTAGTAGACGTATCTGTTGGTAGTTCCATCCTTTAGCTTCTTGAACTTCTCATCCGCAGTCACTCCAGATCCGCACAGTCCGCAGGTGATCATTCTCGTGAAGGCAAACTCTTTGTTCTGATCCCGCACAACGTGGTCGCTCGTGATCCTGTCCTGCACTTGCAGATAGAGGTCTTTGGTGATGATTGGGTCATGCACGCCCTTGTACCACTGTCCGCCTCCTTTCGGGTATTCAAACTCTCCGTAGTAGAAGGTGCTTTTTAATATTATATAAATGTTGCTCAGAGTCAGTGGCTTTCCGTGCTTTGTTCTGAATCGTATATCGTCCTTGAGCCAGTAGAAGAGCTTTCTGCCAGACCATCCGTCGTAAGCCACTTTCTCATACATCTGCTTGATCACGTCAGCTCGTTGTTCATCGAGCACCACCTCACACTTTTTGTTTCGATCCGAGTGACTTAGATATCCAGTCGGCGGTACCGATGGCCAGAGTCCCATCTCACATCGTGCTCGCAACCCTCGCTTCACGTTCACCATTTTATTGTCGTTCTCAAGTTTTGCCTGTGACCCGAGGATCATGAGGAGAAACTTCTCATTTGGATTGTTCGTGAACTTCTGTCCGTAGGTGCGTATCTCATGAAGAAGACCTTGGTCCATCAGATCCACTACACTACCAAGGTCTCCCGCATTTCGACTTAGTCGATCGGGTGCCCATGTGAGTATTCCGTTGAACTTTCCTTGCCTGATCTCGTTGATCAACTCGTTGTACACAGGTCTCTGTCCAACCTCCTTGGAAGAGTGGGCTTCTCGCTTGATCTCCACGATCTCCAGTCCTTCACGTTCGGCAAGGGACTGCATCTCTTTAACCTGTGATTCGATTGATAATGCTTGCTTGTCCTCTTGTTCAGTACTCTTTCTTGCATACAGGCAGTACCTAATTCCTGATGGGGATACCTCTTGTGCCAGCCCCATTTCCGGCTTTTGTATTGTTGTATTCTCCATACAACACAAGGAATGACGCAACACCCTTGATGAGTCTAGTGAGTCCGAGACTCCCGAAGTTGGTAACTAAATAGCGTCTGGTTGGCCCGGACCCCAAATTTCATACACCAATCTTGTATAATTAGCAGCACTAATC
>CAZYMH010000010.1:0-3790 GCA_964648105.1 uncultured Candidatus Saccharibacteria bacterium
GGTCTGGTGGCCGGTTGGATGTGCGGGTCACGGTGCGGGTGCCCGAGGTCGAGGCCGCTCGGTGGCGGGAGGCCGCGGCGGTGGCGGGGGTGTCGGTGTCGGACTGGTTGCGGGCCCGCGCTGCCGCCGGCCAGGAGGCTGGGCCGGTGGCCACGGGGCGGCCCACGCCCCGCAAGCGGGCGTTGGGGCGGGCGCGGGTGGTGCGGGCGGATCCGGTGGTGGTGGAACAACTGGCACGCATCGGCAACAACCTCAACCAGTTGGCTCGGTGGGCCAACACCGAACGGCGGCCAGTAGATGTGGCGGCGCTGTATGGGGTGGGGCGACAACTGGCGGGCCTACGTGACGCAGTCGTGGCGACCGCCAGCCAGGAGCCGGCGGTCGGGGCGGTCGAGGTCGTGGTGGATCTCGCCGACGACGGTGAGGACCACCGTCCTGCTGCGGGTGGGGACCTCGAGGACCTCGAGGACGACGTAGTGGGGGTGCGGGGGCGGTGATGGTGTCGTTTGGGCGGCATGGCACCGGGTCAGCCGCGGCAGCAGTGACCTACCTGCTGGGGGAACGCGACGCGGCCGGTCTGGAACGTGGCCACGTGCAGGTGCTGCGAGGCGATCCGCAGCTGGTGGCCGACTTGGCCGATTCCCGTCACCAGGTGTGGCGGTATTCCGCGGGGGTGATCGCTTGGCATCGCGGCGACCGGCCTACCGACGCCCAGATCCGGGCGGTGCTGGATGACTTCGAAACGTTCACTGCTGGCGGCCTGGCCGAGCCGATGACCTGGACCGCGGTGCAACACGGCACCCCCGACGGCTCGCATGGGGTGCATGTCCACGTCCTGATCGCCCGCTACGACACCGGCTCAGGGAAAGCCTGGAACCCGGCCCCACCCGGCTGGGACGCCGACTACGGGCCCTGGCAGGACCTGTGGAACGCCGAACAGGGCTGGGCCGACCCCCGAAGCCCCGAACACGCCCGAGTGGTGCAGTTACCCGCCTCAGCGCATCGCATCGCCGCAGCAGCCGTTAGGGGCGGGCGGGAGCCGGTCGTGGACATCCGTGAAGACATCACCGCTGACCTGACCGACCTGATCGCAGCCGGACAGATCAGCAGCCGAGCGGACCTGGTGACCGAACTTGAGGCCACCGGGTGGGCCATCCACCGACAATCTGACCGGTACCTGTCGGTGCGTGCCCCAGGCCAGGACAAGAGCATCCGACTCAAGGGAGGCATCTATGACCGAGACTTCTGGACCACCGAGGCCAGTGGTGGGGTCGGTGGCGGACCTGCGAGCCCGCCAGGCCGACCGGACCAGTCACACGATGGCGCAGTGGGAGGCCCAGCAGCTGCAGGCCGCGACCGACTTCGGGAAACGGTACGCCGCCGCGCTGAGCGACGCGCTGGGCTCCACCAGCAGCGTCATCCAGCGCGAACACGACCACACCGCCCAACAGATCCGCGCCAACGCCCACCAAGTCCAGGCCCACAGCCAGCAGATGGCGGCCTCGGCCAAAACCGCGGCCAGGATGTGGTGGCTACCGACCCTGGCAATCAGCGCCCTGCTGATCGCGGGCAGCCTGATGTTCGCGTGGTGGAAGACCACCACCGCGACCCAGATCCCGGCAGCGACCGACACGATCGCCCGCAACGGCCAGACCTTCGAGGTCCTGACCGGACCGAACTGGACCACCTGCCCCTACAACGGCCAACAACACCCCTGCCGAGAAGTGAAGGACTAACCCATGACCCAGCCCACCACCGAGCTCGACGACCTGCTCATCGAGTCCTTGACGCGCTTAACCGCGCACTTGGACGAGCAGAACGAGCGAATCGAGCACTTGACCAAGCAACTCAACGAGCTACCCGCCTTGGCCCAGCACGTCGAGCACTTGCAACAGCAAGTGCGCTCCTTGACCGCGCGCTTACCCGCCTAACCCCCACCACCCAGCGCCAACCCGGGGCACCGCAACACAACGCCACCAGGCGCCCCTACAGCAGTGATCGACGACCACCAGAACGAGGAATAGGCCGGTGAACCGGCCCTTCGGGTGTCGCAACGCGGTTGATAGGGGTTGACGGGGCAGAGTTGAGCGCGTGACACCTACCACGACCCCCCCTAACGAAACCCCTGTGGCGGGGCCGGTGGTCGGCCTGGCAGAGGCCGCCAAATTGTGCGGCGTATCTGAATCAACGATGCGCCGCCGGCGCTCAGACCTGCTGACCAAGGGAGCCGTGCAGGGCCAAGACGGGGCATGGCGCATTCCCATTGCCGTGCTAGTCGATGCTGGATGGATGGACAGGGTGACATCCCCCGATCCCCCGTCATCCATTGCTGTGACGGGTCTCGCGACGCCCCCCTATGACGCCCCGGTGGTAGCCCCTCCCGAAGTGGTTGAACTGCGGGAAGAACTCGCTCGCGCGAAAGAGCGGCTCGCCAAGATTGAACTCGAGCTAGCCGTCGCTCACGCGGTCGCTGAAGAACGCCGACAAGCACTGGAGTTCGAGCGGTTGGCCTTCCGATCACTGACAGCAACTAGTGAGCAGGCGGCTCGGCCCACCGGAGGAGAGATGGTTCCGCTGGCGACGACTCCCTTGACTCCAACGCCACGGGAACGATGGTGGCGTCGACGGCGCAGCGCGTAACACAGACTCGGGCGGTCGGGGTGGGCGGACTCTTTGCAACTTGCCAGCGCTCGTGAGGAGCGCGGCGCGGCCATGCTCCGCTCAGCGGTAGATGGTGCTGCGGTGGCCTACACGTAGAGCCAGGACGGTGCAGGTGTCGTTGGTGAGTTCGGTGATGACGCGGTAGTTGCCGATGCGGTAGCGCCACAGTCCGCCGAGTTCGGGGCCGGTGAGGGCGTGGCCGTGGGCGCGTGGGTCTGGTTGGCCGTCGATGCGTTCGGTGAGGTACTTCAGGATGCGGCGGGCCTGACTGCGGTCCAGTTTGCCCAGGTCGCGGGCGAACCCGTCGGAGTAGACGACCCGCCAAGTGGGTCCCTCGGGGTCGCTCACAAGTCGTAAGCGGCCAAGAGGTCACCCAGCGGGTGGACCTGGTCGCGGCCGGCGCGCACATCTTCGAGGGCAGCGTGGCCCAGGTAGATGTCCTCGAGGTCGTCGAGATGGGTTTCCAGGGCTTGGCGGGCATAGAAGGACTTGCTGCGGCCGGTGCGTTCAGCCAGCAGCGTCAGCCGCTGTTCCAAGTCGTCGGGCAGCCGTATCGCGAGCATTTCCGCACCTCCATCCGATTGCTATACATGTATGACACTACCCGACGAGGGTGGCTCGCGCTACTAAGCTAAGAATCCCGCGTAATGACTCCGGCAATGGGGATCTCGATCTCCTCGACCCGCCAGGCGGCGTAGGACAGGGCTTGGCGGATGTCGTCTTCGTGCAGGGGTAGGCCTGCAGGATGTCGTTCGAATGACTTTCCGGCGGCGACCAGGCCGACGACGACTCCGACGGTGACGCGGTCTCGAGAATGTGAGCGCGCAGCGACGGATCCATCGACTAAGTTGCCGCTCAGGGGAGTAACGGGAGGAATCACTCATGAGCATATTCACCAGGCTCGCGGTGCTGATACTCAGCGCTGCTGTGGTGACCACAGTAGGCGCACCGATCGCGCAAGCAGATCCAGTGCCCAACACGGTCGAGATAACGCCGTCGGCCATTGTCAGCCACTTCTGGAAGACCAACTACTTCAAGACCAAGCAAACCTGTGAAGCGCGAGGAAGGGCACTCACCAGTCCGACCCACCCCGACTATTTGGAGGACTCGGTCGACTTCGCCTGCATGC
>CAZYMH010000011.1:0-2742 GCA_964648105.1 uncultured Candidatus Saccharibacteria bacterium
ATTATAAAGGATATACCTATAACTTTACGAAGTCGCTTGGGAATGGCTACTAACGGCTACGGCTTGCCGAAGGCTGGGCTTTGAAATACTGAATTTCAGCCTTAGCACAAAAGCCGATTAAAGGAACAAAAGCTGAATTTACCACGTCTGCCCAGCTTTTGGCAAACCGATGTTACAGGCAGGTGTGGGTTAATTTTATATAATTATCAAAATGAACAAAATTTATAAGTACTCAATACCGACAAAGGAAAAGTACACTATTGAATTGCCAAAAGATGCAAAAATTATTCGTGTTGAAGATGTTGATGGGCTGTTCTTTTTATGGGCAATCGTAAATACAGATGAAGAACACCCCACAGAAAAACGCTGTTTAGAATTTTACAAAACAGGGCAACCAATTGAAACGCCACTTGAAAGGCTTAACTATTTAGGGACTTGTAAACTTTTTATTATGCAGGAACTATGCCTTTATGTTTTTGAAAACACTTTTGAAACAGCAAAAATCAATGCAATATGAAATATGGACAACTACCAAAAGAATTAGGTTTGTTTGAGGTTGATTGTAAGGAAATGCTTTTTTACCAATACTTGCCTATAAAAATGCCTAATGAAACACAAGTAAAGTTTGAAGAAAGGTTAAACTGCTTTTCTGCTTTGGTTGGTGCAATATGTTGTGATTATATTGGCGAATTTGGATTATATAACTATGTAGAAAGCTATGTTTATTTAACTGCAAAACATTTGTATCAAATGCCTAATTGCAGCTTTAATAGAACTGGATGGCATAGTGATGGTTTTTTGACTGATGATATTAATTATATCTGGTGTGATAAATACCCAACTATTTTCAACAAGACTTATTTTGATTTGCCTTTAAACGACTTACTTTCTATGGAAGAAATGGAAAAACAAGCAATGCCATTTAATGATGTAACCTACAAAGAAAATCAGCTTTTAAGGCTTAATCAATTTAATATACACAAAGTCGCACCAATTGAAAAAGGTGGGATGAGAACCTTTTTGAAAGTGTCAATTAGCAAAGACAAATACGATTTGATTGGTAACAGTCATAACTATTTGTTGGATTATAATTGGCAAATGAAACAAAGAAACGAAGTCAGAAATATTCCGCAGTCAGTCGTTAGTACGCAGAGTGCTAACACTTGCCTGTAACGGTTTGCGGCTTTGTGTCAGGCTGCTAAGCGTTGGCATTGAGCGGTCGGGCAGCTTGCACAAAACCGCTGTTATAGGATGGCTGCGGTAAATTAAGCACTAAACTAAAATCGAAGCAGAAAAGAAAATTATTAAAAACAGCGAAGCGTGGGGCAAATAAAACACATATCACTTTTTAACGGAATAGGCGGTTTTCAACTTGCTGCACATTGGGCAGGATGGGAAAACGTTGCTCATTGCGAAATTGACGAATGGTGCAATAAAGTAGTAGCACAGCATTTTCCGAACTCAAAATGTTACACAGATATAAAACAATTCAATGCAAATGAATACAGAAATTCAATCAACGTTATTTCAGGAGGATTTCCTTGCCAACCTTTCTCCCTTGCCGGGAAACAAAGAGGCAAGGATGATGACCGCTACCTCTGGCCTGAAATGTTACGAGTTATTAGAGAGGTTAAACCGCAAATCGTTATTGGCGAAAACGTTGCTGGAATCGTTGACTTGGCACTCGACACGGTGCTTTCTGACTTGGAGGGTGAAGGCTACAAAACAGAGGCGTTTATTATTCCAGCTTGTGCCATCAACGCCCCTCATAGACGAGACAGAGTGTGGATTATTGCCTACACCGACAACTGGTGGAATGGATGGTGGAAGCAACAGCAGGAAAGCCAACAAGAAACGATTGAACCTGATGAAAACACCAACAGCTTTCGATGCCACAGTAAAGAGTGGGAAAGCAAATCCGAAATTCGGGGATTCGGGGAGTTTGGCACAGGAAATAATGAGCGGGTTTATAGCGAACCGATTACTTCCAACACCGAAAGCACAGGACAGCAGATGTGCGAAAACGGACAGAGGAAAGAGCAATTACGGGGAAGTGCTACACGGGATATATGGCAGGAATGGGCAACTGAACCCCCGATTTGTGGAATGGACAATGGGATACCCGACAGGGTGGACAGAATTAAAGCACTCGGAAACGCCATAGTTCCACAAGTTGCTTATGAAATTATGAACTCTCTAAACCTAATTGCTGCCCAAGCAGCAAAAGAGCGTGGGGCTGTTTTTAATAATTTTCAAACGGAACTGTCAAATGGAAACGAAATGTAGCAGCTTTCCTATAACGGTTCGGGTATTTGTGTCCGTGCCGTAATTGAAGCACAAAAGATTTTTTAACAACAAAAAGTATAATAAAGATGAAAAGTTTAATTAAAGCACTAAAGCAGGCATGGCACAAATACCTTGTTAGCCGTAGTAAGCGGATTCGGAACAAAAATCAACGGACTTGGGTATGGTGTAAATGCGGTAATGAAATGGTGGGTGATGATGATGGTCAAAAAAACTTATCATTTGTCAGGGATGTGTACGTATGTAACAGGAATGTTGTTCATTATAAGTGCAGCAAATGTGGCAAGGAAAGTTTTTTTGATTTTGACCACCCTGTCCCAATTTCATTACCTTTTTCAGAGAATGATGATATTATTGAGCAATATCGGTTAGCTTATTACGGCTAACTCATAAATATGCGCAACAGAACCAAATGACAACCATCACAAAATCAATAAC
>CAZYMH010000012.1:0-2398 GCA_964648105.1 uncultured Candidatus Saccharibacteria bacterium
TAGATGTGTGATATAATGGAGATAGGAAAACAAAAGCCATCACCGCGCCGCCGCTTTTTTGATTGGCGCAACGAGTTTTGGAAACTCGTTGAAAAACCTATTGACATGTGACAATATCCATGCTAGAATAAGCTATAGGCACAAAGCAATAGCTAACACGAAAGGAACGAACGTGAAAATCAACAATGTTGAAATCAATGTAGGGGACAGCATCACAGTCTATGTCAAGCGTGGCTCAAATGTAATAGGAACCGTCGAGGAGATTGACGAGACCGAAGGGCGGGTGAAAGTTGAGGTTAAGCGCAACAGCCGAATGAGCAGCAATGCGGGCTTGCATTCAGCGAGCGGCTGGTACGATGTCAGGGTTAGCGCAAAGGGCATCCCTTACTGCGCAGAGCAACAACTATTAGCCGAGACGAAGGAAAACACAATGAGTATGGAAAATGACATTTCCGTTACGGAGAAGATGCTGCGCAACGGAAAGCGGTACAGTACCACGTTTCTGGCGATGGTAGCCGCTCACGATTGGGAGGGCGTGGAGTATCTCTATCCTTTGCAGGAACACCGTTTCCACGGGAAGTGGAGCGGGTGCCCTGCGGACACCGAGACGCTGCGCAACTTGGCAGCGGCGCACGGCTATACCATTACAAAGTGGTAGCGCCATGAACATCATCGGCACCGTCGAGGCACTGGAGGCGCTGAACAAGCGCCTTCAGAAGCCCATCAGCCGCCAACTATTCAGCCAATCAATCGCCCCGGTCTTGCTGGCGACTGGCTACGCCAAGCAGATCGGCGGCGTGACGGTCATCGACGCCGAAGCGTGGGCGGGGTGGTGGATCGGCTACATCGCTTTCCGTGAGCGCAAGATTGCGGCAGGTGAATGGCAGAGCATCCGCCCATACTCCGCAGAGGATGCGGAGGACTGGCGGGATGGGAAGTTCGACGACGAAGCAATCTAATTCAGCCGCAAGACAGGCATAACGCACACAAGCCGGTATTCACTAAACGGATACCGGCTCTATTTTCGCCATCGCAAAAAAGTTATGTCGAATACCGTCAGCCTGTTCAGCCTAGCAAAAACCACGTGACGGACATCCGCTTACGCTGCGCATCCTCTGGCAATGGTGCGGCGGCGACACCCTCCGGCAGTGCATCCGTCTTGACCTTGTTTTGCGTCAGCACCCATTGCACCCACTTGGCAAGCGCACCGAGCACGGCGACGGCAAGCGGCGCCCACTGGTACACGCTGCCGGGAAACGTCTGCGCAAGCCACGTTTGCAGCACTGGAATCAGCGTGAGAGCTAAGACCCACCACGCCACACCGGGCACGTTGATTTGCTTACTCATGTTGTTCGACCTCCGTTGATTCAATCCATCCTGAGCCATCCCATACCCAACCATCCGGCACGCCCAGCGCCAGCCGTGCGCCAAACAGCGCCGCCTGCACTTCCCCGGCCAACTTGTCGATCTGCTCCTGTACCGGCTTGAGCCGCTCGACCAGCCGCACCGGGCACTCAATCCGCTGTACGTCGCTCATTGCGCCACCGCCACATAGCGACGCATCAGCACCGTGCGCATCGTCTCCCCGCCTAGCGCCGCCTGCTCAGCTTCCAGGAACGCCTGCAACAAGAGCAGCGCCGTTCCCCACTTTTGCCACGTCGCCGCCGAGTATCCCGCCAGCGGCGTCTCGCTCAGCGCCGCTTCCGCCAACGCCGCCTGAAATTCCTCATCTTGCCATTGCACTTGCATTGCCACCATCGCCAGATAGAGCGTGCGCAAGCCGGGCAAGAACTCCCCGACGATTCGCTGCACGAATTCGACTTCTAGCGGCTGTTCACTCACTGCTGATACTGCCATTGCAACTTTTGCCTCCTGCTCTGATTGAAAATATCGATAGCTTGTCCCGTCGTGCAGCACCCACACGCCGAGCGAATTCTGAAAGACTGTCACGGCGCGCCTCCTACGGCTGGATCGCCAACTGAACCGCACTGCCGGAACTGAAACGCACCATCAGCCGGGTTTTCCCGCTACCGTTGTCGTCGAGATATAGGTATGCTTTATTGGACGCTGGCGCACTCGGTGCCGTCATCTCTCGCATTTCCAAATAGGAAGTCATTTGGCATGCACCATTTATGCCGACTCCACTCGAATTTAGCTCTAACATTGATGTAGAGTCAATATAGAATCTCATTCTGGGTGCAGTGCCAAGCGGCCCAAAAATCTCAAAATCAAGAAATGAATAATCTGCGGTATCCCACGTGGCGATGCTACACATAAGATTGCTTTTGCTGCTCAATGTCCTGTACCAAAGCAAAGCCGAGGAATTTTGATAGCTTCCTATTGCTGATTGCAAAGCCATACCATCTGAATCCAACAATACATTTCCGCCACCCGCATA
>CAZYMH010000013.1:0-1938 GCA_964648105.1 uncultured Candidatus Saccharibacteria bacterium
CTGATCCGTACTACTCGTGCGGTCCCACAAACGACCCGTATTGGGCGAACGTGGTATTGATGCTGCATTTTGACAACGATCTTGTAGATGAAAAAGGCCACGCGTTTTCCGCAGATGGCACAACCTTTACGGCTAGCGGTAAGTTTGCAGATGCTGTTGACATTGGGGGTACTGCCGTTACAGGCGGAGGGTCGAATGTTGTGTATCTTGTTACTGCTACAACTGATTTTTGGCTGGATGGAGGGGACTTCACAATCGAAGGGTGGGTAAAGAATAATGCCACTAATAACAACAGACCCAGATACCTCTGTCGATTGGCGCGTGAGTCTGACGACTCCACCTACTTGCAGATATCTATAAACGAATCGGGGGATGTGTGGTCTTTTTCGTATCCAACAGCGCTGTCCACAACTACAGGTATTTCAAGTGCGATACCGTGTTCTATTGGCACTTACCAGCACGTTGCCCTTACTAGGCAGGGATCGACATACCGTCTTTTTATTGATGGCATACAAGCAATTACAGCGACAAATGCTTATTTGCGGCCTTCAGCGGCAACAACAGTTCATGTGGGCAATTCGCGTAGAAGCTTTATTGATGCGCTATGTGGTGAGATAGACGACCTCCGTATTACAAAAGGAGTAGCCCGCTACACCGGCAATTTCAACATCCCGACAGCGGCGTTTCCTGATGCGTTGGAAACAATACCGTCGCCAGATATACCGTCTCGCAGGCTGTGGACACCCTCTAATTTGATACAAACAGTAGGGGCACATGCATCTTTATGTTATGGTAACGGCGTTTTTGTTGTTGGCGATATAACGAGCGGAAATGCAACTGCGCAATTTTCTTCTGATGGCAAAAACTGGACAATTAGCACTACAGTAATATCTAGCAGTGGCTACGCTATGCGCGTTGCTTTTGGCAACGGCATATTTTTTGCGGACATTAATGCTATACAAGCGGCTACTTCGCTTGATGGCGATACGTGGGTGTCTCGCACAAAGACATCATTTGCCGCAACAATGATTCCTGCATATGGCAACGGTTACTTTTTTCTTGGACACGGATCAAGTAATACAACACAGTATACCGCAGATGGAATCACGTATTTCGCTGGAGGCACTACACCCGGCTCTGGATATGCCAGTATAGGCGGCGCATATGGCGGTGGCGTGTATGTGCTTATTGGAGCCAGCGGCGCATGCTATTCAAGCAATCTTACAACGTGGACACAAGCTACAGCTTCGGGGTGGGCGCAAAAAAAACAAGTAGCTTACGGCAATGGAAAATTTATTGCTGTGGGCAATTCATCAGCGCATTCGACATACCATTATTCAACTGATGGCATAACTTGGACGTTGGGCACACTGCCTGCAGCGAGTGATTGGTCTGCCATCATATACAGCAATGGCATTTGGTTTGTTACTGCTGTGAATGCCAACTACGTCGCATGGTCAGAGGATGGTGTTTCGTGGTCGCTAGTTGGAGAGGAAAATAACCTGTCTAGCATAAACGGAGCAAACTGGATTGCGGCAGATGGTGTTGGTGTGTATGTAGCTATAAGACAATCAGTGTCAGTGCCAAACGCAGAAATAGGCGTTGCGACATCAGTTGGGTATCCGCGAACAGTCCTCTCCCTGCACGCCGAAGACACAGACGACTCGTCTTGCTACCAGCCAAAGACAGTCACCCTGGCCGGTAGCGCGGCAGTTTCAACGACAGAAAAGAAATTCGATACGGCTTCGTTCTCCGTCGCCAACGCGGGCACAAGCACAGCAAATGGTGTGGTCATCACAGACCACATGGACCTCGATTTTGGTACGGAAGATTTCACAATCGAGATGTGGGCATATAGGACTGCCAATACGTACTACGGTACGTTGTTTTACTTCACCGAAGCAGCAGAATTTTCACTGCTTGTTGCTCCGACTACAG
>CAZYMH010000014.1:0-1434 GCA_964648105.1 uncultured Candidatus Saccharibacteria bacterium
CAAGTCGGCAGGATTCGGGCGGTCTATTCGAGGACTCGTCTATGATGCGCTGGCTGTTACTTGCAAGTTTGATTCTTAATGGCGAGTTGTATGCGGCTCGATTACAGGTCAATGCGACGGCAGATACTTACCTTTACGATCAGCGCAATGTTGCATCTACGGCTGGTTCGTTCGCTATCCGAATGGCGTCAACTGATGCGATGACACGAATCAACGGTTCAGCGACAACGACTAACGCCGGTACGGGAACGACTGGCCGAATTGGCTACTTCAACACTGCCGAAGATAGGTGGTTGCTGAGATGGGCGACGCTCGACGATTCGATGCGGGCGTATCAAACAACAGGCAAACAACTTGTCTGGGACTCAGCGCGTGTCGTCGTAACTATTACGACAGCACTAACATCTGGCGACTATATGGCTGTTGAACTATACGAATTGCGCTCGACGCGAGATTTCGTTGAGTCTGAAGCGACGTGGGAAATTTACAAAGCTCTCGGTAACTGGAGTTCTCCGGGCGCAAACAACACGTCCAGCGACATACATTCGCCATTTCTCGACTCGTCGGCGACCTTAACAAACGCCTCAACGTCAATGTCGTTCAAAATTCCGGGCGCAAATATCACCGACACGCTTAACAATGTCGGCTTTGTACTTAGAATCGGCGCATCGAACTATGATGGTGGAAGCAACGTTACGGTTGCGGCGTCGATTGGTTCAGATGACAATGCTACTTCTGGAAATCGACCGATTATTACTGTCTACTTCCATGAGGTCGAATATGCCGATTTTGGCGGATGCGATACGTTGCTGGCTAAAGCAACAAATGCGGTGACGCAGTATGCTTATCCAGTAATGACGTTCGATGTCTCGACGATTACATCGACTGCTGACTTAGATAACTGTTCGCTCTATGTATATCTAAACGCAAATTACTCAGACAATTCCGAAGGGACGATAAACGTCGTCGCAGGGGCAGCGATGAAGCCTATCAATATCGGAACTGGCACGGGTGGAGCTACGGCGACAGGTAAGCTACATTGGGCGGCGTGGTATGAGAACGGCGTTACCGACTCATTATGGGGTGCATCCGGTGCGCAGGACGATGGAAGCGTTTGTAATCGTTCATCCGGCACGGGTGACGACAAGACGTCTGACATTGCGATAGGAACTGTGGCTTTTAGCGGCACGGGATGGAAAGCGATACCGATTGACACGACCGGACTGAGAACGCACCTAAACGGTGGATGTGCTAACTTTGCCATATTCTTGAGTCCGACAGCATCAATTACTGACGATGCGTGGTACGTGTTGTCATCTGTTGAGGGTGCTAATGATCCGTATTTCGTGGTCAACTACACTCCAGGGGCTGCAACCGAAACCAAAGGCACAGGACGATTCGGAAGATCACAAACAGGGGAGTATTTGAATGTTC
>CAZYMH010000015.1:0-1309 GCA_964648105.1 uncultured Candidatus Saccharibacteria bacterium
GTAGTATACCAGTTGATATACTAGTCTCATGGGAATTTTGAAAATATTACTTCGGCTGATTGTCGATTCAGATTACCGTAGACAAGAATTGCAAACAGACAAAAAAAGCATGTTACTCCTCATCATAGGTCTTCCATCAGGAAGCTTAATTTTATTTATGACACTTCTTTCTCTGCCAACTATCTTTGGCGAGGAGAGGTTCTACTCAGCGATTGAGAAAGTACGTCCATTTGTTTGTTCCAGTTATTCAGCAGTATTTAAAACAGATATTTGTTCGGAGTAGTCACTGAATTGCTCAAATTGAGAGACGGACGACATAACCAAGAAGTTATACAGGAAAAATATAACCTGATACTCACCTGCTTTGAAATTAATAAGAAAATCGGAAGGATTGGTAAACATATATAATTTGAACTATGAACTTAAAAAAACTTCAAGAACAAACTGAAATTTTTGTAGACAACATACACCCAATTATTTTAGGCCCAAACAGATATAAAGATGTGTCTTTTGGACCCATAATTGAAGGGGCACTAAGGAGAGACTATTTAACATTAAGAACTGTATTGTTTTTGTCAGAAAGACCAGAAATAGAACATATTTTATACGGCGATAGTTGTATGGACTTATCAAGAAAAGTAGTTGAAGACTTAATTTCTTTGGAATTTATGGAACTAAAAAATAAAACAAAACAATCTAATAAATTTAAACTTTATAAGGCAGTGGAAAGAATGAGAGATTTAAATCTCCTCCAAAAAATGGGTGCTCATGAACCTGATGATGTAGTTAAATTTACTAACGAAGAGTTTCAAAAAGTTAAAAATAAATTCAAAGATAAAAGAAATGAAGATGGGGTAACTAATAGTCCTTTTGGTGTTGGTGTAGAAGGAATGATAGATGAACTATTGAAAAATAATAAATTAGACGAATCAGGTTATTCAACTCTTGGACTTATTTATATATTAGGATGTAGAACAAATCACTTTTCTCCAACTAGTATATTTGACCATTCGTCTCATATTTTATTAGAAAACTCTTCAAAAAATTATATTGACATGAGTTTATTATTCATTTTTACAGCCGTAGTGAAGATTACATTAAGATTTTTTGATGAGATAGAAAATCTAAATAATGATTTGGTTAATAAAGTAATGGAGACTTGGGATGTTATAAAGGATGCAGACAAGACAAATATTTTTGAATATGATTCGGTTACTAATATGTAGTTTTACCTATCTTTCCGTATAATATGTTTTGAGGCGCGGGCGGGATTTGAACCCGCGAATCGAAGGTTTTGCAGACCTCGCCA
>CAZYMH010000016.1:0-1253 GCA_964648105.1 uncultured Candidatus Saccharibacteria bacterium
GTTTGTTGGGTGTAGGGTGGGCATGGTGGTTTCCTTTTGTTGGGGGTGGGGTTAGTGGGCTATCTGGTAATAGCCGGGCACTAGACGCCCTGACTCGGTTTCGTGGAAGTTACCCAGTCCGTCGAGCTTGGCGCGAATCTGGCGGGCCAGGTGTCGGCAGACCCGGTGCGCCCTGTCGCTTCGGGCGATGGATGGCGATGTGGCCCAGTTCCACACCGAGCAAAGATTGTCAATCTTCCACGGGTCGCCATCCACGCTTAGGCATTGACGCTCTAAACGGATTCGCTTGGCGATGTCGCTATCGGTTTCAATTCTCATGATCCGGTCTCCTTAGGGGTTAGCGATACAAGTTCCCGCGAGCCGGTCAGGGCGCGCGGGGGGTGCTTTAGCTGGCGGGTTCGGTCTGTGACTTGTGGAATACGGTTGCGGTCTTGGGGCGGAGCCGGCGGGCCGGCGTCTTGCCGTCGCGCTTCTGCTCCTCGGTCTTTTTGTCGCTGATGGGTATCCAAGTCATCACCTTGACGCCTTTTTCGCCTCGGCGGACCTGGCGGCCGAGTGCTTTCCAAGCGTTGTATGTGAACGTGTCGACGCGGGGCGTTGCATCGATGCCACGGGCGGCAAACCCTACGATAATTTCCATTTCGGTCCGGGTGCTGGTTCCAGACTTCGCCCGTGCAAGTGCTTCCTGTTGCATTTCCTTCGCCGTCATGGTTTCGACTCCCTATTAGTCGTTGCCGTGTTTGCGGCGACGTTCGCCGCGTTCTTAAAGCATCATATCGGCATCTGGCGGGCTTGTCAATAGGTTTTTTGGTGTCAATATCAAATTTTTTTTCGTGCTTATCCGGTATTACAAAAGATTGCTGTAAATAGGTATTTACGGGGCGTTGTCAATATGATATTTTGGGCGATATGGTCAAGCCTGATGATTTGGTTTCGCAGACGGAAGCGGCGGCCGTGCTGGGGATTTCCCGGCAGATGGTGTGGTCATTGGTTGCGCGTGGGAAGGTCGCGGGCTATGGCCGTGATCGGCTGGTGAGCCTGGGCGAGCTTCGGGAGTATCGCAAGGTGAACGACAAGGGCGGGCGGCCGCGAAAGCCTCCGGGCCGGCGTTAGCCGATCCGGGGCGTTGGTTCAATTCCTTAGACCAAGGTCCATGCCGTGATACCAGGCCGGGCTATCGGCCTTCGGCGGGTCCATCGGGATCGGCGGCGGCTTAGCCAGTGCGCGTCCACGAATTGCGGCGCGAAATAGAC
>CAZYMH010000017.1:0-1059 GCA_964648105.1 uncultured Candidatus Saccharibacteria bacterium
GCGGGGTTTTTGTTTTGGCGGGCGCTGTTGAAAAACCTTGTAGTGTTCTCCGCACGACACGATATACTGTGTGTATGTTCAGCGCACCTCTTGCATACACACTTGTTTTTGTCTTCGGCACGGTCATCGGGAGTTTTTTGAATGTCGTTATTCTGCGCTATCAGACGGGGCGCTCTCTGGGCGGGCGTTCCATCTGCCCGTCGTGCGGAAAAACACTCCGCTGGTATGAACTCATTCCGGTCGTAAGTTTTGCATTGCAGGGCGGAAAATGCCGCGGATGCGGCAGCCGTATCTCGTGGCAGTATCCGCTCGTTGAGCTCGGGACAGGAGCGCTTTTTACAGGTGTGCTCGCATTTGCGCTCAACGCATGGGGCGAAGCTGCCGTGTTTATCCCCGGTGCACTGCATCTTGCGACGCTCATGGCGTTTCTTATTGTGATCGTGGTGTACGATGTCCGTCACAAAATCATCCCGAATGATTTTGTCTACATATTTGCGGGACTCTCGCTCCTCTATGCCTTTTTCTTCCACGTATTTATTCCGAACGACACGGCGCTCTGGAGCGACCTTATTGCCGGACCGGCACTCGCACTTCCGTTCGCGCTTTTGTGGGCGCTCTCGGGCGGCCGATGGATGGGCTTCGGGGATGCAAAACTCGCACTTGGTTTGGGATGGATTCTCGGGCTCTCGGCGTCTGCAGTAGCATTTCTGCTTGCGTTCTGGATTGGGGCGCTCTACAGCCTGCTCGTACTGTTCGCAGGTGCAATCGGCGGACTTTCGCAGGCGAACCGGCTGACGCTCAAGAGCGAAATTCCTTTTGCGCCGTTTCTCTTCATCGGTTTTGTCATCACCCTTTTCTGTTCATACGACCTGACCACATTCCTTGCACTTTTCTCATAACAGTAGAACGTGGAGTGTGAATCAAGAAGCATGAAGTAAGAAGTATGAGTCAAGAATCAAGAAGTATGAACCGAATCAATCCTACAAGCTACAAGCTACAAGCTACACACTCTTCCCGCGGGTTCACGCTTGTTGAAATGATTGTGACTGTGGGAATCTT